>PAPH01000021.1 GCA_002709005.1 Hyphomicrobiales bacterium | reverse complement strand
GAATAGACGCGCACCACATAGACCGCCGAGACGATCAGCGAAGCCAGCATGGCAAGCACGCTCAGCGCCATGCCGTAGGAAAACTTCAGCGACTGGAACGCGGACATGTAGACCTGGATGATGATGGAGCGGGTATCGAGGCTCGTGCCGTTGAGGATCCAGGCTTCGTCGAACATGTTGAAGGCGAAGACCGTCGACTGGCTGAGTGCGATGGCGAGCCCGCCCGAAATCAGTGGCAGTGTGACCAGCCGGAAGAGGCCGATGGCACCGGCGCCGTCCATACGCGCGGCTTCATAGAGATCGCGCGGGATCGATTGCAGCGAGGCGAGCAGGATGATCGCGGTGAGCGGCATCATCCGCCAGGCGTGCACGAGGGCGATGAGAAAGAGCGCGGTCATCCGGTCGTTGAACCAGACATGGCCGGGTTCGATCAGGCCCAGTGAGCCGAGAACCTGATTGAGGACGCCGTAGGACGGATTGAATATCCAGCCCCAGACCACGGCATTGACTACCGGCGGCAGGCACCAGGGCAGCACGAGTGCTGCGAGCAGGATCGATCGACCGAAGCGGACCCGATTGAGAAGAAGGGCGGCCGAAAGGCCGAGAACGGTCTGGATCGCCACCGTCATCGCCACGAAGACGAAGGTGTTGTTCCAGGCCTGGAGAACGTTCCGGTCCTTGAAGGACTGGATGTAGTTGGCAAGCCCGACGAAGGGCGTGCCGGCCCGCATCGGATCGACGCGATAGAGGCTGTCGATCACCGTGAAGACGAGCGGGATGAGGACCAGCGACCCCATGATGAGGGCCACGGGCAGGACATAGACCGCGCCCGTCGATCCGGCGGTTGGTCGATAACTGGATGTCTGGGCGCGGTCTGTCATTGTCGTCATGCCTGTTGGAGGTTCCGGGACCGGGACCTTACTTCGCGGCTTCCACGTCGGCGGCGATGTTGTTCACCGCTTCCTCGACCGTGATCTGGCCCTTGGCGGCGAGATTGAGGTTGCTCGAAACGGAAGTCGAGAAATCCGGATACCAGGCCGGCGCGCCCTGGGCGAACATCGGTTCGACGAGGGCCGCCTGCTTGAGGATGATGTCGCCCTCGACCAGCTTGCCGTCGGCGTTGAGCTTTTCGAGCACCGAAAGGCGGGCCGGAAGGTTGCCCAGCGTTTCATAGGCGGCGATCTGGATTTCCGGCTCGAGCAGCCAGTTGATGAAGGCGACCGCACCGTCCTTGTTTTCGGCGCCCGTCGGGATGCCGACGGCTTCCGGAAGGCCGATGGTGCGGGCCTTGCCTGTGGTCGAGATCATCAGTGCCGCAGCCGCGCCGTCGGCCACCTGCGACTTTTCGGCGTCGGTGTAGACCGAGAGGTTGCCCGCCCAGCCGGCGACGTCGAAGGTGATCTTGCCGCTCTTGAACAGTTCCTGGATCTCGACGTCCTTGAGCCCCGTGGCGGCCGGGTCGATGAGACCTTCCTCAAGTGCGGAGATTTCGAATTCCATCGCCTTGTAGCCGGCCGATTCCGGATCGGTGAACAGCGGTTCGAAGTTTTCGTCGAACAGGTCGCCGCCGAAAGCCTTGGTGAGCAGATACCAGGCCGTCGAGGTGCCTTCGCTGGCCGAAAGCGGCAGGCCGATCGGATGATCGGCGATGCCCTTTTCCTTGACGGCCCGGGCTGCCGCCAGAAGTTCGTCCGGCGTCGTCGGAACCGCTTCCACGCCGGCGTCAGTGAGGTGGTTCTTGTTGTAGATCATGACGCGGAAGTCGTTGTTGTAGGTCACGCCCAGCACGTTGCCGTCATAGCTGAAGATGCTGGCGGTCGGCACGTCGGCGAGAACGTCTTCGGCGATCCCGTCATTGAGCGGCTGGTACCAGCCGGCGGCACCGAACTGACCGACCCAGGACCAGTCGACCTCGGTCGCGCTTGCCGGCGCGGTGTTGGCGACCATCGAGGTGACGATCTTGGTACGGATCTCGTCCCAGCCGAGCGTCTGGGTGTCGAGTTCAACCCCCTGCTTGGCCGCGAATTCGTCGGTGAGTTCCTTGGGAAGCGTGCCCCAGGGCGGCAGCAGAACCGAAAGCTGGTCGGCGGCCTGGCCCGGCACGGTGGAGAACAGCGTGGCCGCGACGAGGGCGGCCTTGAAGGTCATGGATTTCATATCTTACCCCATACTGGAAGGACGATGCAGGCTGCGCCGAAAACCGCTTCTCTTTGAACGGGCGGACCGGACGAATGTCCCGATCCACCCGCGCACCGTCGAGCTTCCCGACCAACCTTGCCACAAAGCTTGGGAGAAGAAAAAATCAGAGTCAATCTTATTTTTGAGCGAATTTGATCGAATTAATCTAAGCGCCGGATTATTATGCCAATTTTACCGGTGAGTTGTCCGATGTTGGCTGGCCGGGTTGCGGCAAGAGCAAGCGCCGCGCGCACTGTGCTCGCCGGCGCGACGGTCCGATTGCCGATGATGGATGTGGCCGCAGGTTGAGTTTCAGGCGTCGTCGAAGGCAGGCAGTGCCCGCCGGGCGGCCGAGGCCAGAAACCCCTGATCGGTGCCTGTGATGAAGAGCGTCGCGCCGGCCTCGCGCCATGCGGGGATCTGCGTGATGTCGGAAAGAAACAGTCCGCCCGCCGCCGCCGTTCCCTTGGTTGCCGTTAGCACCTCGCGGCTCATGGCGGCGACTTCGGCAGCCGCGGGGTCGGTGAACCCGGCGGAAACCGCGAGATCGACCGGACCGACGAGAAGCGCGTCGACGCCGGGGATGGCCGCAATTTCGGCGGCGTTCCCGACCGCGGAGGGAGATTCGATCTGGCAGACGAGCACGGTCTCCTCCGGTCGCGCTTCAAGATGACCGGCAATACCGCGCGCGCCGTACAGCGCGCCCGGCGTTGATGGCGAGAAGCCCGATCCGCCCGGACCGAAACGCATCCGGCGGGCGAGATTGGCGGCGGTTTCGGCATCGGGCACTTGCGGGACCATGATGCCCGCCGCTCCCGCATCGAGGCACATGCCGATCCAGCCGGGTTCGTCCGGCGGGATGCGCACCAGTGCCGCCAGGCCGCCGGCGCGGGCGGCCATCGTCATTGTGGTGATATCGGCGCGACCGAAACCGGCGTGTTCCGCGTCGATCACCACGAAGTCGAAACCCGCGAGTGCGAGGATTTCGACATGCGCGGGATCGCGGGATTTCACGAAGACGCCCGCGAGCGGCTTGCCGCCCCTCAGCCTCTCGGCAAAGTCGCGCCGGCAGTCCATCAGGCGGCCCCGTATCCGCCGCCTCCCGGCGTGATCATGAAGACCTCGTCGTCGGGCTGCATTTCCCGCTTTCTTGTATCCTCCACGGATTCACCGTTGATCTGGAAGACGCCCGCCGCACCGTCCTTGCCGCCCTTCAGCCCCTCGGGTCCGGATTTGAGGCGCGAGGGGATGGTGTTGAGGAGCCACGGGCGATCCGTGCGCATCCGGTAGCCGATACGCTGGCCGTCGCCACCGGGGAACTTGCCGTCGCCACCGCTGCCGTGCTCCAGCTCCTTGCAGGTGAACGCGATCGGATAGGAGGCTTCGAGCACTTCCACCGGAACGGCGGAAACGCCCGTCGGATAGCAGACCGCCGAAATGCCGGGCTTCGTGGCGCGTGCGCCCATGCCGCCCGAATAGTTGAACATCGAGGAGGTGAACGGCTTGCCGTCCTTCCCTGTGCCCTGGATCTGGATGGTCCAGACCGCGCCCGAGCCCTCGGCGATCACCTGATCGGGGATCACCTGCGCCAATGCCTTGAGGATGGGGAAGGGCACGTACATGCCCACGACATGGCGGGCATTGACGGGCGAGGGGTACTTGGCGTTGACCACGCAGCTGTCGGGCAGCTTCAGCTTGATCGGCGCCAGAGAGCCGGCGTTGTTCGGAAGGTCGGGATTGAGCGAGGATCGCACCGCAAAGGTGGTGTAGGCATGGGTATAGGCCGGCACCACGTTGATGCCCATGTTCGACGGACCCGAGGAGCCCTCGAAGTCGACGGTGATCTCGCCCTTGTCGCTGTCGATCGTCACTGCGGTCTTGAGCAGGATCGTCTGGCCGCCGGGCACGTCGAAGGTCGAACTGCCGTGATAGGTACCGCCCGGCAATTTCCGGATGGCGTCGCGGGTCGCACTTTCCGAGCGCGCTATGATTTCTTCCGACAGGTCGGAAATATCCTCGAGCCCGTAGCGATCACACAATGCGTTCAATCGGTCCGAGGCGATGATGCCGGAGGAGACCTGGGCTCCGAGATCGCCCATCAGGGCATCGGGCGTACGCACGTTGCGGCGGATGATCTGGAACAGCGTCTCGTTCGGCTTGCCTTCGTCATAAAGCTTCATGACCGGGATCCAGAGACCTTCCTCGTGAATATCGCGGGCGCCCGAACCGATGCCGTAGCCCCCGATATCCGAATGGTGGATGGTCGAGCCGGCATAGCCGATGATGCGATCGTTGCGGAAGATCGGGGAGAGCACGGTGATGTCGAAGAAGTGGCCGGCCGACATCCACGGGTCATTGGTGATCAGCACGTCGCCGGGCTTCAGGCTGTTGGCGTCGCAATGGGCGAGCAGGTTCTTGGCCGCCGCGGCGAGCGAGTTGATGTGGCCGGGCGTGCCGGTCACGGCCTGGGCCACCATGCGGGCCTTCTCGTCGAACAGGCCGTTGGCGAGGTCGCCCGCCTCGCGCACGATGGGGCTGAAGGCGATGCGCTGGAGAGCGCGCGCCTGTTCGCTGACGATGCCGATCAGGTTGCTCCAGAGGATCTGAAGTTCTACGCCGTCCATTAGTTCACTCCCGATTTCTCGGCAACAAGGCTGCCGCTTTCATGTCGTGTCACGATCCACTCCTTGAGGATGAAGATCGTCGTTTCGCGTTCCTCGATGACCACCGGCCCCTCGATGCGGTCGTCCGCGCCGATGGCGTTGCGCTGCCAGACCGGCACCTCGACGGCTTCACCTCGGATGTGGACCGGGCGGGTTTCCTCGCCACGTCCGGTGGCTGCGATAGCGGGGGATGCGCCACGTTCGGGCTGACGGCCGGAGGCGGTGACAAGCCAGTTGACGACCTCGATCGCCATGCCGTCGAGCTTGAGGCCGTATTGATGCTCGTATTCGCTCTCGAACTGCTGCTTGATGGCGTCGACGTCGCGGGCCTCGCGCGGATCGCCGGAGAGGTCGATGCGGATCTCGGACTGCTGGCCGAGGTAGCGCATCTCAAGCGAGAAGGTGAAGGTGAAATCTTCCTTGCGGATGCCGGCCTCGCCGAGCGCGGTCGATCCCTCGCTCACCATGCTGTCGAGCACTTTGTCGACGGCCTGCCAGTCGATCGTATCGAGAGTGGAGACGTGGCTGCGCACGAGGTCGATCTGCGCAGGGGTTACCAGCGTGCCGAAGGCGGAGAGCACAGAGGCCAGCGGGGGATAGATGATCTTGCTGCTTTCGGTAAGCTCGGCGACCATGCAGGCATGGACCGGACCGGCCCCCCCGAAGGCGAGCATCGGCAGGCCGCGATAGTCGATGCCGCGCTCGGTGGCGTGGGTGCGGGTGGCGGCCGCCATCTGTTCGCAGACCACCTCGAATACACCCCAGGCGGCGCGGTGGCGCGGCAGGTTCAGCGTCTCGCCGAGCTTGTCATAGGCGGCCTCTGCGCCCGCGAGATCGAGCTGCATGTCGCCGCCCAGGAACCGCTCGGCGCTCAGGATGCCGAGCACCAGATCCGCATCGGTGACGCAAGGATTCGTGCCGCCGCGCCCGTAGCAGACGGGGCCGGGCATGGAGCCGGCCGATTCAGGGCCGACGCGCAACAGGCCGAGATCGTCGACCCAGGCGATCGAGCCGCCGCCGGCGCCGATCTCGATCATGTCGATCGAGGGCACGGTGATCGGCATGCCCGAACCCGGTTTGAAGCGGTAGCGGCGGTCGACCTCGAAATTGCCGGTGACCAGCGGCTCGTGGTTCTGCACCATGCAGGCCTTGGCGGTGGTGCCGCCCATGTCGAAGGAAATGAGATCCGGGATGCCGAAGATGCGGCTGAAATAGCAGGCGACCAGGGCGCCGGCAGCCGGGCCGCTCTCGATCATCCGCACCGGCATGGTCGCCGCGCGCTCGGCGCCGATAACGCCGCCGTTTGACAGCATGATCAGCGGCTGCTGATCGAAGCCGCGGTTCTTCAACTCCGCGATGAGGGCGGTGAGATAGGGCCGGGTGATCGGCACCGTGTACGCGTTGATCGCGACCGTCGAGGCGCGGAGATATTCGCGCATCTGCGGGGCGATGACGGAGGACAGCGACACGTAGATGTCGGGTGCTTCCTCGGAGAAGATTTTCAGGATTTCCGCTTCGTTCGAGCCGTT
This sequence comes from Hyphomicrobiales bacterium, assembly GCA_002709005.1. GTDB lineage: Bacteria > Pseudomonadota > Alphaproteobacteria > Rhizobiales > Rhizobiaceae > Pseudohoeflea. The sequence goes on along the minus strand of PAPH01000021.1, from coordinate 155,812 downwards.
ACGATAGGAATTGAGCAGGCAGACTGCGACCGAGACGATGCCTTTCTCCCGGCACTGGCGGATGACGTCGAGAACTTCGTCCCGATCGACGGAGGTGCCCACCGTGCCATCGGCAAAAGTCCGTTCCTTGACGGTGAAGGTGCGTTCCGACGGGATCAGCGGCTCGGCGAACTCGATCTGCGGATCGTACATGTCGTAGCGATGTTCGTCGCGGATATAGAGGATGTCGCGGAAGCCCTCGGTCAGGATCAGTGCGACCGGAGGCCCCTTGCGTTCAATGAGCGCGTTGGTGACGACAGTCGTGGCGTGAACGACGACGTCGTCTATCTGCGTCGGCTCGATACCGGCGCGGCCGGTCACCAGATCGACGCCCCGGAAGAAGCCTTCGAGAAGATCGTTGTGGGTGGTCAGCGTCTTGTCGACATGCGCCACGCCATCGGAATCCAGAAGAACCGCGTCGGTAAAGGTGCCGCCGATGTCGATGGCCAGTGAATATCGCTTCATGTGGGGTACTCCATGCATCCAAGTTCTGCCGAGATCTTGCGGGCTGTTCGGGTAACGGCCGCGATGTAGATCTCGCCGGGTTCGGGTTTGATGTCCTGCACCGAACCGACGACGGTGATGGTCGCGACGAAGCGGCCTTCCACATCGAAGATCGGCGACGATACGGCGTTGACGCCGGGCAGAATTTCCTCCGGCGCGAACGTCCAGCCGGTCGTGCGGGCGAGCGCGACCTGGCGATCGAGCTTTTCCGGATCGAGGCCGGCATAGGCCGGGTCGCCCCCGGCGTGTCCGGCAAGGACGGTCTCGCGGTAGCTCGGAGGCCCGAAGGCAAGTGCGAGCTTGCCCTGCGCGGAATTGTGAAGAGGCAGAAGGGCGCCTGGCTTGGTGACGATCTGGACCGGGGTTTCGACGCGGACGATATCGAGGACCCGCATTCCGTTCTCTTCGGGAATGGACAGGGTCACCGTCTGCCGCACCTCGTCGCGCAGCGCCACCATCAGGGGACGCGCCACCGAGGTGAGCTGCGTGCCGTCGGCGATCGCCTGGCCGAGATGGAACAGTTTGAGCGTGAGCCGGTAGCGCTCCGTCGCTGGATCCTGACGGACATAGCCGAGCGTCACCAGTGTCTGGAGATAGCGGTAGACCCGGGCCCGCGGCATGCCCAGCGACGAGGCGAGATCGGTGCCGCGGCAGGCCTCGCTGTGCCTGGCCATCTCCTCGAGAATGGCGAAGGCCGCGATCGTCGACTGGTTGTTGAGGTTCGTTCGTTCCTTGTCGGTCACGTCAGCCTCCAAACAGCGTGGGAAGGGTCAGCGTCAGCGCGGGCACGAACGCGGTGAGAAGAAGCACCAGAAGGGCAAGCCCGATCATCGGCAAGGCGGCGAGGGACACGCGCTCCAGCGGCTCCCGCGCAATCGTCGAGACGATGAAGAGGCAGAGCCCCACCGGCGGCGTGATCATGCCGATCATCAGATTGAGCACCACCATGACGCCGAACTGCACCGGGTCCATGCCGAGCATCGGGAAGATCTGGTTGAGGATCGGCATTGCCAGGACGAGCGCTGCGAGCGGCTCGAGGAAAAGCCCGAGGACGAGCAGCACCGCGTTGAGGAGAAGGATCATCAGCCAGGGCGTTTCGGTGATGCCGCGCAGACTGGTGGCCACCGCCTGGGGGATATTCTCGATGCCCAGGATGAACGAGGTCATCGAGGCCATCGCCACGATCAGCATGACGCCGGCCGTCATCGTAGCGGTATCGTAGAAGGCCTGGGCGATCTTCGAAAAGGAGAGCGTGCGATAGATGACGGCGCCAATGATGAGGGCGTACAGCGCGGCCACCGCTGCGGCTTCGGTCGGGGTGAAGACGCCCGCGCGGATGCCGCCGACGATGATGACCGGCAGGAAGAGTGCAGGAACGGCCTTGATCGCGATGCCCGCCCGGTCCCCCGGCGCGACCGTTTCGGGCAGCGGGTGATCCTCGACGCGGGCGCGCCACAGCGTATAGACCACGAGGAAGCCGCAAAGCACGAAGGCGGGTGCGATGCCGGCCATGAACAGGTCGGCGATCGACGTGCCGGTGAGCACGCCGTAGAGAATGAGCGACAGGGACGGCGGGACGAGCGGGCCCAGGATGGAGCCGACCGCGGTCAGGGCTGCCGCATAGGCCGGGCGATAGCCGTCGCGCGTCATGGCCGGGATCATCACCGCGCCGATGGCGGAGGCTTCGGCGGTAGCCGCGCCGGAAACCCCGGAGAACATCATCGAGGCGATGACGTTGACGACCGCGAGCCCGCCGCGCACCCGGCCGATGATCATCTGGGCGAAGCGCACGATTTCGCGCGTCAGGTTCGCCGAGTTCATGAGGTTGCCGGCGAGAATGAAGAAGGGGATCGTCAGCAGGACGAAATTGTCGATGCCCGAGAGCATCTTCTGGGGAAAGCCGATCATCAACTGCCACTGGTCGTTGACCAGCAGGTAGACGACGGAGGCCAGACCCAGCGAAAAGGCTATCGGAATGCCGAGGACGAGGCAGACCAGGAAGGCGACGAGATAGAGGGTCATTCCACCATATTCTCCGGATGTTGTTCCAGCACGTCGAACACCTCGGTGCCGGCGGGAATGGCGCGCAGGGAAAGCACGGTGTTGGCGATAAGCCTCACGGCGAGAAGCGCCATGCCGGCGGGGATCGCGACATAGACCCAGAAGGTTCGCGGCGCGGTGGGCGCCGACGCGCCGAACAGGTCTTCGAGAAGGAAGCGCAAGGCCGGAATGGGTTCCCGCCCGGCCAGTTCGGCATAGGTCCAGCCATAGCGCGCCAGAAGAAGGCACAGGATTGCCGAGGCCAGTGCCGCGAGAGCTGCGACCAGCAATGCCGGAACGCGCGGCAGGCTTGCCCCAAGAAAGGACAGCGAGGCGACCTCGCCGCGCTCGAGCGCGAGGACGACGGCCAGGAAGCTGAGCCAGATCAGGAGATAGCGGCAGGCTTCCTCCGCCCACAGAAGCGAGGAATTGAACCCGTAGCGCAGGACGATCTGCACGGTCATCAGCGCAAGCAGCGCGGCGACGATCGCGATCAGCGTGGCCCTCAGGGCCTGTCTGAGAAAGAGTTCGAGCGATTTAAGCTTCATGGCAAAGCTCTCCTCTGCGCGCGCCGGGAGGGCGCCCGCCGCAACAGTTGTGGCATCGGTCGGTTGTCGATTGGGAGGCTTGCAGACCGGAGGGTCCGCAAGCCGCTCACTCAGCTGAAGTCGTTGTCCTGATAGGCCGTCAGGTGCAGATAGTCGGCCCTGGGCGGGGCGAAGACATCGAGATTGACGGCCGTCTCGTCGCCCACGGCTTCACCGCAATGGACGACATCGGGCGGAATGCGCACGACCTCGCCCGCGCCGACCTCGACGACCTCGTCGCCGATCTCGAAACGGACGCGGCCCGCCAGGATATAGGCCAGTTGCTCGAACGGGTGGGAATGGGGCTTTTTCTCCATTCCCGGTTCCAGCCAGTTCATGACCATCAGGGCATTCTCGCCGCGGAACGCGGTGCGGGATACCCCGGAGCGGACCTCTTCACGAGGCAGCTCCGTCCAGCGGTAGACCTTGGTCGTGCTCATTACTCAGTTCTCCGAAGCGAGCTTATCGGCGATCTTGGCGATCAGCGGATCCTGCGATTTCCACTTCTCGACCACCGGCGCCGTCAGTTCGCGCATCTTGTCGAGGTCGCTCAATTCGTCGATCGTCACGCCGTTCTCCTTGAGGAAGGCGATCGTGTCCGCCTCCTGGGAGGCGGCGAGCGCGTAGGCTTCCGCGGTCGTCTCGTGACCGGCGTCGATCATCGCCTTCTTCTGGTCATCGGACAGCTTGTCCCACACCGCCTGCGAAAGCATGATCACGCCGGGCCAGAAATAATGGCCCGTCAGCGTGACGTTCTTGGCTGCGTCATAGAGGCTTTCCGTCTGGATCGACGACAGGTTGATTTCGACACCGTCGATCGTCTTGGTCTCGAGCGCGGAATAGACTTCGCCGTAGGCCATGCCGATCGGGTTGACGCCGATTGCTTCCCAGACCGCCTTGTGCAGCGGGATCGGCACGATGCGCGTCTTCAAGCCGGCGAAATCCGCCGTGGAGGTGACCGCCGACTTGGCCGAAAGATAGTGACGCTGGCCCGCTTCCACGAAGCCCAATCCCTTGATCGATTTGGAATCGAGGGTGGCCAGAAGTTCGTCTCCGAGATCCGACGTCAAAAGCGACGAAAGCTGCTCGTAGCTGGAAACGGTAAAGGGCAGCTGCAGCGCATCGAAGCTGCCGGCGCCGATCACCAGCGGCAGGGTTGGCGACGAGACGAGCGCGCCGTCGATCAGGCCGATCTGCAAACCTTCCAGAAGTTGCTTGTCGTCGCCCAGCTGGCGATCGCCATAGACCTCGATCTTGATCTGGCCGTCGGTCTTCTCGCTGACCTTCTTTCCGAAGAGTTCGAGACCCTGGTGGAAAACGTGTTTCGACGAGGCCGCATGGCCCATCTTGATCGTCATCTCCTGCGCGAAGCCGGAGACGGGCAGCAGCGACGAGACAATCGCCGCCATCAAAAGCTTTTTCATGGTTTCTCCTCCCAATGTGTTTCAATATGCAAAACACAGTTTCAGATATTAAAACATACGGCGTTGCTGTCAAGTCCACCGGTGAAACCAGGTGGATGAAATCCGGATTACGGGACGACTCGGTGCCTGCTCCGCATGTGAGGAAGTTGCCCTGTTCGGTGAAGCCGGTCGTCGCCCATCGCTAAAAAAACGGCGGGGTTATTTCCAGGCTCCCCCGCTTTGTGGGGCGATAATTCCGTTGGGATAAATGAAATATTTCAGAGACTTGCAGCGTGCTCAAATCGGCCATCGCGCATCGTCATTCGCCGTTGTGCATGCCAATAGCGTCCCGCCGACCACCCGTTCGGGAAGCGGAAGGAGAGGTTGGAGCGGTCCGTCGATCGGCCGTTCAAGACCATATTTTGATGGGGGACACCGTCTCTCAGCATCCTTCAACGGAAAGGCGGGCATGCTGCTATGCCAGGAACGATCGCGCCGCGCATTTGAGCGACCTGCCCGTGCTTGGTCAGTTATGAAGGGGCTTAGCAGTTCACATCAGTCAGGCCACAGTCATGCAATCTGCCTGCTTGGGAGATGCCAAATCCTCACTCCGGAGACTGGTTCCATAGCGGTGTGGACCACTGCATAGTTCGTTCCCTCAACACCAGTCAGAACCGTCCAGCCAGGCCGTGGACGAGCTTGGCGCCAGCCTCGTAATAGGCGGCTTTCGCGGCGGTGAAGCGCTCAGTGTGCCCGCGAACAGGGGCCAGCGGTAGCTCCTCGGGGGCGTTGTCAAGAAGTGCTGCGGCCGCCGTCCGTCCGAAGACTGTGCCGGGGGCGATGCCGCGTCCGGAATAGCCGAAGATCGCATAGGCGTTAGGGCCGAAACCGACGATCTTGGGGATGTGATCGCCGGTCATGGCGATGCGGCCGCTCCAGCCGTGTTGGAAGGGCATGTCGCCGAGTTCCGGATAGAGGCTGCGCAGCTTGCGCCTTGCCCAGGCCTCGTGAAAGCCCTTGCCGATGTGCTCCATGCTGCCGACGCCGCCGACGATCAGCCGGCCCGCTGCGTCGAGCCGGATCGACGACATCACCATGGCGGTATCCCAGCATCCCTCGCCGCCGGCCAGGATCTTTGCACGTGCCGCGTCGGGCAGCGGCGCGGTTGCGAACTGGCAGTAGTTGAAGGGCACGAAGGCGGGGGTGTAGGGCGCCTCGATGCCGAAGTGGTAGGCGTTTGTCGCCATCAGCAGATTGCGGGCGCGAACGCTTCTTCCCCGGGCTTCGACGACCCAGATGTCGCCGTCACGGCGGATCGCGGCGACCGGCGAATGTTCGTGGAGGCCGGCGCCCTTCGCTTTGGCGGCGCGAGCGAGGCCGCGGCAGTAGGAAAGCGGCTGGATGGTCCCCGCACGCGGATCGAACAGGGCGCCCTTGAAGGCATTCGAGCCGGTCCGTTTCGCTGTTTCCGCCCGGTCAAGCAGGCTCAGCGGCGCGCCGTGGCGGTTACCCTGCCGGAAACGCTCCTCGATGTCCTTGAGGCCTTCTTCCGAATGGGCGAGATGCAGCGTGCCCTTGCGGGTTGCCTCGCATTCGATGCCCTCGCGTTCGATCAGGGCGAAGACCTCGCCGGGCCCGGCGCCGAGCATGTCGATGAGCTTGCGTGCCGCCGTCTCGCCCAGTTCCTCGACGATGGTATCTGGCGGAAGCCAGAGGCCTGCATTGACGAGGCCGACATTGCGGCCCGATCCGCCATGACCGAATGTCTCGGCTTCCAAGACGCAGACCGAGGCGCCCCGGCCCGCCGCTTCGAGTGCGGCCGACAAGCCCGTGAAGCCGCCGCCTATCACCACAAGATCCACAGTCTTGTCCTGATCGATAGGCGGGGCCTCGACATTCTCCCGGGAACTTGTGCGCCAGAGAATGGAAAACGCAGTGGAGGACATCGGGTCTTAGCCTTTCTTCCGACGCGCGATGCGACGGTACGGGACACGAGATATGACGTCTGTCAACTCAAACGGCAACACGCTTCGGCGATGCGGTTGAGGGCCTCTCCAAGCTCGCTCTTGGCGGTTGCGTAGGAGATGCGAAAATAGGGCGATAGCCCGAAGGCCGAACCCGGGACCACGGCGACGTGAGCAGTTTCGAGCAGATAGTCCGTAAAATCCCTGTCACTGGCAATGGAAGCGCCGTCGGGCTTGATGCGTCCGATTATCCCGGCGCAACCGGCGAAGGCATAGAAGGCGCCTTCAGGCACGCGGCAGGTCAGTCCGGGGATATTGTTGAGCGCCGTGACGACGAGATTGCGGCGCTCCCGAAAACTCTCGCGCCTTTCGGCAAGAATGTCCTGCGGTCCTGTCAGCGCCGCCAATGCGGCCGCCTGGCTGACCGAGGACGGGCAGGATGTCGACTGACTCTGCACCACCGCCATGGCCTTGATGAGGTCCCTGGGGCCACCGGCATATCCGATGCGCCAGCCCGTCATGGCATAGGCTTTCGACACGCCGTTGACTGTCAGGATCCGCGATTTGAGACGTGGCTCGAGTGCTGCCGGCGTCACGAAGTCGAAGCTGTCGTAAACGATATGCTCGTACATGTCGTCGACCATCAGCCAGACCAGCGGATGGCGAAGAAGAACGTCAAGCAGGGGACGGTAGTCGTCCGCCGAATAGGCGGCACCCGACGGATTGGACGGCGAGTTGAGAAGAACCCAGCGCGTCCTCGGGGTGATCGCGCCCTCAAGCTGGTCTGCCTTGAGGCGGAAGCCCGCCGCACCATCGCAGGGAACGAGCACCGGCACTCCGCCGCAGATTTCGACGATATCCGAATAGGAGGTCCAATAGGGCGTGGGGATGATCACCTCGTCGCCCGGATCGAGGCTCGCCATGAAGGCGTTGAACAGGATCTGCTTGGCGCCCGTGGCGACCGTCACTTCGTCGGTCGTATTATCCACGCCGTTCTCGCGGCGGAACTTCTCGACGATCGCCCGCTTGAGGGCGGGTGTGCCGTCGAGCGCGGTATATTTGGTTTCCCCGCGATCGATGGCCGCCTTCGCCGCCTCCTTGATCGTGTCCGGCGTATCGAAATCCGGTTCGCCGGCCCCGAGGATGATGACCGGCTTGCCTTCAGCCTTGAGTGCTGCAGCCTTGCGGCCGATCTCGAGGATCTGCGAAACGCCGATTGAGGCGATGCGGGAAGCGGACCGGAAGCCCGCTTCCTCCATGCTGGATGCGATGGTCATGACCCTACTCGATGTCGAAGGAGACGCCCTGGGCGAGCGGCAACTGCTTGGAGTAGTTCACCGTATTGGTCGCCCGGCGCATATAGGCCTTCCAGGCGTCCGAACCCGATTCACGACCGCCGCCGGTTTCCTTCTCGCCACCGAAGGCGCCGCCGATTTCGGCGCCCGATGTGCCGATATTGACGTTGGCGATGCCGCAGTCGGATCCCTCGTCCGAGAGGAACTGTTCGGCTTCCTGCATGTCGAGGGTGAAGATAGACGAGGAAAGGCCTGCGCCCACAGCATTGTGCGCTTCGATCGCGGCGTCGAAGTCTGAATACTTCATCACGTAGAGGATCGGCGCGAAGGTTTCCTCGAGCACGGGGCCCGTCTGCTCCGGCATTTCGACGATCGCCGGACGCACGTAATAGGCCGTGTCCTTCCCGGCGTCGGTAATCCGCTCACCGCCGGTCACGCTGCCACCGGCTGCCTTTGCGGCCTCGAGCGCCTTCTGCATGTTGTCGAAGGCGAGCTTGTCGATCAGCGGGCCGACGAGTGCGGACGTTTCGAGCGGATTGCCGATCGAAACGCTCTCATAGGCGGCCTTCAGGCGCGGGACCAGCTTGTCGTAGAGGCTCTCATGGACGAAGAGACGGCGCATCGAGGTGCAGCGCTGGCCGGCTGTGCCCATCGCGCCGAAGGCGACGGCACGAAGCGTCATGTCCACGTCCGCGGTGGGGCAGACGATGCCGCCATTGTTGCCGCCGAGTTCGAGGATCGCACGGGCGAAGCGTTTTGCGAGCCGCGGGCCGACCTCGCGTCCCATACGGGTGGAACCGGTGGCCGAGACCAGTGCGACCTTCGGATTGTCGACGATGGCCTCGCCGACGACGCGGTCGCCGATAAGCACCTGCATCAGGGCATCCGGCGCGTCACCGAAGCGCTTGAGGGCACGTTCGAGGATCGCCTGGCACGCCAGCGCCGTCAGCGAGCTCTTTTCCGACGGCTTCCAGACCACCGAATTGCCGCAGACGAGTGCCAGCGCTGTGTTCCACGACCAGACCGCAACCGGAAAGTTGAATGCGGTGATCACGCCCACGACGCCGAGGGGGTGCCAGGTTTCCATCATCCGGTGGCCGGGGCGCTCGGTGGCGATGGTGAGACCGTAGAGCTGCCGCGACAGGCCGACCGCGAAATCGCAGATGTCGATCATCTCCTGAACTTCGCCGGCGCCCTCGGAAGGGATCTTGCCCGCTTCGATCGAGACCAGCCGGCCGAGATCGTCCTTGGCGGCGCGCAGTTCCTCACCGAGCAGCCGGACAAGTTCGCCGCGGCGCGGGGCGGGCACCTTGCGCCAGGCCTTGAAGGCGGCATCGGCGGCGTCGATCGCACCATTGCAATCGTTCGCCGACATCGCCGGCAACCGGGCAATTTCCTCGCCGCTCACAGGCGAATAGGATGCCATGTCGCCGCCGGTCCAGGCGGACCGCGCGACCCCGAGCTTGTCGAGGAGGGCGCTGGTTTCCGTTTTCACGTCGACTGTGCTGGTCATAATATCTCTCCGTCTTGTTCTGTCGTTATTTCGTGCGTGTGTTCGAGAAAATCGCCGCACCAAGAGGCGCCGGCGATATGGCCTGTTTCAGCCTGGCTGCGAGGTCGCGGATCGCCTCGGGCGTATAGCGATCGTAGTAGGCCTGGTTCTTCCGGCCAATTCCGTGTTCGGCGCTGAAACTGCCGCCGAAGCGCTCGACCGCGACCGAAAAGACCAGATCCCGCACCGAAGTCTCGAAGCCCGGATCGGCAAGGGCGGGATGGTCATGCGGCGCGATCAGATTGAAGTGAACGCCGCCGTCGCCCAGATGGCCGAAATCGCAGACGGTCAGCATGGGGAAGGCTTTCGCCAGTTCAGCCTTCATATAGGACAGGAAGTCCATCACATCGCCCCGGCGGAACGCCAGATCGAAGGCGATGAGCTTTCCGGCATTCTTCACGCCGTCCGATAGCGCGTGGCGGAGCGCCCAGATATCTTCGGGCGGCCCCATCAGGGCGTCGGAGAGCAGATCGTCGCCGTTCTCCCAGATTTCGGCAAGCACCTCCTCCAGCAGGGCGTCAAGCGGCTGTTCGCCCGCGCGCGCCGCGTTGGAGCGGGCCAGTTCCGCCAGGATGACGAAATCCGGAACCTCGCCGTTTTCGAACGGGTTGCGAAGATGAGGCACGTGCGCGAAAGCCGCGCGGATCGCATTGCCGGACATCCCTTCGAAAGCCGAAAGCGTGTCACCGAAGGCCCGTTCCATCGCGATCAAGAGCGCCGGCACCGCGTCGGCCGAGCTGGGGACCAGAAGCGTTGCAGCGCCCTGTTGCGGCAAAGCTTCGAGATTGAGAATGCACTCGGTCACAACACCCAGCGCGCCGACGCTTCCGATGAACAGCTGTTTCCAGTCGATGCCGGTATTGTCCTTGCGCAAGCCGGATCCGAGTTCGAGCACCGTGCCGTCGTCGTCAGCGAGAACAACGTCGAGTCCGAGCGTATTGGCACGCACATCGCCATAGCGCAGGAAGCGGGAGCCGCCGGTGTTCGTTGCAATCATGCCACCCAGCATGGGGACTGCGCCGAGATCGATCGGGAAGAACAGTCCATCGGCTTCAAGGCGCGCGTTGAGTGCGGAAAGACGCCAGCCGGCGCCGGCCCTCACAGTCTGGTTGACCGCATCGACCTCGAAGACGGCGGTCATCCTGTCTAGGCTGAGGATGGCTTGGGAGCCCGTCTCATCGGGCGTCGATCCGGAGACGAGGCCGGTGTTGCCCGATTGCGGGATCACCGGAATGCCGTGGCGGACGCAATAGGCGACAGCTTGCGAAGCCTCGGCGGTCGTTGCCGGTCGCATGACGAAAGCGGCGCGGCCCTGATCGTATCGTGCGCCGGTTTCGTAGGCCGCAAGGTCGCCGCCGGCAAGAAGGCCTTTCTCGCCGAGTTGTGCGCGCAAGGCGCCGATATGATCCGCAACGGCTTCTGGTGTCATGTCATTCCGCGGCCGCCACACCGGCTGCCTGCAGGCAGTCCCGAACGGATGCGGCTTCGATCTCGGCATAATGGGCGAATTCATCGAGCACCGGAGCGCCGAGATCGTTCTCGAAACGGCGCTGGTTGGGGCCCGCAACGAATTCCTGTGCTGCGCCGTCGCCGAGATTGGACTGGAAGATGCCGGCGGCGCTCACGGGCAGGAAATCCTCGTAGACGATTGGATCGAACTGCACCAGTCCGGCCTCGAGGGCGGTCTCGATATCGCCGTTCTTCACCCCCGTGCGCTGCCCTTTCTCGGTCAGCGAATAGGCGAAATAGCCCAGTCCCGCGCGGCGAATGTCGTTCCAGTCGTCGGGGAAGGGGGTGAAGGCTTCGGCGAGTGCGGCGCGGTACGCGTCGGCATTCGAGCCGTCGGCCGCGGGGCGCACTTTCGCGCGCGCCCTGGTCAGAAGGTCGTCGTAGAGGGCGCGGCCTTTCGGTGTCAGTGCCACGCCACGCTGTTCGATCTCGCCGAAGCGGGCCGTGTGTGAGCCTTCTTCCCAGGCGCCGTCCGCGCCGACGAAGCCCACCGGCTCCTCGAGTGCCTTGAACGACGTCTGGCGCAGAAGGATGGGGCAGCGGCGCGTCGGCGGACCTTCGACGACCGCCTTGGGGTTGATCCCCTCGGCCGGCATGCGGTCCTGCACCTTGTCGATATCGAGCGTGCGCGGGGTAAGGTGATTGATGTGCGGCCCGCGAAACGAGACGATGTCGGCGATCAGCCGGTGCGCGGCATGAAGCCGGTCGTACATGGCCGTATCGACCACTGCCTTGTCGTGCCAGCGGAAGGTTTCGAGCACTTCCTCGACGAAGCGGACGCCATCCTCCGGGGAGAGGCCACCGTCGCGTTCTGCTTTCTCGACAAGGTCGCGCGCGCCGGGTGTGAAGATATCGCGGGCATCGAGAATTTCCGCGGCCTGGGCGCGCAGATCCTCATCGGCAATCAGTTCCAGCCGCAGGAGCGAGGTGAAGACACGGAACGGGTTTCGCTTGAGAGGGCCATCGCCCACAGGGCGGAAGGCAGTCGAGTGAACGGGAACGCCGGCAGCCGACAGATCGTAGTAGCCGACCGGATACATGCCCATGACCGCAAAGACGCGCCGCATCATCTTCAGTTCGGCGGCCGTCCCCAGCCGGATCGCGCCGTGCCTTTCGGCGGAGATGCGGTCGAGAGAATCCGTCGCCGCGAGTCGTCGGGCGAGATCGGGATCGCCGGCGAGCGTTTCCGCGTTCACCGCCTCGACCAGTCGGATCAGCGTCCCGTAGGCGGGGACCTCTGTGCGATACATGTCCGACATGGCCGCCGAAAAAGCGGCGCGCAGGGAATCGGCGGATGCAAACTTGCTCTCTGGCATGGGTCTCGTCGTCGTTTTGTCTGGCATAATCATTCTGTTTGGTCGTAATAACGGATGTCATCGCAAAGTTATTGCGATGATTTGGCCTCAATTCATGCGAAAACGGAATGAATCTGAACCGCAATCTCATTCCCGACCTTTCCGTTCTGCAGGCGTTCGAATGTGCGGCGCGGCACGGAAGCTTCACCCAGGCGGCTGCCGAGCTGAACCTGACGCAGAGCGCGGTAAGCCGGCAGATCCGGACGCTGGAAACGCAGCTTGGCGTCACGCTCTTCGAGCGGGTGCGGCGGCGCGTGGTCCTCTCCGCCATAGGCAGGTCGCTGCTTCCCTCCGTGCTGCGGATTCTCGCCCAGTCCGAAGAAATGGTGCAGCGCGCGATGGCTTCGGCTGACGGGCGAAGTTCGCTTTCCCTTTCCGCCCTGCCGACATTTGCAAGCCGATGGCTGTTGCCGCGGCTTGCCGATTTCACCGCAAGGCACCCCGACATCGTCGTCAACATCGCCTCGCATTCCCTGCCGTTCGATCTCGCGGAGGAGGATTTCGATCTGGCGATCCACTACGGACAGCCTGTCTGGGCGCATGCGAGCTGCACCTATCTGTGCAGCGAGGTCATCCTGCCGGTCGGGAGCCCCGGTCTCTTGTCCCGGCATTCAGTTCACAGGGTGGAGGACTTTTCGGGCTGCCCGTTGCTCCATCTTGCGACCCGGCCGCGCCAATGGGCCGACTGGTTCGAGCAGAATGGCGGAACCGGTCTGCTTGCCTTCCACGGCCATCGCTTCGACCAGTTCAACATGATCATCGAGGCTGCCACCGCGGGGCTCGGTTTTGCGCTGTTGCCGCGCTACCTCATCGAGGGCGAACTTTCATCCGGGCGGCTGAAAGTCGTCATTGACCGGTCGCTGACGACCGAGAACAACTATTATCTCGTCTCGCCGGAGGGGAAGACGGATATCCCGGCATCGAGGGCATTCGAGGCATGGATCCTGTCGCAGGTCTCTTCCGCCCGGTAAACGCCGGGAAGAAGCTTTGTTTGTGCGTCCGGTCCTGCAATCTATCGACGGCGGCGCACGATCCGGTCATCGGCGAGATCAAGCAAACGTCGCATGACATCGCGCGAGCGCGCGTTGATGATAGGCAACACCCGGATCTCTGGCCGGAAGGGCGGCGGCGCGTCATGCGTCCCAGACCTCGGTGGTCAGGGAAGTGGTCTTCGATCAGTGTGCGCGACACTATGCCGGTGATGCGGCGTCCACGAACGTTACAACGTGCCCGCGCAAATAAGTGAATATGCTTTCGGCACGGCAAACCACCTCCAGCGACAAGTGAACCTCCAGTCAAGCCTCAGGGGACCCTCCGATCGATCCGGGTGTCCGGTTCTCTGGTGACCGGCGTGGCGGAAATGGAGCCTGATCGCAATTGCCTTTTGGCGGGTGAGGAGGGCAGGTGAAAGTAGGGAAACGGGGCCCGAAGGCCGCCGTTTTAGTGCGCACTGTAGCGTCGGTCAGGCCCAGCCGGTCTCGCTGACGAACTTCGTCCGCAGGAAAGCCTCGAGACCTTCCGTCCCGCTTTCCGAACCATAGCCGGATTCATTGACGCCCCCGAAGGGTGTTTCCGGTGTGGAGACGGCCATTCCATTGACGCCGACAAGTCCCGCATTGAGGGCCATTTCGGTTTTCTGCGCCAGGTGGAGATCCTTGGTGAAGACAAAGGAAGCAAGGCCGTATTCGAGGCTGTTGGCTCGCTCGATCACGGAATCGAAGTCGGAGAACGCGGTGGTCGGCGCGATCGGACCGAAGGGCTCCTCCGACATGATCAAGGCGTTGTCGTTGACGTCGCGGAGTGCCGTGGGAGCAAAGAAATAGCCCTTGTTGCCCAGTCGTTCCCCGCCCGCGATGACCTTGGCGCCGTTGGATACGGCATCGGCAATCAGCTTGTCCATGGCGTCGAGGCGCCGCGGCGCGATCATCGGGCCCATCTGCACGCCTTCGTCGAGACCATAGCCGACCTTCAGCCTGGAGACACGTTCCGCAAAGCCCGCGGCGAATTTGTCATAGAGAGATTCGTGAACATAAAAGCGCGTCGGCGAGGTGCAGACCTGACCGGCGTTTCGGTACTTGAAGGCCACGAGCATATCGAGCGTCTTCTCGAGATCGGCATCGTGGTGAACAATGACCGGCGCATGGCCGCCCAGTTCCATGGTGCAACGCTTGAGGGTGTCCGCCGCCTGCTTCTGAAGAAGCTTGCCGACCCGGGTGGAGCCGGTGAGCGAGACCTTTTTCGGGATCGGCGAGGCGACGAGATATTCGGAGACCTCGGCCGGATTGCCGAAGACGATGTTTAGCACGCCGTCAGGCAGACCGGCTTCCTGGAAGGCGCGCGCAAAGGCGATTGCCGTGCCCGGCGTTTCCTCGGCCGGTTTCAGGATAATCGAGCAGCCGGCGCCGAGCGCACCGGCAATCTTGCGGATGGCGTTGCTGGCGGGGAAGTTCCAGGCGGCGAAAGCCACCACGGGTCCCACCGGTTCCTTGAACACCATCTGACGCACGCCCGGAACGCGCGCGGGCACGATGCGCCCGTAGGCGCGCTTGCCTTCTTCCGCATACCAGCGCGTCGCGTCGGCGGAGAACTGGACCTCGCCGATCGATTCGGCGAGCGGCTTGCCGTTTTCCATCGTCAGGATGCGCGCGATGGCTTCCTTGCGCTCCTCGATGAGATTGGCCGCCTTCGACATGATCACGTAGCGTTCCTGGGCAGTCTTTGCCTTCCAGGCGATGAAGCCGCGCTGCGAGGCCTGGAGCGCTTCCTCGAGATCCGCGGTCGAGGCGTGCGGGAGATGGGCGAGGACCTCTTCGGTTGCCGGATTGATGAGGTCTTCTCCCTTTCCTTCCGAGCCCTGGCGGAACTTGCCGTCAATCAGCAATTCAAGCTTTTCCCCGTACATGGAGCACTCCTTTTCATTCTGTTGGTGTGCGCTGGCCCCGCTGCCCGGGAGGTGGACCGGGTAGCCATCACAATCTGCTTGACTAGTACATTGTATACAGTATGGTGTCGATATGATTTTGACCAGACAAAGCGCTTTATCGGCGGCCATCCCTGACAACCTCGCGGCTCTTCTCGAGGAAGAGATCATCTTTGGTCGCTTGAAAT
This sequence comes from Hyphomicrobiales bacterium, assembly GCA_002709005.1. Taxonomy (GTDB): domain Bacteria; phylum Pseudomonadota; class Alphaproteobacteria; order Rhizobiales; family Rhizobiaceae; genus Pseudohoeflea. Next base: position 140,456 of record PAPH01000021.1, on the reverse strand, counting down.
CGAACGAGCGTCTGACCGAGGAAGTGGTCTCAGAGCGCTATGGCGTCAGCCGCTCGCCGGTACGCGAAGCGCTGAGAATGCTGGAGCGCGACGGTCTGGTCATCCGCGAAGCGCGCCGCGGGATCTGGGTCTCGCCGTTGTCACTGCGCGATTTCGACGAAGTCTATACCTGCCGCATCGAGCTGGAAGGGCTGGTTGCGTGCCAGGCCGCCGAGGCAGACGAGCCGCAGAAGAAGGCGCAGTTCCATGTCTTGCGCGAGGAGTTGCGGAAGGCGCAGGCGAGCAACGACGCGAGGGCCTTCTTTTCGGTCGACGTGCGCGGCTCTTTCCTGACCTACGAACTCTCCGGCAACAAGACGCTCATGCGGCTGCTTGCCGGGCTCGAGAAGCAGGCGCTTCGCTACCGTTTCCACGCCTACGAACAAAACCCCGACATCGTCCGCCTGTCGCTGGAGGATACGTCCCGCATTTACGATGCGATCCTCGCCGGAGATGGCGCGGCGGCGCAGTCTATGACCGAGAACCTCATTCGCGAGATCTGGCAGACGATGCGCGACGGGGTCCGGCAGGCTTTCGGAGAGTAGCTTCCGCCATGGTGTCTCTCGCTGCAGCCTTCAGTACGATCGACAGCCACACGGCGGGTCACCCGACGCGGGTGATCCTGAGCGGGGTGCCGGCTCTCAAGGGGAACTCCGTACGCGCCCGCCGCGACGACTTCCGCGCCCGCTTCGACCATCTTCGGTCAGCGCTCCTGCACGAGCCGCGCGGCCACGCCGCGATGGTGGGCGCCGTCCAGGTTCCGTCCGAAGTTGCCGATTTCGGCGTGTTCTTCATTTCCTCCTATGTCTATCTCGACATGTGCGGCCACGGCACGATCGGTTTCGCCAAGACGCTTGCCTTCACCGGAGCGATTACCTCCGAAAGCGGGGACACCTTCACCTTGGAGACGCCCGCTGGTGTCGTCACGGTCGGGCTGAGCTGGGCGGATGACGGCACCCTTTCCTCTGTTCGCCTCAGGAATGTGCCGAGCTATGTCGGGATCGATAGCGTCAAGGTGGATGTCGAAGACGTCGGCCCGGTGGATGCGCCGATCGTCTATGGCGGCATGTGGTATGCGCTGGTGGACGCGGATGCGCTTGGGCTGGAGCTCGCGCCGGCCAATGCGTCCTCGCTCATGCGGGCCGGCTGGGCCATCAAGTCGGCGCTGTCGAAGGCGCTGATCGGCAGCGAAGTCATCGGCGACGCGGCGATGCCGAGCGTGTTGTTCTACAGTGCCTCGGCACCCGACGATGCCACCCACTTCCTCGTTCTCGCCTCCAACAAGTTCGACCGCTCGCCTTGCGGCACCGGTTCTGCCGCGCGCATGTGCTGGCTTCTCGAGACCGGGCAACTCGCCCCGGAGAAGGCCTACACGGCGCGCAACATCCTCGGAATTCCTTTCACTCTTCGCCTCGCCGGAACGCAGCCGGTCGGTGAACGCTCGGCCAGCATCGTCGAGATCGAGGGAAGCGCCTTTATCACCTCCACCCAAACCATCCTGTTCGAAAGCGATGATCCGCTTTCGCGCGGGTTTCTCTGCAACTGAATAAAAAGGGGAACTTGATATGTCTAAGTTCAGTTCATTCTTCGCAGCCGCCGCCGTTGGCCTCTCGCTGCTCACCGCCGCCGCTGCTCCCGCCGTCGCCGATGACGATCCGTCCAAGGTCATCAACGAAATCCGTGAATCGGGCGTTCTGAAGATACCGGTCATGACCGGTGAAGAGCCCGGGTACATCAAGGACAAGGAAACCGGCGAATGGAGTGGTTTCTATGTCGAGTTTCTCAGCGAAGTCGCCGAACAGCTCGGTGTCGAAATCGAGCCGGTCGAAACCACCTGGGGCAACCTGGCCGCCGACTTCCAGTCCAACAAGATCGACGTCGCCATCGGCGTGAACCCGAACCCCAAGCGCGGCCTCGTGGTCGACTATCTGTGGGAGCCGATCTTCACCGACGCCTGGGCCGCGCTGACACCGAAGGGCAAGCCTGTCGCCACCTGGAATGAGCTCAACAATCCGGAAAAGAATGTTGTGGTCCAGAAGGGCTCGACCATGCAGATCGTCGCTGAGGCACTGCTGCCGAAGGCCACCATCACCCCGGTCGAGGACCGTGGTCAGGCTCTGATGGAGCTTCAGGCCGGTCGTGCCGACGCCGTCGTGCTCGCTGTCTTCGATGCCCTCCAGATAACCAACCAGGACATCGGCGACGTTTCGCTTCCCGAGCCGATCCTGCGCAATCCCGCCACGCTCGCCGTCGCCCGCAAGCCCGGCAATGCCGGCTTCATCAACTTCCTGACCAACTGGGTGCAGCAGGAACGCTCGCTCGGCCTCGCACAGGGCAAGCTCGCCCGTGCCTGGGAAGCCCGCGGTATCGACCTGTCGATCCTGCCGGAAGGCTTCAGCTTCTGACATCGCCCTGCACCGGCCGTCTTCGGACGGCCGGTGAGTTCTGCCCAGCCGTTCCGACCCGCCACTGTGTCGGGCGAAGCGTTCCATGAGGAATGCCATGTTTGATTTCTCGGTAATCACCAGCAATGCCGGCCTGTTGTGGGACGGGTTGCTGATGACGCTCTACTTCACCGTCATCACCATCGCCGCAGGATTGGTGATCGGCCTCGTCATCGGCCTGATCCAGCTCAGCACCTTCCGGCCGCTGGTGCTCATCGGCCAGATCTATGTCGAATTCTTCCGCAACATCCCGCTGCTCGTGGCGCTGTTGTGGATCTATTACGCCTTTCCGATCTTCGCCAATTTGAACATCACCAAGTTCTGGGCGGGCTTCATCGGCCTGAGCTGCTACGTCGGCTCGTTCTATGCCGAAATCCTGCGCGCCGGTGTGCAGTCGATCGACCCGGGCCAGACGGATGCCGCCACCGCGATCGGCATGTCCTACAGCCAGCGGATGCGCCGCATCATCCTCCCGCAGGCGTTCCGCAAGATGATTCCGCCGCTGGCCGGCCAGTCCATCATCCAGATGAAGAACACCACGCTCCTGTCGATGATCACGGTTCCGGACCTCCTCTATCAGGCGAGCTACATCAGCTCCTTCACCTACCGCCCGATGGAGATCTACACCGCCGTCGGCGTCATTTTCCTTATTCTTCTCGTGCCGCTGACCATGTTGTCGCGTCGTCTCGAGAAGGTCGGAGGCAAGATCTGATGACCGCAGAGACCCCCCTCGCAAAAGTGCCGGTCGAGGCTGCCAATGACAGCCGCGCCAACGTTCTCGAACTTGATCGTATCTGCCTCGCTTTCGGCGACAAGCAGGTGCTCAAGGGCGTCGATCTCGATGTGAAGGAGGGCGAGGTCGTCGTCCTCATCGGAGCCTCGGGTTCCGGCAAGACCTCGCTCCTGCGCTGCATCAATCTGCTCAACACGCCCAATAGCGGCTCGATCAACATCGACGGCGAGTTCATCTTCAACGTCGATGCAGAGGGCAGCCGGCGTCCGGCGATCAGCCAGTCGGAGGTCAACCGCATCCGCTCGAAGACCGGAATGGTGTTCCAGCAGTTCAACCTGTTCCCGCACAAGACGGCGATCCAGAACGTCATGGAAGGTCCGGTCATCGTCCGGGGCGAATCCAAGGCGGAAGCCCGCAAGGAAGCCCTGCGGCTCCTGGAGCTTATGGGGCTCGGCGAGCATGGCGAGAAATATCCGCGCCAGCTCTCCGGCGGTCAGCAGCAGCGTGTGGCGATCGCCCGCGCCATGGCGATGCACCCCAAGGTCATGCTCTTCGACGAGCCGACGTCGGCCCTCGACCCCGAACTGGTGGGAGAGGTGATGAACGCAATGGTGGATCTGGCGAAATCCGGCATGACCATGGTGATCGTCACCCACGAACTCGGCTTCGCTTTCGAGGTCGCCGACCGCGTGGTTTTCCTCGATCAGGGGACGGTGGCCGAACAGGGCGCCCCCGAGGAAGTGCTGCTTCATCCCAAACACCCGCGTCTCAAGAGCTTCGTCGGTCGGTTCCACGAATCCGCCGACCTGCTTCGCCCCTTCCTGGAGGCGCGCATTCAAGAAGAGGCCACAGAGGCCTGACGCCCGAACCGGCCAGGCCGGCCGGACCCAACCGATCAAGAAGAGGGCCGCAGCCACGGCCCCGAAGGAATACACGTGACGCTTACATTCAACCCCGACACGGTCACCCTGCCGTCCGGCCATCACATCGGCGGCAAGTTCGTCAGTCTGCCCGGTGAGGAAATCGCCGTGCTGCGCCCCTCCGACCAGGTGGCGATCTCCCCGATCACCGACGGTGGAGCAAACGCGGTCGACATGGCCGTCGAAGCCGCGAAGAAGGGGCTGTCCGAATCCGGCTGGGCGAAGATCAAGCCGCGGGAACGCGCCAGGATCCTTTTCCGCTTCGCCGAGGCCGTCGAGGCCAATGCCGAGTATCTCGGCCGGGTGGAAGCGCTCGGATCGAGCCGCCTGATCTCCGGAACGATCACCGGTGACGCCGTCCGTACGGCGGGCGTGATCCGCTATTACGCCGAGTTCTGCGACAAGGTCGAGGGTCTGGTCACGGCGACGGAAGACAATGTTCTCTCCTATGTCCGCAAGGAACCCTACGGCATCGTGGCCGGTATCGTTCCGTGGAATTTCCCGATAATCACCGCCACTTGGAAGCTCGCGCCTGCGCTCGCCGCCGGTAACGCGGTGATCATGAAGACCTCCGAACTCACACCTCACAGCCTCATGGCGCTCGCGGATATCGCGGCGAAAGCCGGCGTCCCGGCAGGTCTGTTCAACGTCATCAACGGTCTGGGCCACACCACAGGCGCGGAAATCGTCAAGCATCCGGATGTGGGCATGATCTCGTTTACCGGTTCGACCAAGACCGGTGCGGCGATCATGACGCTTGCCGCCCAATCGGGCATCAAGCCGACGGTTCTCGAGCTCGGCGGCAAGAGCCCGCAGCTCGTCCTTGCCGACGCCGGCGATCTCGACGCGGTATCGGTGCGGGTTGCCAACGCCTTCATCGGCAATGCGGGTCAGGTCTGCACCGCAGGCTCGCGGATCATCGTCGAGGACAAGATTGCCGACGAATTCACCGAGAAGCTCATCGAACGGACCAAGGCGATCAAGGCGGGTCCCACCTGGGACGAGACCACCACGTTCCCCTCGATCATCTCCACTGGCCAGCTCGCCCGCATCGACGGAATGGTTCGCGAATCCATCAGCCAGGGAGCGACGGTGATTACCGGCGGCTCGGTGATGGAATCGCGAAACGAAGGTCCGTTCTACAACCCGACCCTGCTCACCGACGTCGACGAGAACAACATCGGCTACACCGACGAGTTTTTCGGCCCCATCGCCAGCATCAGCCGCTTCTCGGATTTCGAGGAAGGCCTGTCGATGTGCGCGCACCCCGTCTACGGCCTGTCGGCCAGCGTCCATACCAGCGACATGGCCAAGGCGCTCAAGGCGGCAGACGGCATCGAGGCCGGCATGGTCTGGGTCAACCAGCACGGACGAGACCCTGAATTCACCTACCAAGCCGGCGGCTACAAGGGCTCCGGCATCGGTCAGGACATGGGGCGCGCGGGAATTGACGCTTTCCTTCGTGAAAAGGCCGTCTGGGTCAACTACCGCTAGTCAGGTATACGGGAATGAAGTTCGACTACATCATTGTCGGCGGTGGATCCGCCGGGGCCGCTCTGGCCGGCCGGCTTTCGGAAAACGGGCACCACCAGGTGGCTCTTTTCGAGGCCGGGCCGGATACGCCCCCGGACGACGTTCCCGACGTCATCGCGGACAGCTATCCGGGCCTTTCCTATTTCGATCCCCGCTTTCACTGGACGGAACTGCGTGTGAACACGCGATCCCCGCGCCAGAATTCCGCGCCGGTCAAGCCTTCCAAGCTTGAGCAGGCGAAGGTGATGGGCGGCGGGTCCAGCATCAACGGACAGTTTGCCGTTCGCGGCCTGCCTCACGATTACGACGAATGGCGTGATCTTGGTCTTCCCGGCTGGGGCTGGGATGACATGCTGCCCTATTTCAAGAAGCTCGAGCGTGATCTCGACTTCGATGGCGACTTGCACGGCAAGGCCGGTCCGATCCCGATTCGGCGCGTCTTTCCGGAAGACTGGGCGGGCTTCACCCGTTCGGTTCTGAAGGTCGTCGAACCGGAACTGCCCTACCGGGAGGATTACAACGCCTCCTTTGAGGACGGATCGTTCCCGCTGCCGCTCTCCAACGAGAACGACCGTCGCGTCTCCACCGCGCTCGGCTACCTCAACGCCGAGGCGCGCAGGCGCGCGAACCTTCATATCTTCGCAGAGTCCGAGGTGAAGGGCCTGTTGTCCGAAGGTCGCCGCTTCACAGGGGTTACGGTGAAGCGGAAAGGCGAGACGCGCGACTATCACGCCGCGGAAATCATCATTTGCGCCGGGGCGCTCCACTCGCCGGCCATCCTGATGCGTGCAGGTGTCGGTCCCGCGGCCGCGCTCAAGCGGCTCGGTATAGATGTCGTCGCCGATCGTCCCGGCGTGGGCGAAAACCTCACCGACCACCCGCATCTTGCGGTCGGCGCCCATTTCAAGCGTTCCGCCCGTCTCAAGCCGGGCCAGCGGCGCCATATCTTCCTCGGTGTCCGGTATTCCTCCGGCGAGGCAGAGTGCCATCAAGGCGACATGCTTCTCATGCCGGTCAACCGGGCAGGCTGGCATCCGCTCGGCAAGGCCATGGGCGCGCTCAATGTCTGCGTGAACAAGTCCTATTCCCGCGGCACCGTCACGCTCAGGACCGCCTCGTCCAGCGACGAGCCGCAGGTCGATCTCAATCTTGCATCCGACGGGCGCGACCTCAGGCGGCTGGTCGACGGGTTTAAGCGCATCTACGCGATCATGACCTCCCCGGAGGTGCGCCAGCACGTCAACACCTGGTTCCTCGCAGGCTACAGCGACGAGGCTCGCGCCCTGTCGGTCCGCAAGGCGTCGAACTGGTTCAAGACCGGTTCGGCGGCCTTCATGTTCGACTACGCGCCGTTCTTCCGGGACACGCTGCTCAAGCACAAATTCGGCACTACCGACCGCATGGACCAGATGATGCAGAACGAAGACATGCTCGTCGACTGGGTGCGCGATTCGGTCTGGTCCGGCTGGCACGTATCGGGCACCTGCAAGATGGGACCGGACAGCGATCCCTATGCCGTGCTCGACGAAAAGTGCCGGGTTCGCGGGGTCGAGGGCCTTCGGGTCGTAGATGCCTCGATCATGCCCACCATCATATCAGCCAACACCAACATCACCACGATCGCCATGGCCGAGAAGGCTGCCGATCTGATCCTCAACGACTGACGGAAAGGACTTTTCCAATGCGCAACAACAAGGTCAGGGACCTTTGGGCCAAGGGTGAGGAAGCCATCACCGGCTGGCTCGCCGTGCCTTCCTCCATCTCCGCCGAACTGATGGCGCAGCAGGGCTGGGACGCGCTGACGATCGATCTTCAGCATGGGGCCTGCGATTATGTCGACGCGCTGCCGATGCTCCAGGCGATCTCGATCACCGAGACGGCGCCCTTCGTCCGCGTGCCGTGGAACGATCCGGCCATCATCGGCAAGGTGCTCGATGCCGGCGCCTATGGCGTGATCTGCCCGATGATCAACACCGCGGAAGAGGCACAGGCCTTCGTTCACGCCTGCCGCTACTATCCGAAGGGCGGCCGTTCGGTCGGCCCGCTCCGCGCCTCGCTCTACGCCGGTGCCGACTACTTCCAGCACGCCAACGACACGGTCATCACCATGGCGATGATCGAAAGCGACCAGGCGGTGAAGAATCTCGAGGACATCCTCAAGACCCCGAGCCTCGATGCGATCTTCGTCGGCCCCTCCGACCTGGCCGTGTCGATGGGCGAGAAGCCGGGCTTCGACCCGCGCTATCCGGCGGTCTACGAGGCGATCGAATACATCGCCGCCAAGTGCAAGGAAGCCGGCGTGGTCCCGGGCATTCACTGCGGCTCGGTGGCCTACGGCGCCGACATGCGCAAGATGGGCTACAAGTTCATGGCCTACCTTTCGGATTTCCGCATGCTGCAGATGATGGTCGCGCGCTCGCTGCCCGCGTTCCGCGCCGGTGAAGTCACCGACGTCACGCCGTAATCAGAAGCGCAAGAGCAAGTCGCAGCAAAGAAGGGCAGGCGGTCATGATGGCCAGTCAAATGCCACGCAAACAAGGTGGAAACGTCCTCGTCATCGGTTCGGGGATCATCGGCGTCTCTGTCGCCAACTACCTCTTGAAGGCCGGGTTTGGGGTCGACGTCGTCGACCCCGCCATCCCCGGTTCCAAGGACCAGTGCTCCTACGGGAACGCGGGCGGTATCTGCCCGGGTTCCTGCATCCCGAACTCGATGCCGGGCGTTCTCGGTAACGTGCCCAAATGGCTCATGGATCCGGAAGGCCCGTTGCATGTGCGGCTTGCCTATCTCCCCCATGCCCTGCCGTGGCTGCTCCGCTTCCTCGCGGCCAGCCGCAAGTCGCGCGTCGAGGAAATCTCGGCCGCCATGCGGTCGCTGCACCGGTTCACCTTCGAGTGCTACGAGCCGCTGATCAAGGAAGCGGGATGCGAGGAGCTTCTGCAGAAGCGCGGCCAGCTCTTCGTCCACGAGAGCGCGGAGGGTGCCGCCTCGGGGGCCTACGGCCTCGATCTCAGGCGGCGCCATGGCGTGCGCGTCGAAATCCTCAATCAGGGCGAAATCCAGGACCTTGAACCGGCGCTCGCGCCGATCTTCAAGAGCGCGGTCTATCTGCCCGATCAGGGGCAGTGTCCGAACCCCGGCAGGCTCGTGGCCAAGCTCGCTGAACTCGCGACGCGGAACGGCGCCCGTTTCCATCGTGCGCGGGTCGCGTCCTTCGAAAAAGTGGATGGCCGGGTGGTCGGGGTCCGGCTTGAAGACGGAACCGTTATGCGGGCCGACCAGTTCGTGCTCGCCGCAGGTGCATGGTCGACGGAACTGTCCCGGCAGTTGGGGGACAGGATCCCGTTCGAAAGCGAGCGCGGCTATCACGTCATGGTCAAGGGCGCGGACACGGGGCTGAAGATCCAGACGATCTCGGCGGACAGGAAATTCGTTCTCTCGCCGATGGAAGAGGGGTTGCGGATCGCCGGCAACGTCGAGTTCTCCGGCCTCCGCAAGCCACCCAACATGCATCGTGCGGATGCGCTCCTGAAACAGGCCAGGCCGATGTTCAAGAAGATCGAGGACGGCGAGGTCAGCCGCTGGATGGGACACCGTCCGGGAACTCCCGACAGTATTCCTGTCATCGACCGGGCCGGGCGCGCGGACAATGTGATCTACGCCTTCGGCCACGGTCATCAGGGCCTGATCGCCGGAGCCGTGACAGGCAAGGTGGTTGCCGAAATGGCTTCCGGTCAGCCGACCTCCGTCGACCTTACACCGTTCCGGCGCGATCGGTTCTAGGACACGGGACGAAACAGCAAAAAGAAAACTGGAAAGAAGAACATGACGGCTGAAAACCGCACGGCAACGGGAGCCAGGATACTTATCTGCGATCTCATCGGGCTGCGGAAGGGGCCTGACGGAGTTCCCGATCCCTCTGAGGCGCGTGCCTATATCGAGGAAACCGGCGGCGCCTTCCATGCCGGCGGTGTGGGCGATTCCGGCACGCTCGAAGCCGGAAAGCTGCACTACTTCTACCTCCCGCACCTGAGCACCGAGGCTGAATTTCTCGCCGAGGCGGGCGATGGTCAGTATGACGCCGTTATCGCCGCGGCCTCGTTCATTCCGGAGGCTGCCGTTTTCCCGCTCGGTGGCGTGCGGATCGGCGCGGGCACCGGCAATATGGGATCGCGGTCCTGGGGTGGGCCGAACGGCGGCGGCGATGCGCCACTGATGAATACGCCGGGGATCAACAGCCGCACGACGGCACAGATGGTTTTCAAGGCCATCCTCAAGGTGCGTCCCGATCTTGACGTCGATGACATGGCCAACCGCGTGGCGGCCGGCGACTTTGATACCGGCAAGGATCTGCGGGACTATCCGACCACGAAGCTGGAAGGCTTGCGGTTGGGCGTCGTCGGATACGGCAATATCGGTCGCGAAGTGGCCAAGCTCGGCCGCGCGTTCGGAATGGACGTGACCGTCCATGCGCGCCCCCGGCACAGGGCCTGGATCGAATCCGAGGGTTTTCGCTTCGCCGATGACATCGTCGACGCCGCGCGCGACGCGGACGTGTTCTCGGTGCATGTCGGTCTTGGCGCGCGCGATCCGGAAACAGGCCGTTACGCCAACGCCGGGCTGGTCGGCGGGACGGTTCTGTCGGCGCTTGCGGACAATGCCCTGGTCGTCAATTACGACCGCGGCGAACTGGTCGACGTGGCGGCGCTCGGGCAGGCGATGCGATCGGGCAAGGTGGGGCATGCCGCAATCGACGCGGATCTGTTCAAGGATGCGTCCGACGGCGCTCTCTCCGGACCGATGCTGCCCTATCTCGACCTGGTCGGTGAGTTCGGCGACAGGCTCGAACTTCTCCCGCATGCGGCGGCTGATACGGATCATCCGACACGGGTCGCCGGCGCCCGTCAGGCCGTCGACCAGATTCGCGCGGCAATTCTCGACAAGCGGGTGATAAACGGCAAGGGCAAGCTGCCCACAGGCTACACCAGTGGCGGCGGCGTTCTGCCGAAAGGCATTGGCGGTGTCGATTCCCCGCGTCTCGCGAATCTTCTCGAGCAACACGAGCAGGCCCAACAGGCGGCAAAGGACGCCGCGACAATCGCGGCCTTCTTTGAAAAGGCTGCCGGCCTCAACGAGCCGTCCGAATTGCGGGCATATGCCGGCGAAGGCGGCGAGGATCTGATGATGGCGATGAACAGGCTCATGGCACTGGCCCATGCGGGAGGGCTCGACGGACCTTTCAGCGGCTGAAACGGAGTGTAGCGCGCATACCTCCCGGCGCGAAACACGAAGCCCCCCGGAGCCTTCGCTCCGGGGGGCTTTTCTTTTTGCTCAGTAGGCAGCGCCTTTGTCGTCGAGCCGGACCGGCCCAATTACGATCAGCAGTACTTTCCCGATTCCGGAACCGTCGAGAGGTCGATGTCGCGCTGCTTCATGTAACTGGTGATCTTGGCGCAGGCGAGCCCCAGGGTGCGCTGCTGGATCGACCAGTTGGCGAGCAGGTTGATGAAGCCGGCATTGCCTTCCTTGCGGGCGACAGCCGTCATCATCGGGTTGCGCAGCACCGGCTGCGGAACCACGACATGGCCAATGCCCGCCTTGTCCAGCTGGGCGCCGTTCTGGTCCGCGAGAAGAATGGCGTCGGCGCGCTTGGACTGCATCTCCAGCACGGCCTGGTCTCGGCTCTTGACCGTCACGTGGGTCGCGTTCGGCGCGATCGTCTTTGCAATCAGCTCCATGGTCGAGCCGCTCTGCGACACGAGGCGGACCTCCGGTTTGTCCAGTTCGCGCCAGTTGGTGACCTCGAAGCCGTCGGCGGCAAGAACCACCCAGACGCCTTCGACAATGGGCTCGAGCACATAGTCGACCACGAGGCCGCGCTTCGGATTGGGATTGACGCCAAATGCCAGGTCGATGCGGTCGGCCTGGAAGTCTGCGGCAAGGTTGCCCCAGGTCGTCTCGACGAAATCGATCTTCACGCCGAGCAGCTCGGCAATCTGGCGACCCCAGTCCGGATAGAAGCCCGACCACTCGCCGGTTGAAGGGTCCCGAATGAAGTCCGGCTCCTCGCCCGACATGACCGGATAGCGCAGCGTGCCGCGTTCCTTGATGGCGTCGATGACGGCGGATGGGCTCTGCGCGCTCGCCACGGAGGCGGGCGTCAGTACAGCCGTTATCGCAAGTGCCATGATGGCAAGCACTGCCGTGAATTTTCTCATTGCATTCCCCTTTTCTTTATTCGGGCCTGGTGGAGTTGAAACGGTGGTCATCCGGCAGCGCGGCCAGCGACTGATGGCCGGCTTGCCAGATGGTGCGGTTGATCGCGACGAGTTGGGCGGTGGCTTTGCGGGTATCCGGGCCGGTCAGCGCTTCGAGCAGCTTGCGGGACCGCTCGGCCACCCCGTCCATGACTGCGGGATGCCGCTCGAAAGTGAAGAAGTGATAGCGAATGCGCCCGCGTTCGAGCCCGTTGAGGAGCGAGATGAGGTGATCGTTCCGCGTCAGTTCGCTGACAAAGCGATGCAAGTGCGCTTCGGCCTCGATGAAATGATAAAGATCGCGAGAGGATGCCGCGTTGTCGAGACGGTCGCACAGGCGCGCAAATCCATCGATCACATCCGGTGCACTACCGGCTCTCAGCGTGTCGCACGCACTGCGGGCGGCAAGCCGGCAAAGCGCTTCGGCGCACAGGAAATGCTCGTCGAAGCAGTCCAGTCTCACAGGCAGGACTCGGCGTCCGCAGAGAAAATTGTCGGACTCGAGGATGCGGCAGACTTCGTGGAAGTCGACTGCCCCGAGTCTGATTTCCTTCGTCGGAACCGCTTCTTCCAGCGTCTCACCGATACCGATCTGTCCGGTCGTGATCTGCCAGGCCACCTGATGGCTGCAACAGATGTCCGCATAGGCTCCGAAGGGCCCCCGGGAGTCCCCTCGGCCAAGCGCTGCATCGGTGAAAACGCTTTCCAGACTGGCGGCATGTAAGCGCATCGAGTGGGTTCCCCCTTTTGAAGGCATGACGCATTGACAAACGTATTATGACGAAAGTTTTCATGTGTCGTTACGTTTGTCAAACCTGCGACTCGCAATGCGGGATTGTTATGCGCAGCACGAGGCGCGCGGAGCAGGGGGAGGGCTCCGCGATCAAGTGTCTTTCAGAGGGGATTGATCAGGCGTAGGTGAGAAACTGTTCGGCAGGTGTATCGATGATCCGCCTCAGCCGATGAAGGGCTGATTGAATGGAACCGCGATCCGCATCGCCACCCAGGCAGATGCGAATTCCCGCTTCCTCGACCGACGGCACGGCGGCTGCACCGGGGGGCGTCAGCAAAAGGCCCTGATTGCGCGCTGTGTAGTAGAGATCCTGTGCGGCGGACGTCGAGGGCAGCGGCAGCCATGTATGGTAGCCCATGACATTGCCGTCCGGCAGATCGGCGAAATCCGCGAAGATGCTGCGAAACATCTCCACCCGGGCGGCGCTTTCAAGACGCATGGTATCGGCCAGTTGCTGAAACCTGCCCGTTTCCAGAAGCCGCGCGACTATTTCGGTGAGGAGAGCCGAAGTTGTCCAGGCTGTCGCCCGGACCGCAATCTGCGCCTGGTCCCTGAGGGCCGCCGGCACGACGGCGGCTCCGAGGCGAAATCCCAACCCGAGCAGTTTGGAGAAGCTCGACAAATGGATTGTCCGCTCGGGACACAGGCTGGCGATCGGCGGAAGCTCTTGCGAGGCGAGAAAGCTGTAAACGTCGTCTTCGATGATCCGGATGTCATGCTTGCGCGCAAGGCGAGCGATGGCCTCCCGGCGTTCGCGCCCCATGGTGCGCGCGGTCGGGCTTTGCAGCGTGGGCATGCAATAGAGAACTTTGGCTCCGCTCGCAATCAATGCTGTTTCGAGAGCCTCGGGGGTGATCCCCTCTTCGTCCATTCCGACCGGCACGAGGGGAAATTGCCGGGTGGCCGCGAGCGCCTTGAAGCCGACATAGGTCAGCTCTTCCACGAGGATCGGGGCCCCGGGCGCGGCCAAGAGGTTCAGGGCCAGGTCGATCCCGTGCTGGGCGCCGTTGGTAAGCACGATGTCATCGCTTCCCGGAGCGAAACCCGGCCGCGTCAGCCAGGTCGCGATCGTCTGTCGGTGCGCGCGCTGGGCTTCGATCGAACTGTGGGCGAACAGGTCGTCGAGGACCGGATCGTTTCCCAAATCCGCCATGATCTCGCGGATCGCCTCCCTTTGGCCTATCCGTGGCGAAAGGTTGAAGCCGAGATTGACGTCGTCGCCGGTTTCGGCGGGAGATGAGCGGTCCCTCGGGCTCAGCACGAAAGTACCCTGTCCCGAGCGCCCGCCGATCAGGCCCATCTGCCCCGCGGTACGATAAGCCTTTGTTACCGTGGAAATGCCGATTCCAAGTTGGGCCGCCAGCTTGCGATGCGGTGGCAGGCGCACACCCGCCTGCAGGGTGCCGTTCTCGATGTCGTCCTGGAGAAGCTGAAGGAGGGCGAGATAGGGAGGACGATCTTCTCTCAGCCGCGTGGGATTCCACTCCGGCTCGTGTGTCGCCTTTTGCAAGATATCTCTCCATCAAGTGCGTGGCATATTGTCGGATAACGCGTCATGGCGCAAACCTCAATTGTATTGCCATTTTTCGAATGGAACATGTGAGATGGCCGCAAGCCAACGAGATGTTTCGAAGAAAATGGCGGCGCCTGATTTACGCCGGCCTGCAGTGTCAATTTCGGCACCTGTCACTGCTTAGGTCGATTTCCCCAATGCCGAGAGAATAGCCTCATCGCCGTGGAGACCCAAACCCTGCGAGCCCTGGATCGCGGCCAGCCAGGCATGATTTATGTCTTACGATAACTGAAGCCGATTTCGTCACTCGCGGGAAGAGGATTCCGCAGCCGGGTGAACCGGTGCCGGCCGGGGGGGTTCGTTCGGCCAGTCGGCGGAAAAGGAGCAAGTCAGCCAGTCGCTGCCGGACGTGTTTCTTCGCGCGGTATTGTGCAAAGGGGCCGAATGCAGACCGTCCGCTCTGGGCTAAGAGGATTCGGAAAAGCTGCCCTTTCGATGTATACCCGTGCGGCTGAATTGGTGGCGAACACATGACAACTTGATCGCGTGAAGGCCTTCTCGTTTAGTGATGCTCTCGGCAAGGTCTCTTGAAATCAGGAATGTCTCATGGCGCCGCCAGAAACCGGTCTAACACGGGTCTCGATTCTTCCAGGTCTGCGACTTGCCGTCCTTGCCGTGTCGCTGGTCATCGCCCTGATTCTCGGATCCGCGCAATCACATGCGCAAATCGAGGAAGAAGCAACCGCACCGGGCCAGGCGGTGGTCGTCGAGCCGGTGGCCCGGGACGAAGCCATAGAAAGACGGATCGGCCGGATCCTGCGGGCCACGGGCTGGTATCGCGACGTGCGGATCAGTGTGGACGAAGGTATCGTTTTCCTCGACGGTATTGCCGGCTCCCAGGATCAGCGCGTCTGGGCGCGTGATCTGGCGGCGCGAACCGAGGGCACGGTCGCGGTGGTGAACCGGATCGAGGTGCGCGAAGAGGTCAAGTGGGATTTCGCTCCGGCCTTTAGCGAGATCGAAGCGCTTGCCCGGAAGATCGCCGTCTCGCTGCCGCTGATCGTGCTCGCCGTCCTGATTCTCCCCTTTGCCTGGTGGCTGTCGAGCGCGATCGCCTTGCTCGCAAGACGCCTACTTGCGCAGCGGGTCGAGCAGGATTTCCTGCGCGATGTGATCGCCCGCGCCATCGCGATCCCGATTCTGCTGCTCGGCGTCTATCTCGTCTTGCAGGTTGCCGGGCTGACCGGGCTTGCGGTTTCGCTGCTGGGCGGCGCCGGCGTCATCGGCATCGTGATCGGTTTCGCGTTCCGCGACATCGCCGAGAATTTTCTCGCCAGCCTGCTTCTGTCTATCCGCCGCCCCTTCAGCCAGGGTGACGTAATCGGGGTTGCCGACTTTGAAGGTGTCGTGCAGACAATGAACACCCGGTCGACCATCTTGCTGACACTGGAAGGAAACCACGTTCAGATCCCCAACGCGACGGTATTCAAGAGCACGATCGTGAATTACACCGCCGGGCCTGCCCGCCGGGTAACGGCGGAGGTCGGCATCGGCTACGATACGTCGATCGGCGAAACGCAAAAGCTGATCGTGGATGTGTTGCGCGATCACGACGCCATCTTGAACGAGCCGCCTCCCATGGTTCTGGTCGACGCCCTCGGCTCGGCAACAGTCAACCTCAAGGCGCACTTCTGGATAGACGGCCGCACGCTTTCGCCGAACAAGGTTCGATCCTCGGCGCTCAGGCTTATCAAGCGGGCGCTGGTCGACAACGGCGTACCCATGCCGGATGAAGCGCGCGAGGTCATTTTCCCGCAGGGTCTTCCGGTGGTGGTAATGGATCGCTCCGAAACCAGCACGCCTTCAGCGACACAGGCGCCGGCTGTGGACGCCAATGCGGGCCGGTCCGCCGAAGTCGAATCCGGCACTGAATCGACCTCGGCGGAAGGCGGCCTCGGCAGCGAGATCAGTGAACTGCCGCAGGAGATGGCCGACGCAGACATTCCGGAAGCGGCATCCGAGAATCTTTTGTCGAAGAGATAGGTCCAGCCTGAGGGCGGCGCTGTTTCAATCCAGCCCTGAACTGGGTCGAAAGCGGACTGTCAGGTTCTGTCCGAAAAGTCATTGAAGCGGACATTCGTAGGAGACGGAACGAATGATGCTCTGCACCTCCGATCAATCGGTAGATTTGTAAAACGGCTTCGCGATGCAGTCTGGCTTGTCGCCCGTGAGAGTGAGAGGCACGGTTTAGGCCTTCCTGGCTCTCAAGAGTTTCGGACCGTAGGCAACAGCGAAACCCAGGAAAGCCGCGCACCACAGCAGTCCTGCAGCGTCGAAGAGGAGATGTCCGGGCCAGAAGCCGGCGATAAACCGCACGAGAGCGGAGCCGATGATAGCGCCATAGATCGCGGTCGTGGCCCAATCGGCGTGGAGGCCATGCCCGGTATGCCCGAGCGTCGCGCGTGTCGTGACGGCGAGCGTCATGGTTCCGATCGCGCCGGCGAGCCAGAGGTGCATCGCCGGCGGAACAGGCAGAATATCCGGCCGGATGATTGCGAGACCCATCGCCAGCGCGCCAAGCGGCACAAAGAGGTAGCCGACGTGCAGAATGGTCACAAGCGGCTCGGACGTCGTTAAATGGCCTTTCCAGCGCGACAGGCGCAAGGCCTGGGCGACACCCATGATGATAAGTGCGACGCCTGTAAGGCGTGCGTCCGGGAAGACGACCCATGCCGACAACGCGCCGATACTTGTGAGAAGCACGAGCTTGTCGAGCTTTCGCATGGGCGGAACAGGCAAGTCCGCCCTCTTATGCTGAACGAGCCAGTTGCGGGTGAACGACGGAATGATGCGTCCGCCGATCAGTCCGATCATCATTATGGCCGCGCCGACCGCGAGGCGAAGCCCAAGGCCCTCGGCCGGATAGTCTCCCCAGTGAGCCTCCAGATGGAAGACAAGATTGGCGATGGTGAAGACGACGAGCAGAGCCAGGACGAAGAGGTTGCGCCAGTTTTTTCCGGCCACGATCTCCCGGAGGATGACGAGCGACAACAGCACGGGGAATGCGAGGTCGATGATGACAGCCAGCGCAAACGGCATCCTGGCCGAGGCGAGAACCGCGAGACGACCGGCGAGCCAGAGAAGGAAAAGAGCCGTAAGCGGCCAGCCCACTACCGGGAGCCGGCCCGTCCAGTTCGGGACCGCGGTCAGGAGAAAGCCCGCTATGACCGCTCCCAGATAGCCGAAGAGGAAAGCATGCGCGTGCCAGGAAATCGGGTCGAAGCGAGAGGGCGGCGCTGCGGTACCGGTCAGCGCCACGATCCAGATGATCATGGCCAGCCCCGCCCACAGCGCACCAAAGAGAAAGAACGGGCGGAACCCGTAGGAGAAAAGGGCTGGCCCTTGCCAGCGGCGGATCAGTTCGGCGGATGTCATGGTGTCTTTTCCTGAGAGGTATCGGCCGTATCGGCCTTTCTGGTCCTAGCGGCGAATACCGTGTGCGAGTTTGCGTTGGCACAACGTTCGCGGCGATTGCAGGAGGCAGGGTGGCAAGCGAAAGGACCCGTGCATGACCCGCCCGCTCATCTCCGACCCGGATCTGACGCTTGATGCACTGATGCGCATTTGGCCGGATACGATATCGGTCTTCTTGCGCCATCGGATGATCTGCGTCGGATGCCTCATCACGCCGTTTCACACCGTTTCAGATGCATGCCGCGAACACGCGGTTGATGAGGCCGATTTCCGTCGTGAACTCGAGCGGGCGGTCGCTATGCCTTCGGAGCGTGGTGGCTGATCAGCACCAGAGCGTGCGGATCGCAGACGACGATGCGCTTGCGCCTGCTTTTCACCAAGCCATCCTTTTCCCATGCGCTCAAAAGGCGGCTCACCGTGTGCAACGTGGTCGCCGTCAGTTCGGAGAGATCCTGGCGGGTGATCGGAAAATCCACCTCGATCCCATCCTCGACCTTGCGTCCCGTCTGATTGACCAGGCGCAGGAGCGCGCTCGCCACACGCTGCTCGACCTGCTGGGTGGCCATCTCCACGATCCGGTTGTTCATCTCGCCCATGCGGGTGCCGACCGTCTTGTATGTTTCGGTGGCGAAGCCGTCATAGGCGGGGAAGGAATCCCATAGCTGCATGGGCCATGACAGCGCGAGTGACTCCGATGCGGTGATGGCGGTCGCGGGATAGGTGGTCCGGCCCAGTGCCTTGGCGATGCCGAAAAGCTGGCCGGGTGGAATGTGCAAAGCGATGATCTGCTCGCCGGTTTCAGTGATGCGGATAACGCGGATATAGCCGTCGAGCAGAATGAAGAAACGATCGGCCTCGCCGCCTTCCTCGAAGACCGCAACCCCTTCCGGGTAACGGCGGGAGACCGCAAGGTCGAGGATTTGCCGAATCTGCTCCCGCTTCAGCCGTGAGAAGGGCGGCATGTGCAAGAGCAGGCTTTCGTCGAGCCGCGGCAGTGTTCGTGTCGATCCGTCCGTCGTCATGGCTTCTTCTAACCATCCCGTTGCCAGATGCCAAAGAACTCTTTTCCCGCGCCCGTCCCGAAATGATGGCGAAGGTTGTTCTGGAACAAAGTCCGATTCCTCCGTCCATCTATGTTGCGGCTCATAAGAACCCGCAACGAAAGGACACGACAATGTTCCGCACACTCACCACCGCTCTTCTCCTCACCACGCTTCTTGGCGGCGCCGCCATGGCGGAGACCATCGAAGTCAAGATGCTCAACAAGAGCGGCAAGGAAACCATGGTTTTCGAGCCGGACTTCGTGAAGATCGCAGTTGGCGACACCATCAAGTTCGTGCCGGAAGACAAGGGCCACAACGCCGAAAGCATCAAGGAAATGATGCCCGAAGGTGCCGAACCCTTCAAAGGCAAGATCAGCAAGGAAGTCGAGGTCACCTTCGACATCGAAGGGGTCTACGGCGTCGAATGCAAGCCGCACTTCGCCATGGGCATGGTGATGACCGTCGCCGTCGGCGACGTCGCGGCCGCCCCGGATGACTTCCTCGCCGGCCGTCTGCCTCCGAAGGCAAAGAAGCGCTTCGAGGAACAACTCACCAATCTGAACAAATAGTTCGACTGCCGACCGGGCTGGATTGGCCAGCCCGGCAACGGCCAAAACATTGGAGGCACCAATGACCAAGACCGTCGACACCAAGAACCTGAAAGTCAATCGGCGCAACATGCTGCGCGGCAGCCTGCTCGCAGGCGCTGCCGCCGCGATGGCGGGAACCGCCGCCAGGGCCCAGCCGGTGATGCCGCGGCTCAATATCGTCAGGTCGCGCCCGCTGCCGGTTCACACCGTCGCCGCCGAAAAGACGAGCCAGACCAATGCCAAGCCCGCCGACCTGACCGGCTACGCCCGCGTCAAGCAGGAGCTTGTCCAGCCTCCTTTCGCTCCCGAGCATGAGCAGGTCGCCACCGGCAATCCGAAGATCATCGAAGTCACCATGGACATCGAGGAAAAGCTCATGGTCGTCGATGAGGACACCGGCGCCAGCATCTGGGCCCTGACCTACAATGGTTCCGTGCCCGGTCCGCTGATCATCGCCCATGTCGGCGACTATGTGGAGCTGACCCTGCGCAACCCGGCCAGCAACGCCATGGAGCACAATATCGACTTCCATGCCTCCACCGGTGCACTCGGCGGCGGCGGACTGACCCACGTCTTCCCGGGCGAGGAAACGGTGCTGCGCTACAAGGCAACCAAGCCCGGCGTCTTTACCTATCACTGCGCCCCCGGCGGCGCGATGATCCCCTATCACGTCACCCACGGCATGAACGGCACGATGATGGTGCTGCCGCGCGACGGCCTGAAGGACAAGGACGGCAATCCGCTCACCTACGACAAGATCGTCTATGTCGGCGAACAGGACTACTACCTGCCGCGCGACGAGAACGGCGAGTTCAAGTCCTACGAAGCAGCCGGCGACGATTATGCCGACAGCGTGGATGCCATGCGCACCCTGGTGCCGACGCATTCGGTCTTCAATGGCGCTGTCGGTGCACTGACCGGCGAGGGAGCCATCAAGGCCAAGGTCGGCGAAACCGTGCTGATGATCCACAACCAGGCCAACCGCGATACCCGTCCGCACCTCATCGGCGGCCATGGCGACTTTGTCTGGGAAACCGGTTCCTTCGGTGATGCGCCCCAGACGGGCCTCGAAACCTGGTTCATCCGCGGCGGCAGCTCGGGTGCTGCGATGTACACCTTCAAGCAGCCCGGTGTGTATGCCTACGTGAACCACAACCTGATCGAAGCTGCGCTTTTGGGTGCCACCGGCCACTTCGTGGTCGAGGGTGAATGGGACAACGGCCTGATGGAACAGGTTGTTGCGCCCCGGCAGATTGGAAGCTGAGGGAGAGAGACCGATGATCGCCGCAGGCGCACCGAAAAAGCGGGCAATATCCGCCAGGATTGCGGTGGTGCTTGCAGCGGCATTGGCAGTCGGGGCCGCGTATGCCGCACGCGGCCCCGACATGCGTTACGTGCCGGAGATGGCCGCCGATCCCGTCATGATGTCCGACGAACACCCGCTCTACGTCCAGAAATTCGAAGTGACGGTTGCCGAATGGAACCGCTGCCACGGGGAGGGCGCCTGCGATGAACCGCGGCGCGCGCCTGCGGGGAAATCCGCTACCCGGACCCCCGTCACCAATCTGAGCCATCTCGATATCGAGCAGTATCTGCGCTGGATCAACAAGCGCGCCCGCCACCCCTTCCGTCTGCCCACACGCGCGGAATGGGAATTCATGGCCCGGGACGTCATGCCGAACAAACCGGACCCGATCTTCACCGACCGCGAACTGAGCTGGGCATCGGCCTATCTCACCGAGGGGATCGCACCACGCAAGCTCAAGGTGCAGGGCAGCTTCTCCGAAAGCCCCGAAGGTATCGCCGATCTCGACGGCAGCGTCTGGGAATGGACCGACGATTGCTACGCCGGCGACAGCGGGGTCGTTCCAAAGGAACTTTGTCCGGCCTACTGGGTGGGCGGAGAACACATCGCCGCCGTTCCCTTCGTGGAGCGCGATCCGGCACGCGGCGGCTGCGCCGTCGGCGCCCCGCCGGCCCATCTGGGCTTCCGGCTCGTCACCGACGTGCCGCCCAGCGAAAAATGATGTGCCGCCTGTTCGATAATAGATCTTTCAGGGGATTACGGCTTGGCTTGCGGCATGAGCAGGCACTCGTTTGCTCAAGGCATCTCGGCGGCCATTGCGGATCAAATAGTCCATGCAGCTCTTCGCAATCCAACAGCCCCCCGGCACGTCTCGCGGCATTCGCGGCAAGCGCATCGCTAAAGCGAAGATCATGCGCCACAACCTCGATGATCCGGTTCCGCACATTAAGTTCGCGCGTGCGTTCGGAATCTCCCCAGGCAAATCCGCACGCTCGACTTGATGAGCCCCTGGGATCGGGGTGGAAGGCCTCCTATCCCGAATGCCCGAATTTCTAGAGTGTTCGAGCGAGCCTGAGGGCGTCATAGATCGCCGCATGGGTGTTGCGAGCAGCGACCGCGTCGCCGATCCGAAACAGCTGATAGCGTCCGGCATCGTTCCTGACGCGCTCCTGCCGACGTCCGGCGATGAGATCCTCGTAATCGACTTCGCCTTGATTGCTCGATTCCGGTCGGAGGTCGAAATAGATGTCGTCCAGAGGACGCGTGCCGTGATTGACGACGACCTGGTCTACCCTGCGCTCTCGTCTCATCGGGCCGTAATCGCTTCCCAGCATCGCTACAAGAGAGTTGCCGTCCCTCGACACCGCATCCACCCGCCATGTCGGGGTGAACGTCACGTCGAGAGCCTGTAGAATGCGCAGCGACGGAGTGAGGGACATAGCCATCACTTCCGAGACGATGTTGCGGTCGCGCGTGACGATCTCGACCCTGGCGCCGGTCGCGGCGATCTTCTCGGCGGCCTGGAGCGCGGGGTAATCGCCCGCGTCGTCATAAATCAGGACGTTGCGCCCGGGCTCGACATCACCTGAGAGAATGTCCCAGGCAGACACCACCAGGTCGTTGCCCTCGCTCAGGATGTCGGTGTGCGGCAGGCCGCCTGTCGCCACGATGATAACGTCGGCCTCTTCCCTCGCGAAATCGCTGGCATCGACATAGCTGTTGAAGTTGAACCGTACTCCCATCCGCTCGCACTCGGCCATGCGCCAGTCGATCAATTGCATCATCTCTCGCCGCCTTTCGGTCAGCGCAGTAAGACGAATCTGGCCGCCGGCGTGACTTGCGGCTTCATGGACAATGACATCATGCCCGCGGGCCGAAGCCACACGCGCGGCCTCAAGCCCGGCCGGTCCGGCTCCAATGACGACGACCCGGCGCGGGCTCTCAGACGAACCCAGTTCATGGGGCTGCTCGACCTCGCGTCCAGTCGAAGGGTTATGGAGACACAAGGCCATGCCGCCCTGATAAATGCGATCGAGACAGTAGTTCGCTCCGACGCAGGGCCGGATGCGTTCCTCCTCTCCGCGCATGATCTTTGCAACGATGTGCGGGTCGGCCATGTGAGCCCGCGTCATGCCGACGAGGTCGAGTTTGCCGCTGGCAATGGCGTGCCGCGCCGTGGCAACATCCTGGATCTTGGCGGCGTGGAATGTCGGGAATGATGTGGCTGCACGGATCTCCCCCGCGAAGTCGAGATGCGGCGCCGAGCGCATGCCTTGCACGGGGATGACGTCCGTCAGACCGGCGTCAGTATCGATGTGCCCCTTCACCACGTTGAGGAAGTCAACAAGGCCGCTGTCCTTGAGGCGGCGAGAGATCTCGATGCCGTCTTCCTTGGTCAGGCCGCCGGCCAGATCCTCGTCGCCGGTGTATCTTACGCCGACGATGAAATCCGGACCGCAGCTCTCGCGGATCTCGCGCAGGACATCGAAGGTGAAGCGAAGCCGGTTTTCAAGACTGCCGCCATAGGGGCCTTCAAGGTCGTTGGTGAGCGGCGACCAGAACTGGTCCATCAGGTGTCCGTAAGCCTGGATCTCGATCCCGTCGAGTCCGGCAGACTTCATCCGGGCAGCCGCCGAGGCATAGTCGCCGATCAAGCGCTCTATGTCCCAGTCCTCGGCCTTTTTCGGAAATGCTTTGTGGGAAGCTTCGCGCTCGAGGCCGGGCGAGACGACGGGCAGCCAGTCTGCCTTGTCCCAGCGTGTGCGACGGCCGAGATGGGTGAGCTGAATCATCACCGCGCAGCCATGGTCGTGACATTCGTCGGTGAGCTGTTTCATCCAGCCGACGACTTCGTCCTTCCATGCCAGGATGTTGTTGAAGACCGGTGGGCTGTCACGGGCCACGCTCGCCGAGCCCGCCGTCATCGTCAGTCCGACACCGGCTTTGGCACGCTCCACGTGATAGGCGCGATAGCGCTCCTTCGGCATGCCGTCCTCGGGATAGGCAGGCTCATGCGACGAGATCATCAAGCGGTTTTTCAACGTCAGGTGCTTGAGCTGATAGGGCTGAAGAAGCGGGTCGTTGGACATCGGTGTTCTCACTTGATTTCTCTAGGCATCGATGGAGACGCGCCCGATCGGGTGCGAACAACAGGCCAGCACGTAGCCGGCTTCGATATCGTCGTCGGTGATGCCGCCATTGTGGACCATGTGAACCTGGCCTTCGGTCTTCCGGACCTTGCACGTGCCGCAGACGCCGAAGGTGCAGCCGGACGGGATGAGGGCGCCGGCCGTACGAGCCGCCGCGAGAAGAGTCTCGGTCTGTGCGATCTTCACGGTTTTCCCGGAAACGGCGAATTCGACTTCCGCGAGCGAACTCTCATCGGGAGTGACATCCTCGGGGATGGCGTTCGCCTCGAGCAGGGGTGCGTGGAAACTCTCCTGGTGATAGCGCTCCATGTTGAAGCCGAGACCGGCGAGCGCCTCGCGCACCGCCCGCATGAAGGGCTCCGGGCCGCAACAGAAGACCTCGCGCTCCAGATAGTCGGGGGCCGTCAGCCCCAGGATGAGCTGGTTGAACTGGCCGCGATAACCCGTCCAGGGACGGTAGCGGTCCGTCTCCTCCACCACCCATGCGATCTCGATGCCGGTGATTCGGGATGCCATGTGTTCGAGGCGATCCCGGAATATGATCTCCGAGGGACGGCGCGCGCAGTTGATGTAGATGATGTCGGGGTCGCGGCCGGCGTCGTACATGTGGGTGGTCATCGACATCATCGGCGTGGTGCCCGACCCCGCCGAAATGAAGAGGGACTTTGCCGCCGGAAAATCCGAATAGGAAAACTTGCCGCCCGGTCCCGTCGCCTTGAGCCGCATTCCCGGAACGAGGTTGTCGAGCATCCAGCGGGTGCCGAGAGAGGCGCTTTGCGCTTTTACCGTGATCGTCAGCGATGTCGGGCGAGAGGGGGAGGAGGAAATGGTGTAGGTGCGATAAAGCGGGCCGCCCGTCACCGGCAGTTCGAGGGTGACGAACTGGCCGGGCTTGTAGCTGAACAACGCGCCCGACGGCGCCTGAAAGGTGAAGGTCACCACATCGGGCGCTTCGGGCAGGCGGGAGACGCACTCGAGCGGCTCGGCATCGCTCCAGAAGGCGAGCCTCGGCTGGATCTGTTCCCCCATCATGGCGACAGTCATTCCGCTGCCACGGCGCGCAGGCCGAGCGCGCGCGACATGCTGTCGGCGTACCAGTCGACGAACTGGGTGACGCCTGATTCCTCGACCGGACTGTAGGGGCCGGGGGTATAGGCCGGGGAATTGATGCCCTGCTGGTTGGCCTCCACGATCTCGCGATCCTCGTCATTGGTGTGGATCCAGACCTCGGTCAGGCGGTCGAGGTCGTAATCCACGCCCTCGACGGCGTCTTGGTCGACCAGCCATGTGGTGGTTACCTCGGTTTCCTGTGGGCCGATCGGCGTCACCCTGAATGTGAGCGAGATGTCGGGCAGGAAGTGGTTCCAGGTCGAGGGATAGTGAAAGGCCAGAAGCGAGCCGGCATCGGGAAGTGCGACATGCCCCAGCGGGCGGCGGACAGCGGCTTTGCCGTCCATTGTATAGCTCACCGCGGTTTCCTGCAGCGGCATGCGGGCAAAGCGGAACTGGCCGTCGCCGCCGAGCCGGAACTGGGCCGGCGCGCCTGCCGCTTCGCAGCGATCGAAATGCGCTTGGAGACGCGGGGAGATGGAGCCGTCCGGAGAGACGCCGGCGATTTCGGGATCAAGCGGAAACGACCGGCACAAGGCGGGGTGGCTTCCCGCGCAGTGATAGCATTCGCGGTTGTTTTCCCAGACGAGCTTCCAGTTGCCCTTTTCGACGATCGATGACGTATGGGCGACCTTGGCGCGATGCAGGTCGTGAACCTCGAGATAGGGACGCGCCACCGCGGCATAGGTTTCGAAGTCGGGTGCCTCGTCCGCCAGGCAGATGTAGATCAGGCCGCAGAGCTCGCGGAGATGCACCGGCCGCAGATGGAACCGCGACGGGTCGAAATCGGCGCCCATGTCGCGCGCCCAGAGAAGCCGGCCATCGAGTTCGTAGGTCCATTGGTGATAGGCGCAGACGAGCTTCGCCACCTGGCCCTGGCGCTCCTTGCAGATCACCGACCCGCGATGCCGGCAGGTGTTGTGAAACGCCCGGATTTCGCCGTCCGCGCCCTTCACCAGAATGATGCTGTAGTCTCCCACCTGAAGGCGCACATAGCTGCCGCTCTTGTTCAACTGGCAGGCGGGAATCGCGTAGAGCCATTCGCGGTAGAAGATCTGCTCGAGATCCTGCCGATAGATGTCCGGATCCGTGTAGAAGGGACGGTCCAGAGACCAGCCGCTTTCACGGCGCGCGAGCATGTCTGAAAATCCGGCTGTCATCACGAGTCTCCTCCTGGCGGTCGAGGTTAGCTGATCTGATGAGATGTCTTGCGAAAAGCCTTTTGCAACGGCATAAATTTTCATCTGAGATTAGATGAGTTTAACTCTTTCACATCCCGACACGGATTTATGCGAAAGCGACATCATGGCCCGTCCGTACGATCTTCCATCGATGACTTCTCTCCTGTGTTTCGAGGCGGCGGCGCGTCATTTGAGCTTCAAGGCTGCAGCTTCCGAACTGAATGTGACGCCCGCAGCGGTCAGCCATCAGATCAAGGCGCTCGAGAGCGAGCTGGGACGCCAGTTATTCACCCGACATCACCGCGGCGTGGAGTTCACCGAAGTGGGCGCCTTTCTCTTCGTCGCGCTCCAGAAGGGATTCGAGAGCATTTCGGAGACCGTCCAGTCGATCCGGGAGCGATCGGACAGGCCGGCCGTGGTGGTCAGATCGACAAGTGCGATGAGTGCGTTCTGGCTGACGCCGCAGATTTCGGCGTTCTGGAAACGTCATCCCGAAATCAGCGTTTCGCAGATCGTCAGCGATATTGAGAATTCGGCTCAGCGCTGCGATCTGAGCATACACTATGGAACAATTCCCGAGGACGGAGGCGAGTACAGGCTTCTGTTCAGGGACCGTATACTTGCACTCGGATCACCCGCTTATGCGTCGCTACACGGCATTCGCGAAGCGCGGGACCTTCTTCAGGCGCCACTTATCCATATAACCGGGGAAGGCGCTCGCTGGACCGGATGGCCGGACTGGCTGCGAACCGTCGGATTGGGTGCTCCGGTTGGCAAGTCCTTGTCCGTGAACAACTACATGATCGCGTTGCAGATGGCTCAGGACGATGACGGCGCCGTGCTCGGCTGGGACGGACTGGTAGGGCCGCTGATGACGAGTGGGCGGCTTGTCAATCTGGTTGCGGATAGTATTCCCTCGCCTGAATGCTTCTATCTGAAGGTGCACTCGCGTGTGTCCGCAAATGCACTCCTGTTTCGCGATTGGCTGGTGGACGCGGGGGACCGAAATTTCGGGACAGCGACTGATCCGTGAACAGCCGCTGTTCCCGGTGCGGTCACCAGCATTGACTGGGCGTCGGTCCTCACGGCCCACGTTCCGGAAAACGCTGTCGCCGAGAGCTTCTTCAATCTAGCCGGTCCGAAGAACCGCTGGCAGACTGATCGTCGCAAGAATATGCCGCTTATCAGCCGATTGCCTGAACGGCGTGCCTTTCGTTTCTGGAATGCTATTCCACCATAAATCTCGAGCTGAAAGGGAGACTTGCCGCTCCGATGGCTTTCGGGGAGGGGGCAATGCTCCCAGCGATAGCGCGAATCCCCGGCATCGTTTCCTCCATTCTCGCGCAGATATCCCGACACACGTCTCTCGGGGCGTATGAGGAAAGGACGATCGTGTCGATCTCGATGAACTGTCTGATGTCGCGGCACGAACGGACCATCCTCTCGATGAGATTGTCTTCCCATTCGAGGAGATGCTGCCCGTAGTCCGGCCACGCGCCAAGTCTGTCCCAAAGCGGCGCCGCCGGCTTGCCAGCGGCTGCAAGTTCTCTTTCCAGCGCGGATATCCCGACGTCGAAACTCACCGGCGAATTGCCGTGGAAAATTTGATGGTTGAGGATCAGGCGTCCGTGCAGATTGGCGCCGAGGTAGAAGAACATGTAGTCGGTCAGCGGCTTCGCGGCGCCGAACATGCTCTCCGCACTCGCGGCCGCCGTGATGTCGTTCTGAACGAAGACGGAAAGCTCGAGCTGCGCTTCGATTTCCTGCTGCAGCGCCTTGAAATAGGCGTCCTCGTCCCTGCCTTCGGAAGCGGTGTGCGGCAAGGCGAGGCCTACTCCGGCCAGCCTGCTGCGGGCCTCGGGCGGCACGAGCGACATTGCGTTCCGGATGGTGGTCAAGAACTCTGAATGATTGCTGAGATGGTCGGGCCCCGGGTTTGGAAAAGTCTGATGAAAACGGGGCGCGCCGACAAAATCGATGAGCACGACATCTGTGAACTTATGGCCCACGCTGACGCCCACTGAGAAGGCACCTTCCGAATTGAGCGCGACGGGGACGGTCGGCGGCCCGACGCGCCCTTTCTGCGCTTCGCCCTTGGCAACCAGTCCCTCCTGTTCGAGTGACCGGACAAGCACGGATACCGTCTGCGCGGAAAGGCCGGTCCGTTCCCCGATTTCAAAGCGGGTGATTGAATCGTTTTGCAGCAGAAGGGAAAGCAGCAGCCGCTCGTTGTAGCTTCTGATGCTGACGGCATTCAGGCCCGTGGCGCGGTCCGCTATCCGCAACGGGTTGGGGGGCGCAAAGCGCATGTCAGGCACGCCGGCAGCTCCCGTCATTACACCCGGTTTTCGCGCGGAGGCTATTCGCTCTGGTATGGCGGGCGCGGCTCATCTCCATCCGATTGCCTCCACTTCTCTCGAAAGGGCGACACCCAATGCCTCGTGAGCTTCGCCATTAATGTGGAAGCCGTCGGTCGGATCGCTCAGAGCATACAGTCCGGCATCGAAGAAATGCACCTCAAGTGAATCGGCGATGATCTCCATTTGCAGAGCCAGCTCGCGAGATTTCGTTTGTGCGCCGCGGAAGATCGCCTCCCATTCCTTTATGTCGTCCAGCATCGGAGGCGGAGAGACGACCATGATTTCGGGCGAGCGGTTGTTTGCGCCCAGTGCGAGTTCCTTGATGTCATGTACAAGGCATCCGATGCCCATCGCCACTTCGGAAGGCGGCTGGTTGAAGCGAGCCTTTAGATCGTTCGTCCCAAGCATCAGGATGATGAGGTCGAGTGGCGCGTGGCTCATCAGGCAGGGCCTGAGATAGGTGCGGCCATTTTTCAAGGCACCTTCGATCGGGTCGTCGCGCACGGTCGTCCTGCCACTGAGGCCTTCCTCAATGACATGCCAGCCTGCGCCCAGCTCGCGAGCCAGAACGCCTGGCCAGCGCTGGTCTCGGGGATAACGGTCAAGCGGTCCACCGCCGGGTATCTGGCCGTAGGTGTTGGAATCTCCGTAGCACAGTACCGTTCGCATCACGTTCCCGGTCCAAAATCTCGAAACATTCGGCTGGATTCTCCTCCTCGCGGAGGCCCGTTGACTGCACGTGCAACGCGGCTCCGGCACCGCAAATCAATAGTCATCCAACATGATCAATTCAAGGAATAGTTATTCATTCAATCTGAATAAGTGTTGACTTGCTTTTTTTCACATGCTTTTTTGCCATTCGGAGGAGGTTCCGAGCGGCCGCGTTAGCGCCAAGGGCGGCGCTGAGATGCGACGACCGGCCCAGAGCTAAATTCCAGGCCCGGACCAAGTGGGGAGGAGGATTCCCAACAGCTTGGAAGTGATCGCCGTGCGCACAAGCGAGCGCCTGCGGTTCGCCGGATTTGCACAACGGTTTGAATGGAGGAGGAAAACCCATGACATCACGCATTGCCGCAATTGCGTCGGGACTGCTGTTTGCCACCAGTCTGTCGGCTTCCGCGCTGGCGGACGATTACCTTCCGATGGAAGGGGTGACGATCGCACCTGGAGACAACCCGGTTGTCGAGGCGGGCAAGTATAAGAAGGAATGCGGCTGGACCATTGGCATGAGCCATTTCGGCGTCAACGCCAATACCTGGACGGTGCAGGTCGCCCATGAATCCGAGGCTGCTGCCGAGGGCGAATCCTGCGTCGAGAAGTTCATTCTGCTCGACGCCAACTTCGATCAGAAGAAACAGGTCGCCGACATCGAGGACCTGATCGCCCAGAAGGTCGACGCGATCATCGTTCAGCCGGTCACGTCGACTTCGGCCGACGCTTCCATAGAGAAGGCGGTGGCTGCCGGAATTCCGGTCGTCGTCCACACCGGACGCGTGGAAACGGATGCCTATACGACCGAAATCCAGGGCGGCGCCGAACACTTCGGAAAAGTGATGGGCGACTGGTTGGTCAAGACCGTCGTCGAGGAGGGAAAGATCTGGGTCTTGCGTGGACTCGCCGGCCATCCGGAGGACACCAATCGCTACAATGGACTTCTTGAGGCGCTCGACGGTCACGGTACCAAGATCATCGCCGAGGAGCATGGCGACTGGCAGTACGACAAGGGCAAGAAGGTCTGCGAAACCCTTTATCTGAACAATCCGGACGTCGACGGGATCTGGTCTTCCGGCGCCGACATGACACGCGCCTGCGTTGACGTATTCAAGCAGTTCGGCGCCGACATTCCGCCGATTTCGGGCGAGGGCAATAACGGCTTCTTTCGCCAGTGGATAAACGACAGCTTCCAGTCGATCGCGCCGGAATATGCGCCCGCCCAGGGGGCGGCTGGTGTGCATGCGGCCGTTGCGCTGCTCGAAGGCCGGGAAGGCATCTACAAGCACTACGACTACAAGCCGGCGGGCTGGGACCTGGAAAAGGCCAAGTCCTATTACCGGGAGGATCTTTCGGATGCGGTTTGGTGGCCCACCGAGCTCTCGGAAGAGCAGCTCAAGAAGTGGTACGCCAAAAACTAGGTTTCCTCCCGAGACCTGGTTGTTCGCCGCGGTGCTGTTCGCGGCGAACGAAACGGGCGGGGTTCCTGGATTTCGGGACCCCGCCCCAAAAAAAGACCTTGGCACGGCACAGGCCGATGTTGGGAGGACCGCGTGATCAATCTCATTGAAATGTCCAACATATCGAAATCGTTCGGCGGAAGTCGCGCGGTCGACGGGGTTTCGCTGGAGTTGCTGCCGGGAACCGTCCACGCCCTCATGGGCGAGAACGGGGCGGGCAAGTCCACATTGATGAAGATCCTGGCCGGAGTGCACCAGCCGGATTCGGGCCAGATCTTCAAGAATGGCCACCGCATATCCTTCAACAGTCCGAAGAAGGCGCTGGAATTCGGCATCTCGACAGTCTTTCAGGAACTGTCGCTTCTCGCCAATCTCACGATTGCCGAGAACATGTTTCTTGGGCGCGAGCCTCTCACCCGTTTTGGCGCCGTCGACTATGCGGGCATGAATGCCCAGACGGCCGACGCGCTGGCGCAACTGGGTCTGACGCTCGATCCTGAGGCGCTGGTATCCGAGCTTTCAATCGCCGAACGGCAATTCGTTGAAATCGCCCACGGGATCAAGGCGGACGCATCGATCTTCATTCTGGATGAACCGACAGCGGCCCTTAACGCCGCCGATGTCGACGTTCTCAACAAGCACATCCGGCGCTTGCGGGACGAGGGCAAGGCCATTGTCTACATCTCTCATCGCATGGAAGAGATTTTCGAGATTTGCGACACCGTGACCGTTCTCAAGGACGGAAGGCGTGTCGATACACGGCCGGTGTCGGAAATGAGCCCGGCTTCACTCATCGCCATGATGGTGGGGCGCACGCTGGACGATCTGTTTCCGCCTCGCGCGACGGAAACCGGTTCGGTGGTCGTGGATGTCAAGCACTTCAAGATCGATGCCAGGTCCAAGCCATTCTCCCTTCACGTCTCGAGCGGCGAGATCGTCGCGCTCGCGGGTCTGGAGGGACAGGGACAGCAGAAGTTCCTTCGCTCGCTCATCGGCAAGTTTCGCCCCTTTTCCGGCACGGTGACGATCAAGGGTGAATTGCTGGAAATGCCCGTGTCCGAGACGTCGGGCATAAGGCGATTGCACGCCGCAGGCGTTGGCTTCGTTCCGGAAGATCGGAAGGAAGAAGGCTTGTTCCTCGGCCTTTCGATCGCGGATAACATCGCCATAAGCCTGGTGTCGGAGCGCGGCGAGATGTCGATCGCCAGACGCTACCGCGATGTCATCAATACGACCATGGCTTCCATGAGGATCAAGGCCGAGGACGCTTCAGCGCCTGTCAGTTCGCTTTCAGGCGGCAATCAGCAAAAGGTTCTGCTCGGTCGTTATCTGGCTGCCAATATCGATGTGCTCCTGATTGAGGAGCCGACACGGGGCGTGGATATCGGTGCCAAGTCGGAAATCTACCGGCTGCTGCGTGAATTCGCCGAAAACGGCGGCGCCGTGCTGGTTCTGTCGCGCGAAACGATAGAACTCATAGGTCTGTGCGACCGCCTTTACGTGATCCACGACAACACTGTTGTCGCGGAAATGCCGGCCGGGAATGCCAGCGAACACATCATCCTCGAAGCAGCCCTTAGCGCCTGAAGCGCCGGAAAGATGAAGCCAGCCTTGATGAAACTCGAACCCGCCATCCAGCCGCGTCCGGCCACCCGCATCACGAGCCTTCTTTCCGGGAGCAGGAGAAAGCGCGGTCGTCAGGGTCTCTGGCTGGTCCCGCTGCTGATCGCCATCCTGATCGGCATTGCCCTGGCGTTGCAGACCGAACAGTTCCTGAGCCGGGAAAATCTCTTCAATCTCGTCGCTCAGGCCATGCCGCTGGTCATTACCGCGATCGGCCAGATGTTTGTCGTCATCGTCGGAGGGCTTGATCTGTCGGTGGGCTCCACGATCAGCTTTACCACCGCGATACTCGCGCTCGACGCCCCCGGATATGTCCTCATTCCCGCAGTCTTCGTGCTGGCGGCGTTGATCGGGTTGACCAACGGGCTCGTCATCACCCGCTTCAACGTTCACCCCATCATCGCGACATTGGCGATGCAGTACGTGATCCTCGGCTTCGCCCGCATGCTCAGGCCCGTATCGGGCGGTACCGTACCGGAACTGGTCATCAGTTCCGTTGCCGGGTCGTTTCTCGGCATACCGATGCCGGTCATCTGGGGCGTTGTTGTCATCCTGATTGCCTGGAAGCTGCTATACGGGTCACGGTTCGGCCTGCACCTTTTCGCAATAGGCGGAGGCGTGGCCTCCGGCGCGGAAGACGCCGCCCGCAATTTCGGCATTGCCGATCGTCGCAACACGGTCATCGCCTATGTTGCCTGCTCCCTGTTTGCCGGGCTTGCGGGCGTATTTCTCGCCGGCCGGATCGTGTCCGGTGACCCCAATGTCGGCCTGCTGTTCGAACTCGACGCCATCACCGCCGTGGCGATAGGTGGTACCCAGCTTTCCGGCGGCATCGGCAGTCTGCATGGAACCGTCATTGGCGCGCTGGTGCTGGCGCTTCTGTCGAACGGGATGAACCTCACCAACATCTCGCCATTCGTGCAGACGGCCATCAAGGGAGCGATCCTGATGTTCGTCGTCGGCCTCCAGTCACGCAAGAAGATGGGGCTCTGACGATGAACGCCGCTCTCAATCATCCGATCCTTCGCCGGGCCTTGAGCATCCCGCCGTCCTATTTCGTCTTCGCCATGCTCCTGTTCGTCCTGTGGGTCGCGCGTCCGCACATGCTCAATCTGAATATCATGGGCATATTCATCCGGCAGATCGTGCCGCTCGGCATTCTTGTGCTCGGCCAACTGCTCGTCATGCGGGTCAGAAGCATCGATCTTTCGGGCGGCGGCGTCATTCTGCTGGTCAACTACTTCATTTCGTCCGGTCTGTTTCCCGGCGCATCGCTGACCTTCTTTATCGCGATTGGCTTGGCCACGGGCACCGCGATCGGCCTCTTCAACGGCTACATGGTCGCCCGACGCCGGGTCTCGGCGGTCATCGTCACGCTCGCTGTCAGCATCGTCCTGCTCGGCTTCGTTCAATTCCTGTCGAGCGGCAAACCGCCTGGGGACGTGCCCGCGATGTTCGGCGAGATCTACAACACCAGATGGGGGCCGTTGCCGACGCCGGTTCTGTTCTGGTTCGCGCTGACCGGGCTGATGATGATTTTCCTGTCGCGCACCGTTTTCGGCCGTTACGTGGCCTCTGTCGGCGAGAGCGCCGAGGCCGCCCATTTTGCGGGCGTTCCCGTCGAACGCACCGTCATTCTCGCCCACACACTCGCCGGTTTCATCGCCGCCATAGCGGCCCTGGTGCAAACGGCGTCGATCGCCGTGGGCAGCGTCCGCGTCGGGCTCGATCTCCCCATCCTTGCCGTTGCGGCCACCATTCTCGGCGGCGTCGTTTTTGGCCGGGGCGAGGGCGGTGTGCTCGGCCCGTTCTTCGGCGCTTTGTCGTTCGCTCTCCTGTTCGTCGTGATGACCGTATTCGGGATCGATGAGCCCGGGAAACTGATCGCGCAGGGGCTGATCATCCTGCTTGCAGCCATTTTCTACGGTCTGCGATCGGGCAATGCCAACTGACCAAAACTATTGCCAATTGAGGAGTTCTCCATGGCCCAATCAAGATCCATCCTGTGTTTCGGAGATTCGCTCACCTGGGGGTGGATACCCGTACAAGAGGGCTCCCCGACGTTGCGTTACCCGCTCCAGGAGCGCTGGACAGGTGCCATGGCGGCGAGCCTTGGCGAGGGGTACCACGTCATAGAGGAAGGTTTGAGCGCCCGGACGACCAGCGCCGACGATCCCAATGACCCCCGGCTCAACGGCAGCCAGTACCTGCCGTCGGCGATCGCCAGCCACCTGCCGCTTGATCTGGTGATCATCATGCTGGGCACGAACGATACCAAGCCGTTCTTTAACCGCACGCCTTACGACATCGCCTACGGAATGGCGAAGCTGGTCGGCCAGGTGCTGACCAGCGCTGGCGGAATTGGCACGCCCTATCCGGCTCCGAAATGCCTGGTGGTCGCGCCGCCGCCTCTTACGCCGATGCCTCACCCCTATTTCCAGGGAATGTTTGGCGGCGGTCACGCCAAATCGGCTGAACTGGGCCAGCAATATCGTCACATGGCGGATTTCATGAAAGTGGACTTCCTCGACGCCGGCGACGTGATCACCACGGACGGTTGCGACGGCATTCACTTCACGGCGCAGAACAACCTGGACCTCGGCAACGCCATCGCCGCAAAGGTGAAGGACATCTTCCTTCGGGATGAGGCCCAAGCGGCATAGCAGATCACCTGCTGTATATCCGGCTATCCGGGGCGCATCGGACAACCTGTTGCGCCTCGGAAGTCCGGCAAGGTCGCTTGCAATTTTCAGGACTTCGCTTTGTGGTTGCCAATCCGGCAATCTGACCCGTGCCCGCACATTTGTCGCTTGATCCACAGCTTTACAGGCGCTTGCTGCGCCACCCGGTAGGGAAGCAGTTACGAAACCGTCTGACGCCCGGCGGCAGGAACCGGCCCGAAGCCGACATGGCTCCGGACCAAGATAGGATGCAGCCTGCCACTTCGGTCCGTTAGCCATCTGTCGAGCAGGTGAGTGTCTCCCAGCCATCGATTTCATGGAGCATCGCCCGCATCTCAGCGAATCGAAGCCAACACCCAAGGCGATTGACCCCGGCGCGCAGCCGACGGAGGCGACCCAACGTGCGACGTCCACTTTCGGTCCAAGCAGTGCTTGCCGCTATGGCCGACATGGGGGCGCCAAGCGGGCGGACGGCAGTGTTTTTTGAAGTCCGCCTAATGGGTACCTTTCGACGTCTAAAGAAGCAGACGCCATCTCGGCGTCAAACGCCGACTTGATTTGCCGTGGATCAGGCGCGCCGGCCGGTCCCGGTCATCCCCAAGCATGTTGGCTCGAAGATGTCGTAGTGGTTGACGGAGTTCGGCATTCAGATACCATATCTGGTGTTCAGGGTTCTCTTCGATTCGTTGGGGTCGAAGAGCGAAGATGGGAATTCGGAAGCGGGCATAACGCCCGCGAAGCCGAAGCTGCCCCCGCAACTGTGAGCGATGAGTGTTCGTTCGATATGCCACTGGGAAATCCCGGGAAGGCTGGGCGAATGCGATGATCCGCAAGCCAGGAGACCTGCCTTGAACGCGAACGTCCACCGGCGGGGTGCCCGGAAGGTCGCGGTCGAACATGCCGGATTTTCTCCGGGCGGCCGTCGTCCCGATGTCCCCGTCATCTGCTGCCACTTCGGGGTGAAGTCCATGTTGAAAACAGATCGTTTCCTGAGCGCGTCCGGCTAGGTCCTGCGCCTGGCGGCAAGTGCCGCACCTTTCCTCAAACACCATCTTCGCCTTGGCTCCCGAGGGAGCCGATGTGCGTCCGCACGTCTGAATTCCGCCCACGCGCCTCTGCGCGTCAAAAATACGAGGACATCATGACCGTTACCGTCTACTCCAAGCCCGCCTGCGTTCAATGTACCGCGACGACCCGCGCCCTCGAACGCCAGGGCATCTCCTACGAGATCATCGATATTTCCGCGGATGCGGAGGCTTTCGAACTGGTGCAGGGGCTCGGCTACCGGCAGGTTCCCGTCGTCGTTGCCGGTGAGCAGCACTGGGCGGGGTTTCGCCCCGACATGATCAGCAGCCTGAACTGAGCGCACGGGCATGGGCGGTCTGGTCTACTTCTCGAGCCGATCGGAAAATACGCGAAGGTTCGTCGAAAGGATCGACGAGACCGCCCTTCGATTGCCGCTCGACCCAAGCGCGGATACTCCGCTCGCACGCAGGCCCTTCGTGCTTGTCACCCCGACCTATGGCGGCGGAGGTGTGAAGGGAGCCGTACCGAAACCGGTTATCCGCTTTCTCAACAACCCGCTCAACCGCATCCTGATCCGCGGCGTGATCGCCGCGGGCAACACCAATTTCGGCGACGCCTTTGCACTCGCCGGCCGCATCATCGCGGACAAATGCACCGTGCCGTTCCTCTACCGTTTCGAGCTTCTCGGAACGCCGGAGGATGTCGAGACCGTCAAACAGGGACTAGCAAGATTTTGGACAGCCCAAGCCTCACCACCGCCGCCAGACACAGCGAAGACGACGCCCGGTCTCCCGACGTTCCCCTTGCAGGAGAACGTCCGGTGACGACCGCCGGGACCGGGCACGATTTTCACGCGCTCAACGCCATGCTGAACCTCTACGACGAGGACGGCAACATCCAGTTCGACAAGGATCGGCAGGCCGCCAAGCAGTATTTCCTCCAGCACGTCAACCAGAACACCGTCTTCTTCCATAACCTCCGCGAGAAGCTCGATTATCTTGTGACGGAAGGCTATTACGAGCGCGAGGTTCTGGACCAGTACGCGTTCAACTTCGTGCGCGATCTCTTCGATCACGCCTATGGGCGGAAATTCCGCTTTCCCACCTTCCTCGGGGCTTTCAAGTACTACACCAGCTACACGCTCAAGACCTTCGACGGAAAGCGCTATCTCGAGCGCTATGAGGACCGGGTCTGCATGGTGGCGCTGGCGCTGGCGCGCGGTGACGAGGCGCTGGCCCGGGATCTCGTCGACGAGATCATTTCCGGCCGGTTCCAGCCGGCGACGCCCACATTCCTCAATGCCGGCAAGAAGAGCCGCGGGGAGCTGGTCTCCTGCTTCCTGCTGCGCGTCGAGGACAACATGGAGAGCATCGGCCGCGCCATCAATTCCGCGCTGCAATTGTCCAAGCGCGGCGGCGGCGTGGCCCTGTCGCTCACCAACCTTCGGGAGATGGGCGCCCCGATCAAGCAGATCGAGAACCAGTCCTCCGGTGTCATTCCGGTGATGAAGCTGCTCGAGGACAGTTTCTCCTACGCCAACCAGCTTGGGGCGCGTCAAGGGGCGGGGGCGGTCTATCTTCACGCCCACCATCCCGACATCATGCGCTTTCTCGATACCAAGCGGGAGAACGCCGACGAGAAGATCCGCATCAAGACCCTGTCGCTCGGCGTCGTCATTCCGGACATCACCTTCGAACTCGCCAGGAACAACGAGGACATGTACCTCTTCTCGCCCCATGATGTGGAGCGGGTCTACGGCGTGCCGATGACCGAGATCTCGGTGACGGAAAAATACCGCGAGATGGTCGAGGACGCCCGCATCCGAAAGAAGAAGATCAAGGCGCGCGACTTCTTCCAGGTGATCGCCGAAATCCAGTTCGAGAGCGGCTATCCCTACATCATGTTCGAAGACACGGTGAACCGGGCCAATCCCGTCGCCGGTCGGATCTCCATGAGCAATCTGTGCTCGGAAATCCTCCAGGTAAGCAAGCCGAGCCGTTTCAACGAGGATCTCTCCTATGCGGAGATGGGCAAGGACATCTCCTGCAATCTCGGATCGCTGAACATCGCCGCGGCGATGGACTCGGACGACTTCGCAAAGACGATCGATACCGCCATCCGGGCGCTGACCGCGGTCTCCGAATTGAGCAACATCGCCTCTGTCCCCTCCGTCGCCAAGGGCAATGACGAAAGCCACGCCATCGGTCTGGGCCAGATGAACCTGCACGGCTATCTCGCCCGCGAGCGCATCTTCTATGGCTCGGAGG
This sequence comes from Hyphomicrobiales bacterium, assembly GCA_002709005.1. Lineage (GTDB taxonomy): Bacteria > Pseudomonadota > Alphaproteobacteria > Rhizobiales > Rhizobiaceae > Pseudohoeflea. The sequence continues at coordinate 102,243 of PAPH01000021.1, read as the reverse complement.
AGGGGATCGATTTCACCAACATCTATTTCTACACCGTCACCTATCACGCGCTCCGGGCCTCCAATCGCCTGGCGGTCGAGAAGGGCAGGAGCTTCACCGGCTTCGAGAATTCGAAATACGCCTCCGGCGAATATTTCGAAAAATATGTCGAGCGGGAGTGGACGCCGGCCACCGGCAGGGTCGCCGAACTCTTCGAAAAGGCCGGTATCGACATTCCCTCGCAATCCGACTGGCTTGAGCTGAAAACGGCGGTCATGGCGGGTGGGCTCTACAACCAGAACCTCCAGGCCGTGCCGCCGACGGGGTCGATTTCCTACATCAACCACTCCACGTCCTCGATCCATCCGGTCGTTTCGAAGATCGAGATCCGCAAGGAGGGCAAGATCGGCCGCGTCTATTATCCCGCCGCCTATCTCACCAACGAGAACGCCGAATACTACCAGGATGCCTATGAGATCGGGCCGGAGAAGATCATCGACACCTACGCCGCGGCCACGCAGCACGTCGACCAGGGCCTCTCGCTCACGCTCTTCTTCCGCGATACGGCAACCACCCGGGACATCAACCGGGCGCAGATCCATGCGTGGAAAAAGGGCATCAAGACCATCTACTACATCCGACTTCGCCAGATGGCGCTGTCCGGCACGGAAGTGCAGGGCTGCGTCTCCTGTGCGCTGTAACCGCAAGGACGGAAAAACCCCATGAACATCCAAGCCAAGACCCGCCCCGCCCGTCCTGCGCGCGCCATCCGGGCCGTCAACTGGAACCGCATCGAGGACGACAAGGATCTGGAAGTCTGGAACCGGCTGACCTCGAATTTCTGGCTGCCCGAGAAGGTCCCGTTGTCCAACGACATTCCCTCCTGGGCCACGCTGAAATCGCAGGAGCAGCAGCTCACCATCCGGGTTTTCACGGGCCTGACATTGCTCGACACCATCCAGAACGGCGTCGGCGCCATTCGCCTGATGGCCGACACCCAGACAAGCCACGAGGAAGCGGTCCTTTCCAACATCTCCTTCATGGAGGCAGTCCATGCGCGCTCCTATTCCTCCATCTTCTCGACGCTGTGTCTGACGCCGGATGTCGACGACGCATATCGCTGGTCGGAGGAAAACGAGTTCCTGCAGAAAAAGTCCGCCCTCATCATGGAGCAGTATGAGGGCGCCGATCCGCTGATGAAGAAGGTGGCCTCCGTCTTCCTGGAGAGCTTTCTGTTCTACTCCGGCTTCTATCTGCCGATGTACTGGTCGAGCCGGGCGAAGCTCACCAACACGGCCGATCTCATCCGCCTGATCATCCGGGATGAGGCGGTCCACGGCTATTATATCGGCTACAAGTTCCAGCGCGCCCTCGAGCGCGAGACCGGCGCGCGGCGCGATGAGATCAAGGATCGCGCCTTCGAGCTGATGCTGGAACTCTATGACAACGAAGCGCGCTACACCGAGGATCTCTACGACGGCGTCGGCCTTTCGGAGGACGTCAAGAAGTTCCTGCATTACAACGCCAACAAGGCGCTGATGAACCTCGGCTACGAGGCCCTGTTCCCGCCCGAGGCCTGCAAGGTCAACCCCGCCATCCTGTCCGCACTTTCGCCCAACGCCGACGAGAACCACGATTTCTTCTCCGGCTCCGGTTCGTCCTATGTGATCGGCAAGGCGGTGGCGACCGAAGACGAGGACTGGGATTTCTGAACCCCGCCTCGAACTTCCGCCGATACATTTCGGAGGCAGAGAGCGACCCCGAAGATCTCGCGGAGAAATCGCCCATGCCGCGGCGGCTCCTCGAGATCGACGGTCGCCGCGTTGACTGGCATCACCACATGAACTTTCCCGACTGCGCGCTAGATCCGCACGCCGGTAAATGGGCGATAACCGTGGCGAGCAACGAGGGGACTTTCTCTGAAATCTATGACCTGGAGCCCAAGGATATCCTGCGTCCGGTCGAGGTCCTCAACTGCCGCAAACTCGCAAGCAATACGTCGGATTTACCGGAAGTCTGATTGCTGGCAATTGGGCGGAAGCGCTCGATGGAAGCGCTTTCGAAATTTCTGGCAGTGTCGGCGTTTCAGTGACTGTGATGGGGCCGGAACCAGAAAAGCAGACGGACGGGACGGGCCACGCTGATGCGGCGGAGGGAATAGCCAGCCACCTCAATCAGTGCTGGAGAAACTGAGGCCGGTCTACAGCCGTCAATCTCTCAACTGAACATGGCCAGCATGAAATTCCGATGATAGCTGTTCTGCAATCTTGTCAGCAGCAAACCACCTGCTCTAACCTGACTCGATCAATCCGAGTTTTGGTTGCGTAGCGTGAACTCCCCCGCCGATTACCTCGCCCATCCCCGCTTCGAGGCGGCCTTCCAGACCTACGTCGATGAAATGGCCGACGTCTATGCCCACAGCATGAGGATGCGTGGGCTCGGGGATATGAAGCAGGGCGTATGCTTTCAGTTGCTCGTGTGTTTCGACGCTTCGAGAAATGCGAACGACCCTGAAACGCTGTTCACGACCGAGAAGGTCGTGAAGGCGATGGCATTGATGGGAGTCGAAAATCGCCGCGCCGTCCTTGAGCTGATAGGGCGTTTGCGCGACGACGGGTATGCAACGTTCGAACGGGCCGCGCACGACCGCCGGGTGATGGAACTCAGAGCCACCGAAAAGGCGCGGCAGGCCGATCGGGAATGGCTGCAAGTGATGCACCGGCCGATGGAAGCTCTGGAGCCCGAAGAGACCCGCTTCCAACTTGGTGCGAACCGCGATGTCGCCTACCACCACGCCTATCGGGCTACCTCTCTCCCGCTCTTGCCCCGCGCGGCCGCATTGATGGCCGGTAACCCGGAAGCCGACTATTTCGTCAAGCAGACGCAGGGGGCGAGGATCATGATGACCCTGATGCAGGCGGTGAGGGGCAGGGCCGACCGTCGTACCGACCCCGGATACTATGCCTGGGCGGCAAATCGCTGCGCCGTTTCCGCACCCCATATCCGCAAGGTGATGCAGGGCGCCGAGGCTAACGGCTGGGTCATTCTCGCCGGCGACAAGGGCGTGACAGTGGAGGTCACTCCGGCGCTCGAACATGGGATCAGACGGTGGTCGGCCGCCTGTTTTGCGACAATAAACCAGAACAGTCTCGACGCTTGGGCGATGTTGTCTGAAAAAGCTTCCTAGCGATCCTTCGGCTCTCCGCAAAATACTCCGGATTTGTTCGGTTGAACAAATTTTGAACCGGTCTTAATCGCGATCTTGGCAGGGTTTGTACGGCATGCGCCTGAACCTGCTCCGGGATTCAGGGTCGTGCGTATGTCCAGTTCCAGTCCGTCGATTTCGAGCCATGTTGCATCGACGCTGCTCGCTGCGCGGTTCCGGCGCGTGCTTGAGAGGTCCCTACCGCGATTCCGGACATGTTTCGGTTTTGTCAGTATCGCTCTCTGGCTGCTTGCCGGCTGGATCAACCCGGCGCTCGCCCAAGCCCCTGCCATCCAACAAGCACTACCCGCCGTCAGCACTACGCAAGGCGGAACGACGGTCACCATCATCGGTGATAATTTTGTTCCCGGCGCGACCACGATCACAATCGGGGAAACCGTCATTCCAGCAGACCAAGTGAACGTCTACAGCTATGCCGGGCTCAATTTCACGGCGCCGGAGCACGTTGCCGGCAATTTCGACCTCACGATCACCACAGCCGACGGCGAAGCCAGGCTGGCCGGCGGGTTCACCTATCTGGACGCCGAAGGGCCGGTGGTCACCGGACTGGATCCTGCTGCCGGCCCGCCTGACGAATGGCAGCCGGTCAATGTGTTCGGGGTGAATTTTACCGGCGCCACGGACGTGCTTTTCGGCGGACGCAGCGCTGAAAATGGTTTTGATATCTATTCCGACGGCTGGATCAGGCTTCTGGCTCCACCTGGAACAGGCACCGTGGACGTCCAGGTGGTCACGCCAAGTGGGACGAGCGAGCCTGATGCCAATGCACGATACACCTATAATGCCGCGCCCGTCATAACATCGATCGAGATCGTCGATCTCGATCGGCGCGAGATCATCGTCCATGGGCACGACCTTCTGGGCGTAAGCACCGGTGACTTTTTCTTTCGCGATTATGTCGCGCACTACGCCAATTCAAATGCCGAAGGGACGGAAATTACCGCCAATCCTTACTATTTGAATCGGCCTCCCCTCGGAGAATCGGAGATCTGGTTTTACGCCGATGGTGGTCTCGCGAGTGCCACGGTCTGCTTCTGCGGGGCACCCTCGATCAAGAGCGTTTCCCCGGCATCCGGATCGCCTTCCGGCGGCACGACCATGACCTTGACCGGAGTGGCCTTCAAAGCGGGCGGCACTTCGGTCACCATCGGGGGCGTGGTGGTTCCCGCACAGGCCGTAACGGTGGTCGATGAGGAAACACTGACGTTCAAGGCGCCCCCGCATGCCGCTGGCGCGGTCGAGATCACCGCGACCACGGAATATGGCACGTCAGCCCCCAAAACCGGCGGCTTCACCTATATCGCCGTAACGCCCACGGCCAATCCGGTCAGCGCCACCGTCGAAGCCGGCAGCGAGAACAACGTCATCTCCCTCGATATCACAGGCGTTGCGGCAGACAACGTCGAGGTTGTCTCCCAGGCGGCCCACGGGGTGGCTGTCGCCGAAGGGACGGTGATGACCTACACGCCGAACGCCGGCTACACAGGACCGGATTCGTTCACCTACAGGGCGATCAACGGTGATGGCCCTTCGTCGCCGGCAACGGTTTCGATCAACGTGACTCCGCAATTTCCTGTCGCCGGCAACGCGTCGGTGGCCGTCCTGCGCGACAGCGGTGCAAGCATCCTTGCGCCCTTGCTGTCCGGCGGACAGACAGACAGCATAGCGGTCGTCACACCGCCCCAGCACGGGACCCTCTTGGTTTCCGGATTGAACTTCCTCTACACGCCAGACGCGGGTTATTTCGGTCCCGATTCCTTTACCTACACAGCGACAAATGACGGAGGAACATCCGCCGAGGCTGCCTTCACCATTGCGGTCAGTTCGAACGAACCCGTGGCGGGCGCCGTCAGTATCACCGTGGACCGCAATTCCAACAGCAACCCCGTCGCGCTGAACCTGAGCGGGGGAGCTGCAACGAGTGTCGCGATCGCAAGTCCGCCCGCACACGGCATGGCAACGGTCGCGGGAACCTCCATCACTTACACACCGGAAACCGACTTCATCGGCAAGGACACTTTCACATATACCGCAACGAACGCGGGCGGCACTTCCGCTCCCGCTTCCGTCACCGTCACAGTCGCGCCGCCTCCACCGCCGCTGGCTTCAGCGCGTAGCGAAGCCGTCCCTTACGAGACGGCGGTGACCATCGATCTCGGCAGCGCGATCCTCGGAAGTTTCGACCAGATTGCAGTCACGGTTCTGCCGGCCCACGGAGCGGTCGAGATTTCCGGTGCCGCCGTGACCTATACCCCCGATCCCGGCTATTACGGGGCCGACGAGTTCGACTACCAGGCGATCGGCCCCGGGGGAGCCTCCGCAGCCGCGACTGTCTTGCTGACGGTCGGCGCGCCGCCTGCTCCGACCATGGAAGAACCAGACGGTTCCGTGATTGTGCCACCGGCGAGCGGGGAGGGATCAGCAACAGTCACGATTGATCTGGGGGCGCGAACCCAGGGTGTCGTCAACGGTTTCCGTATCACTGCCAACGCACGGTACGGTGATGCCCTGATTGATTCGAGCAGCTCGGCGGCGACATCGCGGCAGACCATTTCGACGCGTTCGGCCAGCAGCGAGACTTTCATTCTCGCCTACACGCCCCGTTCCGATTTCATGGGAACCGATACTGTCACGGTGGTCGCCTACGGTCCCGGCGGCGACTCCGCCCCGGTCACTTTCAACTTCCAGGTCGCGGGCAAGGCGCCGGACATCACCGGCCGGATCGTTTCCCAAAACGAAGTAACCTTCACGCCCACCGCCCTCATCACAGGTGGTCCCTTCACCGCGCTGCGGATTACACGGGCGCCGGATTCCGGGACCGCCAGCGTACGTAATCTGAGCATCGACTACACGCCTGAGCCGGCTGGGGCGAATGCCACCTCCTTCGAATACGTGATCGATCTGCCATTCGGCTCCTCCGCATCCGGTCGCATCGCTATTGTCGTCGAGCCGGGCCAAGGGGACTACGCCCTGACGGCCGAAACATTGCAGGATCGCCCCGTCACGGTACGGATCAGCAATGTGGCAGGCGGACCGTTTACGGGTGCGGCGATAACCTCGATTTCACCTGCCGACGGGGGAATGGCAACAATATCCGGATCGAACGGGACCTACGATCTGACATTCACGCCGCAAGAGATTTTCCAGGGCGCCGCCCGGGTGGGGTTCGCGCTGACCGGGCCTGCCGGGCTGAAGGCCGGTACCCTGACAGTGAACGTGGTGACCTATCTCGATCCGACGGGCGACGAGCAACTGATCGGATTGCTCGATGAGCAAGCCGATACCGTGAGGCGCTTCGCCCGCACCCAGATCACCAACTTTCACAGGCGCCTGGAGCAACTGCACACCGAAAGCGGACGCCATGCTGGAAGCGTCAATGTCCGTATGGCGCTCATGCCGAACAGCGCGTCGACAGGTTCGGCAGGCGGCATCGAGAGTGACGTCGCCGAAACGAGCCGAACAGCCGGCTATGCGCAACCATACGCCGTGGGGAAAGGCGCGCCGGGCAGCGAAGATCTGAAGCGCTCATCCGCGAACGATGCGCTGAAATCCCCTGGCTCCGCTCCGGAATATGGAGCTTTCGCATTCTGGGCCAGCGGTTTCGTCAACTTCGGCGAAAGCGACAGTGGCGGGCTCGACCTGGATCACACATTGGTGGGCATGTCGTCCGGATTGGATTACCGGTTCAATGACACTTTTGTTGGCGGTCTTGGCGTTGGTTTCGGCCGCGACCGGGCCGAAATCGGCACCGAGGGGACCGAAAGCCGAGCCCTTGCTATCTCTGCCGCGGCCTATGGAAGTTACAATCCAGCACCCAGTTTGTTTCTCGATGGCCTGATTGGCGGAAGCTGGATGGATCTGGACTCCCGTCGTTTCGTGGCTGCAAACGATACCTACGCGCTGGGTAGCCGCGGCGGCTCGCAGCTCTTTGCCTCCCTCAAAGCCACCTACGAGTTCCGGACAGATACCTGGCTGATCGCACCCTATGGGGAAATCGCTGTCTCGAGATCCTGGCTGGACGGGTTCTCGGAACAGGGGAGCGGGGCCTACGCCCTGACCTATGATGACCAGCTTGTCGATACGATGTCGGGTATCGTCGGTCTGCGTGCCAGCCGTTCGTTCGAAACCGCCTGGGGTGTGATATCTCCGGGCGTCCGCGCCGAATATGAACATGATTTCGCTGGCGGCTCGAGCGCCGTGGTCACCTATTCGGCGGGCGGTTCTCTGCCATACGAAATCGATCTGGATACGGAAAAGTCCGACAGACTTGTTGTCGGACTTTCGCTCGACTGGCAGATCAGTCCGGACTTCAATATCAACTTCGATTACCGAGGCGGGTTTGATGATGAGCGGCAGACTGATCACACACTCGGCGCTCGTCTCAATATCCGATACTAACCGCAATAGGCGCATCACCCGACGCTGACGTATGAATGAGCTCATGGGTCGTGCACGAGTGCAATTGCTTTGAGGAAATCGAACCGGCGACCTCAAGGTCAGTTATGACGCTCGATCGTAGCTCTTTCGAGGGTACTCGTGGTGTCGGTGCTTGGATGGCCTCACGCGCCGCGAGCAGACGGGCGGGCGAAACAGTCTTCAGTTATTGAATCAATCGGCGATCCCTTTGGGGAGAGTGAGGCATACACTCAATCCACCATTTGGCCCGTTCGAAATCGTAATCGAGCCGTGATGCAGCTGGGCTGCATGAAGTGCGATCGCCAAACCAAGTCCTGCGCCTGAACGCGGATGCGAGCTTGCCTTGTAAAACGGTTCGGTAAGGTGGATCAGGTCATCTTCGGCGACGCCGGGTCCATGGTCTCGAACCGATATGGAATAGGTGCCGCCGTCTTCGCGACCCGCCACCACGACTTCCGTGCCTTCCTCCGTATGCCGCATCGCGTTGCGAATGAGGTTCTCCAGCGCTCGATGGATGAGCTCCGTGGATCCCTTGATGTGAATCCCGTCTATCCCTTCATAGCGACAGGTGACCGAACGCTCGGCACCCTCGAAATTGGCATCGGCGATGATCGGGTCGAGGATATCGAGCAGATCGATTGGTGCAAAGTCCATCGGCTGATGGCCGCTTTGGTCGATCCGGGCAAGCATCAGGATCTCGTCGACCAACCTGTCCATCTTCTCGATGTCCGCTTCAAGCTGCGGAAGCAGGCCATCGATGCGGGCAGGCGATCGGCGAACGATCCCGAGCGCCACCTGCAGGCGCGCGAGCGGTGAACGGATTTCATGCGAGATGTCGTGAAACAGCCGTTCGCGCTCGCTGTTAAGCCGTTGGAGGCGCTCTGATGCCTCATCGACATGCGCGCCGAGTTTTCTGAAAGCCCGGTCGGAACGACTCAACCGCCCCGAGACACGCTGGTCAAACCGCCCCGCCGCGAGCTGGTCGAGCCCGTCTGCGATCACTTGCATCGGTTGCAGGAACCGTTTTGCGAGCAGCAACGCGGCAAGAATGCTGACGAGAAAGCCGATGGCCAGCGGCAGGATGACGGGTTCGAACCGGGAGAACCACCGAGAGAACGGTGCGATCATGTCGATGACAAGGCAATCGTTGCCGTTCAGGATGGCGATCGTCTGGTCCGCGTTGCAGGCTTCGTCTTGTGGCGGAACATGCCGGATGGTGAACTTGACCGAGGGATCCCCGGAGATCGCCACCGGCTCAAGTGCCGTCACGTCCATTCCCTGATCATGCGCCTTTTTCAGGAGCTCGAGGAGATAGGGTTGAGCACCGATTGCTTGCCTGTTCCCTGGCGGAGGCAGGTCGAGCAGCAGGACCAGCGCCAACACCAGAACCATGTTGAGAATGATGGCGCCGAGGATATAGCTGAAGAACCGTGCAAGCATCGGCTACCCCGTTACCAGTTGGTAGCCCTGACCGCGAACATTGACGATGGGAGAGCGTCCGTCTTCGAGCAGCCCCATCTTCTGGCGGATCGAGGACATGTGCACGTCGATGGTGCGTTCGAAGCGCGTCAGCGGCCTTCCGAGCCCGAGCTCGCAGAGCTCGCCGCGGCTGACGACCTGTCCGGCGCGCGAGGCGAGGGCTTCCATCAGGTTGAACTCCGCTCCGGTTAAGGCGAGCATGGTGCCCTTCCACAGGGCCTTGCGGCCTCTCGGATCGATGAGCAGGTCGCCGACTTCGATCGTATCGGCGGCACCGACACGCGAACTCATGGTCCGACGAAGGATGGCGCGAAGACGTGCGGCGAGCTCTCCGGGAGAGCAGGGCTTGGCGATATAGTCGTCGGCGCCGAGATCGAGCCCGACGATCCGGTCGACCTCGTCGCCGCGCGCGGTCATCATCAGGACGGGAATGGTGTCGACGCGGCGAATGCGGCGCAGGATCTCGATGCCGTTCATTCCCGGCAGCATGATGTCGAGGATGATGACGTCGATCCGGTGCTCCGCGACGATGGCGAGCACGTCCCGGCCGTTTACCTGGTGAAAGACGTTGAAGCCTTCTTCCGTCAGGTATTCGGATATGAGCTTGCCGAGATCGACATCGTCGTCAACGAGCAGAACATTCGCCATCCGATAGCCTCCTGGCGCTTCTTCTAGATCACTCCGGGCAGTCAGACGACCGGATTTTCCCAAGTTTACCCAGCTTGACACATCTTAACAGGCAACCGCGCTAGGAAATGTCCCAACCGGTCCCGCCGACCGGGGCGTCAACCCGAAGAGATCCTTCCCGCCATGCAGATATTCTTCCGAGCCTTGGTTTTGCTGATACTCCTTTGCCCCTGCGCGTCCTTCGCGCAAGAGATGAACGACGATGGCGCCGGTTCGTCCGCCGCCGCCGCGCTGACGGTGGAAGCAATCAGCCCGACCAGGGACGACTGGGTGGAAACCGTTCCGGCCAATGGCTGGCTTGCCGCATGGCAGGAAGCCGTCATTTCGGCGGAGATTTCGGGGCAGCGCATCACATCCGTCAATGGCGAAGTAGGCGATACGGTGAAGGCCGGGCAAGAACTGGCGGACCTTTCCAGCGACAAGATAGAAAGCGAAGTGCAACAGCGCGAAGCCGATCTCGAATCCGCCCGCGCAGCGCTCGAGGAGGCAAAGGCCAACGGCGACCGGGCGCGGAAACTCAAGGGCTCGGGCGCGACGACGGACCAGCAGATCACCGAATATCTGGTGGCTGAACGGAAAGCCCAGGCGGATCTGGATTCGGCCGAGGCGGCGCTTGCCTCCTCGCGCGTCGATCTTGAACATACGCGGATACTGGCGGTCGATGACGGGATCATTTCTTCCCGCTCGGCCTCGCTGGGTGACGTCGTTGCGACCGGTGACGAACTGTTCAAGCTGATCCGCCAGAGCCGGATCGAATGGCAGGCGGAAATCCCGCTCAAGCAGTTGCGCCATGTCAGCGAAGGCACTCGCGCCGTCATCCCCACACCCATCGGCGATGTCGAGGGCACGGTGCGCAAGATCGCGCCGACCGCATCCGAAAAAACCGGTCGGGTGACGGCCTATGTCTCGCTCGTTCCACCTGATGGCGACCATCCCAGTCCCAAAACCGGCATCTTCGTCAGTGGCTATTTCGATGTCGGGACCAGCGCGGCGATCAATGTGCCGAGTTCCGCCATCACGCTGCGCGACGGGTTCTCCTATGTCTACGTGATTGAGGACGGCTCACCGCCGACCGTCAGCCGAAAGCGGGTCGAGACCGGGCGGCGGAAAGGCGATCGCGTCGAGATCACTTCGGGCCTCGAAGGCAAGGAGACGCTGGTCAAGGCAGGCGGCGCCTTCCTGGCCGACGGATCCGTGGTGCGTCTTGTGTCCGCCAGCGAGGCGGATGAGGCTGCGAAATCGAGCGAAAAGGATGCCGGGCAATGAATTTTTCCGCCTGGGCCATCCGCAATCCGGTTCCGCCCATCCTCGCCTTTGTCCTGCTGACGATTACCGGGCTGATGGCCTTCCACAGGCTGGACGTGCAGAATTTCCCGGATATGGACCTGCCGACGATCCAGATCAGCGCCAGCCTTGAGGGCGCCGCCGCGGCGCAGCTCGAGACGGAGGTCGCCAGAAAGATCGAGGACCAGTTGACCGGCATGTCGATGCTGGATTCGGTCACGACGACGATAACGGACGGCTCGGTCACCATCTCCGTCGCTTTCCAGGTCGGCAAGGAGCCGCAGACCGCCCTCGACGAGGTCTCGAACGCGGTGGACGAAGCCCGCTCCGACCTGCCGGACGAGATGGATGCGCCCACCGTCTCCAAGGTCAATCTCAACGGCTCGCCGCTCATCACCTATGTCGTCAGTTCGGACAAGCTCGATGAGGCCGAACTGAGCTGGTTCATCGACAACGACATGGAACGCGCCATCATGAAGGTCGATGGCGTTGGCGAGCTCGGCCGGCTTGGCGGCATCGACCGTGAAATCCGTATCGAACTCAACGAGGACCTTCTGACCGGTCTCGGCGTCGGGGTCGATGTAATCAACCAGCGTATCGATCAGGTCCAGTCCGACCTGTCCGGCGGCGAAGGCGAGATCAACGGAAACTCCCAGTCGGTCCGCACCCTGGCGGCCGTCGATACCGTCGCGGAACTCCGTGAAATCCCGATCCCCCTGTCCAATGGCGGCTGGGTACGGCTCGACGAGATCGGCGATGTTGTCGATACCCACGCAGACCGCTCCTCCCTGGCCTATCTCAACGGCAATCCGGTCATCGCCGCCCAGATCAAGCGCTCGAAGGGATACTCGGACCTCGCCGTGACGGAATCGGTCCGTGAGGCCATGACCGAGTTCGCGAGCGCCAACCCGCAGGTGAAGATCGAGGAAGCCTACAACACGATCCTGCCGACCGAACAGAACTACGAAGCCTCCATGCACATGCTCTATGAAGGCGCGTTGATCGCCATCGTCGTGGTCTTCCTGTTCCTCTTCGACTGGCGCGCCACGCTGCTTGCGGCGATCGCATTGCCGCTGTCGATCATCCCCACCTTCCTGGTGATGGACTATCTCGGCTACTCGCTCAACACCGTCACGCTGCTCGCCCTGTCGCTGGTAGTGGGCATCCTGGTCGACGACGCGATCGTCGAGGTGGAAAACATCGAGCGGCATCTCAACATGGGCAAGAAGCCGTTCGATGCGGCGATGGAGGCGGCGGACGAGATCGGGCTGGCGGTGATCGCGACGTCGATGGCGCTTGTCGCGGTCTTCCTGCCTACCGCCTTCATGGGCGGCATACCGGGGATCATTTTCAAGCAGTTCGGCATTACCGCGTCGGTGGCGGTGCTCTTCTCGCTTCTCGTCGCCCGGCTGGTCACGCCGATGATGGCCGCCTACATGATGAGCGCCTCCGGAAACCATTCGGGCGAAGACGGGCGGATCATGCGCGCCTATCTCGCCGTCGTCCGCGGCTCGCTGCGCCATCGCTGGATCCCGTTCACGGCCGTGGTGATCTTCTTCATCGCCACCTATGCCATTGTCGGCCAGCTTTCGACGGGCTTCTTTCCCGCCTCCGACGACAGCCAGACGCAGGTCACGATTACCACGCCACCCGGATCGACGCTCGACCAGACCGACGACGTCGCCCTCAGGGCCAGCCAGATCATCGAAGGGGTCAATAACGTCCGCTCGGTCTTCCAGGCTTCGGGAAGCGCCTCGACCGGTGGCGGGCCGAGCGGCGGCGGCAGCACCAGTTCCGTCACCTCGTCGACCCTGGTGGTCGACCTGACGCCGATCGACGACCGGGCCGTGACCCAGTCCGACATCGAAGCTGACCTGCGCGAGGCGCTGGAGGCGATTCCCGGCGTTCGCATCGAGGTTGGCTCGGGCGGCAACGGTACGGAGTTGCAGCTCACCCTGGCCGGCGACGATGCCACCGCCCTGCAGGAGGCCGCAGACAATCTCGAAACTGCCGTGCGGACGATTCCGGGTATCGGCAACGTCACCTCCTCGGCTTCCCTGCAATCTCCGGAAGTCGTCATTCGTCCCGATCTCGCGCGCGCAGCCTCCCTCGGCGTGACCTCGGAGGCCATCGCCGACGCGGTTCGGCTCGCAACCGCGGGCGCTTATGATTCGGCGTTGTCCCAGCTCAACCTGCCGGAGCGCCAGATACCTATCCGGGCGATGCTTTCGACCGACAATCGCAAGTCCATCGACGAGATTTCGCTCATTCCCGTGTCGGCAACCGACGGACAGGTGGCGCTCGGAACGATCGCCGATATTTCGATCGGCTCCAGCCCCAGCAAGATCAACAGGCTCGATCGGTCGCGCAACATATCGATCACCATCGAGCTGAACGGCCGCAACCTTTCGGATGTGCTGGCGGACGCAAAGGAATTGTCGGCTTACCAGAACCTGCCGAACGGGGTGACCTTCATCGAGCAGGGCGATCTGAAGCGGCAGAGCGAACTCTTCACGAGTTTCGCCACGGCGATGGCGATCGGGATCTTCTGCGTCTACGCCGTCCTTGTGCTGCTGTTCCATGATTTCCTGCAGCCGCTGACGATCCTGATGGCCCTGCCACTGGCACTGGGCGGTGCGCTCATGCCGCTCGTCCTGTCCGGCACCAGCTTCTCGATGCCTGCGGTCATCGGCCTGCTGCTCCTGATGGGGATCGTGTCGAAGAACTCGATCCTGCTGGTGGAGTATGCGATCGAAGCCCGCCGTGGCGGGATGGAGCGGATCGACGCCCTGATCGACGCCTGTCATAAGCGGTCGCGCCCCATCCTGATGACGACCATCGCCATGGCCGGGGGGATGCTTCCTGCAGCGCTCAGTCTGGTCGACGGCGACCCGAGCTTCCGTCAGCCGATGGGCGTCGTGGTGATCGGCGGGCTGATCACGTCAACGCTGCTGAGCCTGCTGGTCATTCCGATGGTCTTTACCTTCATCGATGACTTCGAACGCTTCGCGCTCCGGCTCTGGTCGAAGCGGGGGCATTAAAGCCGCAGTCCGGTTTCTTGTCGATCACACTTCAATACCAAGGCGGGTGAGAGAATGAACTTTCAAACAAGAGTGATCGCGCTGGTGCTGTCGGCTTCGGTTGCCGGGTGCACGGTGGGGCCGGATTACGCGCCGCCGGCCATCGCGCTGAACGCGTCCTATATCGCTGCCTCCGCCAAAGGCAGCCCGATTAGCCCGGAGACCGGGTGGTGGCACGCTTTCAGGGATCCGTTGCTGGACCGGATCGTCGGTTCGGGGCTGGACGGAAACCTCGATATCGGACAGGCGCTGGAGCGGATCGCCCAGGCTCGGGCCAATGTGGACATAGCGCAGTCGGATACGGTCCCCAGCCTGTCGGGCTCGTCCTCCAGCAAGGTCGAAGGCACGACCGGCGAATCGTCCGGCGCCTCCAGCAACGAGCGGCAAGTGACAAACAGCACTTCGCTCGACGTCTCCTGGCTTCTCGATATCTGGGGCAAGTACCGCCGGAACCGCGAGGCATCGCTCGCGAGCCTCGACGCATCCTTCGCCGATGCCGATACCGCGCGGCTGACCCTGCTTTCGGAAATCACGACGGAATACGTCAATTTGCGCCTCTACCAGGCGCAGGCGGCGATTGCGCGCGAGACGATCGCCTCGCGTCGCGAAACCCTTTCGCTGGTGCGCGAGCAACAGGCGATCGGATTGTCGAGCGGTCTGCAGGTCGCGCAGACGCTCGCCGCCCTGAAAGCCGCCGAGGCGTCGTTGCCCGGCTACGAGGTTTCTTTCTATCAGTCGGCCAACCGGATCGCCTATCTGACGGGGCAGCAGCCGGGTGCCTTTCTCAAGGAGGTCAGGAAAGGTGCGCGCATCCCGGCGGCGCGCTTCCAGCCTTCGAGCGGCATACCAGCGGACCTCTTGCGCAACCGGCCGGATATCCGTTCGGCGGAGCGGCAGTTGGCCTCCAAGAGCGCATCGATCGGTGTCGCGGCCGCCGATCTCTACCCGAGCCTCACACTGAGCGGCTCTCTGGCGGCAACCGTCGCGGCTGCGGCGACCGGCGGCTCCAGCCAGTTGCTCACCTGGTCCTTCGGACCGGTGGCCGACATCCCGATCTTCGATGGCGGAGCGCGCGAGGCCAAGGTCAGGCTCGCCGAGAGCGAGGCGCGAGAGCAGTATCTCGCCTGGAAGGACAGTGTGCTCAACGGCGCCCAGGAAGTTGAAAATGCCCTGGTCGCGTGGCAGCGCCAGACGCGCCAGGTCGAGGCGCTGCGTCAATCGGCAAATGCTTACTCGGAAGCTGCGGATCTGGCGCGAGAGAGTTACAAGGGCGGCACTTCGGCCTTTCTCGACGTCCTCGATGCCGAGCGGTCCCTGTTCGAAGCGCGGCTGTCGCTGGCGAGCGCCGAGGCGCAGCGGGCACTGAATTTCATCACCCTCTGTGTCGCTGCGGGTGGCGGCTACCGCGCGGAGGGCGGTTCCTGATCACGACGCTGGGCCGAACAGATGAGTTCGTAAGCCGGAAAAGCACGTCTGTGTGACGATCGGGCGGACCTGATGCGGAGTATACGCAGCGTTTTTCGCTGTTCTTCGGGTACGTAGAGGTCCCAGTGCAACCGGGATCGGTCTCCAACCGCAGGCGACCGCCGATGCAATTGAAATATCCGAGGATCAGCTAGGTCGGCGCACTCGGTCCGCCGTCCAAGTCTCATGAAAGCGCCTGAAACCGTGTGCTAATCCGGGAGTTTGCGGCCACAACGTTGCGACCCGTCAAAGTCTCGGCGGCTGCGGGGCTTCAATGCCGTCTGCCGAATACATCAGCCCGGCCGTCAGATAACCTCCGTCGACGTTCAGAACCTGACCGCAGATATGCTTGGCCTCGTCAGAGGCAAGAAAGACGGCGGCGTCCGCGATTTCCTGCGGGACACCGTAACGGCGCTGCGGAATGAGATAGAGGTATGCCTCACGGGTCGCCGGGTCATGGTGCTTGTCGGACATCGCCGTCTCGATTGCGCCCGGCGCGATGGCGTTCGTATTAATGCCAAATGCCGCCAGTTCGACCGACATGACTTTTGTAAGCAGCTCGAGGCCCGCCTTGGATGAGCCGTAAGCGCCTCGTGCCACGCCGCCGCGCTGACCTGAGAGCGAGGTTATGTTGATGATGCGTCCGCTGCGCCGCTTCATCATTTCCCTGGCCGCTGCCTGACCGCACAAGAAGGCCCCGACCAGGTTGATCTGAAGGTTGATCTCCATGTCTTCCCTGGTCAGATCGAGAAATGTCTTCGTGACGCTCACGCCGGCATTGTTGACGTGGATGTCCAACTTGCCGAAACGATCCACCGCGAAATCGCTTAGCGCCTTGGCGTCGACTTCGCTGGTCACATCGACCCGAATGGCATCAGCGTTTCCGCCGTCCTCAACGATCGATGCCGCGACAGCCTTCGCGGCCTCCAGATCCACGTCACTAATGACCACCGACGCCCCGTGGCGGGCGAAACTGCGAGCCATTGCCTCGCCCATGCCGCGACCCGAGCCCGTGATAGTCGCAACCTTGCCCTCCAGCCTCATCAGCTATCCCTTTATCCAATTCACGTGTTGTCTGAGTGCTTGGCATCGTCTTTTCTGCCGAGCGATTCTTGCCAGTATTCCAAACCGTCCTCGACGGCGCGGTCGATCGTCGCCTCGCTGGCCCCGCCAGCGTTCTTCAATTCGATCATGCCGATCAGCATGTCGTGGTTCTGCGCCGCGCGATGGCCGCCGCCATGTCGTAGGCTCTCCTTGATCCACGGCGCGAAAAGCACTGTCACGAAGCGTCCAAGCGTTCCGATAAACTCGTTTCCGCAGCGATCGAAGATGAGGTAGTGGAATTCGATGTCAGCTTCCGTCAGGGCATCAAGAGAAGCCGCGTCAGACGAAGCGATCATCCGCATGCGCTCGTTCGCCTGACGTAGTGCGTCGAGATCCTCATCGCTACGTGTGGAGGCAAGCAGTCTCGCAGCTGTGCGCTCGACCATCAGCCGCGCTTCATAGAGCTTGCGCGGCGAGGTGTTGCGCATGTGCGATTGAAACAGCATCAGCTGCCCCAGCGCCGCCATCGGGTCCGCCCGCAGAAACGTCCCCACGCCCCGGCGAACTTCCAAGATACCGAGCGTCTCCAGCACCTTCACAGCTTCACGCACGGGAGTGCGGCTTACACCCACGAGCGTACCGAGTTCAGGCTCGGTCGGCAGGCGCTCGCCACCGCGATAGGTGCCATCACGCATTCCGTCCAGGATGTGCGCAATGACCTGCGAGAGCGTATCTCGCCGTTCCGAAAATGCGTCATGGGCCATAGTCATCATATGTCATTTACCCTTCCTGTCTCTGACAGTCAATGCGAGTGTGCGGTAACGTGGCTGCAGAATATCCGGAAATATCCGTTAATTTGCGCCGCAGGCGTTCAGGGTTCTTTGCAAGTGGCCGTGGACGCGCCGCAGGTTGGCCTTGTTGACAATCCAATTTTTGCTAGACATCATATGTCTCAGTTCTGGGAGGAGAACGCAGTGCTCGAACTGTCAATTTCTACGCTTGCCTTCGACGGCCATGACTTTTCATCAGCATGCGAGGGCATTGCCGCAGCCGGCGCGTTGTGTGTCGAGCCCGCCTTTGTCGCCAGTTATGGCCCCGTCGACGAGGCCAGCTTCTCGCCCGCAAAAGCTGCCAGTCTGCGAAATGCCTCGGCATCGGCAGGCCTTCGCTGCCGTACGCTATCGGCTCATGTCGACACCGGGCTGCCAGATGCAGTCGAGAAGCTGAAGCGGCGGCTGGAATTTGCTGCCGAACTTGGCGCTGTCAGGCTCATTTCCAATGCAGCGGTTGCGTCCCGAGTGGATGTGTTTCGCCAAAACCTGCCCGCCATCGAAAAAGCGGCGGGCGCCGCGGGTGTGCGTGTATGCCTGGAAAATCCCGGCGATACGCGAAGCGTGCTGGCCTCCCCGGAAGAAATCATGACCTGGGGACGCGAGTTCCAGGGAACGTTTCTCGGGATCAACCTCGACTTCGGCAATCTCTATACCGCGTCCAACGGAGAAATAGAGCCCGCCAGATGCTGCGAAGGCGCGATTGCGGCGGCGGAGAACTTTCACCTGAAGGAATTCTCTATCCTTCCCGGCGGGCTGCAGGCCTGCGCCATCGGCGACGGTGTTCTCGACTACGCCACGATTCTCAAAGCGATCATCGCGACCAAGCCGAATGCAACCGCGGGCATCGAATTGCCCCTGCGGGTCTTTCGGCCGACCGGAGGAACCCCACAGTTCGGCCCGGTGCTGCAGCGCGAAGCCATCGTCGAGATTATGGCGAGATCCGTTGCGTTTATCGAGTCAGCCTGCCGCGAAGCGTCGCCGGACCCTGCTCGAGAACTGAATTCGCCAAGCGTTTCGTACTAAAGGAGGAAGAACGAATGTCCATGAAACTGATGCGCATCGCAGCGCTCGCCACTACGCTGGTCATGGCGGGGTCGGCGGTAGCCGGCGCGCAAACCGTCTTGAAATTTGCCTGCGGAAGCGCGCAGGATACGCCTGAAGTCCAGGCCGCAATGCGGTTTGCCGATATCGTCGCCGAGCAGAGCGACGGCAAATATAAGATTGACGTCCAGCACTCCGGGCAAGCCGGTGGCGAACGAGAAATCGCCGAAGGCCAGCAACTTGGCGCGATAAATTTCGCGATCCTGGGCGGAATCGTCCAGAACTTCGATCCGGCGCTGATGATCGTCGAATGGGACATGCTGTTCAAGAACAACGAACATGTCCAGGCTGCGCTCAACGGAGATATCGGCGAGAGGATCTCGGCGCGCATGGTCAACGCATTGAATGCGCGACCGATCGCCCATCTCATGCGCACGCCGCGCATTCTCACGACCAAGAAGCCGGTGGGGTCCCTTGAGGATCTCTCCGGGATGAAAATCCGAGTCCCCGAAATGCCGGCGCGGCTCGCCATCTGGAAAGCGCTGGGCGCTGCGCCCACCCCGATGTCCTTCACCGAAGTCGTGCCTGCGCTTCAACTCGGGACGATTGACGGCCAGGAAAACCCGGTAGCCGTCGTTTCATCGAATAATCTCCAGGAGGTCGTCAAATATCTGACCAAGACCAACCACCTCTATGGCTTCATGTTCCTCACCGTGTCGGAGCCGTTCTGGCAGGGACTGTCGGACGAAGATAGGACGATGTTCTCCGAGGCTGCTGCGCAGGCCGCAGCTTACAATGATGAATTGTCGGCCAGGTCCGAAGGCGAGATCTACGAGGATCTGTCATCCAAGATGGAAATTTCCGATATCGACCTGGCCCCTTGGCGTGAAGCGACCAAGGATGTCTACAAGCAATTCTCCGACGTGGACGGTTTCACCGAACTTTATACGGACATCGTGAAGCTCGGCGAGAAATTCTGAGCCCGACCTGTCCTTGCCAAGCGCGCGGCGGACACTCGACCGTCGCGCGCTTTTCAGGAGGTAATCATGCGATTTCTCGACGCTGCGTTCAGGAACTTTCTGGCAACCCTTTGCGCGCTCCTTCTGCTGGCCATGCTTGCCGCGGTCATCGGCCAAATCATTTCGCGCTACGGTTTCAACAGCCCGCTCGCCTGGTCCGAGGAACTGGCGCGCTATTCGATGATCTGGCTGGCTATGCTTGGTTCGGGACTGGCGATGCGCGAAGGACAGCATATCGCCATCAACAGCCTGACGTCCGGTTCCGGCATCGGCGCCAAACTGGTGCGGTGGGGGACCATTGCCATCATGGGATGCGTGATAGGGGCATTCGGCTACTACGCCCTTAAGCTGGTTTCCATGACCTCGATGCAGCGCACTCCCAGCCTCGGCGTGCGTATGAGCATGGTCTACCTGGCGCTCCCGGTGGGTGTGCTTCTGACGATCGCCGGTTTCTTCCTTCGCTGGCGCGATGATGCCGGCGACGACGTCACCGACGAACCCTCCACCCATATCGAATAGGGCTCCCATGCTCGCGCTCGTCATTCTCTTCGCGCTCGTCTTCATGATCGCAGGCGGTCCGGTCTTCATCACGCTGTTGCTGATTCCGTTCCTGTTTCTCGCGATCGAACCGCAGGCCCCGATGCTGCTGCTTCCGCAGAAGTTTTTCGGCGCTATCGACAGCTTCCCGCTGATGGCAGTACCGTTCTTCGTCCTCGTCGGGCAGGTAATGAATCAGGGCGGCATAACCGACCGCATCTTCACCTTCGCGAATTCGCTGATAGGTCACGTTCGGGGCGGCTTGGCCCAGGTCAACATCCTCGCGAGCCTGTTGCTGGCCGGCATGTCCGGATCGTCTGTGGCCGATGCGGCCGGCATCGGCCGCATCGAGATCGAAGCCATGCGCAGGGACGGTTACACGCCCAGCTTCTCGGCCGCCGTAACGGCCGCATCCTCGACCATCGGCGGAATTTTTCCGCCATCCATTTCACTCGTTATCATCGGAGCGATCACCGGCACCTCGATCTCCCAGCTACTGCTGGCGGGGATCGTGCCGGGTCTGTTGATGACGATGGCGATGTTCGTGCTCGTCGCATGGCTGGGTTATCGCCGCGGTTTCCCCACGCATCCGCGATCCGGCATGACCAAGATCGCCCGGGATTTCGCTTCTGCTCTCCCAGCGCTTCTGGCACCAGTGATCCTGCTCGGCGGCATTCTATCCGGCGTGTTCACACCGACGGAAGCCTCGGCCGTCGCCGCCGTCTATGCGATCGTCGTTGCACTTTTTGTGTACCGTGAAATAGACCTTCGCGGACTGTTCAAGGCCTTCGTCGATACCGCCATCGCCGTTGCCGCGATCTTCTTTCTTATTGGAGCCGCGGGCACGCTGTCATGGCTGATGACATGGATCAACGTGCCCCAACAGCTTGCGGCCAGCCTGGGCGGCCTGGGTCAATCGCCGGCATTGCTTCTGCTGGCATCGATGGTGCTTTTGTTGATCCTCGGTCTGTTTCTGGAAAGCAACGCCGCGCTCATTCTGGTGGCGCCCATCCTTTTCCCGATCGTCACGCAAGCGGGCGTCGATCCCGTTCAATATGGTGTCGTTACCGTCTTCGCGCTTGCGGTCGGACTGATCACTCCCCCGTTCGGGATGTGCATGTTCATCACAATGTCCATCGCCCGCATTTCCATGATTCAGTTTCTCACCGAGGCGTGGAATTTCATTCTCATTCTCATGGTTACACTGGTGGCCTTGGCATATGTCCCCTTCCTGAGCCTCGCGCTGCCGAGCTATTTCTTCCGGTAGAGCGCTTTTCCAGCGCGAAGGTGGCGTGAAGGCGAGGCCGCGCGCGGACACCGTCGAAGCAGCCGTTTTGTATAGCCGGCGACGGTAGCATCACGATTCAAAAACGGAAAACGATGGCCGTTTTGGGAATCGAACCCGAGGCCTCAGGTTTAGCTGCTTGATATCCCGGGAGCGGAAGATTGACCGAGCTCGGTCCGAGCGTAATCCCCCGGCGTCATCTGGTTTCTCGCTCATGTTCCTCCCCGAACTGACGCGCGGCAATCAGAACCGGCATCAGCGCTTCACCACGGTCGGTGAGGCGGTATTCCACCCGCGGGGGTGTTTCTCCGAAATCCGTTCGCTGGATCAGCCCATCCGCCTCGAGCTCGCGAAGATGTTGGGTGAGCATCTTCTGCGACACATCCGGGATGTCTCGCAGAAGATGCGAGCTGCGCAGCATCTCGTCTGCATAGAGTCGAAACAGGATCGGCAGTTTCCATCGTCCGCGGATCATCCGCAGGCAGCGGGTTACATGCGCAACGGCGCCATCCGGTCCAAGGCAGGCACTTCGATCCAGTTTTTGAGCAGGCACCTTTTGGTGCGTTCTTGCGGCATCCATCGTGGCACTCCTACATCACGCGCTTACGGCAACAAGGTACGAGGAACCACATCATGGATCTAGGACTTGGCGGCAAGATTGCTCTGGTGACGGGAAGTAGCAAGGGCATCGGCGCCGCTGTTGCTCAAGGCCTCGCGCGGGAAGGTGCCACCGTCATCGTTCACGGACGCGACCCGGCACTGGCACGCGGCGTGGCTGAGAAGATCAAGCAAGCCGGTGGCTCCGCGCATGTGGTGACGGGGGACTTGACCGAGGCCACACAGGTGGACGCGATGCTGGACATGGCCCGCTCATTCGCGGGCGACATAGACATCCTTGTCAACAATGCGGGCGGCTCAAGCGCAGGCTCCGACTGGAGCACGACCGAACCCACTGCGTGGGCATCAACCTATGATGCCAATGTGCTGGCGGCCGTACGCATTGCCAAGGCCGTTCTGCCGCCCATGCGCCATGCAAGGTGGGGGCGGATCATCAACATCTCCAGCCTTGCTGGACTGATGCCGCCCGCGGTGAACCCTGACTACTCCGCCGCCAAGGCGGCAATGCTGACCATGTCCGTCTCGATGGCGAAAGCCGTTGCGGCCGAAGGCGTGACGGTGAACACGGTTTCTCCCGGCACGATCCATAGCGAAAAGCTCGACGGCAAGTTTCGCGAGGTTGCGCAAACCAAAGGCATCGCGCTCGATGCGCCTTGGGACGAAGTCGAGGCCGCGGTTCTCCCGCTCTTTGCGCAGGTCCCAGTCGGCCGGGTGGGGACGCTGCAGGAGATTGCCGATGCCGTCGCTTTCCTTGCCAGCCCCCGCGCGTCCTACATCACCGGCTCGAACCTTCGTCTCGACGGAGGAATGCTGCCGACGATCTGACTTGCGCGTCAATGACACAACAATTGAAAGGAAAACGGAATGAGCATCTTCGACCACGTCAGCCTCAAGACCACGCGCCTGAGCGACATGCAACGCTTCTACGAAGTGGCGCTCGAGCCATTGGGGATCGGTAAGAAGTTCTTTGTTGATCGCCCTGACGGCGGGGTCGCCGGCTTCGGGCGCGATCGCGTCGAGTTTTTCATTGGCGACGCGAGGGGAATGGAGCGGACACCGGTTCATGTGGCTTTTCGTGCCAATGACCGAGAGGAGGTCGTGGCATTTCATCAAGCCGCCATAGGCGCCGGCGGCACTGACAACGGCGCGCCGGGTATACGCTCTCAATATCACGACGCCTATTACGCCGCGTTCGTCATTGACCCGGCCGGAAACAACGTGGAAGCGGTTTTCCAAGGTTCAGATTGAACCGAAGGAGAGGCAAGGTGTGGGTGACGGACCGCGACCGGGTTTCGGATTTAACGGCAAAGGCGATTGTTCATCTGTGTCTGCTCAGACGCGCAGAGAAAAGCCTTTCAAGACTTGGAGGCGCATAGGCCACCGGCAGCTTCGCGCCGCCGTTTCGGACACAGGTGTTGTAGTGCCGCGTGCCCGGAAGCAGACATAGGTTCACACTGGTGGGATGCTCTCTGAGCACCGGGCCCCGAAACTGCCAGTTTCTCAACTCCATCTATCGTGGGGCATTGTAAAGTCAGGAGAATGCGTGTCGCCATGATCTAATTTTGGCGATGTGCGCCGATCAATCGCCCGGGTCTGGTGCGTCCTTCATACCGTCGGCCAATTTGCGCATGAGTCGCACCAGGTCATCGATCTCATTGGCGTCCCATCTCTCGAAGATGGCGCGTGCGTTCCGCTCGCGCACGCCATCGACCTTGTCGGTCATCGCCTTGCCCTTCGGGGCGATCACAGCTTTGCGGACCCTGCGGTCGG
This sequence comes from Hyphomicrobiales bacterium, assembly GCA_002709005.1. Lineage (GTDB taxonomy): Bacteria > Pseudomonadota > Alphaproteobacteria > Rhizobiales > Rhizobiaceae > Pseudohoeflea. The sequence continues at coordinate 78,481 of PAPH01000021.1, read as the reverse complement.
CATCGCTTGTCTGGCGCTCCACCAGACCAAGGCTTTCCAGTTTTGCAACTTGGCGGCTGACGGTCGTGTAGTCGCGTCCCACCCGGTCAGCGAGTTCCACGACCCCGATCGGTCCGCGCCGCTCGATCACAACGAGCAGAGGAAACAAGGCGCGATCGAGTGCTATGCCGGCATCGCGGACCATCTCCTCGTCGCGCTGCGGCCTGTTCATCACACTGACAATGTCAATCAATGCGTCGTGGATTTCGCGAATCTGATCGCTCATATGTGTATTTTGCACATTTTTTGTTGACGGCATGCTGGCGCTCCTATTATGTGCATATTACACATATTGAGCTGAGCATGACAAGACACTTCACAACCGACGTGCTGATTTGCGGCGCGGGTGCAGCCGGCCTTACCCTTGCGATCGATCTCGCAAGGCGGGGAATTTCCTTCCGCCTGATCGAGAAGATGGACGATGCCTTTCGCGGTTCTCGCGGCAAGGGGCTGCAACCGCGCACGCTGGAGATCTTCGAGGATCTGGGCATCGTTGACCGGATTGTCGCCGCCGGAGGCCCTTATCCACCGCAGCGGGAATATGCACAGGACGGCGCGGTTACCGAGGCGGCCGTCGCCGAAGCCGAGCAACCGAGGACGGACGAGCCTTACCGCACGCCCCTGATGATTCCGCAGTTCCTCACCGAGGGCGTCATGCGCGATCGGCTCGCCGAACTTGGGCATCGCGTCGAATTCGGTTGCGAGTTGGCCGGCTTCGAACAGGACGATGACGGCGTGACGGCCCGCCTTGTCGGAAAGGGCGGGGAACAGGTTGTGCGCACGCGCTACCTTGTTGGCGCGGATGGTGGCCACAGCTTTGTCCGCCATGCGCTGGGCATCGACTTTCCCGGCAAGACGCTAGGCGTCCGCGCAGTGGTTGCCGATGTCGTCCTGACGGGGCTGGATCGCGATGCATGGCACCGCTTCAACGAAGGCGACATGCAGCGGCAGATCGGCATTTGCCCGCTCGCGGGCACCGAACTTTTCCAGCTCCAGGGACCGATACCGCTGGAAGGCGATGTTGCCCTGTCGGCGGAGGGCCTTTCGGCGCTCGTCTCCGAGCGCACCGGGAGGGACATCCGCGTCCAGTCGGTGTCCTGGGCGTCGGCCTTCAACATGAATGCCCGGCTTGCCGACCGCTACCGTGTCGGGCGCACATTCCTCGCCGGGGACGCTGCTCATACCCATCCGCCGACCGGTGGCCAGGGCCTCAACACCAGCGTCCAGGACGCCTACAATCTCGGCTGGAAGCTGGCGACGGTCCTCCGGGGCGGTCCTGTTTTCTTGCTCGACAGTTACGAGCAAGAGCGCCGCCCGGTCGCCGCGCAGATGCTCGGTCTGGCGACTAGACTGCTCGATGCGATGAAGCGCGGCGAGATGCGGCGCGGACGCGAGACTCACCAGCTCGACATCGGCTATCCCGAATCCCCGCTGGCAATGGAAAAGCCGGAGCGGACAGGCGGGCTGCTCGCCGGCGATCGCGCGCCCGAAGCGCCGATCATGGGCGCATCCGGCCGCCCGACGAGCTTGTTCCGGCTCTTCAAGGGGCCTCACTGGAAGCTGCTCGGCTACGAGGTCGAACGGTCCGCCATCGCCCCGCGCGGTGGTCTGAACATCCATGTTTTCGGCTCGCGAGGCGATGTCGTCGATCATGCTGACGGCGTGCGCCAGACTTACGCCTTGGCGCCCGGCACCTGGGTGCTGGTCCGCCCCGACGGCTATGTCGGCGCGATCGTCTCGGCCGGGGATATCGAAGCGCTGGAGGGCTATCTCCGCCATGTGGGGCTGGAACCGGACCCCATGCGGCCCGCTATCGAGCCCGCTGCATGACACGGTGCGCACAAGGCGGATGACATGATGGAAATCTGGCCGAATACCCAACATGCGCGGTTCTTCCGCAACTGGCTTTCCGACCCGTCGAGGGTCGGGGCGATCGCGCCCTCAGGCCAATCGCTTGCGGTCCTGATGACATCGGAAATATTCGCCGCGACCGGCCCGGTTCTCGAGCTTGGTCCGGGAACGGGCGTGTTCACGCAAGCGCTTCTGGAAAGAGGCGTCACGCCCGGCGACCTGACACTCATCGAATCCGGCAAGGATTTCGCGACCCTGCTGGAAGCTCAGTTCCCCGGCGTGCGTGTCCTCCACATGGACGCCGCGCGGCTTTCTCGGACCACGCTGTTCGGGGAGGCTTGCCTGGGCGCCGTCATCAGCGGTTTGCCGCTTCTGTCGATGCCGCCGCGAAAGGTCATGATGATCCTTTCCTGCGCGACCGGCTGGCTCAGGCCGGGCGGAGCCTTTTTCCAGTTCACCTACGGGCCGCGCTGCCCGGTGCCCCGCCCGATCCTGGACCGGCTTGGGCTGAAGGCAAAATGCATCGGGCGCACATTCCACAACATGCCGCCCGCAGCAGTCTACCGCATCACCAGGCGACGGCTGCTGAAGCCGGCAATCGAAGGAAGAGCAACATGAAAGCCGCAATCGTCCGCCAGGCCGGGCAAGACCCCGTCTATGGTGATTACCAGGAACCTGTCATCGCACCCGGCGAAAGCCGCATAACAGTCGCCGCCGCCGCCATCAGCAACATCGCCAGAAGCCGCGCGTCCGGCGCGCATTACAGTTCGTCGGGCGAATTTCCGCTGGTCGCCGGTATCGACGGCGTGGGACGACTTGACGACGGGCAACGGGTCTATTTCGCCCTGCCGCGTCCGCCCTATGGCTCGATGTGCGAGCGCACGGTCGCGCCGACCACGCAATGCCTGCCGGTCCCCAAAGAGCTCGACGATGTGATGGCGGCGGCAATCGCCAATCCCGGCCTGTCCTCCTGGGCGGCCTTTTCCGAACGCGCCCGGCTGAAGGCTGGCGAAACCGTGCTGGTGAATGGCGCAACGGGCATGGCCGGCCAGTTGGCCGTGCAGATCGCAAAACACCTCGGGGCAGGCAAGGTGATCGCAACCGGCCGCAACGCCGACACATTGCGCGCACTCGCCGGCGTCGGTGCTGACGTGACGATCCAGTTGACCGGGGACGGCGATGCGCTGGAACGGAGCTTCATGGCGCAGTTCGCGGACGGGATCGACGTCGTTATCGACTATCTTTGGGGGGCGAGCGCCGAGCGGCTTCTGATCGCCGCTGCGAAGGCCGGAGCGGAGGCGGTGCCGATCCGTTTCGTTCAGGTCGGATCGGTGAGCGGGCAGACGATCTCGCTTCCAAGCGCGGTGCTGCGCGCCTCGGCGATAGACCTGATGGGGAGCGGCATCGGCAGCATTGCGCTTGGTCGGCTCGTCAGCCTCACCGGTGACGTGCTGCATGCCGCCGCATCCAGAGGCTTCAGGATCGCGGTTGATCCGGTCCCGCTGTCAGAGGTCGCCGAGGCATGGTCGAAGTCCGGCAGCGCCTCGCGCACCGTTCTGACCATCGGTGCCCAAGAAGCCTGATATGAGCGAGTCAGCTGGAGCGAACGGAGCAGAACAGGCCCCGTCTCACCACACACGGTTGAACTGGCAGGTCATGCTGCCAATCTTCATCATCGTGAGCCTCGACGCGGCCAGCGCCGGGGCAGTCCTGCCTGTTCTGCCCTTCTATCTAAGGGAGCTTGGCGCCACGCCGCTGGTCCTCGGCATTGTTCTCGGCGCGGAAGCGCTCAGCCAGTTCGTCGCCGCTCCGATCCTTGGGCAGCTTTCCGACCGGTTCGGCCGAAAGAAAGTGCTGCTGGCGAGCCAGTCAGGGGCACTGGTCAGCCTGACCCTCTTGGCGCTCGCCAATGCCGTGGCCTTCGTGCTGCTGGCGAGGGTTTTGCTCGGCCTCACCGCCGCGAACTTCTCGGCCGCCGCCGCCTATGCTGCCGACAACAGTTCGCCCACGAACCGCCGACAGGCCATCGGCGTCCTCAGCGCCGGTCTCGGTCTTGGCGGCATCGTCGGCCCGGGCCTCTCGGGCTATGTCTCCGACATTTCGCTCACCGCCCCGATCTGGCTGTCTTTGATGCTGTCGGCAACCAGCATTGTCGTGACCGCGCTTTGGGTCAAGGCTGCAAATGCGCCCGGCCAGACCGACGGCGAGGCCGAGAGGGACGAGATTCATGAAAGGGTGTCGTTCAGGTCGATCGTCTCCGCCCCGGCTATCCGTGTGCTCATCATCGTCCTTCTCTGCCATTATTTCTCCTATGGCCTGTTCTCTTCGCAGCTTGCCGTCTTTCTCGGAGACACCTTCACGTGGAACGGACATGCCTTCGGCCCGAAGGAACTCAGCTACCTTCTTACGGCCGATGGCATCATCAACATCGTCGTTCAGCTTTTTCTTCTGAAGCGCATCAGCGAGCACTTCACCGAACGTAATCTGGTCGTCCTGGTCTTCGGCGTTCTGTCGATCGGTTACATTGCGGCGGGCTTTGCATCGGATATTCCGACGCTCGCCTTTGCCGTGCTTTGCATCAGCACGGGCGTCGCGCTGGCGCGTCCGACCTTCATGGCGGCGCTCTCCATCCAGGTTCCCCAGGAACGGCAGGGCATTGTCATGGGCACCATCCAGTCGCTCGTTGCCGTGACGGACATCGTAAGCCCGGTCTTTGCCGGCTTCATTCTCGGATTGGGTCTTTACGGAGCATGGGTCGGGGCGGTGGTGGCGATCGCGCTGACCGGAGCCTTCATCGCCCGCACGTGCCTGCGTCGCGAGGATGATCCCGAAGCCATTGAATCCCGAACGGGCAGGAAAGCCTCGGAGCAGGGTGACAAGTCGCAAGTCGACGGATCGGCATCGAATTCGAACTGATATGCGATGGGATCGGCGGAAATGATCGCTATCGTACCAATGAAGGACGGCTGCGAACCGAGATGCTCCGGCCGCTTTCGTCCTGTGGATCCGAAAAGCGGTCAGACCGGACACTAACCCAGGATAGTCATTCTCGGTTGGCTTTCAGAAGCATGGATCGCCGTATCGCGCACGCATTCTTGCTCCCCGAAACTCCCGTTCGCCAACGCTGATGTCGCCCACGGGGCTTCGGCGGCAAAGCAAGCATTGCTGCCGTCGGGTCGGCGGATGAACGTCAGCGTCTGACCCCGCCCGCGACGCTGGCCTCACTCAGAGCAAGGCCGAGACCGCTCGCTTTGAGGCCAGTCGCGGGAGGACTGTCTCGATGAGTGGCGGCGAATGAGCAATTTCGGCAGAAAAAGCAGGCTGGTCAAAAATACGGAAAGAGTGGCTGTGGAGAAAGCAGGCTGGGATGGGGAGCTTCTCGCGATTGAGCTGCAGGGGCTCATCGATCTCGACTTCGATATGGAAGTAATCGGCTTCTCGATGGCGGAGATCGATCTGACGATCGACGGCCAGAAGGAGAAGAAGAAACTGGACACAGCGCTCGACGCGGTCAGGCCGATCAAATCCGGGCCAGCGGTGACGCGGAGTGGAGACCTCTGGTTGCCGAGGCCGCATAGGCTTTGATGCGGAGATGCGCGATCGAAAGCGGATGTCGAGCGCATTTGCGATGCTCAACAGGCGACGCTTCTCTTCACTCCGCCGAGAAGCGCATCCCGCTCCCACATACTTGCAAAGATATTGTCTCGCCGGCTGGCGCTCCCGTGGAGGACCAAAATTATCGAGAATTATACAAATTTTTCAGCTAGTTGATGCTCCCTGAAATCAGCCATCGCAAATCGGCATTCGTCATTGCGAGGACCTTCAAATAGCGTCCTGCCACACCCGCCCATCACCTGATGAGACGGCGGCGGGAAGCAGAAGGGAGGCTGGCTTGGTATCGAATTGCGCTTCAGAGACGACAACATCCTCGGATGCCGGCCCTCTGTCAGGATATCGCATCCTCGAGCTCGGCCACTACATCGCTGCGCCCTTTGCCTCGCGGCTTCTGGCCGACATGGGGGCGGATGTTATCAAGATTGAATCGCCTAAAGGCGACCCGGTCCGCCTCTGGGGCGCGCAGCTTGAGGGAGATTCGATCTGGTGGTCTGTTCACGGGCGAAACAAGCGCAGCATCACGCTTAACCTCAAGGCTCCCGAGGCCAAGGAAATCTTGTCGGGCCTGCTGAGCGAATGCGACGCCGTCATCGAAAACTTCCGGGCCGGGCAACTCGCCGGAATGGGCTATGATGACGCGTTTTTCAAAGCATGCAATCCAGACATCGTCATCTGCCACATTTCGGGCTTCGGTCAGACCGGACCGAAGGCGCAATCGGCTTGTTTCGGTGTCATCGGCGAAGCCCTCGGCGGTCTGCGCTATCTCACCAACCACGCCAAGGGAACCACGGATCTGCCGCCGGTTCGGGTTGGCGTCAGCATCGGCGATTCTGTCGCCGGCCTGTATGCGGCGCTCGGCGTAGTCGCCTCCCTGGCCTCGCGCAACCCGGGTACCTCGAGGGTTGTCGACGTCGCGTTGACGGAGGCGGTTCTGAGCCTTCTCGAGGGCACGGTCCCGGAATATGGCAAGATCGGCAAGGTCCGCGAGCCCTCTGGTGGCCGGATACCTACGGCCGCACCTTCCAATGCCTTTCCCACCCGTGATGGCGCCTGGGTGATCATCGCCGCCAATTCGGATCATTTGTTCACCCGGCTCTGCGACCTCATGAACAAACCGGAACTGGCTTCGGACCAGCGCTACACCGACAATTCCGAACGCTGCCGCAACGTCGACTCGCTGGAGGAGGCGATTTCTGCCTGGACTCGAGGGGTCGACGCCGAAGCGCTTGAGGCAAGTCTCGAAGCGGCCGACATTCCCACCTGTCGCGTCTATCGCGCTCCCGAGATCGTCGCCGACGAGCAATACCGCGCGCGCGAAATGATCCTCGATGTCGATGATCCCATTCTCGGTTCCGTTCTGCACCCCGCCCCGGTCCCCTGTTTCTCGGGGACATCGAGGCGCAAACAGGTGCGCTGGGCCGGTCCGTCGGTCGGACAGCACAACGAAGAGATCTACAGGGACATGCTGAACATGAGCTCGAAGAGCCTCGAGAGCCTTCAGCGCGGAGGCGTGATCTGAGGAATGCGACACCCGGGTATTAGCCCGAAGTCTTAATGGAGGAGAAGACATGACTGACTACAACGATATCTCACGAAGAAAATTCCTATCGTCCAGCGCGCAGGTCATCGCCGGCGTTTCGATTACGGCAGGCCTGGGCGGTTTATCGTTCCAGGCACAAGCGGCGCCGGCCGACTTCCTAACGGCGGGTGGCAAGATCGGCTATGGCACCATCCTTCCGCTTTCCGGCGGGTTCACCGTCGTCAGCCAGCCGTGGATCCATGCCATCAAATACGCAATCGACGAGCAGAATGCGGCCGGCGGCGTCACCATCGGCGGTACCTCCTACGAGGTTGAAAACCCCATCGGCGACGAGCAGTACTCGGCCCAAGGCGGCCTGACAGCCTTCCGTCGACAGGTGGCGGACAATGTTCACTACTCTGGCGGCTACGTCTCGGTGGAAGCGCCGGCGGCGGTTCAGGGAATCAATGAGCAGGAAAACCACCTCATCGTCCTCGGCATCACCGGCAAGGACCTTTGCCTGACCGATAACAAGCACCGGTTCTTCGAATATGCCCTGGCACAGGCGACGGGCCCCTACATGGCCGAATACGCCTACAACGTGCTTGGAAAGCGCAAGGTCGGCTCGATCGAACTGGCCAACACCTGGGGCGAGGATTTCTATTTCTCCTTCGCCAAGACTTTCGAGAAGCTGGGTGGTGAAATGGTCACCCGCAGCTATCTGCAGCCCAACCAGTCCGACTTCTCGGCGCAGATCAGCGACATGGTCTCCAAGGGTGTCGACTGCCTCTACATCATCATGGGTGACGGTCCGGCATCAGCTGTCGCGCTGCAGGCGCGCTCGGGCGGTCTCGGCACGGATATTCCCATTCTCGCGCAGGGCGCCTGGGGGCCGGAAATGTATCTCGACGGTCAGGGCAAGGCCACGATGGACGGCGCGATCTATCCCGGCGTCGTCGCCTACACCGAATGGAGCGACAAGCACCAAGAACTCAACGACAAGCTCTATGCCGACACCGGCCTCTATCTAAACAACTGGTTCTGGCACGGCTACGATTCCACCAAGATTGTCCTCTGGGCGATGGAGGAAGCCCAATCCCTCGATCCCGCAGAGGTCGTCGCGGCGATCCCGGCCGTGGTCGAAAAGCGCGCATCCGAACTCATGATCAAGCCGTCCGGCGCAATCATGACGGACAAGAAGGGCGTATTTCTCAAGATCCCGATGACCATCGGGAAGTTCAACGCGAATGCCGATTTCGCCAAGGAGCAGGCGCTCGTCGCCGTAGAAGACGAAAAGTATGTCGGCTTCCCGGGCTGGATGCCCGAAAACTGGGAAGGCTACACCGCCGATCCCGCTGATGCCGCGGTCAACTGGTATCCAACAATGGACGAACTCGCCGCCATGCGGGGCTGACAGCTCGGCCATTGCGAAACGCCGGTTCGGTCTTGTCTGACCGGACCGGCCAACCGGATTTTGCAATCGGGAGGAGTCGATGCAGCTTTTTCTGCAACAGGCCGTCAACGGCCTGATGCTCGGCGGGATGTTCACGCTCATGTCGATCGGCCTGAGCCTGATGTTCGGCGTGATGCGGGTCGCCAACTTTGCCTATGGCGCGCTCTACATGCTGGGCGGCTATGCGGCGTTCTGGGCGTCGAACCTGCTCGGCGTTCCCAATTCGATTGCGATTGTCGTTGCCTTCGCAGCCGCATTCCTGATGGGCGTGGTAATGGAGCAAGTTGGTTTCTCCAGGTTTCGCGGCAACGAGGAAGCGACGCTGATTTTCGGGCTCGGCGTTGCGCTGATTGCCCGCGGCGGTGCTGTACTGGCCTGGGGCTCGCAGACCCGCTTCATCCCTGTTTCGTTCGACACGTTTCGATTTGGAGGGATGGTGCTGCCAGCCTCCCGTTTCTGGGCGGCGGTTGCGAGTCTGCTGATTGTCGGTCTTGTGTATCTGGTGGTCAACCGAACACGCTGGGGCCGGATCATAAGAGCGGTGGCCGACAATCCCGAGCGTGCGGCGCTTGCCGGCTTCAATACCAAATTCCAGTACCTCCTTACGGCGGGCCTAGCCACCGGTCTCGCCGGCGTTGCCGCGGTCATGCTGGTGCCGGTCTTCAGTCTTTCTCCGGCGGTTGACGATTCCGCGCTCTACACCGCCATGACCGTTGTCATTCTCGGCGGCTTGGGCAGCATTCCCGGCTGTGTCGTCGGCGGTTTCCTGCTCGGAATCATAACCGCTTTCTCCTACGGTTATCTGCCGAGCCCCATCGCCCCGGCGGTTCCGTTGCTTCTCCTCATCGTCACCCTCGCCCTCAAGCCTGAAGGGCTCTTCGGCTCCAAGGATCGTGTCGTATGAGCACGAGGGAAACCATCCAGCCCCAGCAGCGCACCGCCAACTACGAGAGGATCGGCCTTCTCGTCCTTGCCGCTGTTCTAGCCGTCGCGCCGCTGGTCCTGAGCAACGCCTATCAGCTCAACGTGCTCGTTTTGATGGCGGTGAATGCGATCCTTGCGACGGGTCTCGCCATCGTCGTGCGCGCCGGAAGGCTGTCGCTGGCGCAGGCGAGTTTCGGCGGGATCGGCGGTTACACGACCGGTATCCTTACCACCACTCTCGGCATGCCGTTTTGGCTAGCTCTGCCTGCTGGCGGATTGCTGGCCGCGGCGATCGGGGTGCTGCTTGGCCTGACCAGCCTGCGCCTGCGCGGCTTTTACTTCGCGATCGCCACCTTCACTTTCAGCCAGTTGGCGATCGTCATCCTTCGGGCGTGGACCTCGGTGACCGGCGGGATGAGTGGCATGTTCGGTTTGCCCTTTCCGACGGGCTTCCTGGGCCTCGATTTCTCCGATCCGCGCCAGTATTACTATCTCGTTCTCGTTGTTCTGTTTCTTGCCGTCGCCATCTACCATGCGTGCTCGCGCGGAACGGCGTTCGGTCGCGGTCTGGCCGTTCTGGGCGAGGACGAGGTGCTGGCAAGCTCACTGGGCGTGCCCGCCACCCGTTACCGGCTTCTCGCCTTCGCTCTGTCGAGCGGCATAGGTGGCATTGGCGGCAGTTTCGGCGCACATTTCATTCAGGGCGTGTCGCCGTCCGATATCGCACCCATCGTTTCGGTCTTCGTCGTGGTCATGGTTCTTGCCGGCGGTGCAAAGACGCTCGTCGGTCCGCTGATCGGCGCGATCATCCTGACCCTCGTGCCGGAACTGCTGCGCGCCAGCGCTCAATGGTCGATGGTCTTCTATGGCGTCTTCCTGCTCCTCTATGTCTATCTTTTTCCCGACGGGCTTTTGCCGCTCGCCAAGTCTGCTTTTCGCAGGGCGGTCGGCGATCCGCCGTCGGGAACTGCATCGCACCGGGAGCTAGCTCTCGTCGATGCGGCCACCGCTCGGGCCGAGGCCGCGCGGCAGAACCAGGCTGAAGGACAAGGCGCGGATTCAACGCCGATCATCGCGCTTGAGAATGCCTCCTGCGCCTTCGGTGCGCTCAAGGTGCTCCACGGACTGGACTGGTCCGTCCGGCGGGGATGTATCAACGGCCTGATCGGTCCGAATGGAGCCGGCAAGACGACCTTCTTCAACGTACTGACCGGTGTCGCGCCGGTCACCGAAGGAACAGTGCGTTGGCATGGTGCTCCGGTGGTTCCGGTCCCGGGAGAGATGGTGCGCCGCGGAATGTCGCGGACCTTCCAGCACGCCCGTGTCTTCGAGGATCAGACGGTCGCGGACTCCATCCTGCTCGCGGCGGAACTGTCGCGGCGCGCTGTCCCGGAAACCCACCTTGGATGGGCCCTGTCGTTCTTTAATCTGACTGATGTCGCTTTCAGCCGCGGACGTGATCTCACCCACTACCAGCGCCGGCTGACGTCGATCGCCATGGCAATGGCGAGCAGTCCGGAATTGCTGCTTCTCGACGAGCCGCTCGCTGGGCTGGACGACACCGAGACCCGCGAACTGTCCCGGAAGATCGCTGGGCTCCAGCAGGAGACGGGCAACACGATCCTACTCATCGAGCATAAGCTCAGCGAGGTCATGGAGCTCTGCGACACGCTGACCGTGCTCGACCACGGCGTCATCATCGCCACCGGCACGCCGGATGAGGTTTCCAGAAATTCGACTGTCATAGAGGCGTATCTCGGAAATGAGTGACACTTCCATCCTCACCCTCACCAACGTCGAAAGCCGGATCGCCGGAGCGCTCAAGCTCGCCGGCATCTCGATCGAGGTCAAAAAGGGCGAACTGGTGTCGATCCTCGGGGCCAACGGGGCCGGCAAGACGAGCCTGCTCGGCATCATCGCTGGTCTCTACAAGCCCTCCGCGGGTACGGTCCGGCTTGAGGGCATGTCGATCACCGGGCTGCCGCCCTACCGGATCGCACGGAAGGGGATCGGTTTCGCGCCGCAGAACCATCCGATCTTCAATTCGCTCAGCGTGGCTGAAACTCTGGAACTCGGCCGGCCCAACACTCAGATCGATGTGGAATCGCTGTTCCCCAACATCGCGGCCAAGCGACACATGCGTGCGGCCAGCCTCTCCGGCGGCGAACGCCAAATGCTCTCCATGGCGATCGCGCTTCAGAACGATCCCAAAATCTGCATCTTCGACGAGCCCTCGTCGGGATTGGCGCCAAAGATCGTCTCGCAGGTTTTCGAGGCGATCAAGCGGATGGTCGAAGCCGGGATCACCGTGCTTATGGTTGAGCAGAACGCTAGGGCAGCGCTCCGCTTCGCAGACCGCGCATATGTGATGGAACACGGCAAAATCATCGCGAGCGGCCTGGCCGGCGACCTCGCCAATGACGATCAGATCCGACGCGCATACCTCGGTATGTAGAGCTCAAGAACAATTCGCTATTCAGGGAGGCCCCCCATGGGCAAGGCTGCAATTCAACATATCCCCCACCTCCACGATTTGTATATCGCCGGTCGCTGGCAGCCCGCGACCGGGGGGCAGCAGATTCAGATGATCGAGCCCAGCACGGGCGAGGTGATCGGCACGATCGCATGCGGTACAGCTGGCGACATTGACCGTGCCGTGATCGCGGCACGAAACGCCTTTGAGAAAACCTGGCGCCTCATTGCGCCTGCCGAGCGGGGCCGGATGATGGCACGCCTCGCCGCCCTCATACTTCAAAACGAGGATGAGTTGACCGATATCGAGGCACGCGATACCGGAAAGCCGCTGTCCCAGGCTAGGCGCGATATCAAGGCTGCGGCCCGCTATTTTGAGTTCTACGCTGGGGCGTGCGACAAGATTCATGGCGAGATTATCCCCTATGAGCCGGGTTACCTGGCCATGGTGCTACGTGAGCCGCTCGGCGTTACCGGCCACATCCTTCCGTGGAATTATCCGGCTCAGCAGTTCGGGCGTACCCTTGGCCCCGCGCTCGCGGCCGGTAACGCGGTTGTCCTCAAGCCCGCCGAAGACGCCTGCCTGAGCATCCTCAGAATGACCGAACTGAGCCACGAGGCCGGCTTTCCCGCAGGTGTTATCAACGTGGTCCCGGGCAGAGGCAACGGGGCGGGAAGCGCGCTAGCAGGACATGCGGGGATAGACTTCATCTCGTTTACGGGGTCGCCGGAAGTGGGCACCAAGATCCAGGAGCTGGCTGCGGCCAATCATATCGGCTGTACGCTGGAACTGGGCGGCAAATCTCCGCAGATCATTTTCGAGGACGCAGACCTCGATGCAGCACTCGACTGCGTGGTGTCCGGTATACTGCAGAATACCGGGCAGACCTGCTCCGCTTCGAGCCGGACGCTTGTTCACGAGAGCATTCTCGACGAATTCACGGACAAGCTTACCGCCCGCTTTGCCAAAGTTTCCTACGGCCACCATGAACGCGACCTCCAATGCGGGCCACTGATCAGCGCCAAGCAGCGCGACCGCGTCACCAGCCTAACGCAGGCGGCGATCGAAGACGGGGCGCCTGTGCTGTTCCGAGTTCCCGAGCCTGACGATCTTCCCGAGGGCGGCTTCTATTTCGCACCGATCGTTTTCGGCCCGGTCAACCGCAACTCGAACATCGCCCGTGACGAAGTTTTCGGCCCGGTTCTGGCGGTGATGAGCTTCAAGGACGAAGCCGATGCCATCGCGCTCGCAAACGGAACCGATTACGGGCTGATCGCTGCCGTCTGGAGCAAAGATTCCGACCGGTTGATCCGCGTCGCCAGAGAGATGCGCTGCGGACAGGTGTTCATGAACAATTATGGCGCGGGCGGGGGCGTCGAGTTGCCATTCGGCGGCGTCAAGCGAAGCGGTCACGGCCGCGAGAAGGGCATGGAAGCCATCAACGAATTCTCTGCGGTGAAGACCATCGTTCACAAGCACGGCTGAACGGGAGGGGGCCATGCAGTTTCTCGACAACAATGACAAGCAGGCATTTCAACCAAAGGCGGAAATGGCCTGCACGCCGGCCGATTTTGCGTCGGCGGGGACTGCGGAGATCGATGCCGCCTATGCGGCTGATGCGAACCGCGCCTTCGCCGCACTAAAATACGCCGCCTCGCTCGTCACCGGGACGCTTTTACTCGATCTCACGGGAAGCGACCGGACCGTTCAGGATCGAGCGCTAACCGAAAAGGCACGGGACGCCCTCGAGGAAGCACAAGCGTCGATCGCGGGACTGAAGCCGGTATCCGACAACGCACTTCACCATAGACATCACCTTCGCCGCGCGTGGAGCTTTCTGAACGAAGCGGTCAGGCTCGGCGAATGCAAGTCCGATCTGGTCCGGGGAGAGGACTCGGAAGCGGTATTCAAGACCGTTCAGGCCGGTTGGGACGAGCTCAAGAAGCTCGACGCGCTGATTGCCGGCTTTCACACGGTGGATCTGGGGCAGGGCTGTTGCGCCTATCACGCGCAGCGGATCGCGCAGCTCCGGCAGTAAAAAACAGGGAGGAGAAGAGATGGCCGATTATTCCATCCACGTGCTCGAATATTGCTATATCGCCGAGCATCCAAAGAGCGCCGTCATGTACGGGCATCACAATATGGGAACTGTGAAACTGCCGTTCGGATACGTTCTGGTGCGCGGCAAGGATACGGTTGCCCTGGTCGATGTCGGCCATAACAACGCCGATCACGGCGCTGTCCTGACCCGGGACTACAAGATCCAGAACTGGCATTCGCCGACCGACGTGCTCGCCCCGTTCGGATTGACTCCGGAAGATGTCGAGCATGTCTTCATCACCCACGCGCATTTCGATCATATGGGCGGGCTGGCGCTGTTTCCCAACGCCAAGTTCTACATCCAGGAAAAGGAACTCTCCAACTGGGTCTGGACGATGTCGCTCGATAGCCGCTTCCGCTGGCTGATGGGTGCGATGGATACCAATGACGTGCTCCGTGCCGTCGAATTGGCGCGCGACGGCCGCCTCGTCTGTCTGAAGGGAGCGCGGGAAGACGTGCTGCCGGGCATCGATCTTATCCCCGCCTACGATACCCATACGGCGGGGTCTCAATATGTCGTGGTGCGCAACGACGGCAAAACGCAATCCTCGGATGCCTGGGTGCTGGCCGGGGACCTGATCTACCAGTTCGACAATCTCGACGGCGGCGATCCGGACGATCCCTATTACCACCCCGTGGGTCTCGCCAATGGAAGCCAGGAAAAAATGGTTTTCGCGATCCACGAGATGATCCAGGCGGCAGGCGGCGATCGTCGCCGCGTCATCCCGGCGCACGAACAGCATCTGGGTCAGAGGTTCCCGTGGCGGGAGGCACCGACCGGCCTCCAGATCGTCGAAATTTGCGTGGCGGACGCTCATCAGAGCGTCGTCTCGGACAGCTAGCGGGTACAAGCGTCATGAATGGAAGCGAAGAAACCGACATTATCGTCGTGGGCGCAGGGGCGGCCGGCTCGGTCATCGCCGCCCGGCTGTCCGAGGATCCTAACCTCAACGTGACGGTCATCGAGGCAGGGAAGGACGATCTCCATCCCTACATCCACATCCCGGCCGGCTTCATCAAGATGATCTTCAACGAGAACTACATCTGGCCGTTCAAGACGGAGCCGACCGAGAATACCAACGGACGCCAGATCAACGTCTTGCAGGGCCGCGTCGTTGGGGGTTCGAGTTCACTGAACGGACTGATCTACAATCGCGGCCAGCCGGCCGATTTCGACGGCTGGGCGCAGATGGGCAATGCGGGATGGGATTACGAATCCATCCTGCCCTATTTCAGGCGATCTGAAACCTTCGATGGCAAGGGCGATCCCAAGGCGCGCGGCAAGGACGGTCCGCTGCAGATATCCGAATTGAAATGGATCCACGAGATCTGCGAGGCCTTCATCTCGGGTGCGGGTGAGCAGGATCTGGCCCGGACAAAGGACTACAATGGCGGGGATCAGGAAGGCGTCGGCTATTTCCAGCGTATTATCAAGGGCCGCAGACGGGTTTCTGCTGCGCGCGGCTACCTTAAACCGGCGTTGAAGCGGCCCAATCTCCGCCTGATCACCCGCGCCGTTGCGGCCAAAGTTCTGTTCGATGGCAACCGGGCGATCGGCGTCGAATACATCACCGGCGAGGGTAGGGGCGAACGCCGGGTGCTCAAAGCGCGCCGCCAGGTCGTCCTGTCGAGTGGCACTGTCAACACCGCGCGGCTGCTGCAATTGTCCGGTGTCGGACGCCAAGACGATCTTGAGCGGATCGGTGTGCCCGTCGTCTCCGAAAGAGCCGGCGTCGGCCGCAATCTGCGCGATCACTATTCGGTACGGGTCGTCGCCCGTGCGCGCGGTTCCGTCACCATCAACGAATACGCCAAGGCGCCTAGGCTTTGGGCGCAACAGATGCGCTGGCTGTTCGGCCTGCCATCCATCATCACCCTGAGCCCGTCGCTGGTGCACATCTTCGCCAAGTCGCGCGAGGGGCTGGAGACGCCCGATCTACAGGGTGTGTTTTCGCCCGCGAGCTACAAGGCCGGCTTCGTCAGCATGCTGGACGACTATCCGGGCATGACTTGCGGGTTCTGGGCGCACAAACCGGCAAGCACCGGCTATGTCCATGCTCTTTCGACCAATCCTATCGCCGAGGTGAAGGTTCAGCCGAACTATCTCTCGGTCAGAAGTGACCTGGAGACGCTTGTCTCGGGCATCAAGCTGGCGCGCAAGCTCGTCAGGTCCGGACCGATGCAGAAATATTTCGACCACGAGCAATTGCCGGGCAAGGACGTGCAGAGCGATGACGAGCTCGAGGCCTTCGCCAAGCAGTACGGCGTCTCGTCGTGGCATCTGGTGGGAACCGCGAAGATGGGACCCGCGACCGATCCTGACGCGGTGGTCGATGAGCGGCTTCGCGTCCACGGTATGGAACGTTTGACCATCGCCGACGCCTCTGTCATGCCCACGAGCCCCTCGGCCAATACGTTCGCCGCGACGATCATGATTGCCGAAAAGGCGTCGGACATGCTGAAGGCCGATCTGGCTTCCAATCGATAGGACAAACGCATGGCGGAGTGGCGCAGTCTTGGTTTGGACTTTGTGACGCTGCGGGTCTTCAAGGCTGCGGTGGAGGAGCAGAGTTTTGTCAGCGCGGCAGAGCGGGAACATCTCGCGGCATCCGCCATATCGCGTCGCATAGCGGAACTGGAAGCGAGGCTGGGGATCGAGTTGCTGCGCCGGCACGACCGCGGGGTCGAGCCGACCGCAGCCGGCAAGGTGCTCATGCGCCATGTGGAATCGCTTTTCGATGTGGTCGAAGTCACCCTCAGCGACCTGGAGTCGCTGACCCTCGGTCGGTCGGGAGAGGTGCGCGTCAGCGCAAGCCTCTCGACCATCTCATCTCTCCTGCCGCGTGTCATCGGCCGGGTGAAGGCCGCGCATCCCGAACTCGACCTGCGGCTCGAGCAGAGCAACAGTGAGGAAACGCTCGTCAGCCTCCAGCGCGGCACAACAGATATCGGATTTGTTTCCGGCGGAGACGTCCCCGACGCGCTGACGGCGTTCGAGTATCTCGCTGAGCCCTTGCATGTGGTTCTTCCCACGTCGCATCCGCTGGCCATACATACCGGTGGGTTGCGGCTGATCGATCTCGACGGGCTCGACTATGTGGGATTGCGCAGCGATCTCGCTCTTCAGCAACTCATCGCGCGAAAGGCCATCGGACAAAGTGTGGAGTTGCGGGTGACCGTGACCGTGGACGGGTTCGATCCGCTTGCGAAATATGTGGCAAGCGGAATGGGCGTATCGATCATGCCGGAATTCCATGCCGGCGAAGCCGCAAGCGCCCATGAGGTCGTTTCTATCCCGCTCATCGAGGAATGGGGCCTGCGCAAGACGCATGTCTGCGTCAAATCCGTAACTCATCTGTCACCCGCGGCGAAGGTTGTCCTCAGGGCAATCCTGGGTGACGAGTGCCCCCTGGAGCTGAAAGGCAGTCAAAGTGACAAGACACGCGAAGCACGTCCGAATCGTTGAGGTCAGCCCCCGGGACGGCCTTCAGAACGAAGCTGCTGTCATCCCGACTGACGCAAAGGTGGACCTGGTCAGGAACCTGGTTGCGGCCGGCGCGCGCGAAGTGGAGGTCGGCTCCTTTGTCGCGCCCAAATGGGTGCCGCAGATGGCCAGTACCGCGGACGTCGTGTCTGCGGTTAAGGATATTCCCGGTCTCGAGGGAATCGTGCTCGTCCCCAACATGAAGGGGCTTGAGCGAGCCATCGAGGCCAAGGTCAAACGCATCGCTGTCTT
Organism: Hyphomicrobiales bacterium; assembly: GCA_002709005.1. Classification (GTDB taxonomy): domain Bacteria; phylum Pseudomonadota; class Alphaproteobacteria; order Rhizobiales; family Rhizobiaceae; genus Pseudohoeflea. The sequence continues at coordinate 60,771 of PAPH01000021.1, read as the reverse complement.
TCCTGCTGCAACCGAGGCCTTTTCGCAGCGCAATCTCAACGCCTCCATGGCGGACAGCTTTTCGCGTTTCGCCGAAGTTGCGCGAGCCGCGCTCGATGCCGGTCTCAAGGTGCGCGGCTATGTCTCCGTGGCCTTTCACTGTCCGTTCGAGGGATGGGTGGATCCAGATGCCGCGATCGGTCTGACCAGCCGGCTTCTCGACGCCGGCTGCTACGAAGTCTCGATCTGCGATACCACCGGCCGAGCGACGCCGGGCCATGTCCTGCCGGTGATCGAGCCGGTCGTGGCGCAGCACGGTTCCGAGCGGATCGTTGCGCATTATCACGACACGTTCGATCAGGGGCTCGCCAACGCTTTGTGGTCGTGGAACGCCGGAGTAACTGCCTTCGATGCCTCCGCCGGCGGGCTGGGCGGATGCCCTTACTCCCCCGGTGCGACGGGCAACATCGCAACGGAGAGCTTGGTGCACATGTTCGACGGCCTCGGTGTAGAGACCGGTTTCGATCTCGAAAAGCTTGCCTCCGCGACCCGAGGGATAGAGAGCTGTCTCGGTCGGCCCCTCAAGAGCGCATTCAAATAAGCAATCGTTCCTGCTGCCCTCACGGCAGAGTGGTCGAGACGTTGACGACAAGCGCGGCTATAGACCGCCTGCAGATGGATTTCTGGGTGTCGCTTGCTCCGCAACCTGTCGATCCTACCATGACAGTTGCTTCCCAGCTGATGCCGTCGACCCAGGTCAACTCTGCGGCAACAAGCGGCCCTGGCAGCGCCGATCAGAACCGCTTGGCGATCCGCGCCTTGCCGCCGACCGCTTCGTAGTCGCTCGCGCCGATGCCGTCATAAAGCCCGTCAAGGGATAACAGGAAGCCGTTGGCAAACGACAGATCGAAACCGGCGCTGGCCTGCGCGCGAAGATCGCCCTGCATGTTCAGGTCCGAGCTTGCCGCGCCATTCGTCTCCGTGAAGGTCCAGATTCCAGAAAGCCCGACGCGCGGGGTGAGAACCGTATCGTTCTCGAGCACGATCTGTTTGCTGACCGAAGTCCCGAACTCCATCTCGCCCAGTTCGACGGTCTGTCCGGGGATCATGTTGGACAGGCTGTCGACATAGGCGTGCTGCGTTTCCCTCATGTATGACGCGCGCAGCCACGGGGCGACTGTCAGATCGTTGAGATCGAAGTGCCCCCCGATCTTTCCCGAAGCGATGAAGCGGCTTGTGTCGAAATCGTCCTCATAGGTGCCGTAGGGGCTGACCTTGTTGGAGGACGCGCCCCAGGCCGCGCGCGCTTCCCATTCGAGCGCGGTGCCCGCAATCCGGCCCGCAGCATAGGGGCCGACAGTCCAGCCATTGCCCGCTGCGCCAGCCTCGCCCGCATCCTTGTCGCTGGCGTGGTCGAACTGGGTCATGACGCCGACGATCAGGTTCGGATTGACGAAATAATGAAAGCCGATGGTGCCGACCCAGAGCGAGGAGTCGGTCGTGCCGGTGGAGGATCTGCGGCCCTGGCCCTCGATCCAGAGATCGAAACGGCGCGGATCGAACTTGTTCTTCCAATCGACCTGGCTGCCAGTTCCGGCTTGCGCATTCACCGTGTCGGTGACCATGCCGAAGGTGGAATCGCCGAGCACGGAAGTGCCCGACACGGAATCATCGAGCGCATCGAGGCTTTCCAGCCCGTTGTCCGCGCCGGCATCGGCCATGCCCATGCGCCCGACCAGGTTCGCGGACCTGTCGGTGCTGCCCGCCCGGTTCAACTGCCGGCGTATGTCTTCGCCCGCCTCACCGCGCATCAGCCGCGTCAGGCTGATGGCGCCGGAGAAGTTGAAGCTGCCGGGCTCGCCATTGAAAGCGAGCGAACCGTTCGGCCCGCCGCCATGCCGGCCGTTGAGCAAGCCGAGAACATCAGGCTGCGTGCCTTGGATATTGCGCATGCGATTGATCATGAACCGGCTGATGATCGTCTGCGTCTCGGCGACGGTGTTGTCAACGGTGGAGACAATCGCCAGCGAACGGGCCGAAGCCATGGTGTTGTCGCCGCTGTAGACGGCAACGATATTGCGCTGCCCCGCGCTCCGGAAGCTGGTTGCGCAAACCGCCTGACCGTCCGATAGCGGCACGTCCGAGCAAAGGGTGGCCGCCCCGTCGAAGAAGCTGACCGTGCCGGAACTCGGTCCGCTCACGGGCGCTGCAAGGGTGCGTAGCGTCAGGCGGGCGACAGGATGGGTCTGGGTGACCGTGGCGGTGAAGGTTACCGGTTCACCCTGCTTGGGCGCATCGGTCGAGCTTTGCAGCGCGATGCTGGTTTCGATCTTTCCGACCGCAAAGCTCTGGTTGCTCTCGGCCGCCAGATAAGACTGATCGCCCGCCTGAGCGGCCAGGATTTTGCAGGTGCCCGGTCCGGTCGCGCTGACGAGCCCATCGTCCGAGATCGTACAGACCGGGGCGCTTGCTTCATCGATCGAGAAGGTGACCGGATTCCCCGATGCGCCGCCCTTGGCGCCGACCTCATAGGTGTCGCCGATGACGGCGTTGGAAGGCGGTTCCGAGATGAAGGTGATCGTCTGGCTCGCTTTGCCGATGGTGAAGGATTGCGAGGTTTGTTCGGCGGCAGCGTAATTCGCGTCGCCGGCCTGATCGGCGGTAATCGTGCAGGTGCCCGCCGTGATGATGGTCGCGGTTGCGCCTTCGACGGTGCAGATATCTTGTGTTGTCGAGGCGAAGCTCACGATCAAATTCGAACTCGCCGTTGCCTGGAGCGCGACTGGCTGATCGGGAACGAAGTTTTCGATGTCCTCCAGATCGGCGAAGGTGATGGTTTGCGGCTGGATTTTCGACGCCTGCACCGTGACCTGAACTTTATCTGTGCTCATCAGACCGTCGGCGTCAACAATGGTGACCTCATATTCGGTCACTTCATCCGCTGTCCCAAAAGGCAGTGTGGATGCGGCAAAAATGGTGCTGGCCGTCGTGGCGGATGTGGTGGTTCCCTCGCCGTTGCTCCGTTTCCAGCTATACTCATACGGTGCAGTGCCGCCCGAGCCGACTGCGGTCAGAGTCACCTGCGCGCCGGACTCCACGGTTTGATCCTGACCGGCATCCACGACTGGAGGCGCGCTGTAGGTAAAATCATCCGCGCTACCGCTCGCATCGCTTGTGCCGCCTGCCGTGGTGACAGCGACATCTACCTTGCCAGCGGAGCCAGCAGGCGCATTCATCACGATCTGCGTGTCGGAAAGCGACGTGAAACTCGCCGCGCTCACATCCGCGCTGCCGAAGGACACGTTGATTGCATCGGTGAAGCCGGTGCCCGTGATCGTCACCTCGGTGCCGCCAGCCGCGGGGCCGAAGGCAGGGTTGACAGATGTCACTGCGGGGACGGGCGCCGTTGCCACGCCAATGGCTTTCAACGCGAAGCTGGCCTGTTGATTGTCAGCATCAATGGCGAAAATGTTCAGGACGTATGTAAACTGCCCTGCGGCGCGCGGTTTGTAACTTATTGTCAGCTCGCCCGATTCACCAGGTCGAAGGCTGGATGGCAGGCTATTGTTTGTCTCGCTAATATTTGGATTGAAAGTAGACGGCAAATTCGCACGCTGCGCAAACAGATCGACCGCGACGTTGCCGGTGTTCTTGATTTTGAACGTTTGCGTGACCTGTGTTCCCGCAGGAACCTCGTCTTGCAGAATAGTGTTGCCGCTGACCAGTTCAACATTCGCGTCGGTTAAAATGGCAATCGCGGGAGTCGTGTAAGTGAAATCATCTGCTGCGCCCGACGTATCGCTGGCACCGCTAGGCGTGGTGACGGTGACGTCCACCTTGCCAGCGGAGCCGGCAGGCGCATTGACCTCGATCTGCGCATCGGAAATCGACGTGAAATTTGCCGCGCTGACATCCGCGCCGCCGAAAGACACCTTGGTTGCATCGGTGAAACCGGTGCCCGTGATGGTCACCGCCGTACCGCCGCCAGCGGGGCCGGCGTTTGGCGAAATTCCGGTGACCGCTGGCGCAACCGGTTCGTCGGAAATCACATTGAGCGTGAAGGTGTCATCAGCGCAATTTGTATCAAGATAACGTGCCGTCACGGTCCGGCTGCCCACCGAAGAAGCTGTTCCCGAGATCACTCCACTTTCGGCGTTCAAGCGGATCTGGAAATCATTTGTGCTGGCTTCATACAAGCGACAAGAGAAATAATCAGGTTTGCAAGTCTGATGACCCGGATTCCAGGGGTCTTCTTCACATATCTGGCTGCGCACGTAGGTTTTAGATGGGAGTGCGATTGCGAAAGTCTCCCCGAGAGGAACCGTTACCGCCCCGCCGGGCTGGACGTCATAAGCTGTTGGGATACTTGTGTGCTGGGGCGCCTTGACGGTGATCTCGACAGTATCGGTATCGTATACGCCGTTTTCATCGGTCACCGTCAGCTCATATTTGAGAATTTTGTCTGCAGCTCCGGCTGACAGAGTGGGTGCGGTTAAAGTCGGGTTGGCGACTGAGGGTTCCTGCGATGATGGCCAATCACCTGACGGGCTACCCCAGAGATAAAAATACCTGCCATAGCCACCCGAGGCCGAACCGGACAGGGTGAATTGCACACCGGAATCGATCGTCTGGTTCTCGCCGGCTATCGCGCGCGGGGGCGCGTAGACGGTGACATTTGCTGGGACCGGGTCGGAGTCCTCATAGCCGGCATTCACCACGAGCGAGAATTGAAGTGTCAGATTTGCTGAACCCGGCTCGAGAACCGGTGCAGTGAAAGAGATTTGATTGCTGTCCGCGCCTTGAACATTGGTTACGTTTGAGGGCGTCGTCCAAGTGTAGGTTGCCGGCGGAATTATCGCGGAAGCTGTAAATCCGCCAGTGATCGATCCGGCGCCGCCTGAAACGGGATTTGTGACTGAGTGAATAGTCGCCGTTGGCTTGGTGTTGACGGGCGGCTCTACGGTCACGGTCACCGAGGCCGGATCGGAATCCTGGATACCGTCATTGACGACGAGGCTGAAAGTGAGTTCGCGCGGATTGTCGTCCGAGGCGAGCGTGGGCGCGGTGAATGTCGGCTTGCCCCCCGTCGCATCAGACAGCGCAATGCCTTCCGGCGCTGTCCATTTATAGCTCACTGTGTGCCAGTTGTTCGCATCCGAGGACAGGGTGCCGTCGAGCGTCACCGCGGCGCCGCTTACAACCGACTGCGCCTGTCCCGCATTGGCGACCGGCTTGGCCTCGACAAAATCACTTGAACTGGTGATCGCGCCTGTCGGCGTCATCGCAAATTCGTAATGCTTGGTAGCACCCGAACTGACCAGATCGAACGAGAAGCCCATATATGTGTCGGTTGTGTAGCTCGCGTCTGCGCCGTTCTGCCTGAAGTTGAAGATGTTGAGGACGCTCGTTTGCAGACAGATGGCAAGGTCGTTTGACGACATTGCGGAACCGGGTTCAATTCGGGAACTGAAGTAGCTGTTTCCACCGGCATATGTGACCGCGCCGCTCGATTGATGAAGCGAAACTTCGGCGACGCTGCCGTAAGAATACCCATCGCGGCTGGTCATGAAGACGGCGCAGCTTCCGAGCTGAAGCTGCTGCTGATAGGGGGAAAGGCTGGCAATCGAGGGGATCGAATTGGTGGACTTGCTGCGGGGCGTGACCGTAATGCTCACTGAATCCGAGGCTGTGGCCGAGTTGTAGTCAGTCACAGTGAATTCAAAAGTCAGCGTCACCGAAGCCGAACCATAATCCACCCAAGGCGCATAGAAACTTGGGGACTGTTCCCTATCCCCCGCCAGTTCAACCGTGGGGCCGGCGGTCTGGGTCCATTGATAGGTCAGTCCCGTTCCGCCTGACGCGCTGCCCTGAAGAAAGCCGAAATCATTGGCTTGGAGTGTGGTCAACGGTGCCGTGGCGGTGGCCGTCAGAGCGAATGCTTTAACGGGACTTAATAGCGGCAGAGCAATGACGGCCAAGAAGACCAGCCTCTTGGCAGCTTGGGCGATCATGGCGCCCAGTCGCGAACATCCCATTCCAGTGCATCCCCATCCAGGTTCTTCAGTTCGCTGCACGTTTTTCGGCAGCCCCGCCCGACCGCGCCAGCGAAAGACGCGGCTGCCGGGATCAGTGGCAAGTGCCACTTCGGCGCGCGGCTTATTTCGACAACCGAGGCAGAATAATGCGGGTGAAAAACTGCGGGAACTGTACGGATGTACAGGGGAGCAGACTTGCATTTTATGACCATTTGGCGCCGAAATCTGCTCTTGTAAGCAATCGCGCCGGCACGGTTTCATCTGGCCGTTCAAGGCGCGCATTCCACGGCGCGGCGGAAACCGGAGTTATGAAAGACCTGTTCTGGAATCCGCTGTCGATCAATTATCTGGTCGAGATGATCGTGATCGGCTTGCAGGCCACCTTCTTCGCAACCCGCTTGCGTCTGGCCCTGCGTGAGAAACGCGACATTCGCGGCGCAGCGCTGCTGTTCATCACATTCACCGCCAGCTTTGGCCTGATCTTGGGGCAGTTCCTGTCATTCTCGCTGCCAACGGACGATGTCGATTACGTGATGCCATGGATAAGCATGGCCGGATCGGTGGCAATGGCGGGGCTGGTCCTCTATGCGCTTTATTTCAAAGAACACCCTGTCCTTGGAAAAGGGGTCCAGCGGGTGACGGTCGCCATTTATGTCGCTGTCGTCCTGCTCGAGATCGCCATCGCCGCAGGCCGGCAGAGCTACCTCGCTGATGGCCATGTGGTCTATCGCGACCACTGGACAAATATCCCGTATTCGATCGGTTTTCTGGGTGTTCACCTCTTCTTTGCGCTGCATCTGGTCGAGGCGATTGCGCGCGAGCAGAATATCCAGCCGCGAGCCGCCTTGGTACCATCGCTGGCAGCGCTCTTTTGGCCGTTTCGCAAGCTTTCCCACGATGCCGCGGCCGCTCGCGCGTTTTTTTACTTTGGCCTGACGCCGCTCCTCATCCTTGTGCTTCAGCTCGCCCGCTATTCTGGTGTGATTGACTGGCGCTGGATGGAGATCATCAGCGGCTGGATAGCGATTGTCATCTATTCCTCCTTCACCCTCGTGTACCTGAATTACGTGCCCGAACGCTCGTCGTTCCGCATCAAGGTGGTCGGGCTGACGCTGGTGACGATCCTTTCGATCGCATCGGGCATGTCCTGGCTGATCGGATCGGCCTATTCGGAAGCCTATGTCGATGCGGAGGGGCTGAAAAGTCGAACGGCTCTGCGCTTCGCGCCGCTGCCTGATGGCGCATATCGCGCCACTCCAGCCGCATTCAGCTTCGACCCGGACATCGGCGAGAAACTGCCCATGGGAGAAGAACAAAACGCGCGCGTGGAGCTGCCGTTCGATTTTCCATTTTTCGGGGTCGTCCACCGCGAACTGTTCGTCAGCAAAGCCGGAATGGCAGGCTTCAACGAACCCTTGGAATGGCGCAACGTCTTGCACAGGTTCGGACCGCAGCCGGCCATGTTTCTGGCGACCGTGGACCTGAATGAAGACAGGTCCGGCAATCCGGATCATGAGCCGAGCGGGGTCTACTTCAAAGGCGATGCGAACAGTCTGGTGATCAGTTGGATGAATATGGCCTCGGTCTCACGCACCGACCAACCCTACACGTTCCAGCTCCGCCTTTATCCAGCCGGGGGGATCGAAATGGCATTCGCAGAGATCCCCGGACGGCCGGCCTACGATTTCTATCGGATCAATGCAGCACCGGTTCTGACAGGCATCGTTTCGGCCTTCGCCGATCGCCAAGTTGCGACCTTGCAATTCAACACCGGCCTTCCCTATGCCGGCAAGCCGGGCGAAGGCATCGTGGACCGGCATTTTCTGGCATTCCGCGTCTATCTGAACCGGATTTTCGAGCCGGTGGCTTTCTATATTCTCGCCGCCAGCCTGATCGTCATTCTCGTCTTCCCGCTATTCTTCCATATCAACCTGGTGCGTCCGCTTCAGGAACTCATACAGGGCGTGCGGCAGATCATGGGCGGCAAGCTGTCGACCGATATCAGGGTGTTTCACCATGACGAGATCGGCTACCTCGCCTCTTCCTTCAACGAGATGGCGATCGCCCAGAACCAGCTTGTGCAGACGCTGGAAGACAAGGTGGCGGCCAGAACCGCCGAGGCCAGTGAATTTGCCGCCAAGAACGCCCGTCTGGAGGAGCGAAATCACCTTTCGCGCGAGTTGCACGATGCCGTCAGCCAGACACTGTTTTCCGCCAATCTGATGGCCGACAAATTGCCCGACCTGTTCAAGAAGAACACCGAGCAGGCTTTGCACACGCTGGCACAGATGCAGCAGCTCAACCGGGACGCCTTGACCGAAATGCGCCATCTGCTGCTGGAACTCAGGCCGCAAGATCTGGCGTCCTACCCATTTGGAAAGCTGCTCGCCGACATCGTCGGCGATTTCGAGCGCCGCAATGACATCCGGATCGAACTTGTGGTCGACAGCGATGCGGTGCTGCCCGGCGATGTGCAGCTGACGCTGTACCGTATCGCGCAAGAATGTCTTGCCAATGTTGCAAAACATTCTCAGGCCTCGGCGGTGTCCGTCTATTTCGATGCGGTCGGCGGACAGGCCCTACTCACCATCGGGGATGACGGGCGCGGCTTTCACCCCGGACAGACCTGGCCCGGACACATAGGAGTGCAGGTCATGAACGAGCGAATTCAAAAAATCGGCGGCACGCTGGAAATCAGGAGCGCACCGGGGAACGGAACGACTGTAACGGCAATCTGGATCGAGGATGCAGATGACTGACACGATCAGAATCCTGCTGGTTGACGATCACATGGTCGTGCGCAAGGGCATCGTGCTCATCCTCGATGATGTGGCGGATATGAGCGTGGTGGGAGAAGCCGACAGCGGCGAGATGGCTATTGAACGTTTCTGTGAGCTCAGACCCGAGATCGTCCTGATGGACATCAAGATGACCGGCATGGGGGGAATCGAGACGACCCGCGCCATTCGGAACATTGACCCCTCGGCGCGTGTGATCGGCTTGAGCACATTCGCCGATCCCGATGTCGCTTCAGCCCTTCTGGACGCGGGTGGACGCGCCTATCTCCTTAAGGATATTTCGGCTTCCGATCTGACGAACGCCATCCGGCGCGTTTACGGGGGTGAAGTCATCCTGCCGGAAGAGTTGATGAGGCCACAAAATGCAAGTGGTTCGGATGGCAATGAGGAACCGGTTTTCGGAGATCAGCAGAAGCGGGTTCTGAACCTGATGACGAAGGGTTTCACCAACCCGGAGATTGCCGAAATGCTCGGCCTTTCTCATCCGACGGCGCGCTATCATGTCAGCGCAATCCTTCGCAAGCTCGATGTCTCCAACCGTTCGGAAGCCGTGGCCATCGCCATTCGCCTGGGGCTGACAAACGCAGAGGATATTCCGGCGTTCCAGGCCCGCCAGCGAGCCAGTGACGCAGAGTGAAACCTGACTGGGCAAATATTTCCGGATTTGCGCCGAATTTTCGATCCGGCCAATTGTCCCGACGACCCGGCCCGAATAGCGTGAATGCGACCGCAGCACGTGGGGATATGTAGTGCGATGAACCCGCCGGCATTCGCATGTTTTCTGTCCATTTCGATGACCGCCCTGTCCGCCATGTCGCCCAGCCTCGCGCAGGCTGGCGAAAAGGCGCTCACCGACGGTCTTTCAGTCAGTTTCAAGACGGATTGGTCGCGCGAAAGGCAGCGCCAGACCAGTGAGGCCTCTGCCTCCACAACCAAGGGGGTCAAGCAGACCTTCACGATCAGCAGGGCTCTGCAGGCGGACCGCTCGGCGGGTGTCGACTTTACCCATACCGACCTCAGGCAGGTCACCGACCGCTTCGCGCCGGGATTCAGCGAGGCCGGGACGCTGAAGAGGGACAGCTTCGAGGCGAACGCCTTCTTCGAGTTTCAGCATATGGGCGTGACCGTCAAGCCAAGCGTGCGGCTGGGTTTCGACGATTATCAGCTCAGCCGGCCCGACACTCTGGTGACCGGATCGTTTCCAGGTTTCGGGCAGATGGCCCGCGCCAAATCGAGCGGCTTTCATGCCGGCGCCAATCTTGAGGTCTCGGCCATTCTGCCGCTATCGGGCTCTCTCTTCCTGCGCCCCATCGCCGATATCGACTACTCCTATCTGACCGTCAAACCATTCAGCGAAACGGGCGCAACCGTTACCCTGTCTGGCTACGGCACGGTGAGCGGCAATGCAGCCTTCGACCGGGTCGTCGACGAGCGCGTGACTTCACAGATTGGCGCAGCCGTCGCCGCCCGACTGGCCGTCAGCGACGAATTCTTGCTCACCCCCTTCCTGCAAGCCAGATACCGGCACAATTTCAATACCGCGCCGATTTCCACCCATGCGGCGCTGATCGCCAACCCGGCGATGGAGCAGGAAGCGGTTCTGGCGGTGGCTGAAGAGGCTGACGGCCTGATCCTCGATGCAGGGGCCTTTCTTGCCGGCGCCGGCAACTGGGAGGTTCTGGCGGTCTATGAAGGCAAATTCTTCCCGTCGCTCACCGGCCAAACCTTCTCCGGGCGTCTCAGGATGTCTTTCTGACTTCTGCCAATGAAGCTGGCGAGCTACTTTCCAACCGGATGTGTAGCTCCCCTGTCGGTGTTTTGGGAATCGAACCCCGGATCGCAGGCTTAAATGCTTGAAATGTTGTTGAGGCGCTCGATAGAGGCGCCATCAAATTTGCGTGCGGTGTCGGCTCGAATGACTGGAAAGGGGGCCGATTTCTGAAAGTCCGCTTCTGGTACGAGATCGGCGCAATTCCGGCAGAAAAAGCAGGCTTGTCAAAAGTCTGGAAGGAGTGGCTGGGGAACCTGGACCCTGCACAGCCAGCTTTTCAGCCCGAAAACCTCAATGAAATCAGCACATCGCGATAGGAAATGGTTTGAGGATTCTAGCAGTCGTTTGGATCGCTGCAAGAAGCTCTGCTTCGGCTATCCCAAAGGTTTTGCTCCCTTGTCGTAGAGGTAGACGGTGACGGCGAAAGGCCAGTCTCGTTCGGCTTTCAGCATGGCCTCGCGCACCGTCGTATCGACCGAATCCAGCACATGGAAATAGGCAGGATCGGCCTCCGCTTCCTCCAGGACGAACCAGGGATGCCCGTCCGGGCGTCTGGCATTGTCATGGGCCGAGGGCTCGAAGGCGGCATCGCATTCGGGGGTACTGCGGTCCGTTCGGTGATCGATGATGTTGCCGAGCATGAAGGCTGACCTACGGGAGCGGAACGGGTGAAAGATCGGAAACAATCGTCAGGATAAACTGGACAATCTCCTCGTCCGACACCGTGACCCGGTTATAGGCCATGCTCTCGATCCCGGCAGCAGGACCATTGAAGACACTGATAACCCTGCCGTCCTTGACGGGACCGTCAAGAGCCACGAACTGGATGGCATATTCTTCGTTTAGACGCGTCAAGGCATCGTTGCCGCTGGCGCGCATGACGAAGGTATCGACATCAATGGCCTCCCACGCAATCTCACAGTTGAGCCGCTGCAAGTAGTTCGTGAGCTGGCCCAGTGTTATCTGTGCGCTGACAAAAGGTCGGGCAGCGGCGACTTGCCGGTTGAACATATACTGCGTCGGCTGGCCGCTTGGCAGCAGGCGGGACATTCTGGCCTGCGCAATGCGCGTTGCCGTGTCGGGGCCGAAGATGGCCTTGTACCCGGAAACACCAACGGTAACGACGACGGCGATGAGCAAAGCCCCGCGCCAGGACTGAAAAAACTGGGCGTTCATGGAAAATCCTGTGATGAAAGAGGTCAGGCGGAAATGGGTTTCCAGTGGTCGATACGAAGCCAGCGATTGCCGGGAATGCCTTTGGTCGCGGCGCATCCGCTGTAGCGTGTGCCGTCGCTGGAACGTGCCTCGACGGTGTAGATGACGAGAAAGTCCCCATCGAAATAGACGTCGTAAGCCTCGACCAACCGGCCGGTGCCGGATGGAACGCTATCGATTTCCTTTTTCGACGGCGTGGTTTCGATGTGCTCGCGATCCATGATCGTTGTGCCGATGCCGGATATCGTCACCTCAAGGAGGTCGCCCCCGGTGGCATTGGCGAGATAGAGCGGCACATAGCCATGCGTCCATTGCTAGCCGAAATATAGGGCGACGGGGAACGGGCAGTTCACCGACGGGATCGTCTCGGGCCATTCATAGGCTTTCCGATAGGCGACCTCATAAGGAACGTCGGTGAAATCCGGAGTGAATACCTCACCGTCTCCGATAGCATCCGTCGTGCCGATGAAAAGGCGTGCCTTCTGTTCGCGGCAGAGCGTAAGTGCTTGCCGGAGCTGCGGGCGCTCTGCCGAAAGAAGCGGCTCGGTTTTCACAAACTCGGCCAGCACGTTGGCGGATCGCAGCATCTTGCCGATTTCTCGCCGTTGCTTTTCCAGAAGGGCTTGCGCTTCATCGGAGCCGGCGGGTGCGCGAAAATAGACCACGACATTCCGGGATCGCGCCCAGCTTTCGCGGTCGGCCTCGTCTGGGTCTTCTAGACGAACGACTTCCAGACCGTCTTGCGAAATGGGCGCGAAGCGTTGTCCAGCGAGTGCCTTGGTCGTGGCGATCAGCACAGTGGCTCGCTCCCGGCCCGCTGCCTTCCGGGCAGCGCCATAGGAGGGGCGGCGGCCTGAGCCATCCTCCATCTCCGTAAAGGACGCGACGACAACCCCTTGCTTTTCCTTCAGCCACCGATTGGCAGACTGGAGCTGGACAAGAATTTCCGGTCCCGCATCGGCCATCGCGTCCATATCGAACTGGCTGAACAGGGGAACGGGCTGTTCATCCTCGTCTTCGGCCCAATGGGTGATGAGCGGATATGTCCCGGCGACGGCTCCACCTGCCTGACGAAAATAGACGACAACTTTCATGGGCTCCCCATCGTGATTTCTCATGATGCGGCTCCCTCGGGCGATGAACCGCCCCACGTATTCACGTCAGCCTCGTTTGAATTGCCCCGAATTCGTAAGAAAATCCCACTGTTACCGATTGAACACAGTCGTCCGGGTCGGATTGCCGATGGCCCTTACCCGTCCCGGTATCGCAGCCTGGAGCTTGGCGAGATGTTTGCCCCAGGCGAGGTCGTCCCGTTGCGCCTTGTCGAACCCGTAAATGATAAGATGAGGAAGCGTGTCGATAACGGGTGCTGGCCCCGTCTCGGCAATCTGGTGGATCGCCGGTGCAATGCTGCGGGCGGCGCTCTCTCCAAATGCCTGTATGCGCATGTCGTTGAAGCGAAGCAAAGCCCTTGCCGTCTCGAAATATCCTGCCGAAAGCTCGGCCCGGTAGGCTTCCAACGCCCTTTCGTAATCCGTGATCTGACGAACCACATCGGGGAGATTGCCACCGCTGGCGCGCAGGGCCGAATTGGTGAAGTGCTTGGCCTCATAGAAGCGGATCACCGGCACGTCGTTTTCCGGGACCGCAATCGCCGCGTCGATACGATCCTGCCTGCGGTCGGATGAGCCGGGCTCCTCCTCGCCATCGTCATCCGGGGAGGACAAACGCGTCAGGGCGATCTCTGCGTCGATCACGTCGGCATTGCCGGCGAGCATGGGATGAAGGCCGGCTTTCTCCGCGCCGGCATAGCGAGATGCGGCCCTGCACATCTCGTTCAGGGTCTCCATGCCCAGATACGTCTTTTGAAGCACGTCTCGGGCGTCGAATTGGAACTCACCGCGTTCCAGGGCAACATAGGTCTGCACTGGCCGAACAAGATATTTCGCGTGCGTGAACGAAATCACCTGGCCCGGTTTCCAGCCGATGCGAAAGATGGAAGCGCCTCTATAATAGGCATTGATGGAGTTGCGCCGGACGGCGAGAACAAGGTCGGGATGCTGGAGCACATCACGCCACCAGTTGCCTGTGCTGTCGTTCGCCAGTTCCTCCAACGCATCCAGGAAAGCCGGATCCAGCGCGCGGTGCGGAACGATGAAGGGTGTCATGCGGCGATCTCCCACCATTTACCGTCGTTCTTCTGCTGGGCAATAGCTCCGAAATGATCAGGGAAGCGGTGCGGTTCGAACGTATGGATCGGTACCAGCATCCTGGGCGCGAGCGCTTCGGCGAGCCTCTTGAGGTCGGCGATGCTGGCATGGCCGGAGGTGTGGGCATGTTCAAGGGGAATGCCGCGCGCATCCAGCGCCTCGGACACCTGCATACCCTTTTCCTGTTTCAGATAGCCATCCCATTGCGACCAGACGGCGACTGCGCCATCCAGGCATTCGGCCCTATCGAGATCGGATAACATGGCGGGACGAAAGAGGAAGGCTGCTTTCGGGGCGAGCGCCTTCAAATCCTCCGCGAAGATGCGGTTGGCTTTATGGGGTTCGAGGAGGTCGAAACGTTCGGTCTGCTTGATGCGGACACGCTGGTACTGCGGCACATAAACCGCCATATTCGGCCAATCCGATTGCGGTATGTTGGCATTACCGGTCGCTCGCAGCACTTCGGCGGCATAGAGGTCAATAACCAGGGTGCGGCCCGTCCGCTTGCAGGCGCGGTAAAGGCTCACCATCCGGTCGATGTTCTGCGCGGATGCCGCCACCAGCGCCATGCCGGGCGCCGCCCGGAAGATATCGATGAAACGCGCCTCGATCTCGGCTTCGGTCGGAAACTGCCGGTCGGCATCCAGCCGCCCGAGCGTTGAACCTTCCATCAACAGCACATCGACGCCGTGAGGCGGGCCTGCGACCAGCTTCTCGAACAGCGCGGCCTTGCGTCCATGGGCGCGGAAATCGCCGGAATAGAAAAGCTTCTTGCCGTCCGCCTCGACTTCCAAAGCATAGGCGTCATAGGCCGAATGATCGACCAGATACGGCGTCACCTTGAAGGAACCGAACGACATGGGCGTCCGGTCACGAAGCTCCAGTGTGTTTTCAGGGACATAGGATCGCGGTAAAAACGGTTCCGCTGCCTGAAAGATACGATGTGTTGCGGCTCCCAAGGCAACGGGAAGCTCCTTGGCGGCGAGATGCGCCAGCCCCCAGTGATCGAGATGCCCGTGCGATAGAATGAGCGCGCGAAGGGAGGCTTGCCCGTCCAGGCCGTCAATTGCCGGATGAACCGAAATATCCTCAGGATCGCCGTCCAGCGGCAAACCCAGATCGAGCAACAGCCTTTCGCCGCCCGCATCAAGCTCGATGCACGAGCCGCTGATTTCCTTGGTGCCGCGATGGATTCGGACCCGCATTCCTCCTCCGGTTCGACCAGGGAGGATGTGACGTGGCTATGGTTCGCTCCGCTTGGTTTGGCGCAACCTTAAATCTTCCTGTGGCTATAGCCAGTGGTTTCTTGGACAACATGACTGTTGTCCTCCTTTCATGAATGGAAGGGCTCTGGTCGCATGAATCTGAGGCGCATAAGGGTCGGCCAGGGCATCTCGCAAGAGAAGCTCGCTGCCGACGCTGGCGTTGATCGCGCATATCTGGGTGGACTGGAAAGGCAGACGGAAAACCCGACCGTTGACCTGCTTGACAAGGTGGCCGGGGCGTTGTCGGTATCGGTCGATGAGTTCTTTGTGGTTCCTGGGCCGGATGACGAGCCGCCGAAGCCGCTGCGAAGCGGGCGGCGAAAGGACTAGGTAAGGGCAAGGTCAGTCGCAGCTAAGGGTGTCAGCAGCGTTTACATGGGTTCGCCAAGCTTTTATGCCTATACGGCCTCAAGGAACGTGGTAATCCTTTGGGTCAAGTCAGACTGATCGCGGAGCTGACATTCCCAGACGATCAGGACATCCCACCCGTCGGCACGAAGCTTCTCTTCGTTGTCACGGTCACGTTCAGCGTTGCGCGCTAGCTTAGGTCCCCAATACTCCAACCTGGATTTCGGCGGGCGAGATAGCTTGCAGCTTTCGTCCGCGTGACCATGCCAGAAGCAGCCATGCACGAAGATCACCTTGCGCCTCGATGCGAACACCAGGTCCGGCGTCCCTGGCAGCCCGCGTCTATGGAGACGGTATCGATAGCCCATACCGTGAATCAGCCGACGCACCGTCATCTCAGGCTTCGTATCCTTTTGAGCCACCTGCGACATCGTCCAGCTTCGATGCGGATCGGTATCCGGCATCGGCGGGCGCTTGATTTGAGCTTTCAGAGGTTTCGATTTAGCCGGCATCTCGATCTCAGATAGGTCTATATCGAGGCGGCACAAGGCTCAAATGAATTCGTGGATGCCGTTCACCATCTTGATGACGTTTTCGCTGAAGCGCTGCGCCTCGGCATCTGCATCCTGCGCCGCCAGATCATATCGAAGGCCGAACATCTTCTTTCCTGTCGCGGTGCTACCGAGATATCGCGAGGTGTCCACTCCGTTAGCAGGGCAAACGAAACCGCCGACGGAGACGTTCATCGCGTCCATGAAAGACAAGACTTCGTAGCGATCCTGCTCTTTGGGATCGGTTTTGTACTTCGCGTCAATCAAGGCGACAACGGTTCCGTCCTTCCTGATAATCATATCAGGATGAACCGTGAACCCACCGCCATCAACAAAGAAGTTCCCGGGGCGCTTGTTACCGTCCTCGACGGAATAGCCTTGCTTCCATAGGCGGTCGGACAGTTCGCGTCTGATGAATGCCTCGAATACCGCCGACACGTCGATAATCAAGGAGTCCAGCTTGACGTAGCCGTCGAAACTCACTTCCGGTAGAAGGCTTTGAAGGATCAGGAACGCCGACCAGAGCGGATCGCGGTAGTGCGCAAGCTGTGGCGGCACACTACGAACCTTTCGGCCCAGTTCGGACACTAGGTCCGCCTTTCTTCCATGCCAATCGGTGACCGACCAGAGGTCATGCAATAGAACGTCGATTTCCTTGATAATCGAATTCTTCTTGTCGTTCGCCAAATGCCATGTGCGTACCTGTTTTAGTGCCTCTTTGAGGCTGATGTTTTCGATCACCGTGGGCGACAGGGTGCTATGGTCGAACTCATGACGGTATCTAACGCCTTTCGAAGCGTGCCGTTTCACGGTTTCCGAGGCCATGAAGCGCCCCCGCCATGGAGGTGAGTTGGCGTTCTTTACATAGGATTTCATGAAGCCGCGTTTGGCAATTGATTTGGTTCCGTCCACCAGAGACCGCCCGTATATCTTCTCTACATTGGCGGCTGTGACGAACCTTGGCAGATATCCGCGGGAGAAGCCGCTGATAGCCGTGGGAATGATGCCCGATCTCACCAGCATGTATGAAAGATTGGCGATGCTGGCCCGAGGCGTGACCTTGATAGCCAGGTTGGGCGTCACTGGAATCGTACCGACGAAGCGTGTCGTTCGAAGAGCGATCTGTCCTCCCGACATCGTCGCGGCGAGGTAGCCCTTTGACGCGATCCGCTCATCGATCCTCAGTTCGCCGCTTTCCATCAGCGAACTGAGCCGAAGTGAAAGCTCCTTAAACTCCTCGCACTCGATAACTTCAACCGTCAACGGCCACCCCCTCGAGCCGCTTTACCAGGGCATCGAAACTCGCGATGACATTGCCACGCGCGCCGTCGTTGAGATCAATGGCAAGCTCGGCTGCCGGCCTCATGCGATAGCGCCAGACAAGTTTGAGATGGTCCAGATTCTGGACGTCAGCGAAGAAGCTATGGCCTAACCCAAACGGAACCATTCTTTGGATGGTGTCGAACCATGCGCCGATTTCTGTGATATGCTCGGGGGAGAACCCCTCCCCCTTTTCCAGAAGCATCTCGACGACCTCACGTGAGGGAGATACCTCGATATGGTCAAACCTGCGAACGAACGCAGCGTCTACCTGTGACACGCTTCGATCATAGGGGTTCATCGTACCGATGAGGACCAGATTGTTTGGGATCGTGAACTTCCTGCCGGAGAATGGTAGAATGAACGGGTCATCCCTGTAATTGCGCTCAATATACGTTAGCAGTTCGCCAAAGACGCGAGCCGGGTCGCCACGATTGATTTCATCGACGATCAATACGACCAGTCCGTTGTCGGCCTTAACCGCTCTGGCTCTCTCGCAGGCGTCAATGAAGGTCTTATCGACGATCTGGTAGCCAGAGACGGCGTTCTCCGCAGGTCGATAGCCTTCGACGAAGTCCTCGTATCCGTATGACGGATGGAACTGCACCCTGAATATATCGGTCGCGGGCGTCATCACGAGGTGGATGGCGATTCGCTTGGCGTAGTAGGATTTACCCGTGCCAGGCGCACCCGTCAGGATGATCCCTGAACTGCCAAAAGTCAAAAGCTGCTGGACCTGTAGAAGGATCGGGTCGCTAAGGTCGAGCGAAACGGGAGGTGCTTCCGTCTCGGGTATGGCGGCGGCCGTCTTCACGTCCTCGACTAATGCACTCTTGATCGCCACCTCATAGTCTTGGACTACAGTGTCCGGTACGAAGATATGTTCACGGTCTTCGGCGACGAACACGAATAATTTCTCGTAGTCGACATCCTGCTGCGGGAATCGCTCCCGGAAGCGACGTTCAAGCGTTCGAGCGTCGTCGGCCTCGTCGAAGTTCTCTGATCTGAACAACAAAACGGCTAAATCGACGACCGGGACACGTGTTACTTGTCCGCCTTTCGTCAGGACGTTTGCCCTGAATATGTCGGCGTAGTTTCCTGCAAGCTCCCAGCTCTCGCCGTCTGCGGTATCGGACCGCGTTGCCCCTTTCCACTTATTTTGGAATGTGTTCTTGCGGATCGTCGCCGCGTTGCTGTGCGGAAAACCAGCTTCCGCTCGGCGCAACGTTATCGGGTTGAAATACGGCTTCACGTCGTCGCCGTCGTTCACGCGAAAATACTTGTTCCAAAAGTCGAACTCTTCGGGGGTTTCCCTGAATAGGATTTCCCCGGCGTTCTCCTTCCCAGCCCCCTTTTCAAGGAGGGCGAGAAACGGCATCAGGTGTGCTGTGGACTGCGCTCGAACCTGCTCCTTCCAGTCGGATATATTGTGCAGGGCCAACGCGACCCTATCGGCCCTGATCTGCATAGCCATCAGGCGACACGTCTATAGCGTTGCTTGTTGCTCCCAGCAGCCAACAGCTTGATCAAGTGCATGCCGATAGCCTTCGCCAGCAAAGGCGGAACCGCGTTGCCGATCTGTCTCGGGAAGCTCGATCCGAGGAACTGGTAGTGATCGGGGAAAGATTGGCAACGTGCGGCCTCTCGATGCGAGATTGCCCGATCTTCGAAAGGATGCAGGAATGGTCCAGAGGCTACGTTCTTGTAGTTGCAGGTGATCGTATAAGACGGTTTGTTCGGATCAAGTCTGTAATAAAGCGTCGTGCAGTCGCGGCGAAGCTGACCATTGGCGATGGTCCGCATCTTCTTGAAGCGTTCCGGCAGCACTTCAACTGGAGCAGAACGCAAACCCTGTCCTTGACCAATATGGGCGGCAAGGCTGGATGCCTGCTTTGACAGCGGTCGGCCAACGTGCATCGTGACTTCAGTTGGAGCGCCGCCACGGGCGTATACCTGATACGGCCCCTGCGGCGCGCAAGCATATTCACGCTTCGAAGATGTGTAGTCTTTCCCCATCAGCGGGAGATCTCCGATAGCTTCGGCCAACGTGACATACGGTTTCAGACCTTCGCCTTCTCCGTGCGTTGGCGCGGGGAACGAAAGTTCGATCTCGTCGATGCGGGTGCCAATAAACAAAATGCGGTGGCGCATCTGAGGCACGCCAAAATCGGCGGCTAGAACCTGCGTGAAGTCGGTACGATAACCAATTTCTTTAAAGGCCGCCTCGATCTGTCGGCGGAACTCGCCCTTGGCGTAGGTCAGCATGCCGCGGACATTTTCCATCAAGAACATTTTCGGGCGCACTTCGTCTACCAAGCGCACGAAGTGCTTGAAGAGAAAGTTCCGTGGGTCGTCTTGGATGCGCTTACCATGGGTGCTGAAGCCCTGGCAGCTAGGCCCACCGGCTATGAGATCGATGTCCCGAGTACCTGCTAGACGAAACAGTTCCTCACCCGTGACTTTCTCGACATTTCCCTCGATTACGGGAACGCCGGGATGGTTGTGACGGTAGGTGGCAGCGGCGTGCTTGTCAAAATCGACCCCGACTCTTGGGCTGAAACCGGCTTGACGAAGACCTTCGCTGAGTCCGCCAGCGCCGCAAAAGAGATCGATAACCACAGGGCCTGAGCCACTTGAGCCACCTGACATAAAAATCCCTTTCGAATCACGAGCTTCCATCATCCCAATCCCATCATACAAAAATTAACGCTTTGGAGTCGCGAGGAACAAATAGAGAACATAGGATAATTTTCTTTTTGTCAACAGTCTTCCCTCGCTTGAAATGGTTCTTATTTCTGCTGAAGGCTTTCGAAGTGCCGAATTGGAAATACTTCGATACCGGCCTGATCCTCGATTTCCAGATAAGCATCAATGATCCGGTCGATTCTGGCGAAATCGCAATAGCGTTGGTGTAGCCGCTGGGCGAAATCGGGCTCTCCAGCCGTCCCGATGGCTTCGATGAAGCGTTCGAGGAAGATACCGGTGAAAGCCGGCTGACGGGCTTCCGGTTTTTTCAGATGCCGAGCATAGGCGGCGATGCGGTTCTGAGCGTACCAGTTGAGGCGAGGCGCGATGACGACGAAAGTGCCTTCATCATAGATGCCGCGCTGGGTCATGCTGGCGGCAAGCAGGTGCTCACGCCAAAGCTGCTGGCAGGGGTTATTGCGCAGGCTGTCGGCATGAGGGTCTTTGTACAGGCCGTATTGTTCCGAAAGGCGGTCGAGATGCGGCCTGGTCGGCTGCGTCGTTTCCTGAAGCGTTTCGGTATATTTTTGCTCGACGGCAATGAAGCCTTTTTTGCCGTCCTCGGTGCGATAGCGCACGAAGGCGTCGAAGGCGCTGTAATCGGCGGTGAAAGCCGGATGGCCTCGCCCCGGTGAATGCTCGAACAGAACCTGGGTGACGTTGCCGGTAAACCCCGGCAGGACAAGACGCATAACGCGGGTGGCAAGCTCGGGATCATGCTTGAGGAGCCCGAAAAGATTGAAAACCAGCGGCATGGATGAAAGCAGGTTGCGGAACAGTCTGTCGGCGTCGATGCAGGCCCCGATTTCCCTATAGATCAGTTCACGGCGTACCAGCGAGGCAATGGAGGGGTTGAGGAAATTGGCTCCGGCGCGGCCGGCCGCCATGGACAACCGGGAGCCGATTTCGCGGGTTTCACCAGAGGGGCTGCGATGGCGGCCAATCGGCAAGTTCTGGTCCTGCCGCCAGAGCGATTGCAGCAGGCGGGCGGCAGCGGTGAAACGGGTGTCGTTGGGTTCCAGGCAACGGTGCTGGCTCAGGATCGGCTCTGGGATCAGCGGGATGGTTTCCGCGAAATTATCCGGGATGAAGGGTGTCGGCTTTGCAGCGGCGTTCGGCATATGGCGAAAATCCTCGATTTCAGAGAAGCGAGGATGATTCAGATTAAGCCGCTGGAAATTCATACGAAATGCGATTTATGGCCGAAGTGTCGCCTGTTGCTATCATGCAACTAACGCACCTTCTTCCCCATTGAAGTGCGAAAGGGAGGCCGAAATGACTATATTGCAGGCGGTCATTGCTACGCAGACGCTGCCTGCAATTGAGATCGCGATCAATATGGAGATGTCCAATGACATTTGATGATCGCATGAATGCCCTGCCTGACGATGAGGAAATCTCTCGGAAATACCCGCGCCAAGATGCGCCGGGGATTTTCGAGATCGACACGGAAACGGACATAGATACCCATTTCGCTTGTTGGAAGTTTCCCATCATACCGTCGCCTCGCGCCCGTTGGGCGGATGTGGACCTGTTCGGGACAGTGTCCGCAAAGCTGATAGCGCCAATGAAAACCTGGTCGCCGTTGCCTGATATCCTGCCGTGCCGGATGAAGGTGCGGCAGCACGTCGATGGACGCGCGCATTCCGGAGAACTGCGGGATGAAGCCCGGAAGCTGTACAACGCCATGTCGTTCAAGGTGCTGCGTGACGGCTGGGGCTTCAACACCTTCATCACGGTGACGGCCAAATATCTGGGCCTGACGAGCCATGCGGAATTTGCGGCATTGATCCCGGTGATGAACAAAGCCGTGGCCAGTTGGCTGAAGGCCCGCCCGAAGCGCTCGGCGCGGTTCCACATTACCGAGGAAGCGAACCATAGTTATCTCTTCGTACTGGAGCGCAGCGGATATACGCACGGCTTGCATTTTCACATGCTCTGCACGGTTCCGGTCGATTTGCGGGATGAATTTCGTGTCTTCCTGGCAGATTGGTGGGAGCAGCAGTCTGGATTGGCCGCATCCACGAATACGGTGAATGTGAAATACTCGAACAGTTGGGGACGGCCGGAACACTACGCCAACCAGGCTCTCAAGTTCCGCTACACGATTAAGACGGTGCCGGAAGACTTCTGGGTCTTCGATCAAGAGGGCCGGAAGCGGTATGCAGTGGAATTCATGAAGCCGTGGTTGCGGCACGGAGAGCGGCCCGACATTCTGCCTATTCGGACAAGGCAGATTTATGGGATTTCCCGCGATCTTGACACCAAGGCCCGCCAGACATGGGGCGAGGAGGTCGGCTGGACGTTCGTCTCGAAATTTGACCAGCGCCGCCTGGATGAACTGTATTCCGGGTCTGAGGTTCAGGCTTGGCAGGCACGGTTCATCAACGAACAGGAATGGTGGAAATTGTACTGACCTGAAAACTTTGGACTTCCATTGTGGGAAACTCTGGAGGTCCATTGGGAAAAAGTGACGAGGAAACCTGTGCTTGGAGTGTGGGCGGAACCTGGCGATTTTCTGCCCGCACCCAGGCATGGCTTGCCTTAGTAAGTCTCGAAGCTGGGCTCTTGCGGCGGCAACTTCACGATAAAGGCATCGGGATCGTTGACGACACTGAGGGTATGGGCATTTGCAAGCCCGGCCTCGCGAAGCAGGCGGATAAACACGGCGAGGCCCAGTTTTTCGCCCTCGGTCGAGCCGCGAGCGACCCTGCCGGTCGAAGGCCAGAAATTGAAGCTCTGAGCCTTGAGATGAAATGGCGAGTGCCGCACGAATTTGACCCCGGCGCGGTTCAGGGCTGCTTCGGCTTCGGCCATGGCCTGGGTGGGATCGGTACGGCGTTTGGATGGCATGGATCGGTTTCCTGATTTTGCTTTGCTTTGTTTCGTTTTTGGATCGGAAGATCAGGGAAGGCAGAAGGGAAAGGGAAGAGATCGAAGAGGGAAGAGATCGATGGGATCGATCTTTCTCCCCTTCGCGATAAAGGGAGGCGCAACCAGTTCGGCCAGTTGATTTTCGGCGTACACCCGGAGCGTTTCGGGCTCCGGGTGCGCTTTCAACGGCAACTAACGAAGATGCTCCAGGGAAAGGCCGGGCTTGATCGCCTCTATCGCGGTCGCGAGCTGTTGCAGGCTCGAACCTTTGGTGTACCGGGCTGTTTCCCCTGGCGTGCTGTGACCAGTCAAATGATCGATGACGAGTGTCGGAACGTCGGCCTGGTGCATCAACGTCGTCGCGGTATGGCGCAGGGAATGGAAATCGAGGTTCTTGCGATAAACGCCGATGGCCTTCCGGTAGTGGGTGAACCATTTGGTAAATCCGTGGCCGAGCTTGTCGTCCGCTCCGCCCGGCTTCAAGGCCGGAAACACTGGCTGCGAGCCTTTTCCAAGCGTCTTGATGTAGCTGAGGAAGCCCATGCGGATGAGATCGCTGTGGATCGGGACGCGCCGAATGGCGTTCCTGTTCTTCAACTGGCGCGGCGGACGGTCGTTGATGTCGAAGAAGGAGATGCAATTTTCTTCCCGGATATCATCGGTGCGAAGCTGGCAGATTTCCTCCAGCCTCATCCCGCTGAACAGTGTGATGAGCGGTATCCAGAATTTATCGTCCCGGATGATCTGCGCCCCTGCCTGAGAGCGGCGGCCTGTGGACAAGCACCCGGACCAGACGGGAGAGCCGAACAGAACCGTGAGTTCCTTATCGGTCCACTGGTCCCGCTCATCGACAGCCCGCTTCACCGAAGCAAATTTGAAGCCGGAGAAGATGTTTCCGTTGCCTTGCCGTTGGCGATGGCCTCACTCCACACGGCGGAGAGAGCAGAGAAATGACGCTTGATGGTCTTCTGCGTCAACAGAGGCTGTTTCTGGCTATCAGGCAGCTTTTCATGGGCGCGGATGATTTCATCGGGTGTGAAGGTTTTGTAGGAGGAAGCCTTACCGTAGTCGGAAGGCAAACGCTCCGCCGTTGCGCGGAATTGTCCGGCATCCGCCCGCGTATACCGGCCTACCGGCTTGTCCCCGCAAATCTGGATGAAAAGCCGGTACGTGGCATCGGCCTGATTACCGGTTTGCTGTTTCCATTCTTTGCGCCGGAGCTGGCCTTCGATGTAGATCGGATAGACCGTCGAAAAAAGCGGCTCCGACTGCACATCCGATTGCCGCACCGGCACGGGAGCAGACGTTACCGGGCGTGCCTCCGTCAAGGTCTGGCGGAGGAGCTTGCTTTTCGGTTCATAGTCGAAGTCGCCTTTCATAGCGGGCTTTCAGTGCTTCCGCGAGATCGATGCCAGCGCGGTGAACCGCTTCCTTGCATTGATAGCGTTCTTCCTCGTCAAGCGAGGGCCAGGACAAACCGGCCATCTGGGCAGCGGCATGGGATGCCCAAAGCCCGGTATCGAGCGTATTGCCGCCAAGGGTTTTACGCGTTTGTTCGGCTACGTCGGCCCAGAATTTGGTGCGTGCGGCACGCCCATCCTCTGTCAGATATGTGCCGGAAGCGCGGCCGGCGTGCTCCCTTGCCAGAATATGGTTGTAGAACTCCTGTGCGAGGCGGGTGATTTCATCGTGGGTAAGCATAGGATTTGCGCGGGCTCTCTCGAAAAGTTTTTCGGTGAGCCGATATAGTTCGTCCGCTCGCAGGCGCCGTCCTCGGGGAGCAGGCTCCCAAAGTGCGGACGAACTCGCGTCGTTTCAGCCTGTCGCGCAAATCTGCCGGAACGGCTCGTCAGAAATGGAATATGCGCCCGCGCCGGACGATATTGGAAGGAGCTGCCACGCCGCTTCGCTCGCTCTTTGTAGCAGCGGTTTGTAGCAAAGCGCTTCATCCCGCCTGAGGTGGCGCGACGCACTTGAATGATTTCAATGAGTTAGAAGGAAAATGGCTGGGGAACCTGGATTCGAACCAGGACTAACGGAGTCAGAGTCCGTGGGTCTACCGTTAACCTATTCCCCAATGCCTGAACCGGTTGGACCGGATCCGTTGGGGCGGGCGTGCGCCCGCTTCAGCCGGGCGCGTTTTATCACAATTGCGGCGGTGATCAACCCCGTCTGTCGATCGAATGGGACGTTTGTGACGGTTTGCGATCTGTCCATGGCCGGGGAACCTTTCAGGGGGGCGCGGGGTTGCCCTTGAAACGGGTGGCAACCCCCGTGCAACGCCGGAATGTGAACTCCGGAAAAGGGAATGGGTAAAGAAGATGACCGAGGAAGTTCCTCAGAAGGAAGCCAAGCAGGGCGAAAACTCCCGCAGGATACTCATCGTGCTCGCCGCCTCGCTGGCTGCAGCCGTGATCGTCTGGGGCGCGGCCGAACTGTATTTCGACCTCGCACTGGAGCCTGAGGTCGAGACGAACGCGTCCTAAACCGGCGCAGGGCGCGCTTCGGTCATGAATTCACGTGCTCGCGGAAAAACATTTTGCCAAGCAGCCTCGATTTGATACTCTGAACCCAACGTAAAACAACAGCGCGCGGGATGATCTTTCGTCCTTTGTGCAGCAGGGTATATCGTGACCGACTCCACGGACGGCCGGAGGCCGCAGCATGTGGAGATGCGGAACGGCAAGGGTTCCCCGTCAAGCGCCGGACCGGCTGCGGCGGAGCGAGCAGGGCAAGGTGGCCGCGAAAGCGCCGCCAACTCCGATGCTAAGGGCGGAAAATCCGCTCCGGCTATCCGTGCCTCCGAATCTCCCGATTCATGGAAACCTGGCAAAAAGCGCCGGCGGAGAAGGCGCGGACGCGGCAAGTCCTCTTCCAATTCCAGGCAGGCGCACGAGGCAGGCGCCTCGGTGGACGGCGCAGCCGGTGAACAAGAGGCTCACGCCCAACAGCGGGCGGGCGGCGACCGTACGGCAGAAGGCGACGTCGGCCGAGACAGCCAGTCGCAAGACGGCGCGTCCAAGGGCAAATCCTCCAAGACAAGAAAGCGGCGGCGGCGCGGACGCGGCGGAGAAGCGAAGGCGCGCGCCCTGCAGGGCCATCCCCTGCCATCGCGCAAGCCGCAGGCCGGGCAGCCGGGCCAGCCGAACGGACGAGGCGAGGGGGCGCCGAATGGTCCGCAGACAGCAAGTTCCGAGGCACCGGTTCCGCCGCGCGGCTACGCGGCTTCGGGAGCGCAGGACTACGATCTCTATGCGGCCCTCGATCTCGGCACCAATAATTGCCGGCTTCTCATCGCTCAGCCCACCCGGCCGGGGCAGTTTCGAGTCGTCGACGCCTTTTCCCGCATCGTTCGTCTAGGCGAGGGGCTGGCGGCATCCGGCAGCCTGTCGGACGAGGCGATGGAACGATCGATCGAGGCACTGAAAGTGTGCGCATCGAAAATGTCGGGGCGCAATCTTCGTCTCAAGCGGCTGATCGCCACCGAGGCGTGCCGCTCGGCCACCAACGGCAAGGAGTTCCTGGGCCGCGTGCGCAGGGAAACCGGGCTCGACCTCGAAATCGTCGACCGTGAGACCGAGGCGCGCCTGGCGGTTGCGGGCTGCACCTCGCTGATCGATCGCGGCACCGACGGGCTGGTTCTTTTCGATATCGGCGGCGGCTCGTCCGAGATCGCCCTCATCGATCTGTCGAGCAACCGCACCAACCGCCTTTCCGATCACATCCGCGCATGGACCTCGCTGCCGGTGGGGGTCGTCACGCTGTCCGAACGCTATGGCGGCAGCACCGTCACCCGGGAAACCTTCCAGGCGATGGTCAGCGAGGTTGATTCCCTTCTGACCG
Organism: Hyphomicrobiales bacterium; assembly: GCA_002709005.1. Classification (GTDB taxonomy): domain Bacteria; phylum Pseudomonadota; class Alphaproteobacteria; order Rhizobiales; family Rhizobiaceae; genus Pseudohoeflea. The sequence continues at coordinate 33,817 of PAPH01000021.1, read as the reverse complement.
GGTTCATCCCGCCGGACCTGCCCGCCTTCTTCGGCGGCGATGCGGATGCGCGCTTTCATCTCCTCGGCACCTCCGGCACGGTCACCACCCTTGCCGGGCTGCACCTCGAACTGCCGCGCTATGACCGGCGCAAGGTGGACGGGGTGTGGCTGACCAAGACTGATGTCGACGCAACGCTCGAACGGCTCCTGTCGTGGGATTTCGACCAGCGTGCCGCCAACCCCTGCATCGGCGCCGACCGGGCGGATCTCGTTCTTGCCGGCTGCGCCATTCTGGAGGCGATCCGCAAGCGCTGGCCTTCCGAGCGGATGCGGGTGGCGGACCGCGGATTGCGTGAGGGCCTGCTCAACGAAATGATGGCGCGCGACGGCGCCTGGCGTCGCGCCGGCCGCCGCTATCGCGCCCGCGTGCGGGCACAGAATTCCGGACAGGGAGCCCGCTGATGGCGAAGCCGCCTACCTCCAAGACGCCCGTGCGCTCCTCGCCCGGCGGCCGCAAGCTCGGCCAGAAGGTGAAGAAGAGCAAGCTCAAGGCGTCCTCTCGCCGCTGGCTCGAACGGCATCTCAACGATCCCTATGTGCAGCGCTCCAAGCACGACGGCTATCGCTCGCGTGCCGTCTACAAGCTGCTGGAAATCGACGAGAAGCATCAGATCCTCAAGGGCGCGAAACGCATCATCGACCTTGGCGCAGCACCCGGCGGCTGGTCGCAAATTTCGGCGCGCGTGACGGATTCCACCGACACCGATCCCAAGGTCGCGGCAATCGATTTTCTCGAGATGGATCCGTTGCCCGGGGTGCGCTTCATCCAGATGGACTTTCTCGATGATGCCGCGCCGGACAAACTGATGGAAGCGCTTGGCGGCGCGCCGGACGTCGTTCTCTCCGACATGGCCGCGCCGACCACTGGCCATTCGCGGACTGACCATCTGCGCACCATGTATCTTTGCGAGGTCGCCGCCCACTTCGCCGTCGATGTGCTCAGGCCCGGCGGCCATTTCCTCGCCAAGACGTTCCAGGGCGGGGCCGAGCGCGATCTGCTGACCTTCCTGAAGCAGAATTTCAAGTCGGTGGTGCACGTCAAGCCGCCGGCAAGCCGCGCGGAATCGGTCGAGATGTTCGTGCTTGCCAAAGGGTTCAAGGGGCGCAAACAGGTCGAGCGGGAAGAGGCTGCCGATCTCGGCTGAGCCGCCCTTGCGTCTCGCTTCACGGTTTTCGTTACCGTCGCAAAAGCTGCTGTTTGCCGCGCGGCGCACGGATAACGAGAATGTGTGTTGTCATTTGAATGGATCGCTCCATTTGCTGCCTCACCGGGGAGGGAATTCAGCCAAGGAGATTTCAATGACGCTCACACGACGACATTTCATCCATACCGCGGCAGCCTCGGCAGGCGCCGTCATGATCCTGCCCTACGCCACCCGCGCCTTCGCCCAGTCCGCCGACACATTTTCGGTGGGAGCCGGCGAGATTACCGTTCACCCTGTCGAGCATGCCTCGTTCGTCATGGAGACGCCGGTGGGAGTGATCTATTCCGACCCGGTGGGCGATCCCTCGCTCTATGAGGATCTTCCGGCGCCGAGCCTGGTTCTCGTTACCCACGAGCACGGCGATCACTTCAATGCCGATACGTTGACGGCGCTGGTGAGGGACGATGTCGAACTGATCACCAATCCCGCCGTGCACGACATGCTGCCCGACGCGCTCAAGGAAAAGGCGCAATCCATGGCCAACGGCGATTCGTCGGAATGGGAAGGCGTTTCCATCGAGGCGATCCCGGCCTACAATATCACCGAGGAGCGCAAGCAGTTCCATCCGGAAGGCCGCGACAACGGTTACGTCCTCGGCTTCGACGGCTTCCGCGTCTACATCTCGGGCGATACCGAGAACACGCCTGAAATGAAGGCGCTCGAGAATATCGATCTCGCCTTCCTGAGCATGAATCTGCCTTTCACCATGGATATCGAGCAGGCGGCCGACGCGATTTCCGGCTTCAAACCGAAATTCGTCTACCCCTATCACTACCGCGGCCGCGATGGCGGCACGCAGGATCCGGCCGCATTCGCCAAGCTTGTCGAGGGCGATACCGAAGTGAAGCTGGCCGAATGGTATAGCTAGGCGTGCTTCAGCGCTTTTCGAACAAGGGCCCGGTGCTTCGTCGTCGGGCCTTTTTTCGACGCTGGATGCGCGAGCTCGGCCGAGCCCCGGTTCGATAACTTCTGAACTTTCTGTCCATTCGCCGCGATCCGGACTTCCGCAATGCACAAAGGCGTGTTACCAGCCCTTGCCAACGCGAAAGGCGGATTCCCGAAATCCGCATCTGACAGGAAGCTAGCGATGGCGCACATTCTCCAAACAGCCACGGGCGAACACGCCCTTACCTTCGACGACGTGCTTCTCCAGCCGGGCCATTCCGAGGTCATGCCGGGGCAGACGGACATCTCCACGCGCATCGCCAAGGATTTCGATCTCAACCTGCCGATCCTGTCTTCCGCCATGGACACGGTCACCGAGGGCCGTCTCGCCATTGCCATGGCACAGGCCGGCGGCGTCGGCGTCATCCACCGCAACCTCACCCCGGTCGAACAGGCCGAACAGGTGCGCCAGGTCAAGAAGTTCGAAAGCGGCATGGTGGTCAATCCGGTGACCATCCATCCCGAGGCCAAGCTCTCCCAGGCGCTGGCGCTGATGAAGGCTCACGGCATCTCCGGCATTCCTGTCGTCGAGCATACCGGCCGCGACCCGAGCGGCCCGGGCAGGCTGGTTGGTATCCTGACCAACCGCGACGTGCGCTTTGCCTCCAATCCCGAGCAGAAGATCCACGAACTGATGACCAAGGAGAACCTGGTCACGGTGAAGGAAACGGTGGACCAGGAAGAAGCCAAGCGGCTCCTGCACACCAACCGCATCGAGAAGCTTCTCGTCGTCGACGGTGAAGGTCTCTGCGTCGGTCTCATCACCGTCAAGGATATCGAGAAGTCGCAGCTCAACCCGAACGCGTCGAAGGACGCTCAGGGCCGGCTTCGCGCCGCCGCCGCCATATCGGTGGGCGACGATGGTTTCGAGCGCGCCGAGCGGCTGCTCGATGCCGGCATCGACCTGATCGTGATCGATACGGCACACGGTCACTCGCAGCGCGTCATCGATTCGGTGGCCCGCGTGAAGAAGCTCTCCAATTCGGTGCGCATCATGGCCGGCAACGTCGCCACTGCCGAGGCCACCAAGGCGTTGATCGATGCGGGCGCCGACGCGGTCAAGGTCGGCATCGGCCCGGGCTCGATCTGCACCACCCGCATCGTCGCGGGCGTTGGGGTGCCGCAGTTGTCCGCCATCATGGCCTCGGTCGACGAAGCCAACAAGCAGGGCGTCCCGGTCATCGCCGATGGCGGCATCAAGTTCTCTGGCGACCTGGCGAAAGCGATCGCCGCGGGCGCATCGGCCGTCATGGTCGGCTCGCTGCTTGCGGGCACAGACGAAAGCCCCGGCGAGGTCTATCTGCATCAGGGCCGTTCGTTCAAAGCCTACCGCGGCATGGGGTCCGTCGGCGCCATGGCGCGGGGCTCTGCGGACCGCTATTTCCAGGCCGAAGTCCGCGACACGCTCAAGCTTGTTCCGGAAGGCATCGAGGGGCAGGTCCCCTACAAGGGGCCGGTCTCGGGCGTTCTCCACCAGCTCGCCGGCGGTCTCCGGGCCGCCATGGGTTATGTCGGCGGCGGCGATATCAAGACCTTCCAGGAACGCGCCACCTTCGTGAAGATCACCGGCGCGGGCCTGCGCGAAAGCCATGCCCACGACGTGACGATCACCCGCGAAAGCCCGAACTATCCGGGCGGTGCGTGATCCGATAAAAGCTCGATCGACAGGACAAAACGATCATTGGCCAATGAGGAGCATGCCATGACCACGACCGCGATTTTCTGGCCGATGATCGTCCAGGCTTTCCTGACCTTCGCCATTTACGTGCTGATGTCGCGCCGACGGCTCGAAGGGGTTCGTCTCGGCAAGGTCACGCCCGCCGAATACAAGGTCCCTTCGGTCGAACCGGAATACAGCGCGACGGCCGTCAGGAACCTCTCCAACCAGTTCGAGCTGCCCGTGCTGTTCTTCGTTGTCTGCCTTTCGCTGCAGATGACGTCCGCGGTCAACTACGTGGTGCTGTTGCTGGCCTGGCTCTTCGTCGTCTCGCGCATCGCCCACGCCTGGATCCACGTGACCTCGAACAAGCTGCGTCTGCGCCGCCCGCTTTTCATCGTCGGCTTTTTCGTCTGCATTCTGCTCTGGCTGTGGCTCGCCATTCACCTGAGCATCGGTTCGGTGTGAGGATTTTTCTCCGTCAGGATTTGGGCGGCATCTCTGGAGATATCCCGGGCGATTTCGCGGATCAGGTTCGATAGAGCCTCGAAATCGGCCCGCCTATGGGGGCCGCGGCGATGGAACAGCGCAATGCTGCGCTCGGGGACGGGCGGGGCGAATTCCACGATCCGGATGTCGCCACGTTTCACGCTTTCCGCCGGAACGGCGATGCCGGGCAGAAGCGTGCGGCCCATGCCGTTGGCGACCATCTGAAGAAGTGTCGTCAGAGACGTCGCGCCGTAATTGACGAGGTTGGCGGCCGGACGTTCCTCGCACAGCGCCAGCGCCTGATCCCTCAGACAATGACCTTCTTCCAGAAGCAGCAGGCGGTCGACCGCGATCCTGTGTTGGTTGAGCGGTGAGACGAGCACGTCGTCGTTTTCGCTCGCCACCATGTAGAAGGGGTCGGCAAACAGTTCGGTATGGGCGATCCATGGCTCCTTGATCGGCAGCGCCGCGACGATCGCGTCGAGGCTGCCCGCGTGAAGCTGCTGCACCAGCGTCTCCGTCACCGCCTCTCGGACCTGGAATTCGAGTTTCGGAAAGCGTTCGGTCAGAATGGGGGCAAGCGCCGGAAGAAGATAAGGGGCCAGCGTCGGTATCAGCCCGAGTTTCAGCGTGCCGCTTAGTACACCATATTCCTGTCTTGCCTGTTCTTCGATCATCCGCACCTCGTCGAGCACGCGGCGAAAGCCTGGAAGCAGTTGCCTTCCGATTTCCGTCAGAACAACCGCGCCGCGGTTCCTCTCGATCAGCACGCAGCCAAGTCGGCGCTCCAATTCGGCGATCTGGGCGGAGAGGGCGGGCTGAGAGATGTGGACGTCCTGGGCGGCCTGCCCGAAATGAAGGCGCCGGGCAAGGGCCTCGAAATAGGCCATCTGCTTGAGGGTGATCATGATAGGAAAATCCTATCGAGAAAATACAAAAATACAATTGGAAATTATCGTGCATGTCTCCCATTGTGATTTCCGCGAGAAGTCGCGCGAGAGGGAGGAAATCAGCTCCGAAGCGCTGAACCGGCAACCGCGCCGAATGTCGTGGAACTGTCAGGTGACGGCGCTAAACACGGTTGAACCGTGCTCGGCGGACCGAATTTCACCGCGCTTTAAATCGCTCCGTCGTGGAGCGGCAAAACACAATTACATCCAGCAGGATGGGAGATAAATTATGGACGCAAAAGTCGAGAAATCGGGCAAGTGCCCTGTCATGCACAACACCAGTTTTGGCGGTCGTTCGAACCGCGACTGGTGGCCGAACCAGCTCAACCTGGGGATTCTTCACCAGAACGCGCCGGCCGGTAACCCAATGGACCCGACCTTCGACTACGCCGAGGAATTCAAGAAACTCGACCTCAACGAAGTCAAGCAGGAGATTTTCAAGGTCCTGACCGACAGCCAGGAATGGTGGCCGGCCGACTGGGGGCACTACGGTCCCTTCATGATCCGCATGGCCTGGCACTCTGCCGGCACCTACCGGACGGCCGATGGCCGTGGGGGATCAACTTCGGGCTCGCAGCGTTTCGCGCCGCTCAACAGCTGGCCGGATAACGCCAATCTCGACAAGGCGCGTCGGCTGCTCTGGCCGGTGAAGAAGAAGTTCGGCAAGGCTCTTTCCTGGGCCGACCTGATGATCCTGGCGGGCAACTGCTCGCTCGAGTCGATGGGCTTCAAGACCTTTGGTTTCGGCGGCGGCCGCGAGGACATCTTTGAACCCGAGCAGGACATCTACTGGGGCACCGAGGAAGAATGGCTGGGCGACAAGCGCTACAGCGAAGGCCGTGCTCTCGAAAACCCGCTCGCCGCCGTTCAGATGGGTCTCATCTACGTCAATCCTGAAGGCCCGAACGGCAATCCGGACCCGGTGGCTGCTGCCAGGGATATCCGCGAAACTTTTGCCCGCATGGCCATGAACGACGAGGAAACCGTCGCCCTCATCGCCGGCGGCCACACTTTCGGCAAAACCCACGGTATGGGCACTGCCGATATGGTCGGCGCCGAGCCGGAAGGCGCGGATATCGCCGAACAGGGTTTCGGCTGGACCTCCGGCGACGGGAAGGGCGGAAAGAACGCCTTCACCTCGGGCCTCGAAGTCATCTGGACCGATACCCCGACCAAATGGGGCATGGGCTTCTTCCACAATCTGTTCGAATACGAATGGGAACTCACCAAGAGCCCGGCCGGCGCCAACCAGTGGCAGCCGAAGAACCCGGAAGCACAGGGCACCGTGGACGACCCGCACGAGCCCGGCAAGCGCCGGACGCCCAATATGCTGACGACTGACCTCTCGCTGCGTTTCGACCCGGTCTACGAGCGCATTTCGCGCGACTTCTACGAAAATCCGGACAAGTTCGCCGATGCCTTCGCCCGCGCATGGTTCAAGTTGACCCACCGCGATATGGGGCCCAAGACTTGCTATCTTGGTTCGGAAGTCCCGTCGGAAGAGCTGATCTGGCAGGACCCGGTCCCGGCCGTCGACCACCAGCTGATCGACGCCGACGACATTGCCGCGCTCAAGGCGAAGATCCTCTCCTCCGGCGTGCCGGCCCGTGAACTCGTCTATGCCGCCTGGTCGTCCGCTTCGACTTTCCGCGGTTCGGACAAGCGCGGCGGTGCCAACGGTGCGCGCATACGTCTCGCGCCGCAGAACCAGTGGGAAGCCAACGAGCCCGAACAGCTCCGGAAGGTTCTCGCTGTCTACGAAGGCATCCAGAAGGCTTTCAACGACGCCAACTCCGGCGGCAAGAAGGTTTCCCTGGCTGACCTGATCGTTCTCGGCGGTGCCGCCGCGATTGAGAAGGCCGCAAAGGATGGCGGTCATGACGTTGAGGTGCCGTTCGCTCCGGGCCGTACCGATGCGACTGCCGAGCAGACCGATGCAGAATCCTTCGAGCCGCTCGAGCCGCGTGCCGACGGTTTCCGCAACTACGTGGATGCCGAGTTCACCGTGCCGGTCGAGCAGCTACTTGTCGATCGTGCCCAGCTTCTCACGCTGACGGCGCCGGAGATGACAGTTCTCATCGGTGGTCTGCGCGTGCTCGGCGCCAACTACGGCGACATGCCGCATGGTGTGTTCACCGATCGCAAGGGTGCGCTCACCAACGACTTCTTCGTCAACCTGCTCGACATGGGCGTTGCCTGGAAGCAGGCGGAAGACGACGAGCATGTCTTCGAGGGGCGCGACCGGTCGACCGACGAGGTCAAGTGGACTGCAAGCCGCGTCGACCTCGTTTTCGGCTCGAACTCGCAGCTTCGCGCGCTGGCCGAGGTCTATGCCGCCGACGACGCCAGGGACAAGTTCGTCGCTGACTTCGTCAAGGCTTGGAACAAGGTCATGAACGCCGACCGCTTCGAGCTCGCTGCCTGAGCGGTTTGCTAGTTGGCTGAATCGAAACCGGGGCCTGTTGGGCCCCGGTTTTTTGTTGTCTGAACTTGAGGTCTTACCAGGCGGCGAGGGTGGGAACGTCCGCCCGCATGCCACGCTCGCGGCGGCTGCCGTTCGCTTTGGCGGCGCCGTCTTCCTCGTCTGCCGACGGGGTGATGTTGTCGAGGCTCGCCGCGATATGGCCGCACAGCGCGTCGACCAGCGTCTTCGGCGCGCCGGGCCGGCGCATCAGGCCGATCTGCGCCGGAGCGAGGGCGGGGAAGCCGTCAAGCTGCGAGAGAATGCGCATGCCGGGCCTGACCGCGCATTCGGGCAGCAGCGAGACCGCCAGTCCGCTCAATACGGCCGAGGCGACGACGGTTGCCGACCAGCTCGTGAACAGGATCTGGTATTCCCGGCCCGAGGCATCGAGCGCCGCGCAGGCGAGGTGCCGCCAGCGGCAGGATGTGCGCCCCACCGCAAGCGGCACCACGGGATCCTCGTGCACCGTGTGATTCATCGAGGTCACCCAGTAGAGCGGCTCGGTGCGCACCACTTCGGAACTGCGCTCCAGCGGATCATGCGTTACCAAGGCCACATCGAGTTCGCCGCGCTGCAGGCGGGCCGACAATTCGACCGAAGGTTCGCATTCGATATAAAGCTCGACGCCCGGATGGGTCTTGGCGAAGCGCGCGATGATGCCCGGCATGTAGCGGTCTGCATAATCGTCCGGCGTGCCGATGCGAATGGAGCCTTCGAGCTTCTGGTCATCGAAGGCCGCCATGGTTTCGTTATTGAGCCGGATCATACGGCGTGCGTAGCCGAGAAGGCGCTCGCCCTCGTCGGTCAGCCGGTTGGTGCGTCCGTCCTTGACGAAAAGCGCCTTGCCGATCCGCTCTTCGAGCCTGCGCATCTGCATGGATACGGCCGACTGGGTCTTGAACACCTTGTCGGCGGCGCGGGTGAAACTGCCCGCGTCCACGATTGCGATGAAGGTCTGCAACTGGTCGATATCGAGCGGTGCTGGCATGGCTGCGTCTCATCAAGATTGTTGATCAACAACATTAGAAACATTCGTTGGACTGATCAATAGCCCTTCGACATTCTGCTTTTACCGGCGAAGTGTGACGTTGCGCCGCCGGCAAGCACGAAGTGGAAAAGACGATGACACGGCATTCCCGGATCAATTCACCACTGCCCATTGATCAGGCATCCGGGGCAGTAACGCTCGATTACGCATCCGTCCGGCTCGGCCGCCGCCTGCGCGCCTTCTATAAAGCGCTGCGCAATCGCATGGCCGCCCGCCCGCTGGAAGAGATGACCGACAGCCAGCTCGCCGACATCGGTCTCACCCGCTCCGACTTGCGCGCGAGTTTCGGCAATGAGGGCCGCTTCGATCCCACCATCGAACTCGCATGGCGCGCCCGCAGCAACATGCGCCGGATGCAAATCGACTGATCGGTTTCCAGGTCCCCCGGCGGGCTAGCTTACGTTCCCAGCCCGCCATCTCCCCGGCCGCGCGCCCTGTGCGGCCGGGTTTTTCTTGCCCAGATCCTGATTGTGAGCTCACGGCCCTACTGACCGCGTTTCATGCCCTGAAGGTACTGGTCGAAGATGGATTCCATGTCCTTCTGGTAGCCGCGCTGGATCTCCCGGCCGGACTCGAACATCTGTCCGAAGATCTGGTCGTAGGGATTATCCTTGCGGACTGACGGCTCAGGCTCGGGTACAGGTTCCGGCCCCTTCGCTCCGCCCATCATCTGCTTGAAGATGTCGGCAAACGGGTTTGTGTCCTGCCCGCGCGCCTTGGACGGCTGGCCGCCGAACATGCCGCCGCCGAGCATGCCCTCGAGCATCTGCCCGAGCGGATTGCTCGAACCGCGCGAGCCGCCGGATCCGGCAGAACCGCCCTTCATCATCTCGGTCATGATATCGGCGATGACGTTGCCCGAGCCGCCGCCGCTCGATCCGCGCATCTGGCCGGTTGACTGCTTGAAGAGGCCGCCCATCACCATCGACGCGATGACGGGCAGCATCTGCTTGAGGATGCTTTCGCCGATCCCGGTCGCCGCGGCAGCCTGCGCGGCCACCGCGCGGCTGACATCCTTGGAGCCGAAGATATGGCTGAGAATGCCGTTACCTTCCTCCACCCCGGTGGGGGAGAAGGCCTTTTGCATGTTCTCGAAATACTCCGCGTGATGACCGCCGGCGAGCGCCTGAAGGAAATCGCCGACATCCATGGGGCTGGAGGCATTGCGCTTCAGGCCCGTCGAGAAGGCCGGCATCAGCGCCTCCATGGCCTGCTCCACCTGGGCTTCGCTGAGCCCGAACTGGCGTGCCATGGCTTTCATGGCCTCGCTGTTCTGGGCCATCATGTCGTAAAGGGGCATCATGGCGGCGTCCTCCCGTGCCGTTATGCGATGGGAGAGCTTACCGCGCGTCCCCGCGACCGGCAATGACGGGCGCGAGGGACTTTCGCCTCAATAGGCGTATTCGGCAAAGAGAGGCTCGATCGAGCCTTCCCAGCGGCCCCGGTATTGGACGAGCATCTCTTCGGCGAGCGTGGTGCCGCGCGCAACAGTCTCTTCCAGCGGCGCCAGAAAGTGGCTTTCGTCATGCCCCTCGGAGTTCAGCCGGGCGCGGCCGACGAGACCCTTGCGCGAAATGCCGAGCACGGTCTTGCCGACTTCTTGCAGGGTCTGCCCGCGGAACGTCGTCCTTAACCCGTCTCGCGGAACCTCGTCGCGCATCGCCTGGACTTCGTCGACGGTCCAGTCCTTCGTGTAGTCCGCGATCTCGTCAAGCGCGGTCTCGTCGTAGAGCAGACCGACCCAGAAGGCGGGCAGGGCGCAGATGAGCCGCCACGGTCCGCCGTCGGCGCCGCGCATTTCCAGGAACCGCTTCAGCCGGACGTCCGGGAAGACGGTCGAGAGATGGTTGGTCCAGTCGCCGCGCGTGGGTTCCGGATGGCTGATCTCGCCCTTCAACGCCCCGTTCATGAACTGGCGGAAGGTGACGTGGGTGGCGTCGATATACTTGCCGTCGCGGATGACGAAATACATCGGCACATCGAGCGCCCACTGCGCGTAATCATCGAAACCGAAACTGTCGTTGAAGACGAAGGGCAGGAGACCTGCACGCTGATTGTCGGTGTCGCGCCAGATGTCGCCGCGCCAGGAAACGAGCCCGTTCGGCTTGCCCCCGGTAAACGGCGATGAGGCGAACAGCGCCGTCGACAGCGGCTGCAGCTTCATGCCCACCTGCATCTTGCGGCGCATGTCGGCCTCCGACCCGAAGTCCAGATTCACCTGGATCGTGCAGGTGCGGTACATCATGTCGAGGCCCTGGCTGCCGACCTTCGGCATGTAGCGGGTCATGATATCGTAGCGCGATTTCGGCATGCGCGGCGTTTCGTCGAAACCCCATTTCGGGCTGCCGCCCATGCCGATGAAGCGGATGCCCAGCGGATCGGCGATCTCGCGCAACTGTGCCAGATGGGCATTCGATTCCCGGCAGGTCTGGTGGATGGTCTCGAGCGGCGCGCCGGAGAGTTCGAACTGTCCGCCCGGCTCGAGGCTGATCGCGCCTTGGCCTGTGGGTTCGACAAGCCCGATGATCTTGCCCGCGTCCATGATAGGCTCCCACCCGAGCATCGCCGCCATGCCTTCGAGCAGGGCCTTGATAGACCGCGGGCCCTCATAGGGTACCGGGCGGTTGCCCTCGGCGAAGAAGACGAATTTCTCGTGCTCGGTGCCGATACGCCATTCGGATTTCGGCTTGCAGCCGCTTTCGAGGTAGCCCGAGAGCTCGTCGAGCGAGCCGATCGGCGTGTCATCAGTCGTATCACGTGCCATGGAATTTCCGTCGACGAAGTCCGGTCAGTTCAGCCGCCCCGAAAGGCGGGCAGGGTCGAAAGCCGTACCTGATTGGAACGGAATTTGCCACCACGCAAGCGAAAAGGATTGATGCTTGGTTCAAAGTCTCTTGAATGCGGCATCCCTGGCTTGCCAAACCGCGGTCAGTGGTTGCCGTTCCAGTCTCCGCAGATCATTTGCACAGCCGTCAGTGCGGCCACCGCGGCGGTATCGGCGCGCAGAATTCGCGGTCCCAGCGGAATGGCGGTCACGAAGGGCTTCGCGCGCAGCATGTCCCGCTCCTCGTCGGAAAATCCGCCCTCAGGCCCGACGAGCAAGGCGAGTTTTTCGCTCTTGAGCGGCGCAAGCGCCTCGATGGGATTGTCCGTCGCACTGTCCTCGTCGCAGAAGACGAGCCGGCGCGAAGAATCCCAGCCCTCCAGAAGCTCTGTGAGGCGCACGGCGGATTCGAGTTTCGGGATCGCCAGCACGCCGCATTGTTCGGCTGCCTCGGTGATCCAGGCGTTCATCTTTTCAGGGTTCAGCCGGGTGTTCTGGGTGAACTGGGTCATGACCGGCCGGATCGCGCCCGCTCCCATTTCGACGGCCTTTTCGACCACCCAGTCGAGCCGGCCCGCCTTGATCGGTGCGAAGCAGAAGACGAGATCCGGATGAGGGGGCTGGGGGCGTTCCAGCGCGAGCGGAATGAGCACCGCCTTCTTCTTGGCCGGCATTTCGAGCTTCGCCCGCCATTCGCCGTCACGACCGTTGAAGAGGAGAAGCTCGCTGCCGGCCTCCATTCGCAGAACCGTCAGCAGATAATGCGATTGATCCTTTTCCGCCGCGATCGCCACCCCTTCGATGAGGGGCTGGCCGACGAAAAGTCGCTTGAGTTTGTAATTGGCACGCATGCCTTAGCAATGAAGATGCCGACGGCGCCGGTCAAGATGAACCGTCCGCGGAAGGATGCCATTGCGGTTCGTATCCCGCTCTCAGGCAGGAGACGATGGATTTCGGCGTAACGAGTGTGATCGGCTCGATATGGAGGTTCGAGAAGGGCAGGGCTGTCGCGTAGCCGTGGAAACCCCAGGGGAGCCCCTGACCGTCACGCAGCGCGAAATAGGTCGCTCCCGCGAGGACTATCGTGCCGTCCGGCAAGTCGCCAAGCGCGTCGGGGTGGATCGTGTCGGGCTTTTTCGAGCGCGAGAGAAGCCGTTCGGCATGCAGGTCGCGGTTCATGTCCGACGCCGATCCCTTGCCCTTGTTACCCTCGACCCAGCTTGCCTTGAAACTCTTCGCGCTCTCACGTCGGCAGGTGTTGCAGGGACGATGTCCCGCCGCCAGCGCGGTCACCTCGTCGAGAAAGAACAGCTCCGTCCAGCCCGCGCCGCCCTTGCGGCCGTTAAGCCCCCAGACATCTCGCTTTCTGTCCTTGTAGCTGAGCGCGCAGCATATCCAAGCCGGTGTCGTCCAGCGCTTGCCGGTGAGCTTTCGCGTCTTCGGATCGTGAATGACGCCGCGATTGCCGGTGAAGAGGCCGCGCGATTCCGAAACGAAGAGTTCGCCCGCCGGGTCGACGCGGTTCTTGAAGCTCATGTCACGCAGCCCGGCGGGGGAGCGCCGCGGCCGCACCCGCCATTATCAACAGCGATCCGCCGGCACGCGTGACGGTTTTCAGCACCGATGGCCGTCTGACCAGTTGGCGCGCGGAGGACGCGGCGAGCGCGAAGGCGGTGGCGTTGAGAATGCCGAGCAGGGTGAACGTCAGCACATAGACAAGTGCCTGCGGCCCGTAGGCCCCGGCGGGGTCGATGAATTGCGGGACGAACGCGACGAAAAAGAGAATGCCCTTCGGATTGAGGACCGTCACGAAGAACGAATCCCGGAAAACCGGAAAGAGCGGCGCGGCGGGAGGCTCCGCTTCAGCCTGCGCGGTGGCAATATCGGGCAGTCCGATCGGGCTGCGCCACATCTTGATGCCGAGCCAGACAAGGTAGGCGGCCCCCGCGAACTTCAGGATCTGAAACAGCGTGGCCGATGCCGCCAGTATGGCGCCCGCGCCCGCCATGGACAGTCCGGTGGCGATCAGGTCGCCGAGCGCCACTCCGGCGACGCTGGCGAACGCCACCCGCCGACCCTGCGCCAGTGCCTGGCCGATCACCAGCACGATGGTCGGACCCGGGATCACGAGGATCACCAGTGAAGCCGCGACGAAGGCGAGATAGAGGTGAAGGGAAATATCCATGAGCCCATCCATCGTTCAGATGGGAAACAAGCCTCGCCGGTAACAAGCTGTCAAGACAGTTCGCGCCGGCTTACCCCGTCTTCGTTGGCCTGCAGCAGCCATTTCCGTGTGCCTTCCGCAACCAGGGCCGTCAGCACGGAAGTCGAATAGGCGCCGGTGTCGATATTGATCCGGTTGCGCAGGATCTCCGGCTGGTCCGCGGGCGTGTGGCCGTGAACGATCAGCTTGGGATGCAGGCCCTCGTGGCTGAGGAATTCCTTCCTGATCCACATGAGATCGTCCTGGACCTGTAGGTCGAGAGGCACGCCCGGGCGGATGCCGGCATGGCAGAAAAAGTAATCGCCGAATGTCGCCGACAACGACCGGCTTGTCAGAAACTCCAGATGCGTCGACGGAACCGCCTCGATCAGCGCCAGCCTGGAGGCGGTGAAACGGTCCTCGTCCGATGTGTCGAGCGTTACCCCGTAGCTGGCGGCGGTTTCCACCCCGCCGAAATCGAGGAAAAGGCGATGGTTCTTCGGACCGGTCAGGAAATCGGCCATGCCAACGTCGTGATTGCCGCCCAGCGAGAGATGACGCGGGTCGGCGGACCGTTCGATCATCCGGTCAATCACGCCGCGCGAGTTCGGCCCCCGGTCGGTATGGTCGCCGAGCGTGATGACGCGCCAGTCGTCCGGTGCGTCGGCGGCAATCTCCGCATCGATCGCTTCGAGCAGCCGGTCGAGGAGACCCAGGCAGCCATGGATGTCCCCGATGGCGACGAGCCGCAGTCCCTCAGGCGTCGAGGCCTCGCGGAAGGATACGCCGTTGCTCATTCGTCCACTATGATGAGGTGCAGCGCGCGCGGACCATGGGCGCCAAGAAGGATCTTCTGCTCGATGTCGCCCGAGCGCGATGGTCCGGTGACGAGGTTGAGCGCGCGGGGCATCTGCCCCTTGCCGAATTTCTCGCGCAGCCTGTCCCATATGCTTTCGAGATCGCCGTCGATATCGGACGCTTTCAGCACGACAATATGGTGTTCGGGCAGGAAGTTGAGCGTGGTCGGGTTGTCGGTGCCGGAGGCGAGCGCCACGGTGCCGGTCTCCGCGATGCCGGCAAGCGCGTGGCTGACGGCGGTCATGTCCCCCCCATCGGAGGCGCCGTGCCGGATTTCGAGCGTGCGCTCCTTGTCCCAGCCGGCCTTCGCCAGTCTCTCGTCGTCGCCGATCCGGATGTCGGCGGGCAGATTGTGCTCACGCAGGTAGCCGGAGACCGCACGGGGGATGTCGGAATAATCCGCCACCGATGAGATCGTCGCTGCGAATTTCTGGGCCATCGCTTCGAAAAGCGCCCGGCGTTCGCTGTCCGGCAACTGCCCGCGGGCAGGGACGATACCGCGCGGCGAATCCGAAAGGCGCGCGGCGACCGCCTGCTTGCGGGCCGTGTCGTCGCTGCCGGCGACATTGACCTGTCGGATCTTCGTCAGGATGGAATCCCGCGCGCTCATCAGGCAGCCCTCTTCTGATCGACATTCTGCTTGAGCGCTTCGCGCTGTTGCCATTGCTGCTGGAAGGTCCTTCCCTCGGGAGCGGGGAGGTCGCGATGGCGCGTCCAGCCGCCTGCGAAAGGCAGCGCGCGGAACCGGTGTTTCGTGCCCCCAAGCGCGCTTAGCGCCGGAATGCCAAAGGAGACGGCGAGCCGGTAGAGCTTTGGCCGCTTGGCAAAGAAGGCCCATAATTTCAGCCCGTAGCGTGCCGTCGCCGGCGTGAGGTGTTTTTCGAACTCCCGCTCGCGCCAGTGCCGCATCATCTTCGGCAGAGGAATGCGCATCGGGCAGACTGCCTCGCAGCGTCCGCAGAAGGTCGACGCATTTGGCAACTGGCCGGTCTTCTCGATCCCGTTGAGCGAAGGTGTAAGCACCGCTCCCATCGGGCCTGGATAGACCGAACCATAGGCGTGGCCGCCGACCGACTGGTAGACCGGGCAGTGGTTCATGCAGGCCCCGCAGCGGATGCAGCGCAGCATCTCCTGATACTCGGTGCCGAGCATCGACGAGCGGCCATTGTCGAGCAGAACGACATGATATTCCTTCGGCCCGTCCGGATCGCCCTCGCGGCGCGGGCCGGTGGAATAGGTCGTGTAGCAGCTCATGTCCTGGCCGGTCGCCGAGCGGGCGAGAAGCCGCAGGATCTGCGCCGTATCCTCAAGCGTCGGCACCATCTTCTCGATCGATGCGACGACGACATGGACGTCGGCGAGCGTCTGGGTGAGGTCGCCGTTGCCTTCATTGGTAACGATCACCGACGATCCGGTCTCGGCGATGAGAAAATTCGCGCCGGTTATCCCGACCTTCGCCTCGAAATACTGCTTGCGGAGAACCTCGCGGGCCTCGCTCAGAAGTGCTGCGGGCTCCGAGAGGTCGCGTGCCTCGGCGAGATGCGTGTGGACCCGGCGGAAATCGCCCTCCACCTGCTCCTTGTTGAGGTGAACGGCGGGAGCGATGATGTGGCTCGGGTGCTCCCCTCTGAGCTGGATGATGTATTCACCGAGATCGGTCTCGACCGGTGTGATCCCGTTGGCGGCGAGATAATCGTTGAGGTCGATCTCCTCGGTGATCATCGACTTGCCCTTGTTGACCGTCTTCGTGCCGGCCTTGCGGCAGATGTCGAGAACGATCCTGCGGGCGTCTTCGGCGTTTTCCGCCCAGTGGACGATGCCGCCGGCTTCGGTCACCTTCTTCTCGTAGGCCTCGAGATAGAGATCGAGATGGGCCAGCGTATGGTTCTTGATGTCCCGGGCATTGTCGCGCAGCGCTTCGAACTCGGGAAGCGCATCCGCCGCCATCTGACGCTTGCCGATAAAACCCTTTTCCACATTGAGCAGGGCGCGCTGCAACTGGGCGTCGACCAGCGCCTTTTGCGCCTGTTGTTTGAAGCGGTCCGATGTCAGTTGCATGGCGGTTCCTACTTTCCGCTGCCGGCGATCGGCGGTGTGTCGGTCATGCCGGCCAGCACCTCGGCCACGCGCCGGAACTCGACGGACGAACCGGCGCGCTTGAGTTTGCCCGCCATGTTCATCAGGCAGCCGAGATCGCCGGCAAGAAGCATATCCGCTTTGCTGGCGTCGATATTGCCGGTCTTCTTGGTCACGATCGAATTGGAAATATCGGGATACTTGACGCAGAACGTGCCGCCGAACCCGCAGCACACGTCCGGATCCTTCATCTCTCTGAGGGTCAGCCCGTCGACGGCGCCCAGCAGTTTGCGCGGCTGCTCCTTGATGCCGAGCTCGCGCAGGCCGGAGCATGAATCGTGATAGGTCACTTCAGCCGATAGCGCTGCGCCCGTGTCGCGCACCATCATCACGTCGGTGAGGAAGGAGACGAGCTCGTGGCACTTCTCGGAGAAGGCGTTCGCGCGCCCTTCCCAGGCGGGGTCGCCGGCAAAGAGTTCCGGGTAGTGCTTCTTGAGCATCGCTCCGCATGATCCCGACGGCGCGACGATGAAATCGAAGCCCTCGAAAGCCTCGATTACCTGTTCGGCGATCTCGCGGGTATCGGCCTTGTCGCCGGAATTGTAGGCCGGCTGGCCGCAGCAGGTCTGGGCCGCCGGCACGTGCACCTCGCAGCCCGCATCCTCGATCAGCTTGACCGCCGCGAAACCCACCGAGGGGCGAAACAGGTCCACCAGGCAGGTCACGAACAGGGCGACACGCGGGCGCCTCTCCGAATCGACGGAGACGCCGGAGGTGGGGGTATTGGATTGATTCACTGAGCCGCCTCCGACGGTCTTGTTTTTCTCGTTCGGCCCGCCGAGCCGAGCGTCGGCAGTCGTTGCTGCAGGCGCAGCCGGGAAACGCGCTCCCATTCGCCGGTGCGCCTGGCCTCGGCCATCGCGCCCACGACGAAGTCCATGTGCGCGCGGGCGGCTGCCTTGGCGGCGACGGGATCGTGCGCCATCACCGCTTCGTACATCGCAACATGCTGGGTGAGCAACTTTTCGCGGGCCCCGCTCAGATTGTAGATCATGGCGCGGTTGTAGAAGACGCCCTCGGACAAAAGCCGGTAGCACGAGCGCAGCGTGTGCAGCAGGATGATGTTGTGCGCGCATTCGCCCACCGCATTGTGGAATTCCACGTCGATTGCCGCTTCCTCGGCGAAGTCGTCCTTCTCGTGGGCAGCCTTCATCGATTCGATGATCCGGGTCAGAAGCGCCTTGTCGTCCTCGGTCGCGCGCAGCGCGGCGAATTCCGCGGCGGTGCCTTCGACCTCACGGCGGTATTCGAGATAATCCTGCGTCGCCTTGCCGTGGCGGGCGATGAGTTCCATCACCGGACGGGTGAAGACCTGGCCGATCACGTCTGCCACGAAGGTGCCGCCGCCGTGCCGGGTCACCAGAAGGCCGCGGTTCTCCAGTTCCTTCAAAGCCTCGCGCAGGATCGGGCGGGAAACGTCGAACTGGCGCGCCAGTTCACGCTCGCCCGGCAACCGGTCGCCGACCCGCAACACGCCTTCCAAAACCAGGACCTCGATCTGAAAGACCACTTCGTCCGCCGTGCGACCGTGATCGATCCGATCGAAAATGTTCTCGCTCATGCGCCTTCTCCAGATCGCGAAACTAGCAACGGCGAGGCTCTGTGGTCAACAATATTGTCCACTCACGTGCTTTCCCCGAACATCGGTTCGTAGAGTTCCACCAGAAAATCGATGAAAACGCGGATTTTCGCTGGCAGAAACTGCCGGCTGGCATAGAGCGCGTAGATGCCGATATTCCGGCTGCCCTCGTAGTCCGGCAGGACCTGGACGAGTTTGCCGGCTTCCAGTTCCGGGCCGATATCCCAGGTCGAGCGCAGCGCGATGCCGGCCCCGCCTATCACCGCCTCGCGGATCACTTCGCTGGAATTGGTCTTCAGCGGACCGTCAGGCCGATAGGTGATCGGGCCTTCCGGTCCTTCGAGTTTCCAGGTGTCGTTGTTGTGCGGCGGCAGGCAGAGATGGGCCGCGAGGTCGGCAAGTGTTTGCAGCATGTCGCGGCTCTCGATGTAGGAGGGCGCGGCGCAGAGAACGCGGCGGACGGGCGCAAGTTTGCGGCCGACAAGGCTGGAATCGGTCAATTCGCCGATGCGGATCGAGAGGTCGAAGCCCTCACCGACGATGTCGACGAAGGCGTCGCTGAGCTGCAGATTGATCGCCAGATCGGGATATTGCCGCATAAAATCGTTGATGTGGGGCGCCACATGCATCCGCCCGAACGAAGTCGGCGCGGAGACCTTGAGCGTGCCGCGAACCGTATCCGAGCGGCGCGTGACGAAATTCTCGGCTTCCTCGATGCCGGTGATCAGCGGGCCGATCCGCTCGAAATAGGCCTGACCGGTCTCGGTCAGGGAGATCTGCCGGGTGGTCCGCTGAAGAAGCCGCGTCCCCAGTGTTTCCTCCAGCCGCCGCAGCCGTTTCGACACGCCTGCCGGGGAGAGGCCCAGCTCGCGGCCCGCCGAGGAGAGTGATCCGCTGGCGACCACTCTGGCAAAAACTTCCATGTCCTCGAGTTTCCCCAATCCGCTTCTCCCGTTTCCAGCGCCGTTTTGATATGGTTAGCATGCCTGCCGGCCAGTTCCAGCAACTGGCGGTATTGGATGTGACGGGCAGATGTTGCAAGAGTGGTCATAAAAATATACCAATTGCCTCTCACTTGTTGCGTCAACGCGGGAGAATAGCGCCATGAGCGAGATGATTGCGTTTCTCGAGCCAGATCAGGCCATTCTGGGCCGGCGCGGGGCGATCCTCGCCGACATTGCCGATCTGCTGCGCGAGGATGCGCTGATTACCGAGGCCCGTGAACTCGTTCCCTTCGAGACCGACGCCTTCGTTTCCTATCGGCGCCTGCCGCTGGCCGTGGCGCTGCCGGAAACCACCGAACAGGTGGCGGCCGTCGTCAAATATTGTCATCGCGAGGGTATTCCGGTCATCCCGCGTGGGGCCGGCACCTCCCTGTCGGGCGGAGCGATCCCGCAGGAGGACGCGGTCGTCATCGGCCTCTCACGGCTCAACCGCATCATCGAGGTCGATCTGCCGAACCGATGCGCGGTGGTGCAGTCGGGCGTGACCAACATCTCGATTTCGCAGGCCGTCGATGCCGACGGCTTCTTCTATGCCCCCGATCCGTCCTCCCAGCTCGCCTGCACCATCGGCGGCAATATCGGCATGAATTCGGGCGGCGCGCACTGCCTTAAATACGGGGTGACAACGAACAATCTTCTGGGCGCGCGCATGGTGCTGTTCGACGGCTCGATCGTCGAGATAGGTGGCAAGGCGCTCGATTCGCCGGGCTACGATCTGCTCGGGCTTGTCTGCGGCTCGGAAGGCCAGCTCGGGATCATCACCGAGGCAACGGTCCGGCTTCTCGCCAAGCCCGAGGGGGCGCGGCCGGTTCTCTTCGGCTTCCCGACCTCGGAAGCCGCCGGCGCCTGCGTCTCCGAAGTCATCGGTTCGGGCATCATCCCGGTCGCCATCGAGTTCATGGACAAGCCGGCGATCGAGATCTGCGAGGCCTTTGCCCAGGCCGGCTACCCGATGGATGTCGATGCGCTGCTGATCGTCGAGGTCGAGGGCTCGGACGAGGAAATGGATGCGATGCTTGCCCGTATCATCGATATCGCCAAGCGCCATGGCGTGACCACGATCAAGGAATCCCAGTCGGCAACCGAAGCGGCCCTGATCTGGAAGGGCCGCAAGTCCGCCTTCGGCGCCACCGGTCGCATCGCCGACTATATCTGCATGGACGGCACGGTTCCGCTCGGCCAGCTCTCGCATGTGCTCAAGGAGACGAGTGTGATCGTGGCGAAATACGGACTGCGGGTCGCCAACGTCTTTCACGCCGGCGACGGCAACATGCATCCGCTCATCCTCTTCAACGCCAATGATCCCGACGAGGCGCACAAGGCGGAACTGGCGGGCAACGACATTCTCAAGCTCTGCGTCGACGCCGGCGGCTGCCTGACCGGCGAGCACGGCGTGGGCGTGGAGAAGCGCGATCTGATGACCCATCAATACGCGCCGGCTGATCTTCAGCAGCAAATGCGGGTACGGTCGGCCTTCGATCCGAAGTGGATTTTCAATCCGTCAAAGGTTTTTCCGCTGGAAGGACGGCCCGGCAAATGAGTTCGGAGATCGCCCGGCCGTCCTCGGAGGAGGAAATCGCCGTTTTCGTCAGTGATGCCGCGGCCGCGGGAACACCGCTGGAAATCGTCGGCGGCGGCACCCGGCGCGCTTTGGGGCGCCCGGTGCAGGCAGCGGCGACGCTCGACCTGTCGGGACATTTCGGCATCACCGCCTACAATCCCGCCGAACTCGTCATGTCGGCCAGAGCCGGAACGCCGCTCTCGGTGATCGAGGAGGAACTCGACCGCAACGGCCAGATGCTGACCTTCGAGCCGATGGACCATCGCCCGGTCTTCGGCTTGGACGGTGAGCCGACGATCGGCGGCGTCTTCGCCGCCAACGTCTCCGGTCCCCGGCGGCTGACGGCGGGAGCCGCCCGAGACAGCCTTCTCGGTGTCCGCTTCGTCAACGGGAAGGGCGAGATCATCAAGTCCGGCGGCCGGGTGATGAAGAACGTCACCGGCCTCGACCTCGTCAAGCTGCTGGCGGGCTCATGGGGCACACTCGGCGTTCTGAGCGAAGTCACATTCAAGGTTCTTCCCAAACCGGAGACCACAGCGACCCTCGTCGTCTCGGGACTCAACGACGCGGAAGCGGCGGCTGCCATGGCCGCCGCGATGGCGCTGCCCGTCGAGGTGTCCTCGGCGGCTCATCTGCCGGCAAGCGTTGTCAACCGTTTCCTCGGCGGCGCGCTCGGCTGGGAGCCGGCCACGCTGCTGCGGCTCGAGGGGCTTTCGCAATCGGTGCTGGTCCGCAAGGAGAAACTTTCCCAAGCCATGGCGGCCTACGGCGATTCCCGGCTGCTCGATGCCGAGGAAACCGCTATCATCTGGCGCGAGGTCCGGGATGTCATCCCGTTCACCGAGCACCACGCCAAGCCGCTGTGGCGCGTTTCCGTCGCACCGTCGCTCGGCCATGAACTGGTTGCCGCGCTCAGGCTCAAGACGGGCGTCGACGCCTATTACGACTGGCAGGGCGGTCTCGTCTGGCTGCAGATGGAGCAGGACGTGGACGACGAGCTCATCCGCGCCTTCATCGCACAACTCGGCGGGGGACATGCCACGCTCGTTCGCGCGCCGGAACCGGTGCGGGCCGCCGTTGCGGTGTTCGAGCCGCAGCCCGCCGCCATTGCCGCCCTTTCGGGGCGCATCAGGCAGGAGATCGATCCCGCCGGAATTTTCAATCCCGGCCGAATGGTCGCGGCCCGATGATCTAATTCGCCGCGCGCAGCTTGCGCCGCCGGCATCACAGGACGCATACATGCAGACCAATTTCACACCCGAACAGCTTCAGGACCCCGGCGTTGCGGAATCCGAGAAGATCCTGCGCAAATGCGTTCATTGCGGTTTCTGCACCGCCACCTGTCCCACCTATGTGACGCTTGGCAACGAGCTTGACAGTCCGCGCGGCCGCATCTACCTGATCAAGGACATGCTGGAGAACGACCGCCCCGCCGACAAGGAGGTGGTCACCCATATCGACCGCTGTCTCTCGTGCCTTGCCTGCGTGACGACTTGCCCCTCGGGCGTCGATTACATGCATCTCGTCGATCATGCCCGCGTCCATATCGAAAAGACCTACCGGCGTCCGCTTGCCGACAGGCTGATCCGCAACATGCTGGCACTTGTCCTGCCCTATCCGCCGCGCTTCCGGTTGGCGTTGAAGGCGGCGGCGCTGGGACGTCCGCTCATTCCGCTGTTCAGGGCCATCAAGCCGGCGCGGCCGATCGTCGCCATGCTGAGCCTCGCGCCGAAATCGGTGCCCGAGCCCGACAATTCCACCCCGCCGGCGCCGGCGACGAAGCCGAAGGGCCGCGTCGCCATTCTCGCCGGATGCGCGCAGTCGGTGCTCGATCCGGGGATCAACGCCGCTGCCCGGCGGCTGCTCGCCCGCGCGGGGATCGAAATCGCGGTGCCGGAAGGCGAGGGTTGTTGCGGCGCGCTGGTCCATCATATGGGCCGGGAACACGATTCCCTTGCCGCCGCCCGGCGCAACATCGACGCCTGGACGAAGCTCATCGACAATGGCGGACTGGACGCGATCCTGATCACCACATCCGGCTGCGGCACCACGATCAAGGATTACGGCCACATGCTGCGGCTCGATCCCGATTATGCCGGCAAGGCGGCGAAGGTCTCGGCTCTGGCCAAGGACATCACCGAATATCTCGGCACGATCGAACTTCCCGAGCCGGCCGATATCGGCAAGCTGACGATCGCCTATCACGCGGCCTGTTCGCTGCAGCACGGCCAGAAGGTGACCGTGCAGCCCAAGGCGCTGCTCAGGGCGGCAGGCTTTTCCGTGCGGGAGCCGGCTGAGGGGCACCTCTGCTGCGGTTCCGCCGGCACCTATAACATCATGCAGCCAGAGATTTCCGCCAAACTGCGCGACCGCAAGGTCCGAAACATCGAGCGCACGAAGCCGCAGGCAATTGCCGCCGGAAATATCGGCTGCATCACCCAGATCGGCAGCGGAACCGGCATACCGGTGGTTCACACGGTCGAGCTGCTGGATTGGGCCCATGGCGGACCGAAGCCGAAACAGCTCGAAGGCATCGAGCCGCAACTGCGCGAGATGGCGGTCGAGGCCGCCGAATAGAGGCAAAGAAAAAGGGGCGCTGCGGGCGCCCCTTCCCCTATTCCCGGTTGCGCGGGATCAGCCGCCGAAAATGGTGCCGAAGAAATCGAAGCCTCGATCGCGGTAGTATTTGTCCGCGCTCTGGCCGGGTCCGACGACAATCACCTTGGTACCTACGGGCGCGCGGGAATAGAGATGTTCGACGTCCTTGTTCATCATCCGGATGCAGCCCGACGACATGTTCAGCCCGATCGTCCAGGGCTGGTTGGTGCCGTGGATGCGGTAGATGGTGTCGCGACCGCCCTTGTAGAGATACATGGCACGCGCGCCGAGCGGGTTGTTGATGCCGCCCTTGACGTAGTGCGGAATCTTGCGGCCCTTGGCGGCCTCGCGGCGGATCATCGTCGCCGGCGGACGCCAGTCCGGCCATTCGGCCTTGCGTCCGACCTTCACCGTGCCGCCCCAGCCGAAGCCGTCGCGGCCGACGCCCACGCCGTAGCGGGTTGCCTTGTTCCGGCCTTCGACGAAATAGAGATATTTCGTGTTGGTGTTGATGATGATGGTGCCGGGCGCCTCGTTGGTTTCAAGCCGGACCTTCTTGCGCATGAATTCCGGCTTCGGCTTTTTCGAAGCCACCTCGACGACAGGCAGGCGGTTCTGCTTCTCGACGCTCGGCGCATGGCTGAGCGGCAATGCGTTTGCGGCAGTTCCGGCAATCGAAAAGGCGGCGATGGCGGCTATGAAAAGACGTCTCGACGGCACGGCAAATTCTCCAGTTAAATTGTACCCCGCCGAAAAGTACCATCGATGCCCCGACGATCAACCGCCGGCGGGCCGAATATGACAAAATTGTGATCAGCCCGGATCTCGGGGAGGCGCAAGAAAAAAGGCCCGGCAGAGAATGCCGGGCCTTGTGATGCGGATTCGACCGAATGGCGGGGACCCTTGTGAGGGTCAGATCACGATCACCTTCGCGCCGACATTGGCGCGTTCGTAAAGGTCCATCACGTCTTCGTTGCGCATGCGGATGCAGCCCGAGGAGACGGCCTGGCCGATGGTCCAGGGCTGGTTGGTGCCGTGGATGCGGTAGAGCGTGGAGCCCAGATACATGGCGCGGGCGCCGAGCGGGTTTGCGGGACCGCCTTCCATGTGTGTCGGCAGGATGCGGCCTTCCTTGAGGCGGACGCGTTCGATCATTTCCTTTGGCGGCGTCCAGTCCGGCCATTCGCGCTTGCGGGTGATCTTGTGGGTGCCGGCCCACTCGAAACCCGGTTTGCCGACGCCGACGCCGTAGCGGCGCGCCATTCCGTTGCCAAGCACGTAATAAAGATGCCGGGTATTGGTGTCGATGACGATGGTGCCGGGCTTTTCCCTGGTGTCGTATGACACGTCCTGTGGCAGGAAGCGCGGATCGATCTGCGGGGCGGCTTGCTGCTGTTGTCGCTGCTGCGGCTTCGGTGCGGCGTAGGAAACCGTTGCGGCGCGCTGTCGCTGGCTGCGGAAAACGGTGTTCTGGCGTGCCTGATAGCCCATCTGGACGCGCTTCGCCTGTTGCGGCTGCTGGCGATAGACCACGCCGCCGCGTGGAGCGGAGCGCCCGCCGAGCTGCATCACCCAGGGGGCGGACAGATCGGGACTGAGGACGACGGGAGGACGCTGGCCATAGCGTTCGCCTGCGGCTGCGGGATGGGCCATTGCGGCGATGATGCCGGCAAGGGCGAGGGATGCGAGGCTTTTCATGGTTCCGAACTCCAAACAAAACGGACCGGGCCGGGCAAATCCCATCGAACAAGGGCCGCCCGCTTGAGCCGAACCCTGACTCCGATCGGCGACCAAATGGTGAATCCACTGCCGCTAAATGGCGACCGGTCTGATAAAGCTTGCGGTAGGGTTACCGGCGGTTTGATAAAAGCGGTTAGCGCGCTGTTAATCGGGTGGACGCGTCCGCCGAACCGGTTAACCTTTGGGTTTTCGAGAGTATTTTCAGGAGATTTGCATGGCGGAGCACGATGGGCGCGCGGATCGTCTCGCAGACGGCCTCATTGCCGGAGCGGACGGAGTAACGCGTTGTTTCTGGCCCGGCGACCTGCCCGACTACATCCACTATCACGACCATGAATGGGGACTGCCGGTCGAGGACGACTTTCGCCTGTTCGAAAAAATCTGCCTGGAAGGATTTCAGTCGGGGCTGTCCTGGCTAACGATCCTGCGCAAGCGGGAGAATTTCCGCGCGGCCTTCGCCGGCTTTGATTTTCACAAGGTGGCAGCCTTCGGCGAGGCGGATATAGAACGGCTGGGCAATGACGCCGGCATCATCCGCCATCGCGGCAAGATCGTCTCGACCATCAACAACGCCAGCAGGGCGATCGAGCTCGCGAGGGAATACGGGTCGCTCGCGGCCTATTTCTGGAGTTGGGAGCCGGGACCGGGCGATCGTCCGCAGGTGTTGGACTACGCGACGCTCCGGGCCAATCCGACGACCGAAATCTCGGCCAAAATCTCGAAAGACCTCAAGAAACGGGGCTGGAGTTTCGTCGGCCCGACGACGGTCTACGCCTTCATGCAGGCCATGGGCCTCGTCAACGATCATATTGAAGGCTGCGAATGCCGGGCCAGAGTTGAAGAAGCGAGGGCGAATTTTAGCCGACCCGTCCGGAAATGAACGCACCCCGGCAGGGATTGAAAGCGTGAACGGGGTGCTTTGCTTGGGGAACCATGTAGCCTTCCTGAACGTTTCATTTAGTATGCCGTTGGGGCAGCGAAGGCATTTGTTTCAGGTCCAAGGAAGGAAACGCAAATGTATAAGTCACTCGTCACTTTAATGGCAGGTGCCGCGATGGTGGCCACCTCCTTTTCGCCGGCATCGGCGCTGCCGCGCGTGCCGCAGCAACCCCCCGTGTCCGAACAGGCCCAGGCGCCCGTGGTGAATGTCAGGCATCGCCGCGGCTTCTACCGTCATCACGGTCATGGATATTACAACGGCCATCGCGGCTATCGTCACCGTCGCCACGGCTATCGCTATCACAACGGCTACTGGTTCCCTCCGGCCGCATTCGCTCTCGGCGCGATCATCGGCGGCGCTATCGCCAATGAAGGACGCGTTCGTTCCGGCAGAGTGAACCCGCGACATGTGTCGTGGTGCTACAACCGCTACCGGAGCTACCGCGAATACGACAATTCGTTCCAGCCCTATCACGGTCCGCGCCAGCAGTGCCGTTCGCCTTACTGGTGATCGAACGCGGGAACAGGAATTGCGGAAAGGGCGGTCAGCTGACCGCCCTTTTTTATGCTCCCTCAGCCAAACCCCAGAAGGCCGATGAGGGCGAAGGCGAAAAGCGCGAGCACCGTGATGGACAGCGTGGCTGTCAGGATCACGCGTCCCCCTGAATGAGCCAGATCGCGGACATTGACGTCGAGCCCCAGGCCGGCCATGGCGACCACCGTCAGCACATTGGAAGCTCCACCCAGTTCGGTCGACATCGCCTCGCTGACAACCCCTGAAAAACGCAGACCCATCATCGCCGCGAAGCCGACGATGAACCACGGCACCATCCTGTGCCATTTGAAGCGCTCGGGCGTCTGGCGACCTTCGCGCTGCGGTCCGATGAGTCCGAGGAGGAAGATGACCGGTCCCAGCATCATCACCCTGATCAGCTTGACGAGCGTGCCGGTCTGAACGGCAAGCGCCCCGCCGCTCTGCGTCGCCGCCAGAACTTGCGGCACCGCATAGACGGTCATGCCCGACAGAACGCCGAAGGCTACCGCATCGAGCCCGGCGATCAGATTGATGAGCGGCAGGGCTAGCACCACGATCACGCCGAGAACAGCGGTGAAGGCGATTGCCGCGGCAACGTCGCCGGGGTCCGCCCTGATGACGGGAGCAGCGGCGGCGATCGCCGAGTTGCCGCAAATGGAGTTGCCGCATGCGACCAGAAGCGCCAGCTTGCTGTGAAGCCCGAACAGCCGCCCGAGCCCGTAGCTGACAAGGATCGCCAGAACGACCGATCCGGCGATGCCGAAAATCAGCCTGCCGCCGGCAGCCTCCAGCGCCTGCAGGCTGATCGTCGCGCCGAGAAGGACGATGGCCACCTCAAGCACGAAATGCGCGGCGAAATGAATGCCGGGCTCGAAAGCGCGGTGCAGCCGGCCGGCGGACCTGATGGCGGTGCCGATCAAAATCGCCAGAACCAGGTTCTCGACATATCGCTCACCCAGGAGCCGCTCCTCGATGATCTCGGCGCCATAGGCGGCAAGCGAGACGACGATCGCGAGTAAAAGCCCGGGGGCGACCGTGCGGCAGCGCCGGACGAGCGAGTGTGCCAGGGAGGGAGCCGGGGAGGTGAGCGTGGTCATCGGAATATCCGTGAAAAGGTACCCCCCCCCACTCGTCCCACGGATGATTATCGATTTCCATCGAATGATATCTCCTGTATCGTTCGTGTTATGCGAATGAAGATGACTCTCGAACAACTGACGATCTTCGCCGAGGTGGCGGAGCGCCAGCATCTGACCCGGGCCGCCGATGCGCTTGCACTCACGCCCTCGGCCGTCAGTGCCGCCGTGCGCCGGCTTGAGGAGGCGTATGGCGTACCCCTTTTCGACCGCATCGGCCGCGGCATATCGCCGACAGCCGCCGGGCGGATATTTCTCGAGGAGGTGAGGCCCATGCTGGCCCGTGCCCGCGCTGCCGAGCGCGTGCTCGGAGAACTGGCCGATCTGCAGCGTGGAGAGATATCTCTCTTCGCCAGCCAGACGGTCGCCAGCTACTGGCTGCCGCCGGTTCTCATGAGGTTCCACTCGGAATATCCCGGCATCAGATTGTCGCTGACGATCGGCAATACGGCGACGGTTGCCGAGGCCGTCGCCGAAGGCATTGCCGAGATGGGATATGTCGAGGGGGAGATCGCAAATCCCGTCCTTCGGGTCGATGCGCTCGTCGAGGATGAGTTGATGATCGTCGTCGGACCGGATCATTCCTTCGCGGGGCGGGACGATATCACGCCGGAACAGCTTGCGGCCGACACGGCCTGGGTTCTGCGCGAGCCTGGCTCCGGCACCCGGTCCGAATTCGAGCATGCGCTTGCCGACAAGGGCATCGACACCGGCCGCCTTGCCATCGCTCTCGAACTTCCCTCAAACGAGGCGGTTCTTTCGGCGGTACGCTCCGGTCTCTGCGCGACGGCCGTCTCCGGCCATGTCGCCGCGCCGCACCTGGCGACCGGTACTCTGGTGCGCGTGGACGTCGCGCTGCCCTCGCGAACCTTCACCCTGCTGCGCCATCGCGACCGCGATCCGGGACGCGCGGCCCGGAAACTGGCCGAATTCTCGATGTCGGCCGCCACGCTTGATCGACGCGCGGACTTGCCCGCCGTCCGATGATCTCCTAAGACGACGCGCAATTGCCAACACGGTCAGAACGGGTCCGTTCCCATGAGCGACAAGAAGAAAAACAAGCCGCAGAAGCTGAAGGCGCGCCTTGCGCGCGGCTTTCCGGATCGTTCTCCCGGCGATATCCGCGCGACCGAGGAAATGATGGCGAAGATCAAGCGCGTCTACGAGCGCTTCGGGTTCGAGCCCATCGAGACGCCCTTCGTCGAATATACCGACGCGCTCGGCAAGTTCCTCCCGGACCAGGATCGCCCCAACGAAGGCGTCTTCTCATTCCAGGATGACGACGAGCAGTGGCTGTCGCTGCGTTACGATCTCACCGCGCCGCTCGCCCGTCACATCGCCGAGAATTTCAACGACATCCAGTTGCCCTACCGCACCTATCGCGCCGGCTGGGTGTTCCGTAACGAAAAGCCCGGTCCCGGCCGCTTCCGCCAGTTCATGCAGTTCGACGCCGATATCGCCGGCGCGCCGGGTGTGACCGCCGACGCCGAGATGTGCATGATGATGGCCGACGTGATGGAAGCGCTCGGCATCGAGCGCGGCGACTACGTCATTCGCGTCAACAACCGCAAGGTCCTCGACGGCGTCATGGAAGCCATCGGCCTTGCCGGCGACGAGAACGCCAACCGCCGACTGACGGTGCTGCGCGCCATCGACAAGCTCGACAAGTTCGGTGTCCAGGGCGTCAAGCTGCTGCTCGGCGAAGGTCGCTGGGACGGCGGCAGGGAAGGTGAGGGCGATTTTACGCCCGGTGCGGGGCTGGATGATGCGGAAGCAGATTTTGTACTGAAGGTCGTAACCAACGAGCGCTTCGTAGAAGGCGACACGGAGATGGCTATTGATGCACGTGTCAAAGAATCGCGTGGTTTCGTAGAAGGTTTCAGCGAACTCGATCTCATCCGAGATATGTGTGTGAAATCTGGTTACGGCCCTGATCGAGTCAAGATCGACCCCTCGGTCGTTCGCGGTCTCGAATACTACACCGGCCCGGTCTTCGAGGCCGAATTGCTGTTCGACGTGACCAACGAGAAGGGCCAGACGGTGCAGTTCGGCTCGGTCGGCGGCGGTGGCCGTTACGATGGGCTCGTCTCCCGCTTCATGGGCCAGCCGGTGCCGGCGACCGGGTTCTCCATCGGGGTTTCGCGCCTGATGACCGCGCTCAAGAACCTCGGCAAGCTCAACACGGAGGCTGCCTCGGGCCCCGTGCTGGTGACCATCATGGACCGCGACCGCATCGGCGATTATGCGCAGATCGCGCAGAAGCTGCGCGGCGCGCTCAATCCGCTCGGCCCCGACGGCCAGCCGACTGGTCCGACGGTTGCCGTCGAGCTCTTCCAGGGCAACCCGAAGGATTTCGCCAAGCAGCTCCGTTACGCCGACCGCCGCGGTTCGCCCGTCGCCGTCATCCAGGGCGGCAACGAGAAGGATGCGGGCAAGGTCATCGTCAAGGATCTGATCGAGGGCAAAAGGATCGCCGAAACGATCACCGACAATACCGAATGGCGCGAGGCCAAGGCCGGTGAGGAACTGGTCAACGAGGCCGACCTGATCTCCGCGGTCCGCTCCGTGCTCGCGCGCCACGGCCTTCTGGGCACGGGAGCCTGATACCAGTGACCGCCGTGCAGCTGCCCGATTTCGCCGACGAGCTCGTCGCCGCCATGGCCGCGCGCGACACCGAGCGTGCCGAAATCCCGGTCATCCAGCCTGCCGAGCCGTTCCTCGACATGGCCGGCGAGGACCTGCGGCGGCGGATCTACCTGACGGAAAACGAGAATGGCGACAGCCTGTGTCTGAGGCCTGAATTCACCATTCCCGTCTGCCTCGGCCACATTGCCGGACAGGTCGGCACACCGCGCCGCTATTCCTATCTCGGTCAGGTGTTCCGCCAGCGCCGTGTCGGTGGCAACGAGTTCTACCAGGCCGGCATCGAGGATCTCGGCGAAGCGGATATCGCGAAGGCGGATGCGCGCGCGATTTCGGACGCGGCCGGATTGCTCCGCGAGCTTCTGCCCTCCGAGTATCTGTCCGTTACCATCGGCGACCAGGCGCTCTTCGAGGCCGTCGTCGCCGGGCTCGGCCTGCCTGCGGGCTGGCAGAAGCGGCTGATCCACGCCTTTGGCGATGAGACTGCAATGGGCCGCATGATCGAAAGTCTCGCTTCCGCGCAGGCTGCCACGGTCGAGGAGAGCGATCTTGGGGAGCTGATCGTCGCCGGCGACGTGTCGGCGATTGCCGCCCATATCGGATCGGTGATGGAAGAGACCGGTTACTCGACCCACGCCAGCCGTTCGCCCGAGGAAATCGCCGCCCGGCTTGTCGAGAAGACCGAACTCGAAAAGACCCGGCTTTCCGACAAGGCCTTCGCAGCACTCAAGACGTTTCTCGCCCTCGATGCGCGGCTCTCCGAAGCGGTGGCAGAACTCAGACGCTTCGCGTCGTCGGCCGATCTCGAGATCGGCTCGGCCCTCAATCTCTTCGCTGCCCGGGTAGAGGGCATTGAGGCCT
This sequence comes from Hyphomicrobiales bacterium, assembly GCA_002709005.1. Lineage (GTDB taxonomy): Bacteria > Pseudomonadota > Alphaproteobacteria > Rhizobiales > Rhizobiaceae > Pseudohoeflea. The sequence continues at coordinate 2,401 of PAPH01000021.1, read as the reverse complement.
CCGGCGCCGACCTGCCGGTGATGCGCTGGCGCGCCGCTTTCGGCCGTCCGCTCGACTATTACACCGGTCTCGTCTTCGAGATTGCCTCCACTCTCGAAGGAGCGGTCCTCGCCGGTGGCGGCCGCTACGACCGGATGATGACGCTGCTCGGCGCGCGCGAGGAAATTCCCGCCGTAGGCTTCTCGCTCTGGGTCGACCGCATCGAGGCGTTGCGCACAGCTTCGGGCGCAGGGGAGCCAGGCGAATGACCCTCACCATCGCACTGCCTTCGAAGGGCCGGATGAAGGACGATGCCATCGCCATCTTCTCGCGCGCCGGCTTCGGCATCGTTCAGACCGGTAACGACCGCTCCTATCGGGGCCGCGTCGAGGGACGCGACGATATCGAGATCGCCTTTCTCTCTGCCTCCGAGATCGCCCGCGAACTCGGGGCGGGGACGGTGGATTTCGGGATTACCGGTGAGGATCTCGTGCGCGAGAGCCTGCCCGATGCCGATGGCGCGGTGGCATTCGAGGCGCGGCTCGGCTTCGGTCATGCGTCGGTCGTCGTCGCGGTGCCCGAAATCTGGCTCGACGTCACCACGATGGCCGATCTCGGCGACGTGGCCGCGGATTTCCGCGCCCGTCACGGCCGGCGGCTGGCGATCGCTACCAAGTACCACCGCCTGACCCGCACCTTCTTCTCCAGGGGCCACGGCATCCAGCTTTACCGGATCGTCGAGAGCCTCGGCGCCACCGAAGGGGCGCCCGCATCGGGTGCGGCCGACATCATCGTCGACATCACCTCGACCGGCTCCACGCTGCGCGCCAACCATCTCAGAATCCTGTCCGACGGCGTGATGCTCGAATCCGAGGCCTGCCTGGTGCGCGCCCGCAAGCCGGAGCTTGAGGGAAGCCCTGTGGTTGGAGAAATCACCGAGAAGGTACGCGCGGTTCTTCCGGGCGCCTGAACCGGCTTCCGGTTGGCGTCTTCCACGCATGAAAAAAACCGCGCCGTTTCCGGCGCGGTTTTCTCGTCTTTGTCCTGGGAGGATTTGGACTTAACGGCGGCCGTCGATCGAGATCGAGCCGGCACCGGTGACGGCGAGCAGCAGGAAGCCGCCGGTGATTGCCAGGTTCTTCATGAACATGATCATCTGCATCTGGTCGGCCGGGTTGTAGTGGCCGATGAACGCGGCCGCGAAAGTGAAGGCGGCCAGAAGATAGGCCGCATAGCGGGTCTTGAAGCCGAGGAGGATAGCGAGGCCGCCGAGAAGCTCGACAGCGATGACGACCCAGACGGTAACCTGCGGCAGCGGAAGGCCGACGCTTTCGAAATAGCCGGCGGTGCCTGCCGGCGCCATCAGTTTGCCCCAGCCGGACAGGATGAACATGATGCTCATCAGAATGCGTCCGAGCAGGATATGAACGGAATTGGACATGGGGTCTCTCCAGTTGTTGTCGCAGATTATCTATGCGAGCCGGAGATGTGACGAAAGTGGAACAATTCTGGACAGATTGTTCACTTTTCCTGCTTCCCCCGGGGCGGTCCTCAATGCGGCGTTATGCAATTGCCGGCCGATACGCGAGGGAACATGAATACGCCCGAGATGATGCCCTGTCCGTCGGCGCCGAAACTCGCGGTTTCGCCGACACAGGTAAAGGGTTGCTCGCCCTGGTCGGGGTGCAGCGAAACGGTGGCGAAGCAGAAGGCGGCGGGTTCCGAGGAGGCCGCCTCGAACAGTTGCATGACCTTCGGCCGGTCGGCGGCGGGATAACAGCGGAGCAGCGTGAGCAATCCGCAGCGTTCCGTCTCACTTATGGAATGCCGCGCCCGCGCAATTGGCCCGAGATCGAATATTCCGGTGTTCAGATGCAGCGTCCAGGTCTCGGACAGGAAGAAATGCGAAAGAACATCAGGTGAGGGCTGCAACAGCGTATTCGCAGGCAAGCCGTTCCTGTCCGCCATTGTGGAACTGAACAGCTTGAACAAGCCCATTCTGCCGATCCCCGCAATATCGAAAAAACCCGGCGATTTTGCTTTCTCACGCGGACGATTTCGATGACACGGCCCGACGATCGTCAGTCGGGATGGTGAACAAAGTGCCGCGCACGCGTGAGGTGCTTTATGTCCAACTCTACTTTAAGCAGTATTGGTTGGAAGGCCGTCAGATTTTTCCGATTAATGCCCCTAAAAATTTGGGTAAATTGCCCGTTGAAACAAGACATTTACAATTTTTACGACACTTGTCCAGAAGTGGGACGAACTCAATGGTTGCGATTGTCGGTTAGTATAGGATTATTGTGATGTGTCAGCATGTTGCTGGGCACGTGCATTTCTCTTGTCTGATGAAAATCGCCTGATGACAGAGGCGAAGCCGGGAGCCGAAACGAAAAAAGGGCGACCCGGAGGTCGCCCTTTT
>PAPH01000020.1 GCA_002709005.1 Hyphomicrobiales bacterium | reverse complement strand
TGTGCTGCATATATGACGAGCCCTTCCTTGGGCGTTAGATCGTCCTCGATCTCTATTGCGATCAACCTCCCCTCCGCGAATGCGGTCTATGGGAATGAGGTCGGTGGATCGGCGCCTTCATTAAACCTTACCGCCACGATGCTTGGAAAAACCGGATACCGTAAATCCCCGCAGGACGCCTTCTGGAAAGGCTCATCATAAGATGAGCAGCTCTTCACATTTCCCAGGCTTGGAAGCATAACCGTTTGAAACCCAACTCCGGACAATTTAAGCCAAACCTTGATCAGTAAGGTTTAAGGGCAGGATTATGGGCCGGCCATCAAAGTCATTGATATCGAGAGAACGCGCCGCGAGCGCCGCTCTCAGTGTTATCGACACGCAAGGGCTGGACAAACTAAGCCTCGAACACGTCGCACGGCGCCTGGGCGTGAAAGCACCCTCACTCTATTATCATTTTAAGGACAAGAACGAGCTTCTGGCTGAAGTTGCGCTTATCCTCTTACGCGATATCGACCCACCGAAGATTGATGAAAACGACTGGGAGAAAACGCTCATTCGACTGTGCAAGGCAGCCCGCCGGGCGATCCTGCGCCATCCCAATGCTGCTCCCCTGCTCCTACAGTTCTTTCCCAGGCGGCTGCTATTGGGTGCCTACGACTTCTGGATTTCCATGTGTCCCTATCCTCCAGAGGCGCACATGGCGATCATTGAAGGAACTGAGAAACTGACCTACGCGTCAGCACTATTCGAAGCCGCCGCTCGCTCCTACGGGGTCGAGCCAATGCCTGATTTCGATCTAGAACAATTCCCGAACCTGACGAAAGCGGTTCAGGCCAATCCCTATGATGACGAGGAAATGTTCGAAGAAGCTGTGGCGGCATTCTTACGCGGCTTCCGTCATCTTCCGAAAACGCCGAAATCACTGACAGAAGACGAAAAGAAGCGGGCCCGGCGACTCGGCATCGCCAAGTCGGTGCCCGCCCCAAGCCGGTCCCCTGCAGGCTAGATGCCGCAGGGGATATTGTCACCTACTCCGAAAGATCGCTAGCGCACCGAATCTGACGATTTTGGAATGTAGACCGATTTTGGCTGCGTAAACTCCCGAAGGCCATAGATGCCGTTCTCAGCCCCTACGCCCGACTGCTTGTGCCCAGCCAACGGAGTCATAGGCGTAGATTGAAGGTTTTGGTTGATCCAGACCGTGCCGGTTTCCATTTCATCCGCAATCTCTACAGCCTTGTCGATATCAGCTGACCAGACGGCGCCGGCAAGACCATACTCTGTGTCGTTGGCACGTGCGATGACATCATCAACGCTGGAAAATTTCATCATCGGAAGAATGGGACCAAACGCCTCTTCTTGAACCACCCTGGCGTTCTCAGGCGGGTTGTCCACGATAGTTAGGGGAATGAAATATCCTTCTTTGGGGACATCCGATCCATGTAGCATCGTCAGACCCTGCTTTTTGGCATCCTCCATAAGATCAAGGACTCGTTCGTACTGAGCCTTGTTTTGGATCGGGCCGAACATATTGCCCTGGGCGCTACCGTCGCCAACTGGGGCGGCCTTCGCGAGCGCGTGCATCTTGTCGCGGACGGCATCATAGATATCCTCATGGACGTAGAGCCGTTTGGTAGCCACGCAAATTTGAGCCGTGTTACCGAAAGCACCAGCAAAGAGCTGCTCGGTAACCTTGTCTACATCGACATCCGGCAACACGATGGCCGCATCATTGCCACCAAGCTCCAGCGTCACCCGTTTGAGGTCCTTGGCCGCCGATTCCATCACCCGCTTGCCGGTGGCGGTGGACCCGGTGAAGGAGATTTTCGCAAACCCCTCATGGGACGTCATCCATGGACCGAGCTCATCCCCGCCGCTGATCACATTAAATACGCCTGCCGGAAACAGGCTTTGAAACAGCTCACCAATCTTCAATGTGCAGAGCGGCGTGAACGGAGAGGGTTTCAAAACAATGGTATTTCCTGCCAGCAGTGCCGGCGCGATCTTCCAACTTGCAAGCAGAACCGGAAAATTCCAGGGAACGATGCCGCAAACGACACCCAACGGGACGTGGTGCACCTCGATGCGGCGGGACTCGGTCTCTTCAGTGACATCAACTGGCAGGTCGAGGTCAGCAGTGCTGGAGAGCCAGTAGGAGGCGCCAAGAATCTCCTGCTTCGCGAGTTCCGTCGGGCGGCCTTGCTCCTTGGTAAATAGGCTGGCGAGCGCGTCGGCATTCTTGGCGATCAACCCCGCAGCTTTGCGAAGCAAGGCACGACGCTCATCGACTGGTGTCTTCTTCCAGGACTTGAAAGCCTTTTGGGCGGCCGTGACGGCATTTTCAAGATCATCTTTGGAGGCGCGTGGGCAAGCGGCGAATGGTTTCCCCGTCGCTGGGTTGACGACGTCAAGCTCTTCGCCGGCACTGACCAGCTGTCCGTCGATCAGCATCTTGTAGTCGCTGTCAAACCGCATGTCTTTCTCCCTGAAATGCAAGGGGGTTATCCCCTTTTATTTTGATTGAACACGAAAACCGTATCACCCTGGACGCTCTGTTCCGAAAATTGCTGAGCTAACAATCGGCGCCCCAGGACCACCAGCCAGCAAGCAGGTCTTCGCGTCTGGCACCGGATTGGAAGATTCGCCCCGCAACTGATGGACGCACTCGACCATCATGCCCACTCCGTGAATGAAGCCCTGCCCGATGTTTCCCCCAGATGTGTTGATCGGTAACTTCCCGGTCGGCGCGATCAAGTTTTCAAACCTGATAAAGTCACCCGCCTCTTCCCAGCTGCAGAACCCGTGATCGACGATGGAGGCAATAGCTTGGGCACTAAAATTCTCGTAGACTTGCGCAACGTCAATGTCTGCTGGCTTGAGACCGGTCTGACGCCAGAGGTGCTGGGCGACTGATTTGAAGCCGGCCGTTGCGTATTGATCGTCGTCATCATTCTCAAGAAGGTCGCCCCAACCCATTGCAGCGCCCTGTGCGACACCGAGAACATAGACTGGCTTCTTCTTCAGATCACGTGCGCGCTCAGCAGACACAAGCAGGATCGCGCCCGCACCGTCATTTTCCCGCGAACAATCCAAAAGGTGAAAGGGCTCGGCGATGTAGCGGGACCCTTCGTACGCCTCATGGGAGAATTCCGCACCGTACGTTACGGCGTCCGGATTACGCGAACCATGATAGTAACAGGCCCGCACCACATCCTCAGCCACCTGCTTAGGAACCCCATAATAATCAAACATGCGATTCGCCCTTAACGCGCACATCTGGGCGGGGGACACCAGGCCCGCGCCCACCATGTGGCTGTTAAGGTGATGCGCCATAACCGCTTGCGAAAGACGGCCGCTATTACCTTGGACTAGTGCGCGATAGACGATTATGGCTGTTGCCTGACCAGTGAGGATTGCTCCTGCTGCCTGGCCAATGGCGCCAGCGATGCCTCCGCCCCCACCGCCAAAGACAGACGAGCTCCAACGAAGCTCTTTCATGCCAAGATCCGGCATCAGACGGACTGGTTCGTTATTATCATCGCCATACGTGGTGAAACCATCAATCTCAGACGGTTCAAACCCGGCATCGGCGCACGCATCGAGAATAGCTCCAATGAGCACTCCGCGCTCCGGTTGCGGTGACGTGCCCCGCTTAAACTGTCTCAGCCCGGTTCCGGCGGCAGCTACTCTGCCTGCAATTCCATTCATGTTCGCTTCCTCAGTCCAACGTCCAGCTGAGGGCCGGAATGACCGTGCCGTTTACTGTGATCTTGTGCGCCTTGCCGCTGACTTTTGCCCCCGTTGCCAGGTTTTGCTCATCCCCCTCCAGAACCCCTAGAAGGCGCACGGCAGGGATCTCTTCCAAGCTAACGACGATCGACACGAAAGGCGGCTCAAAGGCGTCGGCACCCGCGAAGGTGTGCCAAGTCCGCGTCCAGCTATAGATTTTGCCCTTTGGAGAAACGGGTTTCCAAACGTGGTCCCACGACCCGCAATCCGGACAGTGGAAAACCGCCGGCCAGCGGTATTTGCGGCAACGCGCGCAGAATTGGATGCGCACCTCGCCCTTCATCAAGCCCTCAAAATACGTCTGGTCTGCACCGGACGTCAGCGCAGAGGGGTCTGCATTTCCGTTTTGCCCGTTTGCAGTCATCTCAGACTGACCATTCCAGCGGCAGCTGCTCAAGCGCCATGACGGTTCCAACGCGGCTGTGGGCCATTGTCCCGGGCTTCAGGCGGAATGACGGGATACGCTTGAGCCATTCTTCCGTCAGGATGCGCATTTCCAGTCGCGCGAGCGTGTGGCCAAGGCACAAGTGTGGACCAGACGAGAAGGTAACATGGTCAATCTTTTCACGGTCGATGTCGAACTTGTTTGGATCCTTCGTCTTGCGATCATCCCGACCGCCGAGCGGCAGCATGCAGAGCACCATGTCTCCCTGGCGGAACGGCACACCGAACCGTTCGAAATCCTTGGTCACCAGACGCGGTGTGTTGACGACGCCAAAGCTGCGCAGTCCCTCTTCAATGAAATCCTTGATCTTTTCCGGTTCCTCCGAAAGCCGGTCCTGAAGTGCTGCATCACCTGCCAGGTGGCGGAACAGATAACTCGAAACATTGGTCACCGTGTCCATTCCCCCGAGAAACAGGATCGAACAGATAGACTGAAGTTCACCAAGTGAAATCGGACGGCCATTTATCTCGAATTGCGTCATCTTGCTGATGAGGTCATCTTTAGGCTCAGCGCGGCGCGTTTCGATAAGTTCGGTCATGATGGCGACGATTTTGCCGAAATTGGCAGCAATATCCTCGTCGGAACGCGACTCAAAAAAGGCATCTGCCTGGGTACGGAATTCGCGCAGCCGCTCCAGTGGCATGCCCATCAGTTCCATGAAAACCGAAACCGGGAACTGCGAAGAGATGTCGTCGACGAAGTCGCACTCGCCCCGTTTCTCAACGGCCTCAATCATCTCGATCGCGAACTGCCGGATCTTGGGCTCCATTGCCCGAACCGTCTTCGGTGCAAAGAACGGCATCAAGGCCTGCCGATAAGGGATATTGTCCGGCGGATCGAGACTGAGCGGGATGAAGAGTGGCGGGTCTTCAACGCGCGGTATCTGCATCTCCCTGACCGAGAAATGTTCCGGATCACGCACGACGTCCATGATATCTTCATAGCGCGTGATCATCCAGTGTCCGCCATTGCGAGGCGTCCAGAAGACGTCCGGCGCATCCCGGTGCAAGGTCTCATACGATGCGTGCAGATCATCGGTAAGCCGATCGTCTCCATAAATGTCAAAGTCGAAGACAACCGATTCAGGAATGTGCTTTGGCGAAGTCTCAGATTTCAGCATCTTGTCTGTTTCCTCCAACAATGTGGTTTCGCCGGGCTGAAGTCGACCGGTCTTTATCTAACACCATTAGACAACTCAAAACGATACGTCTACCCGTCCCAGATAATTCAGTCCTGGCTAGGCGGCGTACGCACAATCACACCTTCCAATTCAGCCGTAACAGGAACCTGACAGGTCAGCCGTGAATCTGGCTCGACGTGTGAAGCATAGTCCAGCATGTCTTTTTCTGTCTGGGACTGCGGATCGATTTTCGAGAGCCAGGGCTCGTCGATATAAGCGTGGCATGTTGCGCATGAGAGACAGCCTCCACAGGCCGCAACAATGCCATCGACACCATTCCTGACCGCCGCTTCCATAAGACTTTCACCAAGCTCGGCATTGACGGTCACGGCTTCACCCGCCGGCGTCACGTAATTAATCTTCACTATAAATGCTCCTCCAGCGGGATACCGCCATTGCATGATCGCCTAAATCTATGTCAATAAGTTTTAAGCGCTGCGGTCAACCGCCTCAAAAAGAAGGCGCACACCAAATGGGAGGAAGGCATGAAGGCATTTGATTACGTCATCGTCGGCGCGGGGGCTGCGGGATGCGTGCTCGCCAACCGGCTTTCAGAGAACCCAGACATCAGCGTTGCGTTGCTCGAAGCTGGCCCGAAAGACAATCATCCCTTTATTCACATGCCCAAGGGACTCGCCAAGATTATGGCGGACCCAAAATATATCTGGGCCTATCAGAGCAATCCTGAAGAGGCGAATGCACAGACGCCTGAGCCCTGGGTGCGCGGGCGTGTCCTTGGCGGTTCAAGCTCCGTGAATGGAATGATGTATGTGCGAGGCCAACCGTCAGACTTCGACGGCATAGCCGAATTGTCCAGTGATGACTGGTCCTGGGAACATATCGGCCGGGCATACAGAGAGCTGGAATCGCATGAGCTCGGCCGCGCTGAAACACGCGGCGACTCCGGCCCGATGAAGATCACTATGCCGGATGTGCGCGACAAGCTCAGTGACGCCATGCTGGAAACAGGTCAGAATTTGGGCTGGGTGTTCAAGGATGATGTCAACGAGCCGAATGATATCGAAGGAATGGGCTATGCGCCCCGCACAATATACAAGGGTCGCCGGCAGAGCTCAGCAAAGGCGTTTCTCGACCCGGCCGCGGATCGCCCAAATCTCTCAATATTCACCGAGGCGGTCGTCGACCGCGTCCTCTTCACGGGCAAACGCGCGACAGGCTTGAAGCTTGCGCTTGAAGGACGCGAGGAAACGATAGAAGCGCGCTGCGAGATCATTCTGGCTGGGGGCGCACTGGCATCGCCCGGCATTCTTGAACGCTCAGGGATAGGCGACCCTCACCGTCTGGCGGAGCTAGGCGTTGACATTGTCCACCCCAATCTGGGTGTTGGCGAGCATCTGCTTGAGCACCGCGGCCTGATCATACAGTGGAAACTGAATCGCGATCTCTCGCAGAACAAGAATTTTTCCGGCTGGCGGCTCCTGAAGTCCACTCTTGATTACTATACGCGCAAGACCGGCCCGATGTCGGCCGCCGCCTACGAACTCGGTGCCTGGTTCAAGACCAGCCCCGGACAGAACCGACCCGATGCCCAGTTCCTGCTGGCCCCGTTCAGTTTCGATTTTGAAAAGAATCGCCAGGATGTCGAACGCTTCCCGGGCATGCACCTCGTCACCTATCCCCTGCGCCCGACTTCGAGGGGGCATGTGCACATCACCTCTCTCGATCCGGAAGCACCGCCAGAACTCGTGACCAATTATCGTGACACAGAGCGCGACAGGGCCGCGATGATCGGAGCCGTCAAGATGGCGCGCAAATTCGCCGATCAGCCGCCGATCAGCGAATACATTGAATGCGAGACAATGCCTGGCCCGGACTATAATACTGACGAGAAAATCCTGGAGGCCTACGACAAGTTCGGGACCTGCGGCTACCACGCCGTTGGGAGCTGCCGGATGGGCAAAGATGAGGCTTCCGTGGTGGACCCAAAGCTCAAGGTTCGAGGCGTCGTAGGTCTGCGCGTCATGGACACGTCGATCATGCCAGCCATTCCGTCAGGCAATACGAACGGGCCGACCATGGCGATGGCCTGGCGCGCGGCTGAACTTATTCTACAGGATGCCAAGACCACGGAACTTGCAAAATAGTTTCGAACAACTCCGGGCAGCCAGGTCACAGCGGCCATTTAATCGGCGGATGACTGTCTCGCCAGTTCCGCCTTTTTGATCTTTTTGGCGAGCGACCATTTGTGCACCTCGGTCGGCCCATAATAGATGCGGAAGGCGCGAACTTCGCGGAAGAGCTGCTCGACAATCGTGTCCCGGCTGACGCCCATCCCGCCCATCACCTGCACGCAGCGATCAGCGACCCGGAACAAGGCCTCGGACACCGCGACCTTCGCGGGCGCTGATAAGGCAGCGCTGGCTCGTCGCCAACGAGCGTGATCGCGACCTCATAGCCGAACAGGCGCAGCGACTGCGCTGCCTGAGCACCCGCCTGACCGCCGCCAATGATCACGATCTTCCCAGATTCCGACAGGACCGTCATATGTCGAGGCTAGCGCACGCGTTCAAGCGTGTTGGCGGCATCGGCATACTTCTCGCGCAGGGGCAGCTTCGACAATTTGCCTGTAGCTGTGCGCCGCATGGGTTCGTGTTCGATCGCGATATATCGCGGGACTTTGTAGTCCGCGAGCTGCTCATTGCAGTGCGCGATAAGGGCGGGAACATCGACCTCTCCCGTCGCATAAACTACCGCGAGCGGCGTTTCCCCAAATTTTTCGTCCTTGGCAGCGATAACGAGGCATTCCTCGATCGGCTGACCACTACTTAAGACTGTGCGTTCGACCTCGGCTGCCGCGATATTGAGACCGCCCGAAATGATGAGATCCTTCATTCGATCAACAAAGGTGAGCAGGCCATCCTCATCCAGTTTGCCCAGATCGCCGGAATACAGCCATCCGTCCCTGATCGTCTCCGCTGTTTCCTCCGGATTGTTCCAGTATTCGACCAGGTTGCCGGGGCCGCGCATGATGATTTGGCCCACCGTATTTGGGGGTACACGCTGACCCGCTTCATCTACAACAGCGATCTCGTTGAACAGTCCGCCCATACCACACTTCTGTGGTTGCACCTCGGCGATGTGGGCCGGCATGATCGTGCCATTGCCGCCGCATTCGGTCTGACCGTAAATCTGCCGCACGACGATGCCCTTCTTCATCCAGGTGTCCTGCAGGGCCTGTGTGACAGGTGCGCCCCCGCACGTCGCCATGGTGATATTCGAGAGATCAGCATCCTCGAATTCAGGCAGCCTGGAGATTGCCTCGAAGAAAACCGGGACCGCCCCGAACCCATTGATCTTCTTGTCGACGAGCGTTTTCAGAAAGGATTTCGGTTCGAACACGCTGAGGAAGAACAAGGTGCAGCCAAGTACCGTGTAGTGGGTCAGCTGAACAAAGCCGGCCGAGGTGCTCAGTGGAGCAGGCACTATGACCCTTGAGCCCTTGCCGAGGCTCTGCTCTTCCATTGCGTGGGTTGCGACATAGCCTGTCATTGTACGGTGTGAAAACACGACGCCTTTGGGCTTGGCCGTAGAGCCGCTGGTCGAAATGATCACCACCTTGTCATCCGGCGCCGGCACATGCGCCACTGACGCGCGCTCGCCGGCGCGAAGGTCAAGTACGTTTTCTATCGGCAGCGCTTCGACGCCAAGGCTTGAAAACTTGCCGATCCGGTCCTCGTCAGCAAAGACCAGGCGCGGCGTTGTATCCTCTGCGATTTCAGCAAGTTCATGCGGCGTGTAGCGCATGTTCAGAGGCACCACGATACCGCCTGCCCGCATGATGCCGAGAATCAGCACGCAATAATGGAGCGAATTGGCTGCACAGATACCGACGCGCTCGCCGGGCTCAAGGCCCCGCGAAATCAGGTTTGCCGCGATCCGTTCCGACCAGTCGCGATATTCCAGATAGGTGGTACGATCATCCCCGAAATCCAATGCGACCGCGTCAGGCATGACACGCGCCCACCAGTGAATGGCATCATTGATTGTCTGCACACAAACCTCCCTTTCGTCCGTCAACCCAGACCCTCGGCGCGGAAATTATCTAGTTAGTTTAGATTTAATAAAAAAATGTGGCGCGGGCAATCTCGTACCCAGACGACTCGCCCGCACCAGGTTTGGAGGTTCGAATTCAGAGCCTGCTTTCGAGCAGGTCGTAAAAGGTGAGGATCGTCTGCTCAAGGCCACTGTAGACCGTGGTTTCGAGGGCACCGCTTTCAAGGCCTGACTGAGACATTTCCGCAGCCCAGAAATCCTCTCCACCAAAGACATCGAGGACCAGCTTGTAGGATTTCTCGTACAGGGCCTCCCCCTTCTCCGTCTGCGGCGCATCAGGCACCAACATGAAGTATTCTACCGTAGTACGGCCTGGCGCCCGGGGCATCAGGATCATGACGCTGATATAGTAAGGACTGGTTACGACGACGCAATTTGGAAAAACCTGATAAGCGTGCGTCACTGTCTTGTGGATATTTTCACCCTCATTCTCGAGTGCTTCAGGCGTAAAGTTAACCTTGCCAGAAATCTGCCGGATGTTCAGGCCGAATACATCGGTGACGTTGGGCACATCAGCGAAAAGCTGCCCGATCGATTTCGCGTGAAGACGCTGGACATGGTACCCTTCAAGAAACGGCTCAAGCACCACTTTCCAATTTGCGTTGAGTTCAAAGGTACGTCGTCCATAGACGCGCGCACCGGGTATACCCATGGCCGCGAAGTCCTCATCGACCTGGTCATCGAGGCTGCTCCAGTCAGGCGTTGCCTCGCGATCCAGAACCGCCCAGACAATTCCGGCATGTTCACGGCTCGGAAGCTCAGCGAGACCGCGTGTATGCTTTTCGAAGTTCTTGAACGTCTCCTGCCGGGCCGCCGCCACGAGCTTGCCGTCGAGCGCAAACGTCCAGGCGTGATAGGGGCAGGTCACTTTGTTCTGTTTGTGGACCTCACAATCCTCGATCAGTTTTGCACCCTTGTGCTGGCAGGCATTCAGAAAGACGTGAAGATCGCCAGACTTGGTCCGGGTTACCAGCAGCGGCAAGCCATAGCCATTATGGGCGATTACGCTGCCCGGCTCGAGTAGCGTAGAGACCGTGATCGGCACCGGCATTTTCCGGAAGACTTTTTCCTGTTCAAGATCGAACCGATCCTGACCGGTAAAGATATCGACGGGCCGCTGCGCGTCCAGCTCAGGAATGCCAGCCTTGTCATGCGGAGGGATCTTACGAATGGCTTCGATCTGGCTCTGGCTCAGCGTATCGAGCGTCGGCTTCAGGGGGTTGCGATCAATCAGTGTAGTCGTCTGGCTCATGGTTATCTCCCGGCAGGTGTCGCCCTTCGTTTTATCTATTGCCTTTAGTTTTACTTGGGGCGGGCCTGCAGGTCAATGTTTGCGGGCAATAATGATGAGCCTGCCAGGTCAGAGACCAAGCCGGCCTTTCGCCAGTATATTTCGCTGGATCTCGTTTGATCCCGCATAGATGGAGCCGGCGCGGTCATTGAGGTATTTCGGCGCAATCGTGACGAGGCTGTCGGGGCCGACCAGGCCCTGATTGGACGGCGCATGCGTGACGACAGGGCCGCCCGGCTCTGTATGTTCTGGCTGGAAAGGCTCCACGTGGATACCGGCAAGGTCCAGGCCGATTTCGGTCAGGCGCTGGCTGAGTTCGGTGCCGCGCACCTTCATCATGGAGGCCTTGAGACCGGGCGTCCCCCCGCCGGCGAGCTCGGCCATCATCATGAGTTCGGCCGCTTCCAGCGTTGACGCATCGATTTCGGCCTGTGTGAGGTGGGCCTCCAGATCCGGTGTCATGCGGCCAAGCTCGCGCGCTGTGCGGCGCAGACCCGCAATGCGCTGGAGCAGGCGCGGGCCGTAGGACGAGCCGCCGCGTTCGAATTCGAGCAGGTATTTCGCTACGGTCCAGCCCTTGTCGATTTCACCGACTACATCGGCTTTCGGCACGCGGACATTGTCGAAGAAGACGGCATTCTGGATATGTTCGCCAGACAGCATGATGATCGGGTCCACCGTCACGCCGGGCGCCGTCATGTCGATCAGGATAAAGGTGATGCCCGTCTGGGGTTTGCCGCTTGTATCCGTGCGGATCAGGCAGAACATCATGTTGGCTTCATGGGCATGCGTGGTCCAGATCTTCGAGCCCGAACACACAAACGCATCGCCATCATCCTCAGCGCTCATGGTCAGCGCCGCGAGGTCAGACCCGGCATGCGGCTCTGAATAGCCCTGGCACCAGAAGTCGTCACCCGACAGGATGCGCGGCAGGTAGAAATCCTTCTGCTCTTTTGAGCCGTGGCCGATCAGAGCGGGCCCGCACATGCCTATCCCCATTGGCGAGAGCGGCGGCGCGCCCGCGCGCGCCATTTCGACATCAAAGATGTAGTGCTGCGCGACGCTCCAGTCGCAGCCCCCATGCTCCACCGGCCAGGAGGGCGCTGCCCAGCCTTTTTCGACCAGTATACCCTGCCATTCAAGCGCCGTTTCCTTGTCCGCATAGACGCTGGTCATGCGGGACGCATAGCGCTTCAGCTCCGGCGTCAGCTTGTCGGCAAGGAAATCGCGAACTTCAGTGCGGAAGGCTTCTTCCGAAGCGCTAAAATTCAGATTCATGGCTTCTATTACCTATTATCATTAGATAATGAGTAATGGAGCAAATGATCCGAGACAAGGCGACACGAGGCAGAAAAAGATATGACCCAGTCAGGAATTCTTGAAGGTGTGCGCGTGGTCGACATGACGAGCGTTGTGTTCGGTCCCTATGCCACCCAGATCCTCGCGGATCTTGGAGCCGATGTGATCAAGGTCGAAGCGCCCGGCGGAGATCAGTTCCGCTATTCTGGCAAACCCGCAAAATCACGCGGAATGTCCCCTGGCTTCATGGCGCTCAATCGCAACAAGCGGTCCATCAAGCTCGATCTAAAATTGGACGAAGATCGCGTCATCATGGCCGACCTTCTGAAAACGGCAGATATCTTCATCCACAATGTCCGCCTTGGTGCGATCGAGAAGCTCGGTTTCGGACCGGATCAGGTTCAGGCGGTCAAGGACGACCTGATCTATATTCATTGTGTCGGTTTTGGATCAGACGGCCCTTATGACGGTCTGCAAGCCTATGATGATGTGATCCAGGCCGCCTCAGGCACAGCGACACTCGCGGGGCGCGTCGATGGCAAGGGAGAAGCGCGCTACTTGCCCTCCCTGATCGCAGACAAGGTGGCTGGCCTGCATGGCGCGCAGGCCGCCCTTGCCGCCTACATCCACAAGCTGCGAACTGGTGAGAGCCAGTTCGTCGAAGTGCCGATGTTCGAAGCCTTCACTCAATTCATGCTCGCAGAACATCTGGGCGGACTTACTTTCGACCCACCAAACGCCGAGGTCTGCTACGCCCGGCAAATCGATCCAGACCGCCAACCCTTCCCAACAGCTAACGGCTACATCAGTATAGTGCCCTATACGCCAGATAGCTGGCGTACTGTCTTCGACGTGCTGGGTGATCCAGGTTTTCTGGAACAGCCAGGATTGCAGACTGTAAAGGAGCAGTTCTTCAATCAGCACAGGCTCTATCAGCGTCTTGCCGAACTCACGCCGAACCGCACCACTGCTGACTGGACTGAGCGCTTCAGAGCGGCCCGTATTCCATGCATGCCTGTCCGCGACATGGCAGAGATTCTTGAGGACCCCCACCTTAAAACCACAGGCTTTTTTACCCGCCGGGAGCATCCAAGTGAGGGTGGCTGGTATGATATGAAAAGCCCAGTCCGCTACTCAGCCAGCACAACATCGCGACATATCCCACCGCCACGCATCGGTGAACACAGCGATCAGATCAGAGCCGAGCTCGGCGCTTCCAAGGAGCAGAAATCATGACAGAAAGACCAGGACAATGTCTTTGCGGAACCGTCCGCTACAGACTGAAAGCGGCCCCCATCGTGACCGCCGTCTGCCATTGCAAGCATTGCCAGCGCCAAGCTGGAAGCGCCTTCTCTGTCGTGGTCGTTGCACCGGCCGCGTCAGTCGAAATCGAAGGCGAGCTGAAAACCTACCGCGATACCGCCGACAGCGGCGCCGCGCTTGACCGGAGATTCTGCCCCAACTGCGGATCTGCCATGTTCTCCGTACAGCCAGACCAGCCGGGCACGATCATCATCAAGGCCGGAAGCTTCGACGAAACAGGCTGGCTAAAGCCTGTTGCTCACGTCTGGTGCAATAGCGCCCAGCCCTGGGTAGAGATCAGCGGCAAGGTCGCAAAGTTTCCCGGAAATGCCCCGTCAGGTTAAAGGGCAAATGGCGGCATATGCCGCCTGAGAAACCCTAGTACGGCGTCATTGAAAACATCGTTTCGGTCGCCCGCAACCATGTGCCCGGCCCCACGGACATCCGCGATCTCGATGTCCGGAATACGCGCCTTGAACTCATCCACTGTCCGGTCCGTGACGACATCGCTTTCGAGACCACGCACCAGTAGAACCGGAACAGAGGCCGCCGCCTTCAGCCCATCAAAGGTCTTGACCATCTTTGCGCGTTCCTCATCGATGTCGATATCGAGCATCCCGGGATCCCAATGCCAATACCATCGGCCGTCATCCCGCTGACGCAAGTTTCGCTTGAGCCCGGAGACACTCCCCGGACGCCTTCGCGACGGGTTATAGGCTGCGACTGTAGCGGCCGCCTCTTCCAGCGATGCAAACCCGCCCAATCCACTTGCCATAAAGTCCCGAACACGCTGCATCCCTGCCCGTTCGGAATTCGGCGCAATGTCAACGAGCACCAGCGCACTGGGTCTGTAAGAACGTGTCAGACCAAAGAGGGCGGTTCCGCCCCCCATCGAAGCGCCAACGATACCTATCGGTCCTGTGTGCTCACCAATCAGCCTGAACATATCGTCCCAGCGCCGCTCCAGAGGGTATCTGTTGTCCGGCGACCAGCTGCTTTCGCCATGACCACGCGCATCGAAATTGACGACACGATACCCTTCCCGCACAAGCCGGGCGAAGGCATGGGACCAAGAGTGCCGCGTTTGCCCGCCGCCATGCGCCAGAATGATGGTGGGACCGGCTGACGGCCCGGCGACATCGGCGATGAGCCGGACACCGTCGTCTGCAACGTACTCGCGGCGATCACTCATACCGGGGCTGACGCTTTTCCATGAAAGCGGCGATGCCTTCCTTAAAGTTTGGGTCGCGCGCCGTCAGCATCTGGTTGCGATCCTCAATCGCCATGGCGGCTTCAAGCCCCGAGGCATCTATAGTCTGATTGAGGGCATCTTTGGTCAAGCGCAGACCAAGCGGCGTTGCCCTCAACATATCTTGGCAAAACGAGTCGGCTTCGCCAGCCATGTCGCCTGATTCCACAACCCGGTGAGCGAGGCCAAGCGCCATGGCTTTATCTGCGTTTATAAACCTTCCGGTCAGCATGTACTCGCTAGCCTGTGACAGACCGATCATACGCGGAAGAAAATAAGAGACGCCCATATCGCAGGCGCTGAGACCAATCCGGATAAAGGCCGCATTCATGCGCGCATCAGAAGTCAGAATCCGGATGTCAGATGCCAGCGCAAGCGCAAATCCACCGCCGCTCGCTGCCCCCTGAACACAAGAAATGATCGGCTGTGGGCACCGTCGCATTGCAACATAGATTTCAGCAATCGTCCGTTGCCGGTTTAGCATTGCACTTACCGAATGGCTCTCTTGCTCACTCGAAGAGGCCTGCTGCAAATCGAGTCCGGCGCAGAACGCCTTGCCGTTCGCTCTTATAACAACAACGCGTATCTCTTCGTCCCAGTAAAGTGCCTGGAACAAGGTGCGCAGGTCGGCGACCATCTCCCGATTCATTGCATTGAGCCGGTCGGGCCTGTTGAGAGTCACCGTCAGGACGGCGCCAGATGCAAACAGCTCAACTTCCTGTGTTCTCAGTTCACTAATCATCTTCGCCTTTGAAATTGAACCGGGGCTCCACTTCCGGAGCCCCGGCACGTTCGAACCAGTTCGTGATCGGATTAGAACCGGGTCGAAACTTCCAGGAAGATTTCCTTCGGGTTCTGAACGATTGCTGAGAGGTCGGCGACAACGCCAGCAGCTGTACCCGTTCCGACGCCACCGCTGAAGGGTATATCGTTCGCGCTGGTTGCAACCAGTTCATCGGTCAGATTTCGGCCGATCAGCGCAATCCTCCAACGATCATCGGGCGCCGATACCGCGACAGTCGCGTCGAATTTGGTGTAAGCGTCCTGAACGGCATCTGGACGCAATGTATCTGTATAATTGTACTCGCTG
>PAPH01000019.1 GCA_002709005.1 Hyphomicrobiales bacterium | reverse complement strand
CTTCCGGACGAAAAAGGAGCAGACCCATGGCACACAAAAAAGCTGGCGGTTCCTCGCGCAACGGTCGCGATTCCGAATCCAAGCGTCTTGGCGTGAAGAAGTTCGGCGGCGAGCAGGTTCTCGCCGGCAACATTCTCGTGCGTCAGCGCGGCACCAAGTGGCACCCGGGCACCAATGTCGGTCTCGGCAAGGACCACACCATTTTTGCGACCAAACCGGGCACCGTGGCTTTCCGCAAGACGGCCAATGGCCGCACTTACGTCTCCGTAATGGAGAACGCGGAAGCCGCAGAATAAAGCCGATCCGAATAACCGGGCCGGCGTCTCATCGACCGGCCGGCTCAAGAAATCGGCATTCTCCGGAAAAGAGAAATGGGAGGTGGGACGAAAGCCCCGCCTCCCTTTTTCTTTCGTCCAGCCAAAAGGAGAATGACGATGATACAGGAGTTGCAATCACGGAGGCCCGAGCCTCCGAGCGATGAACGGTTGAGACTGGATTGTCCCGTCTTGTTGACGGAACGGCTCGTCCTGAGAGCCCCCCATGTCGAGGATATCGACGCCATTACCCTTCTCGCCAACAACCCGGCCATCGCCTCCATGGTATCGCGCATGCCCCATCCCTATACCCGGGACGATGCCGCCGAGTTCGTCCGAAAAACGGCGACCCGCGCGAATGGTAATTGCGTCTATGCGATGGCGGAAGCCGACACAGGAACCTTCGTCGGCTGCTGCGCACTGCATCCGGGCGATCATCCGGACGGTCTCGAAATCGGCTACTGGGTCGGCCAGCCCTACTGGGGCGGCGGCTATGCCACGGAAGCGGCCCACGCGCTCGTCGACATGGCTTTCAAGACCACCGAGATCGACCATATCGACGGCGCCTGCCGGGTCACCAATGCCGGCTCACGGCGGGTATTGCAGAAGTCGGGCTTCCAGTTCCAGGGCACCGACATGCTCCACATCATGGCGCTTAATGCCTCTGTCGCAGCCGAACGCTTCCGGCTCGACCGCAAGACCTGGGCCTCGCTTCTGAGCTGGCACGCCAAGCCTCAGCGGCGCTGAACACCACCCTGGCCGGGCACGCCCGGCCGGGCTCCACATGGGGCGCGGAGCAGGTCTCCGCGCTTTGACTTTGACCGCGGCACGCGCTGCCGTTATCGATGCGCCGGCGGGATTGCGACAATCGCAACCCCGTCGGCAAACACAGGACCGAACACGATGAAATTTCTCGACGAAGCCAAGGTCTATATCCGCTCCGGCGACGGCGGCGCGGGCTCGGTCTCGTTCCGACGCGAGAAATATATCGAGTTCGGCGGCCCCGACGGGGGCGACGGCGGCCGCGGCGGCGATGTCTGGATCGAGGCCGTGGAAGGCCTCAACACGCTCATCGATTACCGCTACCAGCAGCATTTCAAGGCCAAGACCGGCATGCACGGCATGGGCCGCAACCGTACCGGTGCGGGCGGCGACAGCGTGACGCTCAAGGTCCCCGCCGGCACCCAGGTCTTCGAGGAGGACCGCGAGACGCTGATCTGCGACCTCGTCGACGTCGGCGACCGTTACCGGCTTGCCGCCGGCGGCAATGGCGGTTTCGGCAACGCCCATTTCAAGTCGTCCACCAACCAGGCGCCCCGCCACGCCAATCCGGGCCTCGAAGGCCAGGAGAAGACCATCTGGCTCAGGCTCAAGCTCATCGCCGATGGCGGACTCGTCGGCCTGCCGAACGCCGGCAAGTCGACCTTCCTCGCCACCGTCACGCGCGCCCGGCCGAAGATCGCCAACTATCCATTTACCACGCTTCACCCCAATCTCGGCGTCGCCACCATTGACGGTCGCGAGTTCATCCTCGCCGACATTCCGGGGCTCATCGAGGGCGCCCATGAAGGTGTGGGCATCGGCGACCGCTTCCTCGGCCATGTCGAGCGCACCCGCGTGCTCTGCCATCTGGTGTCTTCTGTCGAGGAGGATGTCGAAAAGGCCTACAAGACCGTGCGCCACGAACTCGAGGCCTATGGCCACGGCATCACGGACAAGCCGGAGGTCGTGGCGCTCTCGCAGGTCGACGTGCTCGACCCCGAGACCCGCCGCGACAAGGTTCGCGCCCTGAAGAAGGCGTGCGGCCAGGCGCCCCATGAAATCTCCGCGGTTTCCGGCGAGGGCATGACCGGACTTCTGCGCGCGCTTCACGAGGTGATCGACGCCGACAAGGCCTCCGAGGCCGAGAAGGCCGGAACCGCAAGCACCACCTCCCGGGACGACTGACGACAATGACCGCGCGGCGCAAACCTTTGTCCGCCCACAAGCGGATCGTCATCAAGATCGGCTCGGCACTGCTGGTCGACCGCGCCGCCGGTTTGAAGGCCGGATGGCTGGAGGCGCTGTGTGCCGATATCTCCCGGCTGCGGGAATCGGGCGCCGAAGTCCTCGTCGTCTCCTCCGGCGCCATCGCCATGGGCCGCACGGTGCTCGGCCTGCCCGCGACCGCTCTCAAGCTCGAGGAGAGCCAGGCGGCGGCGGCCGTCGGCCAGATCGCCCTGGCGCAGGCCTGGGCCGCCAATCTCTCGCGGCATTCGATCGTCGCGGGGCAGATCCTGCTCACCCTCTCCGATACCGAGGAGCGCCGTCGCTATCTCAATGCGCGCGCCACCATCGCCGAACTGCTACGGCGCGGCGCGGTCCCCGTCATCAACGAGAACGACACGGTTGCGACCACCGAGATCCGCTATGGCGACAATGACCGGTTGGCCGCCCGCGTCGCCACCATGACCGGCGCCGATCTCCTGATCCTTCTGTCGGATATCGACGGGCTCTATACCGCACCGCCGGCAACCAATCCCGACGCGGAATTCCTCTCCGAGATCCCCGCCATCACTCCCGAGATCGAGGCGATGGCCGGCGGCGCGGGTTCGGAACTCTCGCGCGGCGGCATGAAGACCAAGATTGATGCCGGCCGCATCGCCACCGGCGCGGGCTGCGCCATGATCATCGCGTCCGGCAAGCCCGATCATCCGCTCTCGCTGATCGATGAAGGTGGCCGCTCCTCCTGGTTCGCGCCGTCCGGGTCGCCGGTGACGGCGCGCAAGACGTGGATCGCCGGCCAGCTCGAACCCGCGGGCCGCCTTGTGATCGACGCCGGCGCCGAACGCGCGCTTCACGCCGGCAAGAGCCTGCTGCCCGCCGGCGTTACGTCTTGCGACGGCGCCTTCCACCGCGGCGACACGGTGGCCGTCCTCGACGCATCGGGCCGCGAGATTGCCCGCGGCATCTGCGGCTACGATATCGAGGAAGCCCGCCGCATCACCGGCCGCAAGTCGACCGAGATCGAAACCGTGCTCGGTTATCCCGGGCGCGCCGCCATGATCCACCGCGACGATCTCGTTCTCACCGCCCCGCGACCGCGCGGCTGACAGCCGGCGCGCCCGGGAGACGGCGGTTACCCGCCGCGCGGCTTTACCCTTCACCGCCGATTGCGTATGTAACATGTCCCCTTCGGGACCCATGGAATTGGGAGTGGCAAATGCTCGACAAAGCGACGAACACGACGGATGTCGAAACGCTGATGGCCGAAATCGGCCGCAAGGCGCGTGCCGCCGCCAAGCCACTCGCCATCGCCACGACGGAAGTGAAGAACGCCGCCCTCCTCGCCATGGCCGACGCCATCGAGGCGAACGCCGCGACGATCCTCGCCGCCAACGCGGAAGATATGCGCCGCGCCGAGGAGGCAGACCTCTCGCCCGCGCTGAAGGACCGGCTGAAACTCGATGAGAGCCGCCTTGTCGGAGTGGCGAAGGGCATCCGCGAGGTCGCAGCCCTCGCCGATCCTGTCGGCGACGTGATCGCCGCCTGGGACCGGCCCAACGGCCTCGAGATCGAGCGCGTCCGCACGCCGCTCGGCGTCATCGGCGTGATCTATGAAAGCCGCCCCAACGTGACCGCCGATGCCGGCGCGCTGTGCCTCAAGGCCGGCAATGCCGTGATCCTGCGCGGCGGATCGGATTCGATTGCCTCCACCCGCGCCATCCATGCCTGTCTCGTCGAGGGGCTGAATTCGGCCGAACTACCCGCCGAGGCGATCCAGGTCGTGCCCGTCACCGACCGCGCCGCCGTCGGCGAGATGCTGAAAGGCCTTGGCGGCAACGTCGACGTCATCGTGCCGCGCGGCGGCAAGAGCCTGGTCGCCCGGGTGCAAACGGAAGCGCGCGTGCCGGTCTTCGCCCATCTTGAGGGCCTCTGCCACGTCTATGTCGACAAGTCCGCCGATCCCGAGATGGCGCGCAGGCTGATCGTCAATTCCAAGATGCGCCGCACCGGCATCTGCGGGGCGGCCGAAACCCTGCTTCTCGACACTGCGCTCGATCGGGACCTCAAACGCGCGCTCGTGACCGACCTCATGGCCGCCGGCTGCGAGGTCAGGGGCGACGCTGGCGTCCAGGCGCTTGCCGCCGATGTGAAGCCGGCTCAGGAAGCCGACTGGTCGACCGAATATCTCGACGCGATCATCTCGGCCCGCGAGGTCGACGGCATCGACGGCGCCATCGCCCATATCGACCGCTATTCCTCCAACCACACCGAGGCGGTGATCGCCGAGGATCCGGCGGTGGTCGAGAAATTCTTCAACGAGATCGATTCGGCGATCCTCCTGCACAACGCCTCCACCCAGTTCGCCGACGGCGGCGAATTCGGCATGGGCGCGGAAATCGGCATCGCCACCGGCAAGATGCACGCCCGCGGGCCGGTCGGCGTCGAGCAACTGACGTCCTTCAAGTATCGCGTCCGCGGCAGCGGACAGACCAGGCCGTGATTTGAACGTTTTCCGCTCCTCCTACTCCGCGCCCTATCTGCGCATGCCGCATGTCGAGCGCGGCATGAAGGTGGGCCTGTTCGGAGGCTCGTTCAATCCTCCCCATGCCGGCCATGTGCTGGTCGCCGAGATCGCGCTGCGCCGTCTCGGGCTGCACCAGCTCTGGTGGATGGTCTCGCCGGGCAATCCGCTCAAGGATCATTCCGATCTCGAGGCGCTGGAAGCCCGCGTCGAGGCCTCGGCCGCCATGGTAGAGGATCCACGCATCAAGGTAACCGGTTTCGAGGCCGTCTACGGCCTGCGCTACACCGCCGAAACGCTCCGTTTCCTCCAGCGCTACAACCCCGGCATCCACTTCGTCTGGGTGATGGGGGCGGACAATCTCGCCGGTTTTCACCGCTGGCAGGACTGGCGCGGCATCGCCAACACCTTCCCGATCGCGGTGATCGACCGGCCCGGCTCGACGCTCTCCTACCTCTCCGCACCCATGGCCAAGGTCTTCTCCCGCCACCGCATGGACGAGACCGACGCCCGGCTGCTGCCAACCGCCCGGGCACCGGCCTGGACCTTTATTCACGGTCCGCGCTCGATGCTGTCGTCGACGGCGATAAGAAAAGCGCGAGCATCGAAAAACTAGAGCGCGCCTTGCGCGTTCGTTCGGACGCGCTCCGCTATGAGAAAAAATCAGGCAGAACGGCGTCTTGAAAAGTTAACACTTGCGTGCCTATCTTTAACCATGCGGCTGCAAGTGATGTCGTTGGCCGCATTCTGTCTGTTCGAAAATCGAAAGGAACGACACTGAGGACAGCACATCAGAAGGGAATTGCCGAGGGCAATTTCTCACCGGTTGCGGATAGCGGCGCCAAAGCAGCACTCCGGCAACTCGAGCTGGTTCGCGAAAGTCTCGCGGACTCCAAGGCTGAAGACATCGTCCACATCGACATTGCGGGCAAATCGGCACTCGGCGATCACATGGTGGTCGCGTCGGGCCGGTCCAATCGTCATGTGTCGGCGATCTGCGATCACCTGATTCGCGATCTCAAGAATGCCGGTTTCGGCGCACCCCAGGTCGAAGGCCTGGAAGCCGGGGACTGGGTTCTCATCGACGCGAGCGATGTGATCATCCACGTGTTTCGTCCGGAAATCCGGGATTTCTACAACATCGAGAAGATGTGGCAGACCCCGGATATCGAAGGCGACAAACTGCACTGACCGGTTGACCCGGCAAGGCGGAACGTGGTCGTAGCCTGACTGGTCCGGGCGGCCCCGGTCGCCCGAGGGATGAATCTGACCGACTGACCGGGCTACGAGATGCGAATAACGTTCATTGCGACAGGCCGGCTCAAGGCGGGCCAGGAGGCGGAGCTTGCCGCCCGCTATATCGACCGTCTGGCCAAGGCCGGACCGGCGATAGGGATCGAGTTTGCACGCACGCTGGAACTCGCTGAAAGCCGAGCCCAGTCTGCCGAACAGCGCAAATCCGAAGAAGCCGCGGAACTGGAAAGGAACATGCCGAAAGGCGCGTTCCTGATTCTGCTCGACGAACGCGGCAAGACGCTTGATTCGCCGGAATTCGCCGAACGCCTGGGCCAGATCCGCGACGACGGCCGGCGCGACATGGTTCTCGCCATCGGCGGCCCGGACGGTTTCGACAAGGATCTGAGGAGCCGCGCCGATCTGCTGATCTCCTTCGGTCGGATGACCTGGCCGCACCAGCTCGTCCGCATCATGCTCGCCGAACAGCTCTACCGCGCCGTCACCATTCTCTCCGGCCATCCCTATCACCGCTCGTGATCGTGCCGCCGACCCCTTCCCCTCACGGAAAGGTTCATGGCGAAACGGCCGCAAATCAGCTAAGGCTCGCTTCATGAGAACCGGCCTCCCCCTGCTCAAGGTTCCCGCGCCTCTTCGCACGCGCGCGCTTGCCGCGGTGGCGCTTGGCCTGGTGCTGGGCGCCTCGCCCGCCCCACTCCGGGCCACAGAGCAGGGCACGGACGATCCCGCCAAGGCGCAAGCCGCCGTTCCCGCCGACGCCGACGCGCTGACACCCGAGGAGCAGAAGCTCCTCGAGCAGCGGGACGAGAACCTCACGGAACTGCGCGCGGCGGCCAACGATGCCGAAGCCGCGCAGAAGGCGCTCGAATCACTTGAAAGCGATCTCGCCGGACTGCAGTCGGAGCAGGCCCAACTTGCCGCCAGGCTGGAGGAGACCGCCGAGCGGCGCGGCGAAATCGACCGACGCGTCGCCGATGGCGAGGCACGGCTGACCGCGCTCAACGAGCGGCAGATGGTTTTGCGCAGGTCGCTGATCGATCGCCGCGCCGTGCTCGCCGAGGTTCTGGCCGGCTTGCAGCGTATCGGCCGCGACCCCCCGCCGGCGCTGCTGATTTCACCGGATGACGCGCTCTCTTCCGTGCGCAGCGCCATCCTGCTCGGCGCCGTGGTGCCCGAAATCCGTTCCGAAACTGAGGCTCTCGCCCGCGATCTCGAGGAGCTGGCGCAACTGCGCAAGTCGATCGCCACCGAGCGCAACGAACTCGCCGAGGCGCTGGAGGAAAACGATCGCGAAAGCGAGCGGCTGGCTGCCCTCGTCACCGAGAAGCTGGCGCTTCAGGAGGAGAGCGAACGCCGGCTCGAGCTCGAGCACCAGCGCGCGGCCTTACTTCAGGAAAAGTCCGGAGAACTCGAAGAGGTCATCGCCTCGCTCGAGGCCGAAATCGCCCGCCAGCGCGAGGCAGCCCTCGCCGCCCGTCGCGCCGAGGAAGAGCGCAGGCAGCGCATCACCGAACAACTCGAACGGGCGCACAAGCTCGCCATGGCGAAACTGCCCGAGAAAAACCGCATTGCGCCCGCATATGCATTCTCGGCGCTCAAGGGAACGCTTTACTATCCCGCCAGGGGCGAAACGCTCCGCTACTTCGGCGCGGCCGACGGCAGCGGACATGGCTTGAGTGGCGAACTTCTCGCCACGGGCCAGGGAGCGGTCGTCACGGCACCGGTGGATGGCTGGGTCGTCTATGCGGGCAGGTTCCGCTCCTACGGCCACACGCTGATCATCGACGCCGGCGACGGTTACCATCTCGTTCTTGCCGGACTCGATCGAATTTCGGTCGCCGACGGCCAGTTCGTTCTTGCCGGGGAGCCGGTAGCGACCATGGGGCCGACGCGAATGGCGGGAGCAGCCGCATTGACACTGGCAACCGACAAGCCGACGCTTTACATTGAATTCAGAAAAGACGGCCAAGCTGTCGATCCGCGACCTTGGTGGAGAGGCACGGCGTCTCAAGGAAGGGCAAGCAATGATACGTAAGGTGACCTTAATGGCCGTAGGCGCCCTCATGGGTGCAACGGCACTGGGAGCGGTTCAGTCCTACGGTGGCTCCGCGGAAGCTGCCAACAGCGAGACCTACCGCCAACTGGCGATTTTCGGCAATGTGTTCGAGCGCGTGCGCGCCCAGTATGTCACCCCTCCCGAAGAGGACAAGCTGATCGAGTCGGCCATCAACGGCATGCTGACATCGCTCGATCCGCATTCGAGCTACCTCAACGAGGATGCGGCCGCCGACATGCGGACCCAGACTCGCGGTGAGTTCGGCGGTCTCGGCATCGAGGTGTCGATGGAAGACGAACTCGTCAAGGTCATCGCACCGATCGACGACACGCCGGCCTCCCGTGCGGGCGTTCTGGCGGGCGACCTGATTTCCGAAATCGATGGCGAGCCGGTGCGCGGCCTCACCCTCGGCGAGGCGGTCGAAAAGATGCGCGGCGAGGTCAACACCTCGATCAATCTCACCATTCTGCGCGACGGCGCCGATGCGCCGATCGACATCAAGCTGACCCGCGACGTCATCTCCGTGAAGGCGGTGAAGTATCGCGCCGAGGAAGATGTCGGCTATATCCGCGTCATCTCCTTCACCGAGAAGACATATGGCGATCTCGAGAACGCCATCTCGACGCTCAAGGAAGAGATCGGCGAGGACAAGCTCAAGGGCTACGTGCTCGACCTGCGCCTCAATCCCGGCGGTCTGCTGGATCAGGCGATCAGCGTTTCCGACGCCTTCCTGAACCAGGGGGAGATCGTCTCCACCCGCGGCCGCAATCCTGAGGAAACCCGGCGCTTCAACGCTAGGGCGGGCGATCTCATCGACGGCAAGCCGATGATCGTGATGATCAACGGCGGTTCGGCCTCCGCGTCGGAAATCGTCGCCGGCGCCCTGCAGGATCACCACCGCGCCACCGTGCTTGGCACCCGGTCCTTCGGCAAGGGATCGGTGCAGACCATCATCCCGCTCGATCAGACGACCGCGCTGCGGCTGACCACGGCGCTCTACTACACGCCGTCGGGCACCTCGATCCAGGGCACCGGCATCGCTCCCGATATCGAGATCGAGGAGCCGGTTCCGGAGGAACTGCGCGGACGCATTTCGCCCAACACCGGCGAGTCGAGCCTGCGCGGCCATATCCAGGGCGAGAACGAGAGCGAGGAAGGCTCTGGCTCGATCGCCTATGTCCCGCCGGATCCGAAGGACGACGTCCAGCTCGGTGAGGCTCTCAAGCTGATCCGCGGCGAGATCACCAACGCCGCTTTCCCGCCGAGCCCCGAGACGGCGGAAAACAAGAACTGAGTCCGATCATCCGTGTGGATTTCGAACCGGCCGGCCGCCTTCTGGGCGGCCGGCTTTTTCGTACCGGGCAGCCCAGGGCCTTTCGGGCTTGCCTGTATCAACGCGGCTTGATTCAATGGCCGCGGAACGCGAATCGGGTCGCCACAGCTTGAGCACGGACATTCATCAGCCCCTTGGGAAGGACCGTCCCGCGGCGAAATCGGCCACGCCCGGAACGCCGCGCGGCCGTGGCCGTACGGTCATGCTGTCGCTTGTCGCCCTGCTCATCCTGGGTGCGGGCGGGTTCGTCGCCTGGCAGAGCCGGATTCCCGCGCCGGCTGAAAAGCCGGCGGAAGTCGAGGTTGCACAAAAGACCGCTGACGACACCTCGCAGATCGAGATCATCGATCAGGGCAACACGCCCGAGCCGGCCGGAACGGGAGAGATGAAGAGCCAGTCCGGTCAATCCGGCGCCAGCATTTCCACCAGCCTCGACGAGGACGGCCGCGAGATCACCAAGTTCACCCCGGCGGAGCGGTCGGAGCCGGGCGCGGTGCTTCTCTCGCCGCCCGATCGCGTCGGCCAAGATCCCCGTCTCGCCCACCTCCCGGATCCGGCTATCATCGAATCGACGCCGGACGGGGATCTGCCCGTCATCGGCGCATTGGGGGAACGCGCCTTCGATATCTATGCCCGTCCCTGGTCGGGTGCCCGCGGCACCCGCATCGCCATTCTCGTCGGCGGGCTGGGCTTGAGCCAGACCGGCACGCAATATGCGCTCCAGAAGCTGCCGGAAGAGGTAACCGTCGCGTTTGCCGCCAACGGCAACAGTCTCATGCGCTGGATGCAGGACGCGCGCCGCAACGGCCGCGAGATCATGCTCCAAGTGCCTTTCGAGCCTTTCGACTATCCACGCACCGATCCCGGCCGCGGCACGCTGACGGTCGACGCAGGAGCGGAGGCCAATCTCGCCAACCTTCATAAGGCTATGGGCGAGATCACCAATTATACCGGCATCACGAATTTCATGGGTGGGCGCTTTCTCTCCGATCCGGACGCACTCGAACCCGTCATGCGCGACATCTCCACCCGCGGCATCATGTTCCTCGACGACGGCACGTCGGCGCAATCGCTGACCGACAGGTTCTCCCGCACGCTCGGCATTCCCTTCGCCGCTTCCGACATCCTGCTCGACGGAAAGCAGGAGCGCGGCTACATTCTCGAAAAGCTCGACGACCTCGAGCGCATCGCCCGCCGCAACGGCCAGGCGATCGGCGTGGCCTCGGCTTTCGAGGTTTCGGTCGATGCCATCGCCGTCTGGGCGAACGAGGCCAAGGCGCGCGGCATCGAGATCGTCGGCGTCGCCGCCCTGGCAGACGACCCCGCAAGATAAGAAACCGACATATGGAGACCGGTGTGGGAAAGAAGGACAAGGTAGTGCGTGACCCGAAGGACCTTCCCTATCGTCCCTGCGTCGGCGTGATGGTTCTCAACGACGAGGGCCGCGTCTGGGTCGGCCAGCGGCTCGCGATCGACAATTCGGAATATGACGGCAACCCGCAGCTCTGGCAGATGCCGCAGGGCGGCATCGACGAGGGCGAGGCCTGGGAGGTGGCCGCCCGCCGGGAACTCTACGAGGAAACCGGAATCAAGTCGGTGACACTGATCGAACAGGCGCCGGACTGGATCACCTACGACCTTCCCGAGCACCTGATCGGCATCGGCCTCAAGGGGAAGTTCCGCGGCCAGAAGCAGCGCTGGTTCGCCTACCGGTTCGAGGGCGAGGAAAGCGAGATCGTCATCAATCCGCCCCCCGACGGCCACACGGCCGAATTCGACGCCTGGAAATGGGCGGATATGGCCGATCTTCCGGAAATGGTCGTCGAGTTCAAGAAGGGGGTCTACCGCGAGGTGGTCAGCGCCTTCTCCCATCTCACGGGGTCTGGAAGCTGATGCCCCACGGTCGCGTCGCAGTCTCGCAGATCACGTTCCGCGACAGTGCGCCGGAGGAACGCGCCGCCATTCACGAACTCGCCGCCCGCGCCTTCGGCCGTCCGGATGAGGCCGATCTCGCCATCGATCTCATCGCCGGTCCGGCGGAGACTTTGTCGATCGTCGCCGAGCGCGACGGTAAGATCGTCGGGCATGTCCTCTTCAGCCGGCTCGACGGGCCCGACAAGTCCCTTGCACTCGCGCCGCTCGCCGTCGATCCGGCGTTCCGGGAAATGTATGTCGGCACCGAGCTCGTCCGCCATGGGATCGCGCGTGCCCGGCAGGCCGGCTGGAAGTCGGTTTTCGTGCTTGGGGAGCCCGATTACTACTGCCGCTTCGGCTTCCGCTCCGAGCTCGCCGATCCGGCCATCGTCGAATGGCAGGGTCCCTGTCTCCTGGCGCTCGAACTGGAAAAGGGCGCATTGTCGGGCTGGTCCGGTCCGCTCGTCTATCCCGATCCGTTCAGGAAGCTCTGATACCCCCCGAAACGAAAAACGGGCCCGAAGGCCCGTCAATCAGTCTGCTTGTCCTTGCCCGCTGATCAGGCTGGAAGGATTGCGCCTTCCAGTGTCGTCAGCTGATCGAGGAATTCGCGTGCGCGCTGTGCCTGCGCGTCATGCTTGGCTTCCTCAACGCCCTTCTGGGCGGCGGCAATCTGCTCCTTGATGATCTCGGAGTTCATGTCGTCGACATGGATCGCCTTCTCGGCCAGCACCGTGCATCCTTCGGGAAGGATGTCGGCGAAACCACCGAAGACGACGAAACGCTCTTCCTTGCCGTCGTCGCCGGTAAAGGAGACGATGCCCGGACGGATCGTGGCCATGGTCGGCGCATGATTCGCCATCACCGTCATGTCACCTTCCGAACCCGGAATGACCACCGAAGTCACTTCCGTCGAGACGAGAAGCTGCTCGGGCGAAACAAGTTCGAATTTGAAGCTGTTGGCCATTTGATATTAGCGAATAGCGAGATAGCGAATTGCGAGTGGAATTGTCCCGCTGGCTATCCGTATCGTCCCTATTCGCTACTCCCTATTCGCTTCTCGCTGAAATCAAGCGGCCTCTGCGGCCAGCTTCTGAGCTTTCTCGACGGCTTCCTCGATCGAGCCCACCATGTAGAAGGCCGGCTCGGGCAGGTGGTCGTACTCGCCTTCCACCAGGCCCTTGAAGCCCTTGATGGTGTCGGCGATGTCGACGAGCTTGCCCGGCGAACCGGTGAACACTTCGGCCACGAAGAACGGCTGCGAGAGGAAACGCTCGATCTTGCGTGCGCGTGCCACGACCAGCTTGTCCTCTTCCGACAGCTCGTCCATGCCGAGGATGGCGATGATGTCCTGCAGCGACTTGTAGCGCTGAAGGGTCTGCTGCACTTTGCGGGCGACTTCGTAATGCTCTTCGCCGACGATCATCGGGTCCAGCATGCGCGAGGTCGAGTCGAGCGGGTCCACGGCCGGATAGATGCCCTTCTCGGCGATCGAGCGCGAAAGCACGGTCGTCGCGTCAAGGTGGGCAAAGGTCGAGGCCGGCGCCGGGTCGGTCAAGTCGTCGGCGGGAACGTACACGGCCTGCACCGAGGTAATCGAACCCTTGGTGGTGGTGGTGATGCGTTCCTGCATGGCGCCCATGTCGGTGCCGAGCGTCGGCTGGTAGCCCACGGCCGAAGGAATACGGCCGAGAAGTGCGGACACTTCGGAACCTGCCTGGGTAAAGCGGAAAATGTTGTCCACGAAGAACAGCACGTCCTGGCCCTGGTCGCGGAAGTGCTCGGCGACCGTCAGGCCGGAGAGCGCGACACGGGCACGGGCACCGGGGGGCTCGTTCATCTGGCCGTAAACGAGGGCTGCCTTCGAGCCTTCGCCGCCGCCTTCCTTGTTCACGCCGGATTCGATCATCTCGTGGTAGAGGTCGTTGCCTTCACGGGTGCGCTCACCGACGCCTGCGAACACGGAGTAACCGCCGTGCGCCTTGGCGACGTTGTTGATGAGTTCCATGATGAGAACGGTCTTGCCCACGCCGGCACCGCCGAACAGGCCGATCTTGCCACCCCTTGCGTAGGGAGCCAGCAGGTCGACGACCTTGATGCCGGTGACGAGGATTTCGGCTTCCGTCGACTGGTCGACATATTCCGGAGCGTCCTGGTGGATCGAACGGGTGGTCTTGGTCTTGATCGGGCCGGCGTCGTCCACCGGTTCGCCGATCACGTTCATGATGCGGCCGAGCGTCTCTTCACCGACCGGCACCGAGATCGGGGCGCCGGTGTCGGTCACGGCCTGGCCGCGAACCAGACCTTCGGTGGAGTCCATGGCGATGGTGCGCACGGTGTTCTCGCCGAGGTGCTGGGCAACCTCGAGAACCAGGCGACCGCCCATGTTGTCGGTTTCCAGCGCGTTCATGATTGCCGGCAGGTGCTCGTCGAAGCTCACGTCGACGACGGCGCCGATGACCTGGGAAACCCGGCCGGTCGCACCCTTCGGTGCTGCCGACTTGGTTGCCGTGGTCTTGCTGGCGGCCGCGGTCTTCGCGGGAGCCTTGCGGGGAGCCGCGGGCTTCTTCGCCGCTGCGGTCTTTGTAGCCGGGGTAGCTGCCTTAGCCATGTTTCTTACCCTCTTGTCCGTTCCTTAGAGCGCTTCCGCGCCCGAAATGATTTCGATGAGTTCCTTGGTGATCTGGGCCTGGCGCTGACGGTTGTAGCTCATCGACAGCTTGTCGATCATCTCGCCCGCGTTGCGGGTCGCATTGTCCATGGCCGACATCTTGGCGCCCATCTCGCCCGCGACGTTTTCAAGCAGCGCGCGGAAGATCTGCACCTTCACCGAACGCGGCGCCAGATCGGCGAGGATCGCCGATGCGTCGGGTTCGTAGTCGTAGACGGCCGCCGAGCCTTCGCTCTCCTCCGCTTCCGCCGGAGCGGCCGGGATGAGCTGCTGGGCGGTCGGGATCTGGCTGATGACCGACTTGAATTCCGAGTAGAACAGCGTGCAGACGTCGAACTCGCCGGCGTCGAACATGCCGAAGATCTTCTCCGCGATCTGCTCCGCCTGCACGAAGCTCATCTTGCGAACTTCACGGAAGTCGAAACGCTCAACGATATGGCTGCCATAGTCGCGGCGCAGCAGGTCGTTGGCCTTCTTGCCCACGCACATGATCTTGACCGTCTTGCCCTGGGCAAGCAGCTTGCGTGCATGTTCGCGGGCCAGACGGACGATCTGCCCGTTGAAGCCCCCGCACAGGCCACGGTCGGCCGTGCAGACCACGAGCAGGTGCACGTCGTCCTTGCCGGTTCCGGTCATGATCCGCGGCGCGTCGTCTCCGCCGCCGACGGCCTGGGCGATGTTCGACATCACCGAAGCCATCCGCTGCGAATACGGCCGTGCGGCCTCGGCCGCCTCCTGCGCGCGCCGAAGCTTCGCCGCGGCGACCATCTGCATCGCCTTGGTGATCTTCTGCGTCGCCTTGACGGAGGCGATCCGGTTTTTCAGATCCTTGAGTGAAGGCATCCGTAAATCGTCCTAACGGTCGGTCGTTTCGATCAGGCGAAGGTCTTGGCGTAGGTGTCGATAGCATCCTTGAGCTTCGACTTGATCTCGTCGGTCAGCGCCTTTTCGGTGCGGATCG
>PAPH01000018.1 GCA_002709005.1 Hyphomicrobiales bacterium | reverse complement strand
TCATGATCCGCCATATCGTTCTCGTCCGCTTCCGCCCGGACATGGCGGAAAGCGACATCGCCGACATCTTCGAAGAGCTTCATGCCATCAAGCGCGTGGTGCCTGGCGTGCGCCAGATCTGCGCCGGACGGTCGGAAAGCCCGGAGAAGATCGAGCGCGACTACATGCACGGCTTCACGGTAGATTTCGACGATTGGGAGGCGCTCGAAGCCTACCAGCAGCATCCCGACCACAAACGGCTCGGCAAGCGTCTGGTCGACAATGCGGTGGGCGGGCTCGACGGCATTCTGGTCTTCGATCTGCCGGTCGAGGGGTAAGAGGGGTTCTCCGATGATCACTTTGCCGACTTCAGACAATCGCCTCGAAGCCTACCGGCTGACCGGCACGCCGCTTGTGCCCCGCGCGCCGAAGGTGAAGCTCACGCGCACGGCCTTTGCCGCCGCCCATGTGGTGTCAGACCCGCTTCGGGAGCGCAATCCGTGGGACACCCGGCCCGCCGTTGACTGGGAGACGACGCTCGCCTTCCGGCAGGATCTCTGGGATCAGGGTCTCGGTCTTGCGGAAGCCATGGACACCGCCCAGCGCGGCATGGGCGTCGACTGGCTGACGGCGAAGGAACTGATCGAGCGCACCATGCGGGCGGCAAAAGTCCACCCGATGAAGCCGCGCGTCTGCTGCGGGGCGGGCACGGATCATGTTGCACTCGCCGATCTTCGCAGCGAAGAAACGATAGTTGCGGCTTACGAAACGCAGATGGAGGCCATCGAGGCGGTTGGCGGGCAGCTCATCCTGATGGCGACCCGCGCTTTGCCGGCAATCGGCGCCAGCCCCGAAACCTATGCGCGGGTCTACCGCCGGCTGATCGACCAGGCCGCCGAACCTGTGATCCTGCACTGGCTCGGCGACATGTTCGATCCCGCGCTGTCCGGCTACTGGGGTTCGGAAGATGTGGCCGCGGCGACGGATGCTGTTCTCGACATCATCGCCGCCAATACGGGGAAGGTC
The DNA here is from genome assembly GCA_002709005.1 of Hyphomicrobiales bacterium. Lineage (GTDB taxonomy): Bacteria > Pseudomonadota > Alphaproteobacteria > Rhizobiales > Rhizobiaceae > Pseudohoeflea. Next base: position 41,535 of record PAPH01000018.1, on the reverse strand, counting down.
GACGGCATCAAGATTTCGCTTCTTGACCAGGCCCATGAGGAAGCTTTCCGCAAGCGGCTGCCCGAAGGGGTCCGGCTCTACACCGGCGACGACTTCAACTATGCCGAGCTAATTGCCGGTGACGGCGAATATCATTCGCACGCGCTTCTCGGCATCTTCGCGGCAATCTCCCCGGCCGCCGCGCAGGCGCTCGAGGCGCTGGCGCAGGGCGACATAAATACCTATCACCGGCTGTTTGCGCCGACGGTGCCGCTCAGCCGAGAGATCTTCCGGGCGCCGACCCGCTTCTACAAGGCGGGCGTGGCATTTCTGTCGTGGCTCAACGGCCAGCAAAGGCATTTCATCATGCCGGCGGGCTTCCAATCGAGCCGCGAGATCGTCCATTATGCTCAAGTCTTCCGGCTGGCGGATCAGGCGGGACTGCTCCGCGATCCGGAACTGGCCACCAACCGCATGGGCGTGCTCCTCGCCTTGCACGGCATCGAAACAGGATAGAACCACAAGGCATGAAGCGCAGGCCGACCATCATCGATGTGGCCCGAAAGGCGGGCGTGTCGAAATCGACCGTAAGCCTGGTGCTGCAGAACAGCCCGCAGGTCCGCGCCGAGACACGGGATCTGGTCCGCGCGGCCATCGCCGATATCGGGTATTTCTACAATCGCGCCGCAGCCAATCTGCGCATGTCGAATGCCGGGCTGATCGGGCTCGTCATCAACGATCTGCGCAACCCGTTCTTCACCGAATTCGCCACTTCGCTGCAGATGGCACTCTCGGCGCGTGGCTATGCGGCAGTGGTCGCCAATACCGACGAGGATCCCGACGTCCAGGCACAGGTGGTGGGAGCGATGCTCGAACACGGCGTATCGGCCCTCATCATCTCGCCTGCCTACGGCAAGGAACCCGCCACCTTCGACCCGATTGTCCGGGCGGCGATCCCCGCCATGCAGGTTCTGCGCAATGTGGAACCGCGCATGGACCTTTTCCCCTTCGCGGTGCCCGACTATGTCGAGGGCGGGCGGCTGGCCACCGAGCATCTTCTTGAAGCCGGCGCGCGGCGTATTGCCTTCGTCGGAGGGCTGCAGGGTCGCGCCGTCACGCGTGAACGGATGTCGGGCTATCATGCGGCGCTGAAGAAGGCCGGGCGAGAGCCGCTGGTGCTGACCGGCCGCGCGACCCGCGCCTTCGGCCGGCAGGCCGCGCGCCGGCTCGCCGACGATCACCCGGAGGTCGATGCCGCTCTTTGCTTCAACGATCTGGTGGCGCTCGGCATGCTGGCCGGCTGCGCCGAGATCGGACGCGAAGTGGGAAAGGATTTCCGCATTGTCGGCTTCGACGACATCGAGGAATGCGCCCAGGCCTGGCCCAGCCTCTCCTCGGTCCATTGCGATATCGCCGGTTTCGGCGAGCGGATCGCCGCCACGGTGCTCGACTGGCTGGAAGACGGGGTTACGCCGCCGCCGCAGACGCTGACGCCGGTTGAGCTTGTCGTTCGCGAATCAAGCCGCGGACGCAGCGCAAACGCGTTCAGTTGAGAGATCTGGGACGGGTCCGGCCCCGGCCGACCAGACGGTCGATGGTGTCGCTGGCAAGCCCGACCTGGAATTCGACGTGGAAACCCGCATCGCTGTGGCCGACGATGGCGCCGGCCAGCGCCTCCTCCAGCCCCTCCACGGCGAGATAGAAGTGCGATTGCACCGGCCCGTAACCTTCGGGCTGCATCAGGCAACCCGCCTCCGAAATATTGAGAATCCGGCAATTGCGGAAAGAAACACCCTTCAACCCGCGCTTGACGTAGTAGACCCTGCCTTTGAGCCGGCAGGAACGGCGCGTGTGATTTCTCTGCTCCGACGCGGCGAGGCGCGTCAGGTAGGTCCTCTTTTCCATGTAGGTATCCAGGTCGATTGCGGCGATTGACCGGGCAATTAGGAGAGGAAAGATTTTGATTCTATTAAAAGCTTTACAATTTGCGGCGCCATTCCCCCTATAATTTGTGGTCATATCTGCATTTTCTGGCTGCGCTCGGTCGCCCGATAGGATTCGGCAACCCGATCGCAAGTTCCCGCTCGAACCAACTCGTTCTCCATCGCAGCGGCTTGACGAAATGCATCCGGACGTGCGGAAGTCCCGGCCCATGACAATGTTCGACGAATCGCCCTCCAACGCGGCCGAGTTCACGGTCAGCGAGCTTTCCGGCGCCGTCCGCAGGACGGTTGAGGATGCTTTCGGCCATGTCCGCGTGCGCGGCGAGGTCGGACGTCTGAGCCGTCCGGGTTCGGGCCACCTCTATTTCGACCTCAAGGACGACAAGGCGGTGCTCTCCGCCGTCGCCTGGAAGGGCGTCGTCTCCGGCTGGCAGTTCTTCCCCGAACAGGGGCTCGAGGTGATCGCCACCGGCAAGCTCACCACATTCCCGGGCCAGTCGCGCTACCAGATCATCGTCGAGAAGATCGAGCCCGCCGGCGCCGGCGCGCTGATGGCGCTTCTCGAGGCGCGCCGCAAGCAACTGGCGGGAGAAGGGTTGTTCGACGAGGCGCGCAAGCAGCTTCTGCCCTACATGCCGCGTGTCATCGGCGTGGTGACCTCGCCGACCGGTGCCGTGATCCGCGATATTCTCCATCGCATCTCCGACCGTTTTCCGCTCCACGTCGTCGTCTGGCCGGTGCGGGTTCAGGGCGAGAGCTGCGGCATGGAGGTCGCCAACGCCATCAACGGGTTCAATTCGCTCCTCAAGGGAGGCGCGATCGCCCGGCCCGACCTCATCATCGTCGCCCGTGGGGGCGGCAGCCTCGAGGATCTCTGGGGATTCAACGACGAGGCGGTGGTGCGCGCAGCCGCCGCTTCCGACATTCCGCTGATCTCCGCCGTCGGCCACGAGACCGACTGGACGCTGATCGATCACGCCGCCGACCGCCGGGCGCCGACGCCCACCGGTGCCGCCGAAATGGCGGTGCCGGTGAAGGCCGAGCTCGAGGCGATGCTCGCCAATCTCTCGGCGCGTCTGAAAGGCGCGCAGTCACGGGTGCTTTCTCGCAAGAGCGACGGTTTGCGGGCGCTCACCCGCGCCCTGCCGACGCTCGACAGCCTTCTTGCCCTGCCGCGCCAGCGTCTCGACCGCTCCGGCGATCTTCTCGGCAAGGCGCTGGCGCACAACACCGCCAATTGCCGGCGGCGCTACGAGCGGCAGGCAAGCCGCATCAGCCCGCTGACGCTGATCGCCGCGATCCGGGAAAAGCGCCTCGGTCTCAACGACCGGATCGGGCGTTGCCGCAATGCCGCCGATCGCGCCCAGGAGCGGCGCAGATCCCGCCTCGACCGCCCGTCGGCCCTGCTCGCGGCACTCCCGCGCCGGCTCGAGACCGGCATGGAGCGCGAGACCAGACGGCTCGCCGACCAGGGGCGCCGGGCCGATGCGGCAGTCGACCGGATCCTGGCCGATCGCCGCCGCGCGGTTGCCCAGCACACGCGCATGCTGGCATCGCTGTCGCACAGGAATGTTCTGGCGCGCGGCTTCGCACTGGTGCGCGACGATGCCGGGGAACTCGTCGCCAGCGCGACCTCGCTCGGCACGGGACAGGCAGTGAATATCGAGTTCGCCGACGGCAACGTTTCCGCGGTGACTGCGGGCACGGCGAGTACCGGCCGCGCGCAAGCGAAGAAGCCCGCGCGCGAAAAGCCGGCCAGCGACGAAGTCCCGGCCAAGCCTGCCCCGCAGGGCTCGCTCTTCGACTAGCTGTCGGGAACCCCGCGCTGGTGGGCCCGGGAATTTGCCGAACTGATTTGTCCCGCCTTGACTCCGATCAACGCGCGGGCTTCGCATATGCACAAACTTGCCTTTATCCGCTCCGCCAGAATTGCCGAAAAAGGACGATGTGATGAACGTGGAAGCCCTCGCCCCCGAGGTCGTGAAGGAACTCGGCTCGGGCCATGCCCGCCTGCTGCAACTGGCCAAAGCCGCCCAGCCTCTGCCGACCGCAGTCGTCCATCCGGTCGACGTGTTGTCCCTTCAGGGCGCTCTCGCCGCGGCCGAGGAAGGGCTGATCACGCCGCTTCTCGTCGGCCCCTCCACGCGAATCCGGGAAGCCGCCGCCGAGGCGAAGCTCGACATCACCCATCTCGAAATCGTCGATTGCGAGCATTCCGACGCCGCGGCGGCGAAATCCGTGGCGCTGGCACGGGAAGGCCGTGTCGGGGCGCTGATGAAGGGGGCACTTCACACCGACGAGGTGATGAAGGCGGTGCTCCACCCCGAACGCGGGCTGCGCACCGAGCGGCGCATGAGCCATTGTTTCGTCATCGACGTGCCGGACTTCCCGAAGCCCTTCTACGTGACTGATGCCGCGATCAACATCTATCCGACGCTGACCGACAAGCGCGACATCATCCAGAACGCGATCGATCTCGCCCATGCGCTGGGGGTCGAAATCCCGAGGGTGGCCATTCTCTCGGCGGTGGAAACCGTTACCGAATCGATCCGTTCGACGATCGACGCCGCAGCGCTTTGCAAGATGGCCGATCGCGGCCAGATCACCGGCGGCATCCTCGATGGCCCGCTCGCCTTCGACAATGCCGTCTCGGCCGAAGCCGCGGCCGCCAAGGGGATTGTCTCACCGGTGGCGGGCCGGGCCGAAATCCTCGTTGTCCCGGATCTCGAGGCCGGCAACATGCTGGCAAAGCAGCTCGAATATCTCGCCGGCGCCCGTGTCGCCGGCATCGTGCTCGGGGCCCGTGTGCCGATCATGCTCACGAGCCGGGCCGACAAGGCCGCGGCGCGGCTGAGCTCGGCGGCCATCGCCGTGCTTCTCGCCCGTCACGAGGGACGTATCCCGGCATGAAGACCCCCGCCATCCTCGTCATCAATGCCGGGTCGTCGAGCATCAAGTTCTCGATCTTCTCCGCCGCAGTGACGCCCGGACCGGGGGATCTCGTCTGCGGCGGCAAGATTTCCGGCATCGGCGTTCAGGCCCGGCTCGACGCGAAGGCCGCGGACGGCACCGTCATGGCGGAGGAGCGTTTTCCGGAGGACTCCGCTTATGACGATCTTCTCGCGCGTCTGCTCGACTGGATCGAGACCCATCTCGACGGCCTCGACCTCGTCGCCGCGGGCCATCGCATCGTCCATGGCGGGCGCGATCACGTCCGGCCCGCCGTACTCGACGAGCAGCTCCGCGCCGATCTCAGGCGCCTGATCCCGCTTGCGCCGCTTCATCAGCCGCACAATCTCGCGGCAGCCGACGCATTGGCGCGCCTGCATCCCGGGCTCGTCCAGATCGCGTGTTTCGACACTGCCTTCCATACCGGCAGAAGCGAGGTGGAAAGCGTCTACGCCCTGCCGGCGGGAATGACCGAGGAAGGCATCCGTCGCTACGGCTTCCACGGCCTGTCCTATGACTACATCGCCTCGCGCCTCGAAGCCGTGACCGGCGAGGCCGGCAAGGGCCGGGCGATCGTCGCCCATCTGGGGAGTGGCGCCAGCATGTGCGCCATGCGCCGGGGCAAAAGCGTCGCCACCACGCTCGGCTTCACCGCGCTTGACGGCCTGCCCATGGGCACGCGCAGCGGGGGGATCGACCCCGGCGTGCTCCTCTATCTGATGGAGCAGAAGGGCATGGACGCTGAGGACCTGACCTGCTTGCTCTACCGGCAGTCGGGTCTTCTGGGCCTGTCGGGGATCAGCAGCGACATGCGTGATCTTCTTGCCAGCGACGAGCCGCGGGCGCGCTTCGCGGTCGACTATTTCTGCTACCGCGCCGGCCGCGAGGTGGGGTCGCTCGTCGCAGCCCTCGGCGGCCTGGATGTCCTGGTCTTCACGGCGGGGATCGGGGAAAACGCGCCGGAAATCCGCGCGCGCATCTGCGCTGCGGCCTCATGGCTCGGCGTGGAGATCGACGAGGCGGCCAATGGCGCGCCGAAGGGCGAGACGGTGATTTCGGCGCCCGGTTCAAAAGTGACCGTTGCCGTCATCCCCACCAACGAGGAACTGGTGATCGCCCGTGACAGCCGGGCGCTTCTTCAGGATCGCTGATCAGGCAGCCCGGGGTTTGGCGCAGTAAAGCGCATGCAGCACTTCGAGGACGGAACGCACCGCCTCGCCCTTCAGCGAATAGTAGATCGTCTGCGCCTCGCGGCGCGTGCCGACCAGACCGGCTTCCCGCAACTTGCGCAAATGATGCGACATGGCCGGCTGCGACAGTCCCGTTTCGTCCGCGAGATTGAGAACGCTCCGCTCGCCGTCAAGCAGGATGCACAGAAGCTTCAGCCGGACCGGCTGCGACAGCATCTCCATGAGCTGTGCGGCTTCCGCCATGCGCGGCTCCATGTCCATCATTTCGCGGAATTGAAGCATTGTCGGCCCTCGTTACATTCGCGGAAGTTTATGTAATGCGACAGCGAATGTTTTCAACGGTCCCCACCAGGGCCGCTCACCAGTGTGGGGGTTTCTGCGTCGGGGTCTGCATCCGGGTGGTATCCTCGAGGGTTTCGAACCGGTCCGTCATATCCTCGATCTGACGCCTGAGACGTTCGATCAGTCCCCATTGCCGGGCGACCTGTTCGGACAGTTCCTCGATCGTCTCGGCCTGGTGGGCGGTGAGTTCCTCCAGGCGGACGATCCGCTCGTCATGGGAAGGGGTCATCGGGTGAGTACCTCGAGCTTGCGCCGCCAGTCGGCCGGCAGCGCCATCGGCTTGCGGCTGTCGCGGTCGACGTAGACATGAACGAAGCGCCCGTCTGCAAACGCGGTCTCCTCGTCACCGCGAAACAGCCCGACTGTGTAGACGACCGACGAATTGCCGAGCTTCTCGACAGCGACGCCGGCTGTGACCCGGTCCGGAAAGGCGCTTTCGGCGTGATAGCGGCATCCGGTCTCCACCACCAGCCCGATCGGGTTGCCTCCAAGCGGGTCGAGCAGTTCCTCCTCGATCAGCCAGCCGTTGATCGCGGTGTCGAACAGCGCGTAGTGGGTGACGTTGTTCATGTGGCCGTAGATATCGTTGTCCGCCCAGCGGGTCTGCATCGGGCGGAACAGCGGAAAATCGGCGCGGCGCGCGGGCGGAGAGCGGTCCATCTGGGGATGTGGTCCTTGGGGAAACGAGCGGTTGGCCTGTCCCTAGCCCGGTCGCGGTTCTACCGCCAATTGATTCTGGACTTTGGGACAAGAAGTGTCGAGACTACACGAGCCGGCACCAGGGACAAATGCCGGACCGTAGACTGCACGGGGTATCATGAGCGACATCGCTATCGAGCTGAAGGGCATAGACAAGAGCTTCGGCCCCGTCCATGCGAACAGGGACATCAACCTCGAGGTCCGCAAGGGCACCATTCACGGCATCATCGGCGAGAACGGGGCGGGCAAGTCGACCCTGATGTCGATCCTCTACGGCTTCTATCAGGCCGATAGGGGCGATATTCTCGTCGACGGCAAGAAAACCGGTATCACCGGCCCGAGCGTGGCGATTGCCAGGGGCATCGGCATGGTTCACCAGCATTTCATGCTGGTCGAGAATTTCACCGTCCTCGAGAACATCATGCTGGGTGCCGAGGAAGGCCAGATCCTCAATGCCGGCATTACCCGTGCGCGCGCGGAACTCAAGCGGCTCGAGGAGGAATACGCGCTCGAGGTCGATCCCGACGCGATCATCGAGGAGCTTCCCGTCGGTCTCCAGCAGCGCGTCGAAATCCTCAAGGCGCTCTATCGCGGCGCCGATATTCTCATTCTCGATGAGCCGACCGGCGTTCTCACCCCAGCCGAGGCCGATCACCTGTTCCGCATCCTCGCCCAGCTCAAGGAGCAGGGAAAGACGATCATCCTGATCACCCACAAGCTGCGCGAGATCATGGCGATCACCGACGAGGTCTCCGTCATGCGCCGCGGCGAGATGGTGGCGACCCGGAAGACGGCCGAAACCTCGGTCGAGGAACTCGCCGAACTCATGGTCGGCCGCCGGGTGCTTCTGGGCGTCGAGAAGGGCAAGGCCAATCCGGGCGAGGTGATGCTGTCGGTCAGGAATCTGACGGTCCGGGATTCGCGTGGTGTGCCGATGGTCAAGGACGTCTCGCTCGATGTCCGCGCCGGCGAGATCGTCGGTATTGCCGGTGTCGCCGGCAACGGCCAGTCGGAACTCCTGCAGGCGATCGCCGGCATCCGCCGCGCCGAAAAGGGCGAGGTGGCGCTCTCGGGCAGCCCGGTCGAGGTCACCGGCGAGGCCGATCCGAACGAGCTGCGCCATCGCGGCCTCGCCCATGTGCCTGAGGATCGGCACCATATGGGCCTGGTGCTGAAGTTCGAGGAAGCCGAAAACTCCATCCTCGGCTATCACGACGACCCGCACTATCTGAAATCCCTCTTTCTCGATATCGAGGCCATCCGTGCCGATGCCTCCCAGAAGGCGGAAAGATACGATATCCGCCCGCGCGACGTGCGGCTGAAGACGGCGAATTTTTCCGGTGGCAACCAGCAGAAGATCGTGTTGGCGCGGGAGATGGAGCGCGACCCGTCGGTCATCATCATCGGTCAGCCGACACGCGGCGTCGACGTCGGCGCGATCGAATTCATCCACAAGCGCATCATCGAGATGCGCGACGCCGGCAAGGCCATCCTGCTGGTTTCCGTCGAACTCGACGAGATCCGCGCGCTTTCAGACAGGGTACTCGTCATGTTTGACGGCCGCGTCGTCGGCGAGCGCTCGCCGGAAACCTCGGAGGGCGAACTGGGACTGTTGATGGCCGGAGTGACTGACCGGGAGGCAGCCGAATGAGCGCGCCCTATGCGAAATTGCCCGGCTGGGTCGATTACGGCGTCATTCCCGTCGTCAATCTGATCGTCGCTTTCCTCGTCGCCGGCCTCGTGGTGCTCCTGGTCGGCGAAAGTCCGATCCGGGCGGCGGCGCTGCTGTTCGAGGGCGCCTTCGGCTACGGCGAAGGGATCGGCTTTACCCTCTACTACGCCACCAACTTCATCTTCACCGGGCTCGCCGTGGCGGTGGCCTTCCATTGCGGGCTGTTCAATATCGGCGGCGAGGGCCAGGCCTATGTCGCAGGCCTCGGTGTCGCCGTGCCCTGCCTCTGGCTCGACTCCTCGATGCCATGGTACGTGGTCTTCGTGGTGGTGATCTTCGGCTCGAGCCTGATGGGCGCGCTCTGGGCGCTGATCCCGGGCTGGCTGCAGGCCAAGCGCGGCAGCCATGTCGTCATCACCACCATCATGTTCAACTTCATCGCCTCGAGCCTGATGGTCTACCTGCTCGTCGATGTCTTGAAACCGCGCGGCTCGATGTCGCCGGAAACCCGGACCTTTGTCGAAGGCGGACAATTGCCCAAGCTCGACTGGCTGTTCGGGCCGTTGGGGATCGACATCGGCGGGTCGCCGCTCAATCTCTCCTTCCTGCTGGCCCTCGTCGTCAGCTTCATCGTCTGGCTGATCGTCTGGCGCACGCAGTTCGGCTACCAGATCCGCACCATGGGCTTCAGTCCGTCCGCCGCCCGCTATGCCGGCATGAAGGAAGCGCGCATCGTCGTCCTCACCATGATGATGTCGGGGGCGCTCGCCGGCATGATGGCGATCAACCCGATCATGGGCGAGCAGCACCGCATGCAGCTCGATTTCGTGGGCGGCGCAGGCTTCGTCGGCATTGCCGTGGCGCTGATGGGCCGGTCGCATCCTGTCGGTATCATCCCGGCGGCCATCCTCTTCGGCATGCTCTACCAGGGCGGCGCGGAAATCTCCTTCGAGATGCCGCAGATCTCGCGCGACATGATCGTCATCATCCAGGGCCTGGTGATCCTGTTCGCCGGCGCGATGGAGCACATGTTCCGCCCGGCGATCACGCGCTTCTTCACCTATCTGGGCGGCGGCCGGAAGCCGCAGCCCGCCGCAGCGACGGAGTAGGCCGATGGAATATTTCGACACGCTGATCGTTCTCCTGCAGTCGACCATACGCGTCTCTGTGCCGCTGATCCTGGCCGCACTCGCGGGACTTTACTCCGAGCGCTCCGGCGTCTTCGACATCGGTCTCGAGGGCAAGATGTTGGGCGGCGCCTTCGCCGGCGGCACGGTGGCTGCAGTCACCGGCTCGGCCTGGCTCGGCGTGCTGGCGGCGATCGCGTTGGCCGTGGGGCTGGCGCTGGTTCACGGCTTTGCCTCGATCACCCAACGTGGCAACCAGATCGTCTCCGGCGTGGCGATCAACTTCATAGCCGCAGGCTCCACCGTTATTCTCGGCCAGGCCTGGTTCCATCAGGGCGGCCGCACGCCGCCGCTTGTGGGCAATGCGCGCTTCACCACGATCGAATTGCCCTTCGCGTCTCAGGTGGCCGACGTGCCGATCCTCGGTTCGATGTACGCCAACCTGCTCTCTGGCCATTACGTGCTCACCTATATCGCCTTCGCGCTGGTGCCGTTCACCTGGTGGGTGCTCTTCCGCACCCGTTTCGGGCTGCGCCTGCGTGCCGTGGGGGAAAATCCCGGCGCGGTGGATACGGCGGGCATCTCGGTGGTCTGGCTACGCTATCGCGCGGTCATCTGCTGCGGCGTGCTGACCGGTATCGCCGGCGCCTATCTCTCGCTCGCCATGACCGCCGGTTTCGTCAAGGGCATGACGGCGGGCAAGGGCTTCATCGCCCTGGCGGCGCTGATCTTCGCCAAGTGGAAGCCGGTCAACGTGATGTTCGCCTGCCTGCTCTTCGGCTTCCTCGACGCGCTGTCGATCCGGATGCAGGGCAACCGGCTGCCGATCATCGGCGAGGTGCCGGTGCAGTTCATGCAGGCGCTGCCCTATGTGCTGACCGTGGTTCTGCTGGCCGGCTTCATCGGCCGCGCCGTTCCGCCCAAGGCCGGCGGCGTGCCCTACGTCAAGGAACGCTGACATGACTGACGACAGGCCCCACGACCTCTTCGAGGCGGCGCGGGAGGCGATGGCGAAAGCCCACGCGCCCTATTCGCGCTTTCCGGTCGGCGCCGCGATCCGCGACACCGACGGCAATATCCATGCCGGCGCCAATATCGAGGTGATCTCCTTTCCTGAGGGCTGGTGCGCCGAGACCACCGCCATCGGCCACATGATCATGGCGGGTGCGAGCCGTATCGCCGAGGTCGCCGTCATTGCCGAGAAGCTCGACCTCTGTTCGCCCTGTGGCGGCTGCCGCCAGCGGCTGGCCGAATTCTCGGCGCCCGATACGCTCATCCATCTCTGCGACGCCGAAGGCGTGAAGAAGACGGTCAGGATGGATGAACTTCTGCCGCTCGCCTTCCAGACGGAGACCATCGGATGACCCCGGCGGTCGATACGCTGATCGAGCGCCTGCGCGGACTGATGCCGCGCCATGCCATCGTGCTCGGTTCCGGTCTCGGCGCGCTGGTCGGGGAACTGCGCGACCCCGTCCGCGTCCCCTACAGCGAGCTTCCGGGCTTTCCGGAAAGTGGTGTCAGCGGCCATGCGGGCGAGGTGGTGGCCGGCTATCTCGGCGACAAACCGGTGATCATGCTCTCGGGCCGCGTGCATTATTACGAGCACGGCGAACCGGACGCCATGCGCGGGCCGCTGGAGGTGCTTCACGGACTTGGCGCTACCCGCCTCATCCTCACCAATTCGGCAGGTTCGGTGCGCGAGGACATGCCGCCGGGCTCGGTGATGCGGATCACCGATCATATCAATTTCGCCGGCATAAACCCGCTGATCGGCGAGAAATCCGATGCCCGCTTCGTCGGCATGACCGCGGCCTATGACTCGAGGATGGGCGAAGCGATGGACGAGGCGGCGCAGACCGTTGGCGTTGATCTGCACCACGGCGTCTACATGTGGTGGTCGGGCCCGACCTTCGAAACGCCGGCGGAGATCCGCATGGCCCGCACGCTCGGCGCCGATGCCGTTGGCATGTCAACCGTTCCGGAGGTGATCCTGGCGCGCTTTCTCGGTTTTTCCGTCGCGGCTGCCTCGGTGATAACCAATTACGGTGCTGGAATGACCGGTGACGAGCTGAGCCACCAGGAAACCAAGGACATGGCGCCCATCGGGGGCGGCCGTCTTGCGAAAGTGCTGCAGGAAATGCTGCGCACAATGGACTGAGGGAAATGAGTAAGCCAGAACTTACATATGATGCGAAGGCAATGGCGCGCATGGCGCTCGCCTGCCTCGATCTCACCGATCTCAACGATGATTCAACCGAAAGCGCCGTGCTCGATCTTTGCGATCGCGCGCTGACCGCGCATGGTCCGGTCGCCGCCATCTGCATCTGGCCGCGTTTCGTCTCGGCAGCGCGGAAAAAGCTCGGGCCCCTGTCACCCGTGCGGATCGCCACGGTCGTCAATTTCCCCTCCGGTTCCCTTCCCTCCGATACGGTCGTCGGCGAAACGGTTACCGCCATCGCCGATGGCGCGGACGAGATCGACGTGGTGATCCCCTATGCGGCGCTGAAAGCCGGCGACGAGGGCGCGGTGCGCGATCTGGTTACGGTGGCCCGCGCGTCCACCCCGGCGCCTGCGCGGCTCAAGACGATCCTCGAAACCGGCGAACTCGGCGACCCGGCGCTGATCCGCAAGGCGGCCGACATCGCGCTCGAAAGCGGCGCCGACTTCATCAAGACCTCGACCGGCAAGGTGAAGATCAACGCCACGCTCGACAGCGCCGAAATCATGCTGACGGCGATCCGCGAGGCGGGCTCTTCGGCAGGTCTCAAGCCGGCGGGCGGCATCCGCACCGTTGCCGATGCAGCCAGCTATTTCGCGCTGTGCGAAAGGGTCATGGGGCGCGGCTGGGCGTCCCCGCGCAATTTCCGTTTTGGCGCCTCCGGCCTGCTCGGCGACGTCCTGGCGACGCTCGACGGCACCGCGCCTGCCAAGCCTGGAGCGGGCTATTGAGCCTTCTGCCGCAGGAAGTGATCCGCGCCAAGCGCGACGGCGAAGTGCTCGATCCCGCCGATATTGCCGGTTTCATCAAGGGGCTGACGACGGGGGCGGTTGGCGAGGGGCAGGCCGCTGCCTTCGCCATGGCGGTATTCTTCAACGGCATGAACCGCGCCGAAGCCGTGGCGCTGACATTGGCCATGCGCGATTCGGGGGACGTGCTCGAATGGCCTGAGATCGACCGGCCGATCGTCGACAAACATTCGACCGGCGGTGTCGGCGACAACGTCTCGCTGATGCTCGCCCCGATCGCCGCGGCCTGCGGGCTGGCGGTGCCGATGATCTCGGGCCGTGGCCTCGGGCATACCGGTGGCACGCTCGACAAGATGGATTCGATCCCCGGCTACATGACCGCGCCCTCGAACTCGGTGTTCCGCAAGGCGGTTCTCGAGGCTGGCTGCGCGATCATCGGCCAGACTGGGGATCTCGCGCCCGCCGACAAGCGGCTCTACGCGATCCGGGACGTCACCGCGACGGTCGAATCGGTACCGCTGATCACCGCCTCGATCCTGTCCAAGAAACTGGCCGCCGGGCTTGGCGCGCTGGTGCTCGACGTCAAATGCGGCAATGGCTCCTTCATGGACGATACGGAGCGCGCAGAGGAACTGGCGCGGTCGCTGGTGGCTGTCGCCAACGGCGCCGGGCTGAAGACGACGGCAGTTCTCACCGACATGGACGAACCGCTGGCTTCCGCCGCGGGAAACGCGGTGGAAGTCGCCAATGCCGTGCGGTTCCTCACCGGCGCGGCGCAGGATCCAAGATTGCGTAAGGTAACACTTACTCTTGTAGCGGACATGCTCGTCTCGGGCGGCCTGGCGGCGGATCGCGATGCCGGAATGGAACAGGCCGGCCGGGCGCTCGATGACGGCCGCGCGGCGGATAGTTTCGCCCAGATGGTTAAGCTGCTGGGCGGCCCGGCCGACTTCGTCGAGCGTTATAACGACTATCTCGCCCAAGCTCCGCTGATCGTGGACATTCTTGCCAAAGACGACGGATGGGTCGCCGGCTATGATACGCGCGGGACCGGTATGGCGGTGGTCTCGCTCGGCGGCGGCCGCACCAGGCCGGAGGACGATATCGACCACGCGGTGGGACTGACGGATTTCCTGCCGGTCGGAACGAAGGTGTCGCGCGGGGACGTGCTGTGCCGGGTCCATGCCCGGTCCAACGATCAGGTGTCGATGGCACGGGGACGTCTGGACAACGCTATCAGTCTCTCGAGCGTGCCGGTCGAGGCGGGGCCGGTGGTTCTCCGGACAATTGTGCCGGATTGACGGCGAAACCTATTTCTCGAGCTTGAGCGTGCGGTTTTCGACCCTGTACCCGTCCAGTTTCGACATGAAGCTCATGCCGATCAGCGTGCCGGCGAGCGAATTGTCGTCGAGCACGAAGGCTTCCACATCAGATACGGTAATGGAGCCGATTTCCATGCGGGAGAGGTAGACCTTCGCGGCCCTCGTCTCGCCGTTGGCGGTCGCGACACGCTGGTCGAAGTCGTTTGGCTGCGGGTTCAAGCCGATCTGGCGGGCGGTGGACACGTTCATCGCCACCATGGTGGCGCCGGTATCGACCACGCCCTTGACCGTCCGCCCGTTGATGCGGAAGTTGCCGATGAAATGGCCGCTGTGGTCCATCGCGATGCTGGCGATACGCGTCCCGGTGACATAGCTGGGCCGCTCGTCCTCCCGTGCCTCCAGGCGCATCGCCCGCATGTCGGAAGAGGAGCTGTTGATCGCCACGGCATCCGTCAGGTCCTGTTCGGACGGCTCGTCCGTGACCGTGAAATGGTCGACATAGCTCGGGATTGCGGCGATCGCCAGCGCCGCGCAGCCGACGAGGAAGATCTGCTTGAACATCACAAGGCTCCGGTTGATAGCCGAAGCTAGCGGCGATTCACTAACAGATGCTGAGAAGCGGCGGTTCGCGCCGCTCAGGCGGCGCGGATGGTCAACGAAGGGTTAAGGGGCCGCAGGCCGAAAGGGCGTCTATTTCGTGCCGTACATCCGGTCGCCGGCATCGCCGAGGCCCGGCACGATATAGCCTTTCTCGTTGAGGTGGCTATCGATCGAGGCGGTGTAGATCGGCACGTCCGGATGGGCCTCCTGAAAGTTCTTGATGCCCTCGGGCGCGGCAAGCAGGCAGAGGAAGCGCATGTTCTTCGCGCCGCGTTCCTTGAGCTTATCGACGGAGGCGATCGAGGAGTTTCCGGTCGCCAGCATCGGGTCGACGATGATGACCAGCCGGTTGCCGATATCCTCGGGCGCCTTGAAGTAATACTCGATCGCCTCGAGCGTCTCGTGATCGCGGTAGACGCCGATATGGGCCACGCGCGCCGAGGGTACGAGATCGAGCATGCCTTCGAGAAGGCCGTTGCCCGCCCGCAGGATTGAGGCGAAAACCAGCTTCTTGCCCTCGAGCACGGGCGCCTCGATCTCGGTGAGCGGCGTCTCGATCGTCTCCATGGTCAGTTCGAGATCGCGGGTCACCTCATAGCAGAGCAGTGTGGAGATCTCGCGCAGAAGCCGCCGGAAGCCGGCGGTCGAGGTATCCTTCGTGCGCATGATCGTCAGCTTGTGCTGCACAAGGGGATGTTTGATGACCGTGACCGAATCCATGACCGTCCGCCGTTTCGAGAAATTGTGATGGGCCGGATCAAACACCGAACGGCCAGCCGCGGCAACCCGCGCGGTCCGGCTTAGCGGAGCTGTCCCAAGAGTTTTTCCCGCGTCGCCTCATCGATGAATGCCGCTTCGAGCGCCGTGCGGGTGAAATGCATCAGCTGGGCCGCGTCATAGCCCCAGGTCGCCGCGGCCATGGCATATTCGTTGCCGATCGAGGAATGGAAATGCGGCGGGTCATCGGAATTGAGCGTCACCCTGACGCCGGCCTTCCGCATTGTCTCGAAGGGGTGCGAGGACCAGTCGGCAAACACGCCGAGCGCCACATTGGAACCCGGGCAGAGTTCGAGAACCACTCCCTCCTCCGCAATACGTTCGACCAGCGCCTTGTCTTCGATGGCGCGGGCACCGTGCCCGATCCGGGCGGGGCGGAGATGATCGAGTGCATCGCGCACGCTGTCCGCGCCCGCCAGTTCGCCCGCATGGATGGTAATACCGAGCCCGGCCGCGCGCGCGGTATCGAAGGCGCGCGCGTAATCGGCGACCCGGCCGAACCGCTCCTCGCCGGCCATGCCGAAACCGGTGACCAGTTCGTGCGGTCGTCCGGCGGCGAAACGGGCCGCCGCCTCCACCGCTTCGGCGCCGAAATGCCTGATGCCGACCACGATCATCCGGCATTCGATGCCGGATTCGGCCTTCGCCCGCTCGATGCCCCCCGCCAGCCCGGAGAGATAGGCGCCGACGCCGATGCCCGAGCGCTCCGCATGATCCGGGGAGACGAAGATCTCGGCATAGATCGCCCCCTCGGCCGCTATCTCCGTCAGATGCGTTTCAGCGAGAAGGGCATAATCCTCCTCTGTGCGGAACAGTGCGGCGGCAGCGTCATAGGCGGCGAGAAAGCTGGTGAAATCCGACCAGACATAGCCGCGCTCGCCCAGAAAGGCGGCAACGTCGACGCCGTATTTCGCGGCCTGGGCGCGGACGAGATCCGGTGTCGCCGCACCCTCGATATGGCAGTGAATTTCGGCCTTGGGGACGGCGTGCGTCAAAGGAAGCTCTCGCCATGCGCTGTCGCGGGCAGTTTGAGATGCCGCGCCACGGACGCGCCGATATCGGCATAGCTGCCTCGCACCCCGATCGAACGGGCCTGCACGCCCGGCCCGAAACCGAGGATCGGCACCCGCTCGCGGGTGTGGTCGGTTCCCCGCCAGGTCGGGTCGCAGCCGTGGTCGGCCGTCATCAGCACGAGATCGCCGGGCTTCAGCTTCTTGGCCACGGCCGGCAGTCTGCGGTCGAAATGCTCGAGCGCCGCCGCATAGCCCGGCACGTCCCGGCGATGGCCGTAGAGCATGTCGAAATCGACGAAATTGGTGAAGACGAGATCCCCGTCCTTCGCCTCGTCCATGGCGTCGAGCGTGGCGGCGAACAACGCCTCGTTGCCACTCGCCTTCCTGATCTTCGTCACGCCCTGATGGGCGAAGATATCGTCGATCTTGCCCACGGCGATCACTTCGCGGCCGGCTTCGGACGCCACATCGAGAAGCGTCGGCCCGGGCGGCGGCACGGAATAGTCCTTTCGGTTGCCTGTGCGGGTGAAGCCTTTTTCTTCCGTCCCGAGAAAGGGCCGGGCGATCACCCGGCCGATATTGAGTGGATCGACGATGTCGCGCACCTTTCGGCACAGCGTGTAGAGCCGCTCCAGGCCGAAGGCCTCCTCATGGGCGGCGATCTGCACCACGGAATCGCTGGAGGTGTAGAAAATCGGCTTGCCGGTGGCGATGTGCTCGGCACCGAAATCCCTGATGATCTCGGTGCCCGACGCATGGCGGTTGCCCAGAATGCCGGGGATCCGGCCCGCCTCCATGAATTTCCCGACGAGCGCCTCGTCGAAGGCCGGGCCCTCGGCGGGGAAATAGCCCCATTCGAATTGGACTGGCTGACCGGCGATTTCCCAGTGACCGGAGGGTGTGTCCTTGCCGAGCGACGTCTCGCTCGCCGCACCGTGCAGGCCGCGCGGGCGGGCCGGCGGATTGAGCCCCGCCGGCCAGGCACCAGACGCCATGAAGGCGGCGTCGGAGAGGCCGAGGGAAACCAGGTGCGGCAAATTCAGAGGGCCTTCGCGCAGTCCCTTGCGGTCGGCGAGGCCGGTCATCGCATATTCGGCGATGTGCCCCAGCGTGTCGGCACCCGCGTCGCCGTACTGCCCGGCATCCGGCGCACCGCCGATACCGAAAGAATCGAGTACGAACAAGAATGCGCGCGCCATCGGTCTCCCCGCTTGCCAGGCGGACGGCCCCAGCCATCGAACCGGCCTCTTTCGGTTCGCGCGTATGGCCCGTTTTGTCAACCACCGGCAGTAACCCTAACGATAACGGCCTCGCCCTCCGAGGCGCCGCTTGTGCTAGGTTCGGCGCGCAAATCGCCGTTCCGGGGGATTGAAACGAGAATGCCGCGCTTCATCATACTGAGCCTTCTGCTCCTTTGTGCGGGCTTCCTGCCTGCCAATGCGGACGACCGTGACGTGGTCCCCGTTCTGCGTATCGGACTGCTCGAGTCCCACCCCGCAACGGCAGATCCGGTGAAGATCAGAACCATCGAGCAGGCGTACGAGAAGGCGATCGACCTGCCGGTGGAGATCGTCCGCTTTCCCGATCTGGCCGCGCTGATCGACGCCCATGCCAGCGCCCGCGTCCAGTACGCGATCCACACAGCGCTTTCATTCGCCACCACGCAGGCTGTCTGCGATTGCGTGAAGCCGTTGCGCCGGGCGCTCGGCGCCGACGGCCGCACCGGGTTCCGCTCCGTGCTGGCGCTGCGGCCGCATATCGAACAGGCTGATGCCCGGGTCGCATTTTCCAGCCGGAATTCGCTGTCGGGCTGGGTCATCCCGCGCGAAGCCGTCGACAGCGGCGCCTTGACGGTCGGCGAACTGGTCCCGGCGGGTTCGGTCCGCGCGGCGGTCGACATGCTGGTGGCCGGCGAGGCAGACGGCGTCATGGCATGGCTGCCCGAAGGCGGAACGGACACAGCCGCAGCCCTGCCTGAGCGGCTTTTCGGCGGACTTTATGAGGAAGATCTCGCCAAGACGGACGAACTGCGGATCGCCTGGCTGTCCGACCCCGTCTACAACGGCCCGCACGCCATTCTGCGCTCGCTTCCCGACGAACTGGTTGAAAAGCTGGGGCGTTTTCTCGACGGGGTGCCCGACGGCCAGCCCGGTCTTCTCGATATTCTGGAACCCTACGAGTCAGGCGGTTACGGACCCGCCGCGGAGGCGGAGTATCGCGGTCTGGAAAGGGTTTCGAAGCGACTGCGCGAGGACGCACCCGCCATCACGGGAGCGACGCCCTGAAACGACAAGGACTTGTCGGACGGCGTCAGGAGCCGCAATCGGTGCAGGAGACGGTATCGCCGAGACGTTGGCGCAGGTGGTAGGTCTTGCCGAGCTTGAGATGCTTGGTCTCGATCCCGCCCACGCCAGGAAGGGCCAGCAACAGATTGTAATCCATCTGAACTTCCGAACGCACCAGGAATGTCGAGGGAATCTTGAGCTGCGAGGGAACGGTGACCTCGGAATTCCTTGCGTAAGGCTCGGTGCCGCCGTTCTTCCAGGACCAGGCGACCTTGGCGTTTTTGGATGAATCAATGGTGATGCCGGTGATCTTGATGCTCAGACCGGTGGTCTTGAACGGCGATATCACGCTCTGGCTGACATCCATCATCGTTTGGAGGAAGGCCTTGTCGATTGTGGAATTCTGGGTCACCAGGTCGGCCACCGTGCTCGAGGCGCGCGCGACCTTCTTGTTGGCCGACATTGCGACCGACACTTCCAGCGATCCGATGTAGAGGACGATGAGCACCGGCGCGATGATTGCGAACTCGACGGCACCCACGCCCTCGCGGTTGCCGCGGAAGGCGCGCAAGGCATTCGACAGCTTCGTCAGCATGCCATTTCTGCCTGTTGTTTCGTTCGCAGCCATTGTCTTCGCTTCCGATCGGGCGGTTACGGGTAATTCTCGTTCTGGAATGCGGCGGTCGCGACCATCAGATAATAGTCGGGACCCTCCGAACCATTTCTGACATTGGTGATGTAGGGCCGCACCAGATCCGTAATGACATCCCAGTGGTAATAGGCTCTGACGACATTGATGCTGCCGGCTCCGCCGGGGCTGTATGCGAAGGCCGAGGTGTCCAGATCGCCGGTGGGCACTCCGCCTACACGCGGAATTCCCTTCGGTATCGCCGCGAAAGTGGTGAACTTTCTGACGTCGAGATTGAGGCGCGTACCGTCCGAATCCGAACACTTCATCATGATCGAGATTTCGTTGCAGAAGGCGGTACGGAAGGCCGCCGCGTCCATGTCCGTCGCCTTGCCCTGATTGTAGGTGATCTGGCCGGTCCGGATTTTCCGGCCCATCGTGTCGACCGTATTGGCCAGGAGCTGCTCGCCGGCATAGGCGATGAAGGTCTCGATGGTGGCGAAGATCAAGAGGAAGAAGGGAATGGCGAGGACACCGAATTCGATCGCCGCGACACCGTCCTCGTTCCTCCGAAAGCGGCGGAACAGGCGCGCGGGACGGTGCTTGCTCCCCAAATCTTTCGTTTTCGATGCCACAGGATCGCTCCACAGCCAAATTGCCATGGCTGAAGATTACCGTGCAGGAGTTGAATAAATCGTAACGAAATGGGCAAGTTGATCGGACTTCTGATTAAGCCCGTCTTAACCACCGGTGCCCTGGCGATGGCTTACGGCGCCGCCGTGACCGTCTTTGCGTGTTCCTCGCAATAGGGCGAGCAGGAGAACACGGTCCGGTCGGTCTGGCGGTAGATGCGCAGCGTGTTGGCCTCGTCGACCGAGACGAGCACGACCTCGTCGACGATCGGCTGGCCGTCCGGATCGAGAATGACGAGATTGGTGGTGCCGTAGGACTTGCCGGTCAACACGATCGTGTTGGTGTCGGCGACCGCCACGTCCGCCCCCGCCGAACTGCCGACGATCACCTTGCTGATCGGCCGGTCGAGCTTGATGATGCGCGCGTGATCCATGGCAACGCGGATCATGTCTTCCTGGGCGTGAACCGGGCCGGCGAGCATCGCTGCCAGCAGACCGGCTGCAGATGCAGCGCGGACAAGGGCGTGTTTCAGGTGGGATACCGGGGCCATTCGCCATTCCTTGCAGGGGTTTGCTCTAAAATCCCCGCTAATGGTGAATTTAGTGTAAAGCCCCCGCCGGAGGACGGCCGCGGCAGCTGTCGGACAACTATCCCTAAACGGGAAATCGGTCTCCGCGCTTAACGGAAACCGCAATCGGGGACGGCGCCGCAGCAGGCGCTGCCTCTTCTCGGGGCAGCCTGTATATATAATGACTGTGGCTGTTCGAGCGGCGCAATGTTCACCTTGCGATAACCATGCGATCCGGTTGTAAGCGTATACTATTCGCTAACCGTCTTTCTTAAGTAGATCGCAAACGCGCGTCGCTAGGGTGCTCCCATCCGACCAGGAGGAATACCTGGAGGTAGTGCTGAAACCGCATGTGGAACAAGGAGCAACCCAATGACCAAGCTTATTGCACGTTTCGCCAAGGACGAATCCGGCGCGACTGCCATCGAATACGGCCTCATCGCCGCTCTCATCTCCGTCGCCCTGATCACCGGCGCGACCACGCTCGGCAATAGCCTGAGCAACACGTTCAACGCCATCTCGACCGAGATGAACAGTGCTGAAAACGCCCACTAACACGGGCGCGAAAGCTACATCAAAAGGGGCCGCTCTTCATGAGCGGCCCTTTTTCGTTCGCTCTTTTTTAAACGCCGGCAGCTAGTCTCGGAGGCGACAAGGAGTTCGACATGCTCGATGCCGCGATATTTGTCGTCTTTCCGCTTCTGATGGCGGTGGCCGCGTTTTCCGATATGTTTTCGATGACGATCCCCAACCGGGTGTCGATCCTTCTCTTTGTCGCGTTTCTGGCGATCGCGCCTTTCGCCGGACTCGCGCCCGTCGAGATCGGCTGGCACGTTGCCGCCGGCGCCGCAGTGCTCGTGGTCTGTTTCGGACTCTTCGCGCTGAACGTGATGGGCGGCGGCGATGCCAAGCTGCTGGCCGCCAGCGCCGTATGGTTCGGTTTCGGTATCGATCTTCTCGGCTACCTCGCGACCGTCGGCATTTATGGCGGCTTGCTGACCTTGGTGGTGCTGGTCCTGCGCGCCAACCAGCAGGTCTTCATGGCGCTTCCGCTGCCGATCCCGCTGCATTTCTTCAATTCGAAGAAGGGCGTGCCCTATGCCATCGCCATCGGCCTGGCGGCGCTCACCTGCTATCCCGATTCCGTGCTGATGCGCGCCGTTCTCGGCCCCGCAGGCTGAGTTTTCCGGACGATTTCGGCCGCCCCCGGATATCGCCTGTTGCGGGAAAGATTTCATTTACCATCCCGGGAAGGGACTTATTAACCATAATTTGACGATTGCGCGCGCATTCTCGGGCCAGTGAAGTCCAATTCGTTGGGGACCGATTATGAAACCCGCACGAGTCATCATCATGGCTGTGGCCGTCGTGGCCGCTGGTCTGGCCGGCTATCTCGCGCTGAATCTGACCCGGCAGCCGGCTGCGGTGACGGAAGCGCCGCCGGCGGTCGTCGAGAAGGCGCCCACCGTGGCCATTCTCGTCGCCAAACAGTCCATGCCCGTTGGCGCGCGCCTCAATGCCGATGTTCTCGAGTGGAAGGGCTGGCCGGAAGACGCCCTCGTCGAGGGTCTGATCCGGCAGGACGAGCGTCCCGAGGCCATTGCCGAACTGGACGGCTCGGTGGTGCGCCTGCCGATGTTCATCGGCGAGCCGGTGCGCGGAGAGAAAATCGTCGATTCGTCGGCCAGGGTGATGTCGGCGCTGCTGCCCGCGGGCAAGCGCGCGATCGCCACCGAAATTTCCGTTGCCACCGGCGCCGGCGGCTTCATTCTGCCCAATGACCGCGTCGACGTCATCATGGTGCGCCGGGCCATGGGTAGCGAAGGTTTTCTGACCGAGGTCATCCTCTCCAATATCCGCGTGCTCGCGATCGACCAGCGGATCGAGGAAAGTCCCGACGGTAACCGGACGGCGGTCGGCTCGACCGCGACCCTCGAACTAAGCCCTGAACAGGCCCGAATCATTGCCGTTGCCCAGCAGATCGCCGACCGGCTCACGCTCTCGTTACGCAGCGTCGCCGACGCCCAGGAACCGGATGCCGGAGGGGCCGATTATCTGCTGAACGGCGACGGGACCGCCGCGGCCATCAAGGTGTTCCGTTCCGGCTCGGTCACCGACGTGACGCCCACCAATTAAGTGCGGAGATCGAAAGTGCGTAACCGACTGAAAAAGATCACGGCTTCCTTGACCGCCATCAGCCTGCTCACCAGCGTGGCGCTTGTCGGCATGCCGGGCGTTCCGCTGGGAGTGGCGCCGGCAGCCGCCGAGGGCAGCGCCAGCATCATCAAGATCAGCCATGGCGGCCCCGGCGTGTCCAAGCGGGTCAAGCTCGGGCTCAACAAGGCCGTCGTCATCGATCTTCCCTCCGACGCCCACGACATCCTTGTCGCCGATCCCTCGCTCGCCGACGCGGTGACGCGGACCTCGCGGCGAATCTACCTCTTCGGCAAGACCGTCGGCCAGACCAACATCTTCGTCTTCGGCTCGCAGGGGGAGGAGATTGTCTCCATCGAACTCGAGATCGAGCGTGACGTCGCCGGCCTCGAAGGCTACCTGGCGCGGTTCATCCCCGATTCCGACATAACGGTGGAAATCATCTCGGACAACATCGTGCTCACCGGGTCGGTGCGCACCCCGCAGGATGCCGCCCAGGCCGCGCGGCTTGCGCAGATCTTTCTCACCGGCGGTGAGGCGACCACCCGAAACCTGACCGCGGTCGGCGACGGTGGCGATGCGGCGATCTTCGCGGAAGAGCGCCAGAAGTCGCAGATCGTCAACATGCTCAAGATCGACGGCGAGGATCAGGTGACGCTGAAGGTCACCGTCGCCGAGGTCAGCCGCCAGGTGCTCAAGCAGCTCGGTTTCAACTCTTCGATCTCCGGTTCGGCGGGACGGTTCGTCAATGCGAACCCGGAGAACCTCGGCGCGATAAACACCGGGCTGAACTATGCCCAGCTTACCGGCAATATCTCCGGCTATTCTGTCGCTTCCTATCTGAATGCGATGGAACAGGCGGGCGTCATGCGCACCTTGGCCGAGCCGAGCCTGACGGCAATCTCTGGCGAAGCGGCCAACTTCTACGTCGGCGGTGAATTTCAGGTGCGGGACTCGGTCGAGTATAACGAGCAGACGGGTCGTCCCACCTACACCGACCGCGAGGTTGAATATGGAATCCGGCTCAATTTCCTGCCTGTCGTTCTCTCTCCCGGCCGGATCTCGCTGAAGATCCAGACCGAGGTCTCGGAGCCCACTTTCGAGGGCTCGGCGTCTGTGCAGGGCAATATCCCGAGCTCTGACAGCATTGGTTCGCCAGGCCTGACGCGCCTCTCCATCAAGCGGCGCGAGGCGGAAACCTCTGTCGAACTTCCCTCCGGCGGTTCGATCGTGCTGGCCGGCCTGGTCCAGGACAATATCCGCCAGGCGATGTCCGGCTATCCCGGCATCTCCAAGATCCCGGTGATCGGCACGCTGTTCCGAAGCAAGGATTTCATTCGAAACGAAACCGAGCTCGTAATCATTGCGACACCTTATCTGGTCAAACCGGTTGCCCGAAACAGGCTTTCGCGGCCCGATGACAACTTCAATCCGCCCAATGACGGCGCCGGCTTCTTCCTCGGCAAGGTGAACCGTGTCTACGGGCGCATGGAAACCGACCTGCCGCCCGGCCGCTATCACGGCGCAATCGGCTTTATCTACAAGTGATCGGGGGCGAGACGATGAACACCTACAAGAGCACATTCTCCCTCGGCAGGCTTCATGCCCTGTCCCGACCTTTCGTGGTCGCGGGCCTCGCCGCAGTCCTTCTGTCGGGCTGCGCCAACCGCCACCACGTCATCGTCGGCTCGATTCCGGATGACTACCGCACGCGGCATCCGATCGTCATCAACGAGCAGGAACACACGTTCGATATCCCCGTCGCGAGCGGTGACCGCAAGCTCACGCAGTCCTTGCGCGAATCGGTGCGCGGTGCCTCGGGGCGCTATCATTCGATGGCCTCGGGCTCGGTACGGGTCATGGTGCCCGTCGGTTCGCCGAATGCCGGCGCCGCCTCGCTGCTATCGCGTGAGGTGGTCGACATTCTTGCCTCCGACGGTGTTCCGCGCAACCGCATCATCACCACGTCCTATCCGGCAGCCTCGCCGCAGGACGCGGCCCCGATCCGTATCTCCTTCCTCGCCACGACGGCTTCGGCGGGACCGTGCGGCGAGTGGCCGGAAGACATGCTCGCCAACCCGGATCAGAACCGCAACTACCACAATTTCGGCTGCTCCAGTCAGGCCAATCTGGCCGCGCAGATCGAGAACCCGGCCGATCTCCTGGGACCACGCGGCTCCTCGCCGATAGACGCCGAGCGCCGTGCGAACGTGGTGGAGGCCTATCGTAAAGGCGGCTCGTTGCTGGCGGACTAGCGGCTCCCGGCGAAACCGCGGCAGAACGGCAGCGGGGCCAGGACGGGATGGCCGGATAGTATGGATTGAATGGGAACGGACTGATGTCGAATCTTGACTACATGCACGAAAAGGAGTTCGAGGCCGAGGAAGCCGTGGAAACGGACCGCGGCGATATCGAGCGTGTCCGGCCGCTGCCGCGCATCTCCATCCATGCCTTCTGCGAAACCGACAGCGTAGCCCGCACACTCGAGCGCTGCGCCCAGGACCGCCGCATGGCCAAGGTCCATGCCCGCATCAATTCCGGCGGTGTGATTGCAGCGGCCAACATGTATGCCTCCAGTTCGACGCCGAACCTGCTGATCCTCGAGACCTCGCAGAACGCCGAGACGCTGATGGCCGAACTCGGCCAGCTTGCCGAGGTTTGCGATCCCGATACCCGCGTGGTGGTGATCGGCCATGTAAACGACGTCACCCTCTACCGCGATCTCATCCGCAACGGGATTTCCGAATACATGGTGGCGCCGGTCTCCATGGCCGACGTTATCGGCGTGATCTCCGGCATTTTCGTCGATCCGGATGCCGAGCCGTTGGGGCGGGTGATCTCCTTCATGGCAGCAAAGGGCGGTGTCGGCTCTTCGACGCTGGCGCACAACTGCGCCTGGATGATCTCCGAACTGTTCGAGAGCGAAACCATTCTCGCGGATCTCGACCTGCCCTTCGGCACCGCCAATCTCGACTTCAACAACGATCCGGCGCAGGGGATCGCAGAGGCCGTCTTCTCGCCCGACCGGCTCGATGAGGTCTTCCTCGACCGCCTTCTCGCCAAGTGCTCGGAACATCTTTCGATGCTCGCCGCGCCCTCGATGCTCGATCGCAATTACGATTTCAGCGGCGACGCCTTCCTGCCGATCCTCGACATCGTCCAGCGCAACGCGCCGGTGACCGTGCTCGACGTCCCGCATGTGTGGAACGACTGGACCCGACGGGTGCTCTCCGCCTCCGACGAGATCGTCATCACAGCCACGCCCGATCTCGCCAATCTGCGCAACACCAAGAACCTCTACGATACGCTCGCCAAGCTTCGCCCGAACGACACGCCGCCGCTCCTGGTGCTCAACCAGGTCGGCATGGCCAAGCGTCCGGAAATCGCCGTCGACGTCTTCTGCGAGCCGCTGGGCATCGAACCCTGCGCCATCATTCCCTTCGATGCGCAGCTTTTCGGCGATGCGTCGAATTCCGGGCTGATGATCGCCGAGGCCAGCAGCAAGTCGCCGATCGCGGAATCGCTCTCCCAGCTCGCCCATATCGTCACCGGGCGCGCGGAAGTGAAGAAGCGCCGCAAGGGCGGACTGGGCGGGCTTCTCGGCATGCTCGGCCGCAAGTAACGACGAATTTGTGAGTGGAAACAGCTAATGTTCGGCAAACGCTCAAGCGGAACCCCGCCCCGGCCGGCCCATCAGGCGCCGGAACCGGCCCCGGCACACGCGGCCGGCTCGTCCGTGCCCGCGCCACAGCCGCGGAGCGAGCCGGATGATGGACGGGCCTCCCTGCTCGGCGAGGCCCCCGCTCCGGTTGCCCCGCCTTCGGTTCAGCCCTCAGCCGACATGGGCCGCCAGGCGTCCGAGCCGGCCAACGCCCCTCTTCCGCCTGCTTCCCGGCCTGCGGCCATCCAGCCGCGGAAAGAGGAGGTACGCAAGAAAGCAGCCCGCAACGAGGCCTATTACGACACCAAGAGCCAGGTGTTCTCCGCGCTCATCGACACGATCGACCTCTCGCAGCTTGCCAAGCTCGATTCCGAGAGCGCGCGCGAGGAAATCCGCGATATCGTCAACGATATCATCACCATCAAGAACTTCGCCCTGTCGATCGCCGAGCAGGAGGAACTGCTCGACGACATCTGCAACGACGTTCTGGGTTACGGTCCGCTTGAGCCGCTTCTGGCGCGCGACGACATCGCCGACATCATGGTCAACGGCTCGGGCACGACTTTCATCGAAGTCGATGGCAAGGTGGTGGAAACCGACGTGCGGTTCCGCGACAACAGCCAGCTTCTGTCGATCTGCCAGCGCATCGTCAGCCAGGTCGGCCGCCGCGTCGACGAATCGAGCCCGATCTGCGACGCGCGCCTTCCCGACGGCAGCCGCGTCAACGTCATCGCCCCGCCGCTTGCGATCGACGGCACCGCGCTGACCATTCGTAAATTCAAGAAGGACAAGCTCACCCTCGATCAGCTCGTCCGCTTCGGCGCGATCACGCCGGAAGGCGCGGAAATTCTGCAGATCATCGGCCGGGTGCGCTGCAACGTCGTCATCTCCGGCGGTACCGGCTCGGGCAAGACGACGCTTCTGAACTGCCTGACCGCCTATATCGACACCGACGAACGCATCATCACCTGCGAGGACTCCGCGGAGCTGCAGCTCCAGCAGCCGCACGTGGTCCGGCTCGAAACCCGCCCGCCCAACATCGAGGGCGAGGGCGAGGTGACCATGCGCGATCTCGTCAAGAACTGCCTGCGTATGCGCCCCGAACGCATCATCGTCGGCGAGGTGCGCGGCCCGGAGGTCTTCGACCTCTTGCAGGCCATGAACACCGGTCACGACGGGTCGATGGGCACCATCCACTCCAACAGCCCGCGCGAATGCCTCAGCCGTATGGAATCGATGATCGCGATGGGCGGCTATACCCTGCCGGCCAAGACCGTGCGCGAGATGATCACAGGCTCGATCGACGTCATCATCCAGGCGGCCCGCCTGCGCGACGGCTCGCGCCGCATTACCCAGATAACCGAGGTGGTGGGCATGGAAGGCGACGTCATCATCACCCAGGATCTGATGCGCTACGAAATCCTCGGCGAGGATGCGGCGGGCCGGCTTATCGGCCAGCATCGCTCCACCGGCATCGGCCGGCCGAATTTCTGGGATCGCGCCCGCTATTACAACGAGGACAAGCGGCTCGCCGCGGCCCTCGATTCCATGGAAAAACTGTCTGAGTAGGATCCTTTTCGTGTTCGGATTTGACACCACCGTCCTCGCCATGATCGGTCTGGCAGCCTTCGCCGCCGCCGCGCTCGGCTATGGTGTGCTCTACAACCGGATCGAGGCGGACAAGCAAACGACCAGCCGGCTCAACCGCATCAAGGCGGCGGAGACGGACCGCAGCAAGGTCAACGCCGCGCGCGACCGCGTCTCCGAGGCGAACAAGCGCCGCAAGACGATGCAGGAAACCCTCAAGACGCTCGAGGAAAAGCAGAAGGAAAACGACAAGCGCCAGTCGCCTCCGATTGCCGACCGCCTCCTGCAGGCAGGGCTGCCCATCTCGGTGCAGCAGTTCTATGTCCTGTCCGCCATTCTCGGCCTCGTTCTCGGCTTCATGGCTATCATGACCAACGGCACCCTTTTGGTAGCCGCCGGCGTGGCCGTGGCCGGCGGGCTCGGCCTTCCGCGCTGGGTTCTCGGTTTCCTTCGCAACCGGCGCTTCAAGGCTTTCCTCAACGAATTCCCCAACGCGCTCGACATCATGGTGCGCTCGATCAAGTCCGGCTTGCCGCTCAACGACGCCATCCGGATGATCGCCAGCGATGGCCAGGAGCCGGTCCGGACCGAATTCCGCCGCGTCGTCGAGGCCCAGCAGATGGGAATGAGCGTGCCCGAGGCCTGCTCCCGGCTTTACACCCGCATTCCGCTGCCGGAGGCGAACTTCTTCGCCATCGTCATCGCCATCCAGGCCCAGGCGGGCGGCAATCTCTCCGAGGCTCTCGGCAATCTCTCGCGCGTGCTGCGCGACCGCCGCAAGATGAAGGCCAAGGTCAACGCCCTGTCGATGGAGGCCAAGGCCTCCGCGGTCATTATCGGCGCGCTGCCCTTCATCGTGGCGACCCTCGTCTATCTGACGTCGCCGGAATACATGATGGTGCTGTTCACCGATTCGCGCGGCCACATGATCATGGCCGCCTCCGGCGTCTGGATGTCGATCGGCATCCTCGTCATGCGCAACATGATCAACTTCGAGATCTAGGGGGGAACGATGATCGGCTCCATTCTGTCCGCCCTCGCAAACCCGACCTATCTGGTCCCGGCGCTGGTTTCGATCGCCGTTTTCGCCACGCTGTTCACGATCATGATGCCCTATTTCGAAAAGGGCGATCTCGAGGCGCGGATGAAATCTGCGGCACTCGAGCGCGAGGAAATCCGGGCGCGGGAACGCTCGCGCCTCAATGCCGAGCAGAGCGGCAAGTCGCGTGCCGGCCTGAGGACCAAGAACAACCAGTCCGTCCGCCAGATCGTAGAGCAGCTCAATCTCAGGAAGGCGCTGGCCGATGACGCCACCGTCGCCAAACTGCGCAATGCCGGCTTCCGCACCCAGAACGCGCTCAACATGTTCCTGCTGGCGCGCGTGACGCTGCCTTTTGTCTTCCTGGCGGTTGCCGGCGTCTACATCTTCGCTCTCGGCGCCCTTGCCGACAAGCCGTTCACGGTCCGCCTGCTCGCCTGCGTGTTCGCCGCCTATGCCGGTTTCTATTCGCCCAATCTCTATGTCTCCAACCAGGTCGGCAAACGGCAGAAATCGATCAAGCAGGCCTGGCCGGATGCGCTCGACCTGATGCTCATCTGCGTCGAATCGGGCGTCTCCATCGAGGCGGCGATGAAGCGTGTGGCCGAGGAGATCGCCGTCCAGTCGACCGCACTGGCCGAGGAATTCCTGCTCACCACCGCCGAACTCTCCTACCTCCAGGATCGCCGCATGGCGTTCGAAAATCTTGGTAATCGCACCGGGCTTGAGACCGTAAAATCGGTGACGCAGGCGCTCATCCAGTCCGAGCGATACGGTACCCCGATCGCCCAGGCGCTCAGGGTGCTTGCGCAGGAAAGCCGCGACACGCGGATGACCGAGGCCGAAAAGAAAGCGGCGGCCCTTCCGCCCAAACTCACCGTGCCGATGATCCTGTTCTTCCTGCCGGTGCTGATCGGCGTCATCCTCGGTCCGGCGATCATCCAGGTCATGGACAATTTCGGCTGAGCGAGTCCCGGCCGAACCGCGGCAGGCTCTCGCTACGATACCTGGTTTGAAAACGCCCGGCTCGATACCGAGATGGGGTTGTTTGAGGGATCTTTGGCGTTTGCGAAGCTGTAACCGCTCGTCGTGTGGACTGGCCCGAAGGTGAGACCGTTGTCGCGGGCGGTGGCGCAGAACGCTTCGACATCCTCCACATCGAAGACGAGCTTGACCAGGGACTGGCCAACCTTCTGGCCTCTGGATGCGGGATGAAGGAGGATCGTCATCCCGCCGTCGGGCGGACGCAGCTCCAGAATGCGGTCGTCTTCGCTGACAGCTGCCTCGAACCCGAAATGACGGCAGTAGAATGCAGCCATTTCCTCCATCTTGCGGGTGTAGACGACGAGACGTCCAAGGGGCGTGTTCATGAGCACTCCGGTGCAGGCGTGTCGCAGGGGAGTTTCGGTAGAACCTGGATGCCCGATCAGTTGGTGTTCTTGTCTTCGCCGTTCTGCAGCTTGGCCCACGAATTCTGCTGGGCGAGCATGGCGCGCAGATATTGGACATTGGCCTGAGCCTGCTCGGCGGAAAGCTCGGCGCGGGCGATGTTTTCGGCTTCCTGGAAGCGGCCCTGCAATCCGACCACCAGAGCGAGGTTCTGGCGCACGCGGCTGTCGGCACGCGGCTGGTTGGCCGCCTTGCGCAGATAGGTCTCCGCGGAACGCGGATCGCCGTTGATCAGATACGACATGCCGAGATTGGACAGGACCGAGGGCTCGTCGGGCTCGATTTCGAGCGCCTTGCGATAGCGCTGGCGCGCACTGTCGGCATCGCCGAGCTGGTCGAGAACCGCACCTTCGGCGGACAGGAGCTGCCAGCTGGGCCGGTCGGGCGTCTGGGCGCGCTGGATGGTTTCGAGTGCCTTCTGCAGTTCGCCCGCCCCGGCGAGTGCCTTGCCATAGGCGGCGAGCACGGTCCGGTCTGTCGGATTGTGGATTGCCACCTGCTGCATGACGGCAAGCGCCTGATCGTTGCGTCCCGCCATCCGCAGCATCTCGGCATATTTCATGCCCGTGCCCGCATCCTTCGGATTGCGCTCATAGGCCTGGCCGTAGCGTTCGGAAGCCTGCCGGAGTTCCGACTGGTTCATCGAATCCAGCGACTTGTTGAGTTTGGGGATGGATCCGGTGTGCATCGGGCCCTTCGAGGCGCAGCCCGCGAGCGACATGGCCAGAAGCACGGCAGCCGTGGAAACGGCAAGTTTCCTGATAACCGGTGATCCCGTCTTGACGATGCTCATGCGTGAAATCCCTGTCCGCGACGCCGATCCCGCAAAATGTCCGGAATGCAAAAACCGCGCATCGCCATGTTCCCTCCGTGAGCAATAATCTGTTAACCCTAACCAACGGTTAACAAACCCGCGAAGCAGTCTCCCCACACGCATTCAGGAGCGAAGCCGCATGGCGCCCTACCAGTTCATCAAACGCGAATATCCGGCTGTCTCCGAGGGCGAAAGCCGCCCGGTCTGGCTCGTCGCCAAGGGCGCTGTGGAAACTTCGGGCCTTCCGGCCGAAGCCGCCGCCTGGGCCCGGAACGCGGGCTTTTCCGGCGCCGAAGGCCACCATCTTCTGGTGCCTGGCGCCAATGGCGAACTTGCCGGATGCCTGTTCGGAACCGGCGAGGCGTCCACCGCCCATCCCTTCGCCACGGGAAAGCTCGCCGCAGCGCTTCCCGCGGGCCTGTGGCGCCTTGAAGGCTCGGAGAATCCGGCGCGTGATTCGCTTGCTGTGGCGCTCGGCGGTTACCGGTTCGAAAGCTATAAAAAGCCGGGCGCCGAACGCGGCCGGCTGGCGCTCGCCGATAGCGTGGACGCCGACGATCTCGCGCGCATCGCATCCGGCGTCGATCTCGCCCGCGATCTCATCAACACCCCGGCCAACGATCTCGGCCCGGCTGCCCTGGAAGATGTCTTCCGTGCGCTCGGCAGCCATTATGGCGCGGCGATCAACGTGATCGCGGGCGATGAACTGCTCGAACAGAATTTCCCGATGATCCATGCCGTCGGCCGGGCAGCTGCCGACGCGCCGCGGCTCCTCGAAATGCGCTGGGGCAAGGCCGGCGCGCCGAAAGTGACGCTGGTCGGCAAGGGGGTCTGTTTCGATACCGGCGGCCTCGACCTCAAGCCGGCCTCCTCGATGCTCTTGATGAAGAAGGACATGGGCGGGGCCGCCAACGTGCTTGGCCTTACGCTGATGATCATGGATGCCGGGCTCGACGTGGATCTCCGCGTCCTCGTTCCGGCAGTGGAGAACTCGGTCTCCGGCAACGCCTTCCGGCCCGGCGACATCCTGAGGAGCCGCAAGGGAGTGAGCGTCCAGATCGACAATACCGATGCCGAGGGCCGGCTGGTGCTTGGCGATGCGCTCGCTTACGCCTGCGAGGACAGGCCGGAACTGCTGATCGACATGGCGACCCTGACGGGGGCTGCGCGCGTTGCGCTGGGGCCGGATTTGCCGCCCTATTATACCGATGACGAAGCTTTGTCCGCCGATCTCGCCGGTGCTGCCTCCGCCGTGTCGGATCCGCTCTGGCGGCTGCCGCTCTACCAGCCCTACGAATCCATGCTCGACGTGCCGGCCGCCGACATCACCAATGCGCCGGCTGGCGGGTTCGCGGGCTCGATCACCGCGGCGCTTTTCCTTCGGCGCTTCGTCGAGAAGGACATTCCGTGGTGCCATCTCGACATCTTCGGCTGGACGCCCAAGGCCCAGCCGCATGCACCCGTGGGCGGGCAGGCGCAGGGCATCCGGGCGCTCTATCGGGTGATGAAGGAGCGATACGGCCGAAATTCCGCGTAAGGGGTTGCTAAAACAGCCGTCATCGGAAAACATGATACGGAACCGTAACGAATCGCGCGGCGGATTCGATGTCGATCGACCTCAAACCGTCCCAGGCTCTGGGGCTCTGGCATTCGGCGACACTGGCCCAGCTCGAGCTGGTCGGGCCGGATCTGACGATGCGGCAACTGGTCATCCTGCTCCATATCTATCTCAAACCGCCGCCGCACACCGTGCGGGGACTGGCCGCCAAGCTCGACGTGACCAAGCCGGTGATCACCCGCGCGCTCGACACGATGGGGAATATGGGCCTCGTCCGGCGCGTGCGTGACGAGCGCGACCGCCGCAACGTCATCATCAAGCGCACGGTTGAAGGTGCGCTTTTCGTGGAAAAGCTCGGTGACATCATCATCCGCGAGGCGGCCAGCCTGCCGCGCGACGGGGTGATGCCGTGAGCGGCGATCTCGATCGCAGGCTTCACGCCTTTCGGCCCGACCTCGCCGAGACCGCCCTGCGTGGGAAGGTGGAGGCGGAACGCTTCGTGGAGGGAGAGCCCGCCCGCCTCATTGCCCCGCTCGCCGATATCAGGCCGCGTCCCGATCCCTCCGCCGGCATCGACAGCCAGATCCTGTACGGCGAAACGGTCCGCGTCTTCGACCGCCAGGAGGGCTGGGCGTGGATCAAGTGCGACGCGGACGATTACGTCGGCTATGTCTCCGATGCGGCGCTGGTCTCGGGGCAGGGCGAGGCGACCCATATCGTGACCACACCCCGGACCTTTCTCTATCCCGGCCCGGACCTGAAATTTCCCGTCGCCGCCGCGCTCTCCATGGGAAGCCGGCTCGATGTGGTGGGTGATACGGTGACCCGCGACACCCGCTATCTTCTGCTCGAAAGCGGCGAGGCGGTGATCGCCTCCCATTGCCGCCCGCTCGATGGGGCTGCGGACGGGGACGCCGTGGCGGTCGCGACGCTCTTTCTTCAAACCCCCTATCTCTGGGGCGGGCGCTCGGGCTTCGGCATCGACTGTTCGGGCCTGGTCCAGACGGCTTTCGCCATGACCGGCTACGCCGCGCCGCGCGATTCCGACATGCAGGCCAAGTGGCTCGGTTCGGCCATCGATCCGGAAAGGGACGGCCTTCAACGCGGCGATCTCGTCTTCTGGAAGGGCCATGTCGGCTTCATCGAGGATGATGGCAAGACGCTGCTCCATGCCTCGGGCGGCACGATGACGGTCACGCGTGAGCCTCTGGCCGGCGCGATTGCGCGCATCGCGGCGCTCTACGGCCCGCCGACCGGATATCGCCGGGTCTTTGCCTGAATTTCAGTAGCCGGCGTCTTTATCGACCAGATTGGTCAGCGGCTCGCCGCGGTCACAGGCCTTCATCTGCGCGACAATCGGTCCGGCGAGCTTCTTCGGGCTCGAGGCGGCCGCTGCATGCGGTGTGATAGTCACCTTCGCGTGCGCCCAGAGCGGGCTTTCCTCAGCCAGCGGCTCTGTCTCGAAGACGTCGAGCGAGACGGCGCTCAGAAGCCCTTCGTCGAGCGCGGTCAGAATATCGGTTTCGACCTGCAGTCCGCCGCGTCCGGCATTGATGAGAACCGGCGCGCCGAAATGATCCCGCCGGGTCATCCGCCGGATGGTATCGAGATTGAGAATGCCGCGCGTCTCGCCGGTCAGCGGCAGCAGCACCACGAAGATGTTGGCCGATGCCAGAAAATCGCCGAAACCTTCCTGTCCGGTATAGCAGGTGACGCCCTCAACACGTTGCGGACGGCGCGACCAGCCGGTGATCTCGAAGCCGAGGGCCTTGAGCTTGTTTGCCGAATCCCGGCCCAGTTCGCCGAGCCCCATGATCCCCACCGTCACCTCGTCGGCGGAGGCCTGGTCGCGCAACTCGTTCCAGATGCGGGCATCCTGTTGCGACCGGTAGAGCGGGCCGAACCGGTGATGGTCGAGCACCCGCCAGACGACATATTCGCTCATCCGGGCGGTCAGATCGGGCGAGACGATCCGCGCGATCGGCACATCGGGTAGCGTGGTGTCCTTGAAGACATGGTCGACGCCGGCGCCGAGCGAGAAAATCGCCTTCAGTCTCGGCAGGTTGGAGAGAAGCCCCTCGGGCTGTTTCCACACCACAGCATAGCGGATCGAGGGGTCGTCCGCGCCATCGGGCTCGAGCACGATTTCGCGCCCCGGAGTGTGTCTGTTGAGTTCACGGACCCAGATGTCCGGATCCCAGCCGGTGACCGACAGGAGAATGCGTTCGTCGTTCATCGTCTCACTCGCTGACCGCGCCGCCCGGCCGCGCTTCGAGATCGAAGGCGGCGGCCATCAGCGCCTTGGTGTACTCGGTCCTCGGACGGTCGAAGATGTCTTCGGCCGGACCCTCCTCCACCACCTTGCCGGCGCGCATCACCATCACCTCGTTGGCGAGGGCACGTACCACCTTCAGGTCGTGGCTGATGAAGAGATAGGCCAGATCGTGCTTGCGCTGCAGGTCGCGCAACAGATCGACCACCTGCGCCTGCACGCTCATGTCGAGCGCCGAGGTCGGTTCGTCGAGCATGACGAAGCGCGGCTTGAGCACCATGGCGCGGGCGATGGCGATGCGCTGGCGCTGGCCGCCGGAGAATTCGTGCGGGTAACGCCAGCGGGTGCCGGCGTCGAGCCCGACTTCCTCAAGCGCCTGCGCCACGCGCTGGTCGCGCTCGTCGGCCGAGAGCTCCGCGCCGTGGATCTTCAGCCCCTCGCCGACGATCTCGGCGATTGACATGCGCGGCGACAGCGAGCCGTAGGGATCCTGAAACACCACCTGCATCTGGCTTCTGAGGGGCTTCATCTCGGCGAAGCTGCGGGTGTCCAGGCGTTCGCCGTCAAAGAGGATTTCGCCCTCCGAGCGGATCAGCCGCATCAGCGCCAGCCCCAGTGTCGTCTTGCCGGAGCCGGATTCGCCCACGACGCCGAGCGTCTGGCCGGACTTGAGTTCGAGCGAGATTCCGTCGACCGCCTTCACGTGGTCGACCACCTTTCTGAGAAAGCCTTTCTTGATCGGGAACCAGACCCGCACGTCCCTGGCTTCCATCACCGTTTCCGCGGCCTTTTCGGTCTTCGGCGGGCGGCCGGTCGGCTCGGCCGCGAGCAGGTGTCTCGTATAAGGGTGCTGGGGGTCGGTGAATATTCTCTCCGTCGGCCCGGCCTCGACGATCTCGCCCTTGGTCATCACGCAGACCTTGTCGGCGATCTTGCGGACGATCCCGAGATCATGGGTGATGAACAGCATCGCCATCTTGTGGCGGGACTTGAGATCGGCGAGCAGTTCGAGGATCTGCGCCTGCACGGTCACGTCGAGCGCCGTGGTCGGTTCGTCTGCGATCAGCAGTTCCGGCCGGTTGGCGAGCGCCATGGCGATCATCACGCGCTGCCGCTGGCCGCCCGAGAGTTCGTGCGGGAAGGCCGTCATGCGCGATTCCGCATTGCGGATCCCGACCTGGTTCAGCAGTTCGATGACCCGTTCATGGGCCGCATTCTTGCGCATGCCCTGGTGCAGCGAGAGGATTTCCGTGATCTGCCGCTCGACGGTATGGAGCGGATTGAGCGAGGTCATCGGCTCCTGGAAGATCATGGTGATGTCGTTGCCGCGCACCGCGCGCAGTTCGCGCGTATCGGCATGGAGCAGGTCCTTCCCCTTGAACAGGATCTCGCCGGAGGGGTGGCTTGCCGCCGGATAGGGAAGAAGCTTGAGAACCGAGAGCGCGGTCACGGATTTGCCCGAGCCGGATTCCCCCACCAGCGCGACGGTCTCGCCCGGCTCGATGTCGAAGCTCACGCCCTTGACCGCCGGGATCGCCTTGCCGTCCTGATGGAAGGTAACGGCGAGATCGCGGACCGAAAGCAGAGGGTTGTTGGCTGTCTCTGAGCTCACCGGAACGTCTTCCTCGGGTCGAAGGCGTCGCGCGTGGCTTCACCGACGAAGATCAAAAGCGACAGCATGATGGAGATCGAGAAGAAGGCGGTGAGCCCCAGCCAGGGCGCCTGAAGATTGCGCTTGCCCTGTGCGATCATTTCCCCAAGCGACGGCGAGCCGGGCGGCAGTCCGAAACCGAGGAAGTCGAGCGAGGTCAGCGTGGTGATCGAGCCCGAGAGAATGAACGGCAGGAAGGTCAGTGTGGCCACCATAGCGTTGGGCAAAAGGTGCCGGTACATGATCGTCGTGTTGCCGATGCCGAGCGCGCGGGCCGCATTCACATATTCGAAATTGCGCGCGCGCAGGAATTCCGCACGCACCACGCCCACGAAGGCGGTCCATGAGAACAGAAGCATGATCCCGAGCAGCACCCAGAAGCCCGGCGGCAGCACGGCGGCGATGATGAGGAGCACGTAGAGAACCGGCATGGAGGACCAGACCTCGATGAAGCGCTGCATCAAAAGGTCGGTCCAGCCGCCGAAGAAGCCCTGCACCGCGCCCGAGGCGACGCCGATGATCGCCGAGAAGAAGGTGAGCGCCAGCCCGAACAGGACCGAGATGCGGAATCCGTAGATCATTCGGGCGAGTACGTCGCGCGCCTGGTCGTCGGTGCCGAGCCAGTTGAGATTGTGCCAGTTGCATCCGGGATCATCGACGCCCTGCGGGTAGCCCGAACAATATTCCTCCCGGCTCATCGTCCAGAACGGAGCTGTCGGCGCGGAATGCGGAATATAGGAATTGGCGGTCAGGAACGAATAGCGGATCGGCGGCCAGATCATCCAGCCATTGGCCTCGATCTCGTCGCTGATGTACGGATCGCGGTAATTGGTCTCGGCGAGGAACCCCCCGAATTTTTCCTCCGGATAGTCGACGAACACCGGAAACAGGATCTCGCCGTTGTAGGAGGCGACGATCGGCTTGTCGTTGGCGATCAGCTCGGCGACCAGCGAAAGCCCGAAGAGGACAAGGAAGATCCACAACGACCAGTAGCCGCGCCGGTTGGCCTTGAAATTCGACCAGCGGCGCTTGTTCATCGGCGACAGCCAGCCCTTGGGGCGGCCGGTGGGGGCGGTGGCTTCCGACATGTCGAAGGCGGTGCTCATCACACGTCCCTCCGCTCGAAGTCGATGCGGGGATCGACCCAGGT
This sequence comes from Hyphomicrobiales bacterium, assembly GCA_002709005.1. Lineage (GTDB taxonomy): Bacteria > Pseudomonadota > Alphaproteobacteria > Rhizobiales > Rhizobiaceae > Pseudohoeflea. The sequence goes on along the minus strand of PAPH01000018.1, from coordinate 3,506 downwards.
GTAGATCAGGTCGGAGACCAGACCCACCACGAGCCCCATCAGCGAGAAGATGTAGAGGGTGGCGAAGACCACTGGATAGTCGCGCTTGACCACGCTGTCGAAGCCGAGCCGGCCAAGGCCGTCGAGCGAGAAGATGGTCTCGATCAACAGCGATCCAGAGAAGAAGGCGGTGATGAAGGCACCCGGAAAGCCGGCGATGATGATGAGCATGGCGTTGCGGAAGACGTGGCCGTAGAGCACCTTCCGCTCGCCCAGGCCCTTGGCGCGCGCGGTGGTCACATACTGCTTGCGGATCTCGTCGATGAACGAGTTCTTGGTCAGAAGCGTCGTGGTCGCGAAGGCGGCGAGCGCCAGCGAGATCAGGGGCAGGGTGAGGTGCCAGAAATAGTCGACGATCTTCTCGGGCCAGGACAGCGAGGCCCAGTTGTCCGATGTCAGGCCGCGCAGCGGGAACCAGTCGAGGAAGGAACCGCCGGCAAACAGCACGATCAGCAGGATGCCGAACAGGAAGCCGGGCACCGCATAGGCGATGATGATGACGCCGGAGGTCCAGACATCGAAGCGCGATCCGTCGCTGACCGCCTTGCGGATGCCGAGCGGGATGGAGATCCCGTAGGACAGAAGCAGGATCCAGACCCCGAGCGAGATCGAGACCGGCAATTTCTCGGCGATCAGGTCGATCACGTCGATATTGCGGAAGAAGCTCTCGCCGAAATCGAAGCGGGCATAATCCCACAGCATTCCAAGAAAACGCTCGAGCGGCGGCTTGTCGAAGCCGAACTGCTTTTCGAGCGACTTGATGAACTCGGGATCGAGCCCTTGCGCGCCGCGGTACTGGGAATTGAAATCCTCGTTGAACGCCGCGCCCTGCAGGTCATTGCCGCCGGAAATGCGTTCGGTCGTGTTGTTGCCCTGACCGGTGAGTTCGGCGATCACCTGCTCGACCGGTCCGCCCGGGGCGAACTGCACGACGGTGAACGAGATCGCCATGATGCCGATCAGCGTCGGGATCATCAGCAGCAGACGTCTGAGAATATAGCCGCCCATCAGCTAGCGCACTCCAGCGGGAGTGTGGCCCAAGGGCGCGTGGCAAGCGCCGCGCTGTCGAGAAAATGCGTCCTCAATTCGTCCCGTCCGCGTGATTCGGTTCCCGGCATTTGGAATCGAAGCCAAAGCCCAATGCAAGCACCGATCAGTCGCCGGCCTGCTTCGACCACCATGCATCCGGGAAACCGAGGCCGTAATAGGGGAGTTCTGAGGGGTGGGCGATGGTATTGCGGTAGGCGACCTTGACCGCCCGGGAATAGAACAGCGGCACCACGTAATGATGGGCCAGCAGTATCCGGTCGAGCGCGCGGGTGAGCGCGACCAGTTCGTCACGATCGTCGGCATACACGATGCGGGGGATCAGTTCGTCGATCGCCGGATCGGAAATGCCGACATAGTTGCGGCTGCCCTCGATATCGACCGATTTCGAGCCCCAGTAGTTGTACTGTTCGTTGCCGGGGTTGAGCGATTGCGCCCAGACGACCCAGATCAGGTCATAGTCGAAGCTGCGGACGCGGTTGGTGTACTGCGCGGTGTCGACCGTGCGTATGCGCGCATCGATCCCGATCCGTTTCAGGTCGTTCACATAGGGCAGCACGGAGCGCTCGAAGGAAGCGCTCTGCAGCAGGATCTCGAACCCGAACTGCTCGCCGCTTTCCGAATTGACGAGCTTGTTGACCTTCAGTTCGTAGCCGGCTTCCTTGAACAGCTTGAGCGCCTCGCGCAGGTTGGAGCGCAGCTTCTGCGGATCGCCTCCGACCGGATTCTCGTAGGGCGTGGTGAAGACTTCCTCCGGCACCTTGTCCTTTAGCCCTTCGAGGATTTCCTTCTCGCGACCTGCGGGAAGGCCGGAGGAGGCGAGTTCGGTACCCCAGAAGAAACTGTCGATGCGGGTCAGCCCGTCATAGGCCAGATTGTGGTTGAGCGTCTCGAAGTCGAAGGCGTAGTTGAGCGCGCGGCGTACCCGCTCGTCCTGGAATTTCTCGCGCCGCATGTTCGGTGCCATCGCCTGCATGATGCCGGTGGCGCGCAGCGGGTTCTCGATCTCCTCGCGGATCACCTTGCCGCTCTGAACGTCCGGGAAGTCGTAGGCGGTGGCCCAGCGGCTCGCCGAATTCTCCTGGCGGAAGTCGACATTGCCGGCGCGGAAGGCCTCGAGTTCGACATTGGAGTCGGCGAAATAGGTGTAGCTGATGGTGCCGAAATTGTTCCGTCCGACATTGACGTTGAGATCCTTTGCCCAGTAGTCGTCGCGCAATTCGTAGCGGATCGTCGAGCCGGGGGAGAACGAGGCGATGCGGTAGGGGCCCGACCCCATGACCGGTTCGAGCGTGGTCTTCGAGATGTCGCGCTCGCCGCCGTTTTCTCTCTCGCCTTCCCACCAGTGTTTTGGCACCACCGTCAACTGGCCGAGGATCTGCGGCAGTTCCTTGTTGTTCGTCTCGTCGAAGGTGAAGGTGACGTCGCGCTCGCCGGTTTTTTCCGCCGAAACGACATGGACGTAGTAGCTCGCCTGCAGCGGATTGTGCGTCTTGTAGCTTTCGAAGCTGAAGATCACGTCCTCGGGTGTGATCGGCTCACCGTCGGCCCATTTCGCCTCCTCGCGGATGCGGAAGGTGGCTTCGGAGATGTCGTCGGGAAAGGATACGCCCTCGGCGACCAGGCCGTAGGAGACGCTGACCTCCTCCTCGCTGGGGACCATAAGCGTGTCGAAGACCAGGCTGAGACCGACCGCGGTATCGCCCCTGGCCAGAACCTGGTTGAAGGTGTCGAAGGTGCCTTCCTCCGACATCCTGAGTTCACCGCCCTTGGGCGCATCGGGATTGACGTAGTCGAACCGTTCGAAGCCCTTTTCGTATTTCGGCTCTCCCATCAGGGCGGTGGCGTGTTTCCAGTCTCCCTCGGCGTTTGCGGTGCATACGGAGAACGCAAGGCCGAGAACGGTGAGGCATATGGAAAGACGCGGTCTGGATGTCATGAGCTTCTCCGGTTGGCTTTCGGCAAGCTTAACCGATAATGCGGCTGAATACAGGCGTTTGGCGGCATGCAGGCAAAAGAAAAGGCCGGGATCGCTCCCGGCCTCTCGATATGGTGTGTCTCTGAAGTACCGCCGGAGATCCCGGCCAAGGGCGCATTACTGCGCGGTGTCGGTTTCCTCTTCCTCGACGGGAGCGGCCTCGGTCTCCGAACCGCTCTCGGCGGGGGCCGCTTCCTCGGCAGCCGGAGCCGCCTCTTCGCTCGGCGCAGCATCTTCAGCCGGTGCGGCGTCCTCGGTCGTGGCTTCCTCTTCCGCCGGAGCTGCCTCTTCAGTGCCTTCGGCGGGCTCTGCCGCAGCGGGGCTGTCTTCCGTGGTGGTGGCCGCAGCCGGCTCCTCGGTCGTTACCGCCTCATCTTCCGGTGCGGCCTCGGAGTCCGCGCCGTCTTCGGCGGGTGCTGCGGCTTCGTCGCCTTCGGCGGCG
>PAPH01000017.1 GCA_002709005.1 Hyphomicrobiales bacterium | reverse complement strand
CGTCGGGCTTGAAGGACGAACCGATGAGGAAGGCCTTGTCCGGATAGTCGTCGGCGACCGCGCGGGCGGCGTCTTCCACCGCGAATGCCTCGCCGACGATCAGCTCGTTGCCGGCCTCGGCATATTCGCGCATCACGCGTTCATAGTCGTTGTTCGATACGCTTTCCGAGAAGACGTATTCGATGTCGCCGCGTTCCTGGGCGGCGAGTGCGGCCTTGTGGATGCGGCTCACCCACTGCTGTTCCACCGGCACGGTGTAGATCGCCGCAACCTTGATCGGGTCGGCGGCGCGCGCCACACCCGTCAGCCCCGGCATGGCGAGAACGAGCGCGCCCAAGGCGCTGGCGGCCAGCAGCTGGCGGCGTTTGATGAGGAATTTCGAGGTGTTCGACATGACAGACGCTCCTGTTAAGAACTGTTCCCGATTTCTTGAAATTTTGACCAAACGTTAAAATAACAAACCGGTATTGGCAATGCTGGCGCGTGGCAAAATCCCATAAAAATGCACAGTCGTTGTGCACCGCCGGAACTTGCCCGTTTTGGGGGCCGCGGCGACCGCGAGCCAGGCCGGCAAGGGGACGGGTGGGAGGCTCAGATCTTCGGCAGATGCTTTTCCCACAGCATCTCGATGGCGGCGTAAACACCGGGGCCGCCGGCCACCAGCGCGAACCGCTCGGTCGTCAGCGCTTCGGGTGCGGGCAGCTTCACGGTGCCGCCGGCTTCCATGATCATCAGCATGCCCGCCAGGCAGTCCCACGGGTTCATCGATTCCTCGACATAGCCGATCAGCCGTCCGGCGGCCGCATAGGCGAGCATCAGCCCGCCGGAGGCGTTGCGGAAGAACATCCCGCCCTGGCCGAGCAGATCGCCCATCAGGGCGACGACCGCCTTGTCGTCCTCGCGCGCGGCGTAGCCGACGCCCACCGATCCCTCGCCGAGGCTCGCCGCGTCCGACACCTTCAGCGGCCGGCCGTTGACGAAGGCGCCCTTGCCGCGACCGGCGGAGAAGGTTTCGCCCGAACAGGGCTCCTCCATCACGCCTACTTCGATGTTGTCGCCGTAGACGGCGGAAATGATGATGCACCATTGCGGGATGCCGGCGACGAAGTTCGCCGTGCCGTCGATCGGATCGATCACCCAGGTCCAGCCGGAGGTGCCGGGGGTGGGGGCATGTTCTTCGCCGACGATGGCGTCATCCGGATAGGCGCGCGCGATCTCGGCGCGGATGAAGGTCTCCGTGTCGCGATCGGCTTCCGAGACCAGGTCCTGGTGCCCCTTCCTCTCGATCGTCAGCGTCTCGAGCTTGCGGAACGAGGCGAGCGCGCTGGCGCCGGCGCGTTTGCCGAGATCGATGGCGAAGGCGAGGCGGTCGGAATTGTCGGCCATGGCGGGGTCCTTTCGGAGTGGGCGGGATAGGCGCGAATTATGCCTTGGGGAGGGGCGTCCTCCCGATACCCCCGGATATGCCGCTTTGCCAACACGTTGCCCGGCACTATCCCCTTGCATGTGCGTGTGTGACGCGAAAATGACCTCACACCACGGGCCATTGCTATCGCTTGGCCTCGCTGCGCTTTTCCTTTAGGTCTCGCTGAAACGACAGGGAGCCAACCATGAAGATCGTCGCCGTCACCATTTCCGACCGCGCCAGCAAGGGCGAGTATGAGGACAAGTCCGGTCCGGCGCTCGAGGACTGGTGCCGCAAGGCGATCGCCTCCGACTTCGAGATGATCCGGCGCGTCATTCCCGACGGAATGGAAACGGTGCGTGATACCCTGATCGAGCTTTGCGACGAGGAAAACGCCGATCTGGTCCTGACGACGGGCGGCACTGGCCCAAGCCCCCGCGACCTGACGCCGGAAGCCATGCGCGAGGTCATCACCATGGAGCTTCCGGGTTTCGGCGAACTCATGCGCCGCGTGAGCCTGGAGGAAGTGCCGACCGCGATCCTGTCGCGCCAGACGGCGGGCGTACGCGGCACCACGCTGATCGTGAATGTACCCGGTAAGCCGGCAGCCATCGACACCTGCCTGAAGGCGGTCTTCCCTGCCATTCCCTATTGCCTCGACCTCATCGGCGCCGGCCGCATCGAAGCCAATGAGGATTTCATCAAGGCCTTCAGGCCGAAAGGCGCGTGATCCGTCTCTGGCTGTCTCTTCGCGTCGCCCATAGCCAACGAATTGTCTCTTTCGCCTCTTGCGGCATGGATAACCGTTCGCGTATTTAAGCAAATGATGGTTCCCGCCTCTGACGAAGCGAGGCGGGATGTAAAAGGGAACACGGTGAGGCGTACCCATCAGGGACTGAAACCGTGGCTGCCCCCGCAACTGTAAGCGGTTGCCGAATTCGGTCATGCCACTGGCGCCAAAACGCGCCGGGAAGGCGGAGGAGGCGAGAACCGCGAGCCAGGAAACCTGCCATCGAGCGGGCGGAAACGCCCCCCCTTTAACCTCGAACCGCACGGTGGGTGCGGATAGGAGCAAAAGATGCATATTGAACCCGGCGTCGTTGACGGCGCCAAGATCGTATTGAGCTATGCGACCGCAGTCGGCTCGCTCGGCCTCGCAGCCAAGATGTCGGCAACGACCTTGCGCGAGGAAGGCGGCATCGCCGCGCTCGTGTCGCGCTCGGTGATCGCCACCGCGCTCGTTTTCTCGTTCTTCGAAATCCTGCCGCACTATCCGGTCGGTGTCTCCGAGGTCCATCTGATCCTCGGCTCGACCCTCTACCTGCTCTTCGGCGCCGGTCCGGCCGCCATCGGTCTGGCCGCCGGTCTGCTCCTGCAGGGTTTGTTCTTCGCTCCCTTCGACCTGCCGCAATACGGCATGAACGTCACCACGCTTCTGGTGCCGCTCTGGGGCGTCGCGCTGCTGGCCAAGAAGATCATCCGCAAGGATACGGCTTATGTCGATCTCGGCTACGGCCAGGCGCTGGCGCTTTCGACGGCCTATCAGGCCGGTATCGTCGCCTGGGTCGGCTTCTGGGCGCTTTACGGCCACGGCTTCACGGCCGCCAATCTTACCTCGATCGGTTCCTTCGGTGCAGCCTACATGCTGGTGATCGTGCTCGAGCCGCTCATCGATCTCGCGGTCCTCGCAGGAGCCAAGGCGGCCCGCGCTCTCTCCTCCGGCCCGCTCTTCTACTCGCGTCTGCACCGGACCGCGTAAGAGATTCAAAACGCAGCGGCTTCGTGCCGCGCGGAACGCTTCGACCCCGGCCGGTAACGGCCGGGGTTTTTGTTTATGCGACAGCGGGCGCCCCGCAGTCGTGAAACTGCAATATTTGCAATCTATCGCCTGCCTGATGCATGGTCGCTGACAAGGAGCCGCCCCTGATGGGAAGGCCGGGTTGTATGGAGTACGTCTGTGAGCGAGATCGAACTCAAGTTCATGGTCGACAAGGAGCGGGGGCGTCCGGTGTGGAACCGGGCCATCGAGCTTGGATATGCCCATGCCGAGCCTGCGGTGCGTCAGTTGGAGAGTGTCTATTACGACACGCCGGACAAGCGGCTGCGAAAAGCGGGGATTTCGCTCCGCATCCGACGTGACGGGGACAAGTGGCTACAGACGGTCAAATACAAGCGGCGACTGAATGCCGGCCTGTCGCGCGCCGAGGAGTTCGAGGTCGAGGTGCCCGGCAAGGCGATTGAGCTTCTGGCCATCCCGGACGAGAAGGCGCGAAAGAAGGTCCAGTCGAAGATCGGCGCCGACCCGATCGAGCCCGTCTGCTGGACCATGATCAATCGCCGCGCCGATACCATCCACCTCGAGGACGGCTCGATCGCCGAACTGGCTCTCGATACAGGCCTGATCTCGGCAGGCGATCATTCCGTCGATTTCTGCGAGGTCGAGATCGAATTAATCGAGGGCGAGCCGCGCTCTCTCTACTCGCTTGCGGGAAAACTGTTTCCGGAAGGCGGGCTGCGTTTCTCCCGCTATTCGAAAGCCGAGCGCGGCTACATGCTTGCCGGGAAAGGTGTCATAGAGCCGGAACCGGTGGCACGTCGCGCCAAGACTGTCGCACTCGATCCCGACGAGAGCGTGCGCGAAGCCATGCGCGCAACGCTGCGCGAATGCATCGAGCAGATTTCGCTCAATATTCCGGTGGTCGAGCAGACCGTTCAGACGGAAGGCCCGCACCAGCTGCGCATTGGACTGAGACGGCTGAGAAGTCTCTTTATGGTGTTCGGACCGGTGGCCGATGAAACGCGGCTGCGTCTCATGGAGGGCGATGCCCGCTGGCTTTTTTCAGGCGCGGGCGAATTGCGCGATATCGAGGCCGTGATTGCCGATGTCATCCGCCCACTCGCCAACGCCAATCCGGACGAGACCGGTTTCGAGGCGCTGATCTCCGCGCTCGAGCGCCAGGCTGCCAGTCGTCGCGCCCAGCTGCGTGCGTTGCTCGCCGATGTTCGCACGCAAGGGTTTTTGCTCGATCTGTCCCTGATGTCCGAAACTCTGGGCGAGGGCGACGATGAAGCCGAGGACCTCGATCAGCCGCTCTCCGGCTTTGCCGAGAAGGCGCTGTCCAAGCGCTGGCACAAAGTGAGGAAGAAAGCGGGCGATGAGGTCGAAAACCTCGAGATCGAGGCGAGACACGAGCTGCGCAAGGAACTCAAGAAGCTCCGCTATCTCGCCGAATTCTTCGGCCCGCTCTACAAGAAGAAGGATGTCAGCCAGTTTCTCAAGCGGCTGAAGAAGATCCAGACCGTGCTCGGAGAGGTCATGGACGCCAATGTGGCGCGCCAGTTGTTCGAAGATGCCGGCCTCATTGAGGATACCGATCCGGGGCTGCAGCGCGCGATGGGCTGGGTGATCGGCTCGGGGAAGGTCAGGGCGCGGCTCGAATGGGAGCACGCCGCCGATCTCTGGAAGGATCTGGAAAAGACCGGCCCCTTCTGGAAGTAAGGGGCCGGTCGATCACGTAAGGACTATTCGTCCTCGTCAGCGGAAATCCGGATCTCGCCGGCATGGTCGCGCGCGAAATCGCTCGCCCGGAAGGCTGCGAGCAGATGCGCGGGCAGCGTCACGGTGACCTTTTCAGCCCCTTCGCGGGCGAGCCCGTCGGAGGATTTGCGCCGGCCCTGGATCATGCCGCCCGCGACCGTGTTGTTGGTATCGGGATCGATCAGGATAAAGGCGCCGGTCTGCCGGTTGGTCTCGTAGGCATCGAAGATCGCCGCCTCGTCGAAATCCAGGTTGGCGGTGCCGATGGCGTTGAGCGGCAGCGTCGTCGCCGGCTGCCACTTGCCCGACTGGAGATCGAGCTGCTGCGTCGGCGTCACCGTCACACGCTGGCGGCGCGATCCGGCTTTCAGCCAGTAGCGCTTTCCGGGTTCGATCGCGTCGGGGGACAGCGCCACCAGTCGCGCTGAAAACGCGGTTCCGGTCTGTGGCCGCTGGTCAAGCGCCACGATCATGTCGCCGCGCGCGATATCGACCGGCCGGTCGAGCACCAGCGTGATCGCGTCGCCGGAAACGGCCGCGTTGCGGATCAGGTCGAAGGTGACGATCTGCTTGACGTTGGCCTCGACGCCGGAGGGCAGCACGACGACGCTGTCGCCGGGTTTGATCGAGCCGCCGGAGACAGTGCCCTGATAGCCGCGGAAACCCTCGCCGGGACGGGAGACCCGCTGCACCGAAAGCCGGAATCCTGTCGACTGGCCGCCGCGCTGGGTGGCGCGTTCGAGCACTTCCACAAGGGTCGGCCCCTCGTACCACGGCATCGTCGCCTTGCCGGAGAGAACGATGTTCTCGCCCTTGAGCGCGGAAACCGGAATCGAGATCACGTTGTTGACGCCAAGCGTCAGCGCCAGTTCACGGAAATCGCGGGCGATCTTGTGATAGCCGGGCTCGTCATAGCCGGTCAGGTCGATCTTGTTGACCGCGAGCACGAACTGCCGGATGCCCATCAGCGCTGCGATCGTCGCGTGCCGGCGGGTCTGTTCGAGCAGTCCTGCGCGCGCATCGACCAGCAGCACGGCGAGATCGGCGGTCGAGGCGCCTGTCGCCATGTTGCGGGTGTACTGCACATGGCCCGGCGTGTCGGCGACGATGAAGGCGCGCTTGTCGGTCGAGAAATAGCGGTAGGCGACATCGATGGTGATGCCCTGTTCCCGCTCGGCCTGGAGCCCGTCGAGAAGAAGCGCGAAATCGGGCAGGCCGAGATCGTTCTGCTTGCCGGTGGAATCGCGCGACAGGGCTGCCGCCTGGTCTTCCTTCACGGCCTTGGTGTCCCAGAGCAGCCGGCCGATCAGCGTCGACTTGCCGTCGTCGACCGAACCGCAGGTGATGAAGCGCAGCGGCCGGGAATCCTTGCCGGCGTGATGAGGGGCGGGTGCGTCGTCCTCGAAATTGACGAGGCTGACGGCGGGGGTGGAGGGTGCGGTCATCAGAAATATCCCTCGCGCTTTTTCTTTTCCATCGAGCCCGACTGGTCGCGGTCGATGGCGCGGCCCTGCCGCTCGGAGACGGTTGCGATTTCGAGTTCGTCGATCACTTCGGTGAGGTTTGATGCGCGCGAGCGGATGGCGCCGGTCAGCGGCCAGCAGCCGAGCGTGCGGAAGCGGATGAAATCGCGCTGGACGGTCTCGCCCGGCAGCGGCTCGAAACGCGCGTCCTCGGCCATCATCAGCATGCCGTCGCGCTCCACGAAGGCGCGTTCGGCCGCGTAATAGAGCGGAACGAGCGGGATCTCCTCGGCCTCGATGTAGCGCCAGATGTCGACCTCGGTCCAGTTCGACAGCGGGAAGGCGCGCACGCTCTCGCCCGGGCGGATCATGCCGTTGTAGATGTTCCAAAGCTCCGGCCGCTGGTTGCGCGGATCCCAGCGGTGGTCGGGGGTGCGGAACGAATAAATTCGCTCCTTGGCGCGGGAGGCTTCCTCGTCACGCCGAGCGCCGCCGAAGGCCACGTCGTACTTGCCGGCGTCGAGCGCCTGCCTCAGTGCTTCGGTCTTCATGATGTCGGTATAGCGCGCCGAACCGTGCGTGAACGGCGTGATGTTCTCCGCCCGGCCGCGCGGATTGGTGTGAACGTGCAGCTCGAGATCATATTCCTGAGCGATCCGGTCGCGAAATTCGATCATCTCGGCGAACTTCCACGTCGTGTCGACGTGAAGAAGCGGGAAGGGGATCTTGCCGGGATGAAAGGCCTTGCGCGCCAGATGCAGCAGCACCGAGGAATCCTTGCCGATCGAATAGAGCATCACCGGACGCTCGAATTCGGCCGCCACTTCGCGGAAGATGTGGATCGCCTCGTTTTCGAGAGCCTTCAAATGCGGGTCGAGTGGCGGGCGTCCGCGCCCGTGCTCGATGATCTGTGGAGATGAAGTCATGCGGTATGAGCCTTTCCGGCTTCTGATGTGATCGGGCTGGCGGCCGAGGGCACGTGCAGTCCGCATTCGCGTTTGTCGTCGTTTTCCCACCACCAGCGTCCGGCGCGTTCCGGCTCGCCCTGCTTGATCGCCCGGGTGCAGGGCTCGCAGCCGATCGAGGGGAATCCTCGGCTGTGCAGCGGATTGACCGGAATGTCTTCCGCTTCGACCAGATCCTTCAGTGTTTCGAGGTCGTAGTCGGCCAGCGGGTTGATCTTGATGAGATCGCGGACCGGATCGTATTCGGCCAGCGGGGTGTGCGAGCGGTTCTGCGACTGGCCACGGCGGATGCCGGTGATCCAGACGTCGGCGCCATCAAGCGCGCGGGCGAGCGGCTTCATCTTGCGGGCGTCGCAGCAGGCATGCCGGGCCTCCACGCTCTCGTAGAAACCGTTGAGGCCGTAGGCGCCCACGAAGGCGTCGACATCTGCCTTGGCAGGATGGACTTCTTCCAGTTCGATCCCGTAGCGGCTGCGGGTCACCCCGATGAGTTCGACGGTTTCGCGAAAAAGGCGTCCGGTTTCGAGTGTCTTCACCGCGATCGCCGCGCCCGAGCGCGCGATTGCCGCTGTCAGAACCTGGTCCTCGAGGCCGAGCGATGTCGTAAAGACCGCATGGCCGAGTTCCGCAGCGCGCCGAAGCCGGTCGTCGAGCGGAATGGTGGCGAGGTCCCGGGCGAGGGCCGCAGCTTCGTCATGGCGGACGGTTGCCGCCTTCCGTGCGTTTTGCATGGATAGTCTCCGTTTCGCTGCCGATCATCGCCGCTGGCACGCGAATTCGCGAGGAATGACGATCCCTTTTGCACCGCCGCATGCGGGCATACGTTCTATTCAATGGAAATGTGACAGGAAAATATCACGCGGGAACGGCGGCAAACCGCAAGCAGGAGTTTTCCCCCGCAAACAGCGGGCAGGAGGTGAGCTCAGGCCTTGCCGCCCGCTGGTCCGGCGTTTGCCGTCTTGCGGCGCGGCAGGCCGTAGCGGAAGGGAACCTCGATGAGGCTGTAGGTGAGCTGCGAAACCAGAAGCGTCAGCGCCAGTTGGATACCCTGATAGATAAGTTGTGTGCCCTCCGGATAGAGAAGCCACACCTGGCCGGTTTCCGTTGTGATGGTCGGCAGTTTCAGCGCGAATCGGTAGAACTGCTCGGTTGCCCACCAGACGCCGGAATGGGTCATGTAGACCGAATAGCTGATCGTGCCGAGCCAGACGAGAGGGCGAACCGACAGCGCCCGCGCGATCCACTGGTCCCGTCCGGAGGAAAAGACCACGATGACCAGCGCGAAGACCACCGGCAGCAGGATCTCGCCGCTGGTATGGGTGAGCGCGATGACGCAGAGCGCGGCGGTGACGAGCGCCAGCGGCTGGGCAAAGGCGGGAAAGTCCATCGGTCGGCTGCGCAGCACCAGATAGACACAGGCGCCGGTGAAGAACGACATGACGCAGCGCAGGAGCGTGAAGCGGTAGTCGTCCGCGATCAGCCCGTCCTGGAACAGCGCGAAAACTGCGAAACCGGCGATCGCGACGAGAACGATGATCAGCCGCCGCGCGGGCACCAGCAGCACCAGCCCGAAGATCAGATAGGTGTAGAATTCCGCCGAGATCGACCAGCTCGGTATGTTGAAGCTCGGCGAGGGCATGACGATGCCCTGCAGAAGAACCAGATTGGCGAGAAAGGCGCCGCCGTCATTGACGCTGAAGGCCGGGTTGTTGGCGGTAATTCCGGTTTTAAGCTGGAAGGCGTATTTCGCCACCTCGATTGCGAGAAAGGCCAGAAGCGTCGCCAGATGCAGCGGGTAGAGCCGCCAGAACCGCTTGATTTGAAAGTCGGCCAGCGAGCGCAGATCGCGCACCCGGTCGAAATAGTTCAGCGCGATCACATAGCCGGAGAGAACGAAGAAGAAGTCGACCATCACATAGGCGTGGCGGAAGAAGGCGTTGTCGAGAAAGGTCGACTGGCCGCCGGCGTGATAGACCACGACCGACAGCGCGGCGATGCCGCGCAGCGATTCAAGTGGCAGTATCTTTTCGCCAGCCTGCTTCAAAGTCTCGGGTCTCCAGATTGGAGCCTAGGACATTAGCCGCGCTTCATTTGGAAAATGTTAAGCCGACAACAGGACGGACCCTATGGTCTTGCGCCCAGTAGGCCCGACGGCCGGCGAGCGCCGACAGGCCGAAAACGGCGATGAAGAAGACCAGCCATGTCGTCATGGCGCGGGCGGAGAAGAAGGTTTCCAGCGCCGAGATCATCCCCATCAGCGTCACCGTCATCATGAAGAAGTCGGCAAGCCGCCGGTTTTGGGGGTGTCGGCAGGCGCGCACATAATGAAAGGCGGGAAGCAGCAGGAGGAGCGCGACGAGAATTGCGCCCGGCACCCGGCCGAAGCTCATTATGGCGTCGATGAAGTTGGTATGGCCGGACACGATATAGCGCACATCCCAGCGCGCGCTCGTGTCCTCTTCCTGCGCCAGCGGCACGTTGGTGCCCCAGAAGCCGAAGAAGCCGTAGCTGCTAAACAGTCCTTCCGGCAGATTGTGCACGCCGAATTCCCAGATGTTGTCACGTCCGGTGAAGGTTGTGTCGGCGATCAGCGTATGGGTGACCGCCTCGATCCGTGGCGAGAAGGCACTGCCGATCGTCAGCACGGCGATCAGCACGACCGCACAGACATGGGCGACGAGCACCAGCCTGGCGCTGCCGAAGAAGCGGCGCAGGCTCACCACCATCACCGACAGCGGCAGGAAGCCGGCGGTGGTCTTTGATCCGGTCTTGATCACGAAGTACGCGGCCGCCAGAGTGATCAGGACGCCGGCAATCCGGTCGCCCGCCCGCCACAGATAGATGCCGTAAAGAGCGATCGCCGCCATTACCGGGCCGGCGAAGTTCTTGTGCGAGTAAATACCGCGCCACAGGCCGGAATGGCCCTCGGCGTCTGTTTCCAGATGCAGCGCGCTTCCCGGCAGGAACAACACGCCGAAATAGGAGACGATCAGGACGATCGCGCAAGCCGTGGTGAAAGCCAGGCGGAAATCGGCTTCCGTTTTCGGCAGAAGAACCACGCTCGCGGCAATCGCCATCGCCACCAGGGTGAAGATAACCCCGCGCATCGCCAGATCCGGATAGGCGGACTGGACCAGCGACCAGACGAGGATCAGGCCCATCAACAGCCATTGCCAGCGCACGAGTTCAATGAGCCGCCGCCGCTCGCTCAGCGTCAGGAGCACGGCGAGCGCCAGCCCGCAGATCCCCAGATAGCCGATCTGGTTGACGATATCGCCCGATGCATTGGCATCCTGCGTGGCGATCGAGGAGGTGGCGGCGGGGAAGGGGGTAAACGTGACGAAAACCAGCGTCGCCGCGACCATTGCCACCACGAGCCGGACCAGCCGCGCCAGATCGGCGGGCGAGGCGTCAGCACGATAGGGGGCGGCCTGATAGGTCAATGTCGGTCTCGGATGCAAAGCGTCGTCCCGACAATGCCGTCCAGCCGGTTAATTCCCCGTTAACCATGTTGGATGGGACCATCCCTTACTGTCCCGGTTTTACCCCGATATCGGACTTGCCACCCTCCGCGGCGATGGCCGGAGCCGTCAGCAGAATTTCCCGCGGGCCCGAGGGAAATTTCCGGCAATCCTTTCGAGCGGCGCCGATCAACGAGAACCATCTCATGTAAGGATGGCGTCATATTCGGCGAAGTCAGGTCGCCCGAGTTCCGATCTCACCCCGCCTCGGCCAGCCGGTCTGTCGTCTGCCAGTTCGGGTTGATCCACGGTTCCAGGTTGGACGGCGCCAGCGGCGTCCTGCCGAGAATGTGGTCGGCGGCCTTTTCGCCGGTCATGATAGACGGGCCGTTGAGATTGCCGTTGGTGATGCGCGGAAACAGCGAGGAGTCCGCGACCCGTAAACCGTCCACTCCGATCACCCGTGTTTCGGGATCGACCACCGCGTTAACATCGTCGGCCCGACCCATGCGGCACGTGCCGCAGGGGTGATAGGCGCTTTCGGCGTGGTCGCGGATGAAGGCGTTGAGGTCCGCATCCGTCTGCACGTGACTGCCTGGCGAGATTTCCTCGCCGCGCCATTCGTCGAAGGCCTGCTGGCCGAAAATCTCGCGTGTCAGCCGGATGCAGTGGCGGAAGTCCTGCCAGTCCTCTTCCGTGCTCATGTAGTTGAACCGGATCTCGGGTGCGGCCTTCGGGTCGTTGGACCTGAGACGCACGGTTCCGCGCGAGGGTGAGCGCATCGGCCCGACATGGGCCTGGAAGCCGTGGCCGGCGGCGGCCGCCTTGCCGTCATAACGGATCGCGCCCGGCAGGAAGTGATACTGGATGTCCGGATACTTTACCCCGGCGCGCGAGCGTACGAAGGCGGCGGCTTCGAACTGGTTCGAGGTGCCGAGCCCCTTGCCCAGAAACAGCCACTGCGCCCCGATCACCGCCTTGGAGAAGAGGTTGAGATGGGCGTTGAGCGTGATCGGCTTGGTCGAGGCCTGCTGGATGTAGAGTTCGAGATGGTCCTGCAGGTTCGCGCCCACGCCCGGCCGGTCGGCGACCACGTCGATACCGTGGGCGGCGAGATGTTCGGCTGGCCCGATACCCGACAGCATGAGGAGCTTCGGCGAATTGAAGGCGGAGGCCGCGAGCACGACTTCGCGCCGCGCATTGATCACCTGGATCTGTCCCCTGGCCTCGATCTCCACGCCCGTCGCGCGGTGATTCTCGATGACAACGCGGCGCGCCAGGCCCTTGACCAGATTCACGTTCTTGCGCTTCAGCGCGGGCTTGAGATAGGCATCCGCCGCCGACCAGCGCCGGCCCTGATGGATTGTCTGCTCCATCTCGCCGAAACCTTCCTGACGCGATCCGTTATAGTCCTCCGTCACTCCGAAACCGGCCTGCCGGCCCGCCTCGATAAAGGCCTTGAAGAGCGGGTTTTTCAATTCGCCCCGGCGCACATTGAGCGGCCCCTCGGTGCCGCGCCAGCCGTCCTCGCCGCCGATCCCGCCATGCTGGTGTGACGTTTCCATCCGCTTGAAATAGGGAAGCACGTCGGCGTACGACCAGCCGGTCGCGCCCTGGTCGGCCCAGTGGTTGAAGTCCTCCGCATGGCCGCGCACGAACACCATGCCGTTGATCGAGGACGAGCCGCCGATCACCTTGCCGCGCGGGGCGGCGAGACGCCGGTTGCCGAGATTGGGTTCGGGCTCGCTCGAATAGCCCCAGTCGTAGATGCCCATGTTCATCGGGTAGGAGAGCGCCGCCGGCATGCGAATGAACGGGCCGGCGTCGGTGCCGCCGAACTCGACGACGATCACCGAGTTCTTGCCGTCCTCCGACAGCCGGGCAGCGAGCGCCGAGCCGGCCGAGCCGGAACCCACGATAACAAAATCAGCTTCCATGAAAAAACCTCGACTTCAAATTCTCGCGTCAAGCCGCGTTCAATAGGGGCTGTCGACCGGCCCGGTGGCGACATAGACGCTCTTGAGCCGCGTGTAGTGGTCGATCGCCGCCTTCGAATTCTCGCGCCCGATGCCCGAGCGCTTCACCCCGCCGAAGGGGGCCTCGATCGGGGTCAGGTTGTAGGTGTTGATCCACGTGGTGCCTGCCTCGAGCGCCGCCACCGTCCGGTGAGCGCGGGTGAGGTCGGAGGTGAATACGCCGGCGGCCAGTCCGAATTCGGTGGCGTTGGCGCGCGCGACTGCCTCTTCCTCGGTCTCGAAGGGGAGGATCGACATCACCGGGCCAAAGATTTCTTCCCGCGCGATCGTCATGTCGTCGGTGACGTCGGCGAAGATTGTCGGGGCGATGTAGTGACCGTTTTCGAAACCCTGCAGCGTCAGCGCATCGCCGCCCGTCACCAGCCGCGCGCCTTCGTCCTTGCCCTTGGCGATATAGCCGAGCACCTTCTCGCGCTGCGCCGCCGATATCAGCGGTCCCATCTGCGTTTCGGGGTCGAGCGGGTCGCCGATCCGAATGGTTTCGGTGCGTACGCGCGCCCGTTCCACAAATCGGTCGTAGATTCCGCGCTGAACGAAGACACGCGTGCCGTTCGAGCAGATCTGCCCGGTCGAATAGAAATTGCCGAGCATCGCTCCGCCGATCGCATCCTCGAGACTGGCGTCGTCGAAGACGAGGATCGGCGACTTGCCGCCGAGCTCCATCGTCACGTTCTTCAGGGTGGGTGCTGCCGCCCCCATCACCTTCTCGCCCGTCGGCACCGAGCCGGTCAGCGAGATCTTGTCGATGCCTGGATGGGAGGCCAGATGCGCGCCGATGTCGCCGAAACCCTGGACGACGTTGAAGATGCCGGCGGGCAGGCCGGCTTCGGTGAGGATTTCGGCCAGGATCAGCGCCGTCAGCGGCGTCATCTCGGAGGGCTTGAAGATGAAGGCGTTGCCGGCAGCCAGTGCCGGGGCCGCTTTCCAGGCGGCAATCTGCATGGGGTAGTTCCATGCGCCGATGCCCGCGCAGACGCCCAGCGGCTCGCGGCGGGTATAGACGAAATCGCCCCCCAGATCAGCCGTCTCGCCGGTGATCCCGCCGGCGATCCCGCCGAAATATTCGAGACAATCGGCCGCCGACGCCGCGTCGGCCACCAGCGTTTCCTGGATCGCCTTGCCGGTGTCGAGCGTCTCGATGCGCGAGATCTCGGCGTTGCGCTCGCGGATGATGTCGGCGGCCTTTCGCAGAATGCGACCGCGTTCCACTCCCGTCATCTTCGCCCAGGCGGGCTGTGCCGCACGAGCTGCGGCAACCGCCTCGTCGACGAGATCTGTGGTTGCGGCATGCAGCGTGGCGATCGTCTCGCCGCTCGCGGGATAGTGCGTTTCGAAGGAGGAACCGGACATATCCTCTCGGTACTCTCCGTTGATGTAATGCGAAGCTTTCGGCTGTGCGGCGGTCATATTTATCTGGCCTCTGGTGGTAATCGTGTTGCGGTCGTAATCGGCGTCAAACGCGGCTCGAGCCGAACCAGCGATCGCGCATTTCGCGCAGGAAGACCGGGCTCATGCCGAAACCGGCCGCATCGCCGATCACCGCGTCGATCCCGCAGCTCGGGCAAAGCGCGGTCCATTCGCCTTGCGGGCGGCTCTTTTCCGTCCAGTGCAGGACCGCGCTGGCGGGAAAGACGCTCTCGCAGTGAAAGCATCCGCAGCGCCGGCTCTTTTCCAGCTCCGAGCGATTGTTGAGCGAGTGGGTCTGCGCCCGTTCCAGTTCCTGCCTGTTCATCATTCTCCGCGGGGAAACCTCTTCTCGTCTTCGAGTACGTTCAGATCCATGTGGTTGCGCATGTAGCGCTCCGAAGCCCTCTGCAACGGCTGGAAATCCCATGGGTAATAGTTGCCGTTTCTCAGCGCCTCGTAGACCACCCAGCGCCGCGCCTGGCTCTGGCGGACTTCCCCGTCATAGGCGGTCATGTCCCAGCGCTCGCGCACGCGGGCCATGTAGCCGGCGACCTGCTCGGCGAATTCAGGCTTGCCGGCCAGGTTGTCGAGTTCGAGCGGATCGGATTCAAGATCAAAGAGTTGCGGCGGGTCGAGTTCACAATGGTTGAACTTGTATTTCCCCTCCCGGATGCTCACCAGCGGCGCGTAGGAGCCTTCCGCCGCATATTCCATCAGCACGGGTGAACTGCGCTCTTCACCACGCGTCAGGGGCAGCAGGCTTTCGCCATCCGTCCATGGGGCGATGTCATCCATGGAGACATGGGCAAGGTCGGCCAGCGTCGGCGCGATATCGAGATTGGAAACCGGAGCGGTCACCGAGCCGCCCGCATCGCCGGGTACGGCGATCATGAGCGGCACGCGAGACGAGCCCTCGAAGAAGCTCATCTTGAACCACATCCCGCGCTCGCCCAGCATGTCGCCACGGTCGGAGCAGAACAGGATGACCGTGTCCTTCGCCATCCGGGTCTGGTCGAGCGTTTCAAGCAGCATCCCGATCTTGTCGTCGAGATAGGAGATGTTGGCGAAATAGGCTTGGCGCGACCGGCGGATGTTCTCTTCGGTGATCTGGAAGTTCGCGCAGTCGCTCGCCTTGTAGAGGCGCTGGGAATGCGGGTCCATTTCCTCATAGGGAATGGCGTTCACCTCCGGGCTCAGCTCGTCGATGCCCTCGTAGAGATCCCAGTATTTCCGCCGTGCCACGTAGGGATCGTGCGGATGGGTGAAGGAGATGGTGAGAAGCCAGGGGCGGCGGTCCGCATTCTCGCTCTCGCGTGAAAGCTGATGAAGCTTCTGGTTGGCGAAGAAAGCGACCTCGTCGTCATATTCCATCTGGTTCGAGGTTTCGGCCACACCGGCGCCCGTTACCGAACCGAGATTGTGATACCACCAGTCGATCCGTTCTCCCGGCTTGCGGTAGTCCGGCGTCCAGCCGAAATCGGCGGGATAGATGTCGGTCGTCAGCCGCTCCTCGAAACCGTGAAGCTGGTCGGGCCCGACGAAGTGCATCTTCCCCGACAGGCAGGTCTGGTAGCCCGCGCGTCTGAGGTGGTGGGCGAAGGTGGGAATGTCCGAGGCGAACTCGGCGGCATTGTCGTAGACGCGGGTGCGCCGCGGCAACTGGCCGGACATGAACGACGCCCGGCCCGGCGCGCAAAGCGGCGAGGCGGTATAGTTGTTGGCGAACCGCCAGGAGCGCGGGGCGAGCTTCTTGAGGTTCGGCGCGTGCAGGAAATCCGCCGGCCCGTCGGGAAAGAACTTTCCGTTGAGCTGGTCGACCATCAGGACGAGAATGTTGGGGCTGGCCGGCGTGGTCATGTCAGGCGAATCTCCTCACCGAAGCGATCTGGGTTTCGATATGGTCCTCGACGAGCTGGACCGGGTCGGCGCGGCGTCCCGCCGAACCGAGCGCCTTGCGGATGTAGAGCCCGTCAATCATGGCGGCGGTTCCCTCGGCGATGCGGGCTGCTTCCCATTCGCCGACCATCGGCCGGAGCCCGCTCACCAGATTGGAATGAAGCCGGCGCCCGTAGATGCCCAGAAGCCGCGACAGGCCGGGGTTGCGTTGCGCCTCCACATAGAAGGCGAGCCAGGCCGCCACCGTTTCGCTGGAAAACTGCTTGGCCGAGAACGAGACCTGAATGATTGCCGAGAGCCGCCCCCGGGGTGAGCGCGCATTGCCGAGCGCGGCGATGGCGTCGGTCCTCAGGTCTGCCAGCAACGCCCGCACGGATGCGGTCATCAGATCCTGCTTGGAGCCGAAATAATGGTGGGCGAGGGCAGCGGAGACACCCGCGCGCGCGGCGATGTCGGCCATCGTGACGTCCATCGAGCCTTGCGCGCCGACGGCCTGTATGGCGGCATCCGTCAGCGCCTTTTTACGCACGTTCTCGATGTCAGCCCTGCGCATCACGGGACCCCTTTGGCTGGTTGATGACGGTCATGCGGAATATATCTGCGAGAAGCGTAACAAAGATTAATTGATCAATCAATCAACCATTAAAAATGGTAATATTTCAGGGAGATGCGCGATTTTGAAGGGTGAAGGGATGAGCTGCCTGCACCTGCCGCCGGACGACAGATCCGATGGATCTGCCTTCCGACTTGGCATGGGCTTAGGAGAGCGCGGCGGGTAGGGTCGAATTAAGCACCACCACCCGGCTGCCGTCCCGCACGCGGTCGTGGAGATCGATCACGTCCTGGTTCAGAAGCCGGATGCAGCCCGAGGACACAGCCTGCCCGATCGACGCCGCTTCCGGGTTGCCATGCAGACGGTAAAGCGTGTCCTCGCCGTTCTGAAACAGGTAGAGGGCCCGCGCACTGAGCGGGTTCATCAACCCGGGGTCCATGCCGCCAGCGGCCACAGAATAGGGCGCGAGTTCCGGCTGTCTGGCCACCATGTCGTCGGGGGCCTTCCAGCGCGGCCATTTGCGCTTGTACTGCACCACCGCATTGCCGGCCCAGGAGAAGCCCTGACGGCCAACCCCGATACCGTATCGCGTGGCGCTGCCGCCGTGCTCGATGTGGTGAAGATAGAAATTCTGCGGGTCGACGACCACCGTCCCCGGCGCGAACTGCGGGTAGGGGTTTTCCACCGTCGTTCTCCAGTAGCGTTCCGGCACCACGCCGGCCGGTACGGCTGGAATGGGGAAGGGTTCGTCGGGAACCGGCCCGTAGAATTCGGGCATTGCCGGCGGCTTTGGGGCTGCGGGCGTCAGGCCGCGGCGACCGGTGCCGGCCGTCGTGCAGCCGGATAGTATGGCGGAGGCTGCGGCCCCCACGAAGATGCGTCGGGTAATCATTGAACTGTCCTGATGTCTGAGATGTCCGTGGCGCGTGAGGTTGGCGCCGGTTTCTTCAGTCAGGCCAGACGCGGCGGGCGGAGCATCGGCGCGGATGTCACGCCGGAGGGAATGCGGCTGTCCGCGGCCTGCAGCTTGTCGTCGGTGCGAGCGGACCGCGGCATGACCGCCGTCCGGATGATCGTTTTGTCGATGATACAGCCGGTCGAGGCCGCCAGGGCCCGCTGGCACAGCCGAGTGACGTTGATCTTCGCCGTCGTCGTGAGGACGGAACCATGCGGCCTGCGGGGCATGGCGGCATCGCGATCCGAAAGTGCAGCCCCGAGCGGGCCCGCCGAAATCAGGGCGAGCATCAGGAAAATGAACACAAGAATGCGTCGGACGATCATGACCGTCTAATTATCGGAAAAGCACCAAGTTCACAGTCAACACGCCGCCAACGCCGGATCACATTTGGGTGATCCCCCTCGTCTGGTCCGGCGCGGCAGGTCCGGGCAGGTGGGTCCGGAACACCTCGCTTTGGTCTTCCCGTGAGGAAGATCCGAACCGTTTTGGATACGGCAAGCGCTGCCGGTTTTATTCAAAGGTGCGCCCACCCCGCAGGGCGAGTGGCAGAAGGAGGGACGGAAGGCCGGATAGGCCGTCAGGTGAAGAAAATGACAATTCATATCAATATATTAGCGCGGAGACATGAATCAGATTCCGCGCAATTCGCTCGCGGTGATTGGTATTTTAAACAATTCCTAAAGCGAAAAGTTAGCCGCAGGCGATATCAAATTCGGTGGCTGCGAAAATGGACAGATAAACAGCATTCTGGAGAATACTCAGTGCCCGGAGACCCGACATCTGTTGGCCGGAAAAACTATCTGTCGCGCATAGCGCGGGCGGAGGATATGCGGCGTTGGCCGCGCAGGGACTGTCGTCTCTGTGTGGGGCTTCTGTGCACCCAGCAGGGTGTGCGGGTCATCCGCAAGGGACAGGTCTGGCTGCACAACGTCTCCGAAGGGGGCGCGCTCGCATCCACCCGCATGAAAAACATCCCGTCGCATTTCTACGTCTATTTCGGCGACTACCAGTATTTTATCGGCTGCGTCATCGTCGGGGAATCCGACGATATGCTTCACCTGCGCTTCATCCGCGAACAGCCCACGGAATTCATCGACATCCTCTCCAGGCTGACCGACCCCTTCGAGTTCAGAAGCGAGGTCCGGCTTTCGCTCTACGGCCTGCCGGACCATCCCGGCAGCAGAAATGAAACCGCGGCCCTTAACGAGGCTCTTGGCGCATCCTGAACCCGGCGCTTTCCTTCGTCCCCGCCCTTTACAAGCCATTCATTTGGCGCATCATTCTCCCCGACGAATTGTGGAGGAGTTTTGAATGACCGCCTGCATCATCGGCTGGGCCCATACCCCCTTCGGCAAGCACCCGGAAGAAACCGTCGAAAGCCTGATCACCCGCGTCGCGCGCGAGGCGGTGGAGCATGCGGGCCTCGAGGCGGGCGATATCGACGAGATCTATCTCGGCCATTTCAACGCCGGCTTCTCGGCTCAGGATTTCACCGCGAGCCTCGTGCTCCAGGCCGACGACGCCTTCCGCTTCAAGCCCGCCACCCGGGTCGAAAACGCCTGCGCCACCGGCTCCGCTGCCGTTCATCAGGGCATCAAGTCGATCCGCGCAGGTGCCGCCAGGCGCGTGCTCGTCGTCGGCGTCGAGCAGATGACCACGACCCCGGGCCCCGAGATCGGCGCCAATCTTCTCAAGGCCTCCTATCTGCCCGAGGACGGCGACACGCCCGCCGGTTTCGCCGGTGTCTTCGGCAAGATCGCCGCCGGCTACTTCCAGCGCTACGGCGACAAGTCCGATGCGCTCGCCGCCATCGCCGCCAAGAACCACAGGAATGGCGTCGACAATCCCTACGCCCAGATGCGCAAGGATTTCGGCTTCGACTTCTGCCGCACCGAAAGCGAGAAGAACCCCTTCGTCGCAGGTCCCCTCAAGCGCACAGATTGTTCGCTCGTCTCCGACGGGGCGGCCGCCGTGGTGCTCGCCGATGTGGCCACCGCCATGACCGCGCCACGCGCGATCCTGTTCCGCGCCGCCGAGCACGTGCAGGACTTTTTGCCCATGTCCAAGCGCGACATCCTCGCCTTCGAGGGCTGCGCCGAGGGCTGGAACCGGGCTTTCGCGAATTCCGGAACGACGCTCGACGATCTCTCGCTGGTGGAAACGCACGACTGCTTCACCATCGCCGAACTGATCGAATACGAGGCGATGGGGCTCGCGAAGCCGGGGCAGGGAGCGGATGTCGCCATGTCCGGCGAGACGGAGAAGGACGGCCGGCTGCCGGTCAATCCCTCGGGCGGACTGAAGGCCAAGGGCCATCCGATCGGCGCGACCGGGGTTTCCATGCACGCCCTCTCGGCCATGCAGCTGACCGGCGAAGCCGGCGGCATCCAGGTCCCGGGCGCGACCCTTGCCGGCATCTTCAACATGGGCGGCGCCGCGGTCGCCAATTACGTCTCCATCCTGGAACGCATCCGGTGACGCTGTCCGGCCACGTCGTCATAACCGGCGGTGCGTCGGGGATCGGCGAGGCCACCGCAATCGCGCTTCTCGACGAGGGCGTGGCCGTCACCGTTCTTGATGCCGACCGGACGGCGGTCGCGCGCATGGAGGACCGTTTCGAGGGCGAGGACATCGCAGCCTTTGCCTGTGACGTCACCGACGAGGATGAAGTCGATGAGCGGTTGTCAGAGGCGGCCGCCGCCTTCGGTCCGCTGAGCGGGCTCGTAAACTGCGCCGGCATAGCCCGCGACATGCCGGCCGAAAAGACCCCCGTCGAGACCTTTCGCCAGATCCTCGACGTCAATCTCACCGGCTCCTTTATCCTCTGCCAGGCGGCGCTCGAGCACATGGGCGACCGGCTCTCGATCGTCAACATGTCCTCGGTTTCCGGCCTGCGCGCCAATGCCGGCCGCGTCGCCTATGGTGCGTCGAAAGCGGGGGTGGCGATGATGAGCCAGGTGCTCGCCACCGAATGGGGCGGCCACGGCGTCCGCGTCAACGTGATCGCGCCCGGTCCCGTCGACAGCCCGATGGTTAAAAGGCTGCACACGTCGGAAGACCGCAAGATCTGGACGGCCCGCACCCCGATGCGCCGCTACGGCAATGTGGGCGAGGTCACGAATGCCATACTCTTTCTTCTCTCCGACGAGGCGAGCTACATCAACGGCCACGTGCTTGCCGTCGATGGCGGATTTTCGCCGGCGGGGATCATGCCGGACCCCTAGGCCTTTTCCGCCGCCGCTGTCGGCACCGGGTTCGGGTCCACCGGCGCGCGCCGTTTCACGCTGACGCCGGTGGCGATCGCGCCGAGCACCAGAACGATGCCGAGCCATTGCCAGAGGCTGAAGATCTCGTTCATCCAGATCGTGCCGATAAGGGTGGCGACCACGGGGCTGGCGAGCGCCAGATAGGCGCCGCTCGGCCCCAGCCGGGTGATGCCGCGGTTCCAGACGTAATAGGCAAATGCCGTGCCGAGAAGAACCAGCCAGGCATATCCGGCGAGCGCCGGACCGTCGGGCACCGGCGGCAGGCCCTCCTTGATCCAGGCAACGGGCAGCAGGATCACGCCGCCGAGGATCAATTGCCAGGTCGCCATCTCGAGCGGCTTGCCGTCGCGTCCCCAATGGTCGATCAGCACGGTCCCCACCGCCATCGAGCAGGTACCGCCGATCGCCGCGAGAACGCCGACCAGATCCGGCTTGTGTTCGGAGGGCGAAAGCACCAGGAGTGCGACGCCGACCACACCGGCAATACCGGCCAGCACCTGCACCGGATGCGGCAGCCGCCGAATCAGGATCGAGGACAGCGCGATGACGACGAGCGGCTGCACGGCACCCAGAGTTGCGGCGAGCCCGCCCGGCATGCGTCCGGCGGCGACGAACAGCAACGCGAAGAACAAGGCCATGTTGAGGAAGCCGAGCACAGCGTAACGCGCCATCACGATCGGGGAGGGAATGCGCGGATTGAGCGCCAGCAGGACCAGCCCGCCGGCGAGCGCCCTGATCGCCCCGACGAAGAAGGGATGATCGACCGGCAGAAGCTCGGTGAAATTCACATAGGACGTCCCCCACAGCATCGGGCCGAGGATGGAGGTCAGGATGGTCTGCAGCATGAAGAAAATCCGGTCCGGACGGACGGTTCGGTTTCGGGACGGCCTCTCGCCGGCGGGCGCCGACCATGACTCCGCCGGCATGGCTTTGTCCAGATGGTAAAGGTGCCGGCGGCGATCGGGGCCGGACAATGAGGGGCTGCCGCGTCTTCTCACACCTCTCTCAGCCACGCCATGTGCGCATAGCCGCTCGGGCCATCATAGCCGTTTTCCCGCGCGGCGACGAAAACCCATGGATCGCCCGGCGTGACCACACGCACCAGCATACCGTCGGAGAGAAGCGCGACTGCTGGGCAATTGAGGCTCGGCCCAACGCGCAGGTTGAGCCCGGAAGGCGCCGTCACCAGCCGGAGGTCCTCGGAAGAAGAGCCGATATCGCCACGCCCGGCCACCAGTCCGCGAAACGCCCGCATGTCGAAGGCGGGGCCGGGATCGATCTTCCGCCCCGGCGCAATGTCGTCATGGCCGAGGATCGCCGCTTCGCCAAGCCCGTAGGCCGCAAGCAGCGCGGTCGTCACTTCCGCGGCTGCGGCGATCTGCGCGGCATCGAAGCGTTCCCAGGGCTCGACGGTCTGCGGTGTGTGACGGTGGGCGGCAAGCATCACGCGCGAGGCAGCGACCGGCGTGCCGGTGTGGCTTGTAAACCCCTCGGGCGCTCGCGCAAGCCGCCCCCAATTGGCGAGTTCGATGCCAACCGAATGGCCGTTCAGCGCGTTGAGCCCCCGCCAGTTGCTCCGCCCCGCGTGCCAGGCGGCGATATTCGTTTCCACCTGCTGGATGATCGCACCGTCGCGCCCGATGACGAAATGCGCCGAAGCCCGCGCCGCTTCGGAGGCGAAATAGCGCGCGGTGCTCTCCGCACTTCCGCCCGCGGTGTAATGGATGATGACGAAGCGCGGGATGATCTCCCCGCCACTGTGCGCCGCCCGGTCGAAACGCACTGCCGCGCCGTCGGGCCCGATCAGTCTGTTATTGTCGATCCGCATGCCAAGGCTCCTGATAAGAGAAAGCCCTCATCATGCGCCGTGCTCAGCACGGGTGGATGCAACGGTCCGGGAAATTCTTGCCCCCCGCGCCCCTTTCTGCGATGGAAACCCCGTCAAACCAGGAGCTGCCGATCATGGAAAATCCCGTTCTCGTCGAGGTGATGCGCGGCGATCGCGTCGAAAGCGCCCATCGCGGCATGGTGGCCGTGGTCGATGGTGACGGCGGTCTCGTCATGGGGCTCGGCGAGATCGAGCGCCCGGTTTATCCGCGCTCGGCGGTCAAGGCCATGCAGGCGCTGCCGCTGGTCGAAAACGGAGCGGCCGCCGCCTATGGCTTCGGCAACCGCGAACTGGCGATGGCCTGCGCGTCGCATTCTGGCGAGCCTGAACATGTCGCGCTCGCGGGAGCCATGGCGGGCCGCGCCGGCCTCACCGAGATCGATTTCGAATGCGGCGCGCACTGGAGTTTCTTCCCGAAGGTGATGATCGAGCAGGTGAGGGACCACAACGCTCCCAACCAGCTCTTCAACAACTGTTCGGGCAAGCATGCGGGCTTTCTTTGTGTGTCCTGCCATGCCGGCGTCGATCATCACGGCTATACGGGTTACGATCATTTCGTCCAGCAGGGCATCCGGGATGTGATGGAGGATCTGACAGGTAGCCCGCTCGGCACCGATGTCTGTGGTTATGACGGCTGCTCAATCCCCACTTATGCAGTGCCGCTTCAAAATATCGCTCAGGGCTTTGCCCGCATGGCGACCGGCGTCCGCCTCGGCGGGGAGCGCGCGAAAGCGGCGAAAACGCTGATCGAGGCCTGCATGGCCGAGCCGTTCTACGTCGCCGGCACCGATCGCACCTGCACGAAGCTGATGGAACTCGCGCCCGGCCGCATCTTCGTCAAGACCGGCGCCGAGGGCGTCTTCTGCGGTGCGATCCCCGAATTGGGCCTTGGCATCGCGCTCAAATGCGAGGACGGCGCAGACCGCGCCGCAAGCGTGATGATCGCCGCCGTGCTGGCGAAACTCCTCAAGGACGACGCCGACCTCTCCGCCAAACTCGCCGAAGCCGCCCGCCCGGTGCTGTCGAACTGGAACAGGATGCAGGTCGGCAGCCTTCGCCCGGCCGGCGAACTGGCCTGAACGAGCCCGCGCCTTTGGCCTCGCTGATGTTGCGTTCAAAAGAATTCGTTGGAGCGCGCCGGCCATCCATCCTATCGAATCCCTGATAGGGCCACGCCTGCCCGAACCGGGCGTAGTACTTTGTTGTGGCGGCAGCAGGAAGTTCACTGATGACGGACAAAATGGACACCATCGCCCCGCTCGCGATCCGCGCCGAGGAGGCCGCGCCGCGCCTGAAACGTTCCAGCTATCCCGAGCCTTTCTTGTCCCGCATGGAGGGACGCACCAAGCGTCCGCTGGGCGATCTGTTCGGGCTCAAGAACTTCGGCGTCAATCTCACCACGCTCGTGCCGGGGGGTGAATCCGCACTTCTGCACCGCCATTCGAAGCAGGATGAATTCGTCTATATCATCGACGGACACCCTACGCTGGTGACCGATGAGGGCGAGGTGGACCTCTCGCCCGGCATGTGCGCCGGCTTTCCCGCGGAAGGCGTTGCCCACCAGCTCGTCAACCGCTCGGACAAGCCTGTCACGTTGCTCGAGATCGGCGACCGCACCGCCGGGGACGAAGTCTCCTATCCCGCCGACGACATCGCCGCCGCCCTCGGCCTCGACGGCAAGTGGGTTTTCACGAAGAAGGACGGCCGGCTTTATTGATGCCGCCGCCCTGCCCCTTGAGGGGAGGCACGCGATTGGCCCGGTAAAGCCGGGACAGAGCGGGTGGGGGCGATGTTTGCCTGGTTCGCTGCCGCTCGCGACCCCCACCCTCGATGCCTCCCCTCAAGGGGGAGGGAGGTTGTTCTTTTCCCTCTCTGCTTTGAGAGAGAGTTGTAGCGGATGTTGAAAGAGGGGTAGTGCGGCAAACATCAAACTGGCGGAGGGGCACCCCCCTCTGTCGGCTCGCACCGACATCTCCCCCGCAAGGGGAAAGAGTGGCAGTGCCCCATTCGCTATTCGCCACTCACTATTCGCTACTCACTCACCCCACCGCATTCCGCTCCACCGTCAGATGCGGCCAGGCCGATGCACCGGTCTTTGCCATGTCGCCGGTCACCGCCTCGTTCCAGCGGGTGCCGACGATCGCGCCGCCGGGCGTGTCGGAAAACACGTTGTCGGAGATCAGCGCCTTGCCCGCACCCTCGACCACGGTGACGGCCATGCCGAGGCCGGCGTCGCGGATCACATTGCCGGTGATCGCCAGATCGCGCAGATAGGGGCCCCAGCCCACCATCATGCCCCACTTCGGGGCGCCCTCGATGGTGTTGCCGGAGACGGTGGCGTCCGCCTCCACCGCAATCCCGATGCCGAAGCCGGAATTGGTCTGTTCATACGGTCCGTCGGCCGAGAGATTGCGGATCAGGTTGCCGGAAATGACGGCGAGACGTCCACCTGAAGCGAAATTGGCGACCGAGATGCCCATCGTGCCGCCATCGACGAGATTGCCCGAGATCAGCGCGCCCTCGAAGGCGAATTCGGAATAGAGCGCCGTCTCGCCCGACCGGAGCGCCTTGTTCGACACGATCTGCACGTTGCTCGCCGAATTGGCCCGGATCGCCGAGAAGGCGCAGTCGCTCACATGGTTGTCGCTCACCGTCACGTCGCCGGCGCGAAACAGGTTGATGCCGTTGCCGAACTGGCCGGTGCCGCCCGAGCGCGCCGAAATCCGCGCCACCCGGTTGCCCGAGACGATCGTTCCGTCCGGACCGGGCGTCCAGCGGTGAACCAGAATGCCGCCATTGCCACAGTCGTGGACGAAATTCCCGCTAATCGCCAGCTCCCGGCTTCCCACGGCGAAAATCCCCGCATCCGCTGCGCCCGAGATGTCGCAACGTTCGATCCGGCCGCCACAGCCTTCGATCACCAGCCCGTCGCGGGCCGAGCCCGTCACCGTGACGTCGTCGAGAAACACCTGTTCGACGGAGCGCAGATGGACGAGACCGCGTACATGCTCGCCGAGCTGCTGGTTGGCGCCGTCGACCGTCAGCCCCTCGAGCCGCACCGAACTGCCGGTTTCGGCCAGCAGCCCATGACCGCGGCCGGTATAGACGAGCCGCGTGGCGCCAGGCACGCCCGCCATCCGCGTTCCGTCCCTGAGCGTCAGGTTGGAAAAATGGAAATCACCGGCCGGCAGCCGGAGAATGCGGCCCGCCTTCGCCGAAGAGTCGATCGCCTCCTGCAGGTCCCGGCTCTGGTCATCGGCGGTGTCGGGCAGCAGACCGGCCAGATCCGCGTCGTGCCCGCCGCGCAATCCCACATCGGTGAACAGCCCGCCCGCAGCCTGGGCGGAGCGAGCGGGCATGGCCAGACCGGCGGCAAGGGCACCGCCCAAGAGGGATCGTCGGGACAATCGGATCGCACGGGTCATGGCTTTTCCACAGCACAAACCATGCCAGTATAATCCGTGCCGATATGAAACAGGTTAAGGCGCATCCGACCTGTGCGAATTTCCTTCCGGCGTTTGAGCTATGTCAAAGCGACGGGTTCGCGCTCCGCTATGGTTGTGATCGTCGGACGGACGCGGTGTACCCGGAAGTGCATCAAGGCGGGAGCCTTCTGCTGGAGCCGCCCGTCCGACGACTATTTTTCCAGAAATCCGGATTGTTTCCCGGTGAGGGTTCCAGCCCCGCCGTTTCCAGGGGTTTACCCACCGTCCACCATGCCACTTAGGCCTAATTTCAGGCTTGTCTGCGAGGATCGTGCGTCTGAGGAAATCAGGCAGCACCCGAGGACAGTGCATGAGGAATGCAGTCAGGAACGGTTTCGCGTTCGCGGTTACCACGCGCATCTATGTGATATGCGTGGTTCTCGGCATTCTGTTTGTCGTGTCCAATTTTCATCTGCTGCGTGTGGCCGGAGATTATCTGGATTCCCATCAGAACGACGTCGAAATGCACTTGGTCGAGGCGGAGCTCGGCCGTGTGAGAGCCGATGCCGCAAGGGATCAGGCGCTGCTGTCTCATCGCGATCAGTCCGTCCGCGGCTTTTACGCCAAGCAGGTCTCGGACGAATTCCTACGCGAACAGATCATTCCCAGATTGTGGAGAGAACTCGACATCCCCTTCGCCGTGGTCATCGGCGGGTTCGACCGCATCGATGCGGGCATCGTGGACGGACAAATCGTTTCCAACAAGAAGGCCCATATCGCGGTGAGAGAGAATTACGATCTCATCGCCCGGGCTCGCGTGGAATACGCCCATCACAAGGTCCGCCGCTCGACCGGCTTCACCATCGATGGCGATCCACTCGATCCCGTGCACCCGCTTTATGTCAGTGATATCCGTTTCTACGACGGTGCGCCGGCCGTCGCGGTCGCCCAGGCCATCGTCCCGGATGCGAAGGCGCTGGTTCCGCCGGGAACCCCGAAGATCCTCCTGACGATAAAACCGTTGACGGCGGCGATGCTCGAACGGATGAAAAGCACCATGGGCTTCGAGCAATTCAGCATCGCAGCGCTCGGGCTCGCCGCTCAGCCCGCCACGCATTCGATCGTCCTGCCCGGCTCGGCGGACAGCCAGCCGCTCGTCGCTACCTGGACCTCGCGGCCCGATTCCCAGACCATGTGGGAAGGCGTCGCTCCGGTCATGGCGGTCACCTTTCTGATCGTCATCACCGGGCTGACTTTCCTTGCCCGCCACTCCGCGCGCACCGCGCACGAACTGGCGGTACGGGAAGCCGAAAGCCGGTCTCTGGCTTTTCGCGATCCGCTGACCGGACTCGCCAACCGGCTGAAGTTCGACCGGGTGGTGGAGGAACTGGTCGAAGGCGGCACGCAACTGCGCTGGGCGGTGGCCTGCATCGATCTCGATCGCTTCAAGGTGGTCAACGACACCTATGGTCACCATGCCGGCGACGAAGTGCTCTGCCGGGTGGCCGACATCATCAGCCGGATGGTCGGCGACAGGGGAATGGTGGCGCGCATGGGCGGGGACGAGTTCGTCGCGGTCTTCACCCGGGATACCGGCCGCGAGCATCTGCGCACGGTGTGCGACACGATCATTGATCTGGTCTCGCGGGAGATTGCCTTCGAGGGGGGATCGGCCCGTATCGGCGCCAGTATCGGCATCGCCTTGTGGCCGGATACCGGAGCGAGCGCCAAGGAGGTCATACGCGCGGCCGACGCGGCGCTATACCGCGCCAAGGACGAAGGGCGCGGCCGGATCTGCTTCTCCGACGAACCGCAGGGCCGGCGCCAATCCGGGCGTATGGCGCCGAACAGGGGCCGGGCGGCCTGAGGCGCAAAAAAAGCCCGACGGAGTGCGCCGGGCTTTCTGTTCCGGGGTTTGGGTAACCCGATATCAAACGAACTGGCTGAGGCCCGGGATCGAGTTGATGATGTCGTCCACCGCGTCGCCTGCGCCCTGTTCGCGGGCGAAACCGACCGTCTCTTTCGACACCGAGGAAATCTGACCCATGTCGAGGCCCATGCCCATCAGCTTGGAGCCGAGCCCCATCACGCCGCCGCCCATCAGGCCGCCGAGCATGCCGCCGCCTTCGCCCTCGGCCATTTCCATGAACACGTCAGCGCCCGGCAGCTTGGCGAGCATTTCGGCAACCTTGCCGTCCGGTCCTTCCGACTTGAGGAAATTGAGGATCGCGCCGACGGCCTTCTGGGCGGTTTCTGCGTCCAGTCCGGTGGCGGCTTCGATACGCTTGATCAGTTCTTCCATGGCGGGGCTCCTTCTCCCGAATTAGTTTACGTAAGGCCTAGCGAGGGTAAGCTTTGGATGCAAGCGCCGCATGTCAAATTTAACTCCAGGCGGCGCTTTTGCGGTCAGAACGACAGTTTGCCGCAATAGCCGCCGATCAGTTCGGCGCTGTTGCGCAAGCCTTCCGCCTCCTCGGCATCGAGCGAGGGCATGATCGCCGCCGCTACCCCGCCGGCGCCGACGATGTGCGGCAGCGAGAGCGCGACGTCCTTGACGCCGGTGATCTCGGAGGTGACCTGCGAGACCGTCAGCACCGCGCGCTCGTCGGCAAGAATGGCCCGTACGATGCGCGCCAGCCCGGCGCCGATACCGTAATAGGTCGAGCCCTTGCCGGCGATGATCGTGTAGGCAGCGTCGCGCACTTCTATCGCGATCCGCCGCCGTGTCGCGGCGTCGAGCGGCTTGCCGATTTCCTCGGCAAATTCGATGATCGGCATGGAGCCCGCCGTTGCGGACGACCAGATGGCGACCTCGCTGTCGCCGTGCTCGCCGAGAATGTCGGCATGGACGGAACGGGCCGCTATGCCGAGATGGCGGCCGAGAAGATTGCGGAAGCGGGCGGTGTCGAGAATGGTGCCGGAGCCGATCACCCGGGTCGGCGGCAGCCCGGAGAGCTTCTGGGCCGCATAGGTCATGATGTCCACCGGGTTCGAGGCGATCACCAGGATCGTGTCGCCGGCGACCGCCATGATGCCGTCGATCACCTTGCGGAAAACCTCGACATTGCGCTCGAGCAGCGCGAGGCGGTCCTCACCGGGTTTCTGGCTCACGCCCGCAGCGATGATGACGACGGCCGCGCCCTCAAGCTCGGCATAGGTGCCGGCGCGGACCACGGTCGTCGTCGCGAAGGGAGTGGCGTGGGCGATGTCCTCCGCCTGGGCGAGCGCAAGCTTCTCGTTGGCGTCGACGAGCACGACTTCGTTACCGACGCCGAGCAGCGCCATCGCATAGGCTGCCGAACTGCCGACCATCCCCGTGCCAACGATTCCGACTTTCATGATCCGGGCTCCTGTCCGTTTTTCGGTTCGTTTGCACGTCGATGGGCGCTGTCGCACCGCACAATCGAGCATAGGAGACTGAAGCGACAGGTCAATGTCATGCGCGTCGCGCCGGCCGCCACGCTGCGCATTGTTCGCTCCGCGCAACCTGCCTATAAGAATTCCTCGACCATGCGCCTTCGCGGCGTAACGTGACGGCATGAAGAAGGGGAGCCTGCAGGTGGGAATGCTCGAAGACGGAAAGATCTATCTCGGCACAAGCCGCAAGCCGGATGATGCGATCAACAAGGGCGAGTATCTCGACCTCAAATATGCCAATCGTCATGGTCTGGTGACTGGCGCCACGGGCACCGGCAAGACCGTGACCCTGCAGATCCTTGCCGAGAGCTTCTCGAATGCCGGCGTTCCGGTGTTCTGCGCCGACGTGAAGGGCGACCTCTCCGGTATCGCAGCGATGGGCGAGCGCAAGGATTTCCTCGAAAAGCGGGCGGCGACCATTGGTCTCGATCCCTACGAGATGCAGGAATTCCCGGTCATCTTCTGGGATCTCTTCGGCGAGAAGGGCCATCGCATCCGCACCACCGTTTCCGAAATGGGGCCACTGCTGCTCTCGCGCCTGATGGATGCGACCGATGCGCAGGAAGGCGTCATCAACATCGCCTTCAAGATTGCCGATGAAGGCGGTCTGCCGATCCTCGACATGAAGGATCTGCGCTCGATGCTGACCTACATGTCGGAACACTCGGACGAACTCTCGCGCATCTACGGCAACATCTCGCCGCAGTCGGTCGCCGCCATACAGCGCGATCTGCTGGTGCTCGAACAGCAGGGCGCAGAGCAGTTCTTCGGCGAACCGGCGCTGAAGATCTCCGACATCATGCGCACCACCAATGACGGCCGGGGTGCGATTTCCGTCCTCGCCGCCGACAAGCTGATGATGAACCCGCGGCTTTACGCGACCTTCCTGCTCTGGCTGTTGTCGGAACTCTTCGAGGAGCTGCCCGAGGTGGGCGATCCCGACAAGCCGCGGCTCGTCTTCTTCTTCGACGAGGCGCACCTTCTTTTCGACGAGGCGCCGGCCATCCTCATCCAGCGTGTTGAACAGGTGGTCCGCCTCATCCGTTCCAAGGGCGTGGGCGTCTACTTCGTCACTCAGAACCCGCTCGATGTTCCCGAAACCGTGCTCTCGCAGCTGGGGAACCGCATCCAGCATGCGCTGCGCGCCTATACACCGCGCGAGCAGAAGGCGGTGAAGGTGGCGGCCGAAACTTTCCGTCCGAACCCCGAATTCGACTGCTACGAGGCGATCACCCAGCTCGGTGTCGGCGAGGCGCTTGTCTCCACGCTCGAGGCAAAGGGAGCGCCGTCGGTGGTCGAGCGCACCTTGATCCGTCCGCCGTCCTCGCGGCTGGGGCCGATCACCGAGCCCGAGCGCGCCAGGGTGATGGCCGTGAGCCCCGTTGCCGCCCAGTACGATCAGGACATTGATCGCGAAAGTGCCTACGAAATCCTCGGTCGCCGCGCCGAGGAGGCCGCGAAAGAGGAAGAAGAACGCCGCAAGCAGGAAGAGAAGGAGCAGGTGGAGATCAGCGAGAACCGCCGCTGGACACTTCCCGGCTTCGGTGGTGACGACGATGACGACGACCGCGATGATCGCGGCCGCAGGAAATCCTCGACCCGCACCCGCAAGCGCTCCGGCTATCAGCGACAGACAGTCACCGAGGTGGTGATCAAGCAGGTTGCCCGCACCGCCGCCAGCCAGATCGGACGGGCGCTGGTGCGCGGCATTCTCGGCTCGCTCAAGAAGGGGCTTTGAGCGGCGATTGGGGAACGCCACGTGCCGGCGATTGTGAAATTCAAAAAGTCATGAAAAAGGCCCGGAAAATCCGGGCCTTTTTGCTGGAAGGCGATGATGGATCAGATGACCATGATCGGCGTCTTGTTGGGGACGCGGTCGTAGAGATCGCAGATGTCCTGATTGATCAGTCGCACGCAGCCCGACGAGACGGCCTTGCCGATCGACTTGTATTCGGGGCTGCCGTGCAGGCGATAGAGCGTGTCTTCGCCGTTCTGGAAGATGTAGAGTGCGCGGGCACCGAGCGGGTTCATCAGTCCCGGCTGCATTCCGCCGTTTTCGGCGGAGTATTGTTGGAGTTCAGGCTGGCGGGCGATCATCTCGGTGGGCGGGGTCCAGGTTGGCCAACGCTGCTTCCACTGCACCACGGCCCGGCCGGACCAGGAGAAGCCGTCCCGGCCGATGCCGACACCGTAGCGCATGGCCCGGCCGTTCTCGCGCACAAGAAACAGAAAGCGCTGCTGGGTGTTGACGACGATGGTGCCGGGGCGCTCTCCGGTCGGATCGGCCACTTCCTGACGCAGATACTGCGGGTCTATCTCCCAGTAAGGGATGGCCGGAAGCGGAAATTCCTCGTCGGGCTTCGGACCGTAGATTTCGTCGTAGAAGGGGTCCCGGCGGGTCAGTCCGCGCTGGGGTTGGTCCGGCGCGCGGTACATCGGCGAGGTCTGTGCGCGAAATGTGGCGGTGGTGTTGGGTACTGCGCAGGCCGTCAGCAGGCTGGCGGCGGCACCGCCGGCGCCCAGACGCAGCAGATTGCGGCGCGAAAAGCCGGTGGGGGACTCAGGGTTACTCTTGGTATCGGTCATCTCATCTTCCGTCATGGGCCGTCGTGTCCGGGCACTGTGCGCGCGATTGTGGTTTTCCGACGGCCAGCTTGTGGCGGGCTGGTCACACCGCCTCGCGCCGAACATGACGAAAGCGTGATGATTTGCCCCAACGGGAAAGCGCCGGAAGGCGCTTTGGTTCCATTGGCATGGCGGGTTGTTGAGCGGACCTGAGCCTACTGGCCCGCGTGGAACGGCACGTCCGGCATCTTCATCGGCCGGCGTTCTGCGCCCGGAACGTCGGCGGGCTTTTCGAGCCGGCGGATGAACTCGGCGCTCCACCTGGAAACGTCGTTGGCCGACAGCCGCTCGAACAGCGCGTCGTAGCGTTGCTTACGCTCCTCAAGCGGCATGTCGAGCGCCTGCTTGATGGCGCGAGACAAGCCGTGGGGATCGTGCGGATTGATAATCAGCGCCTCTTTCATCTCTTCGGCGGCGCCAGCGAACTGGGAAAGCAGAAGTACGCCGGGATCCTCGGGGTCCTGGGCGGCGACGAATTCCTTGGCGACGAGGTTCATGCCATCGAATAGGGGCGTGACCAGGCAGATATAGGAATAGCGGAACAGAACGGCGAGTTCATCGCGCGGAAGCGCCCGGTGCATGTACTGCACCGGCACCCAGTCAACGGTGCCGAAGCGGCCGTTTATGCGTCCCGACATCGATTCCATTTCCTCGCGAATTTGCTGATAGGCGTCGACGTTGTCGCGCGTCGGCGGAGCGATCTGCAAAAGCGAGATCCTGCCGCAATAATCCGGATAATCCTCCAGAAACTGTTCGTAGCCGGCGAGCCGCTGCGGCAGGCCCTTCGAATAGTCGAGCCGGTCGACGCCGATCAGGCGGGGAAGTCGGGCGGGGTCGACAGACTGCGCCTTCGCAGCCGCCAGTTCCGCAAATCCCTTCACGTCGATCGAGATCGGATAGCAGCCGAGCGAGATTTCCCGGCCGGCGATATCGATATTGCCGTTGAAGCGAAGCTCGCCACGCATGGTCTGGCGGAAGATGTCGATCATATGCGCCAGATCGCGCCGTGTCTGGAAGCCGACCATGTCATAGGACGCGAACCACTCCGACAATTCCTGCCAGTCGGGAATCGCCTTGTACGTCTGCAGGTCGGGCAGGGGGATG
The DNA here is from genome assembly GCA_002709005.1 of Hyphomicrobiales bacterium. Classification (GTDB taxonomy): domain Bacteria; phylum Pseudomonadota; class Alphaproteobacteria; order Rhizobiales; family Rhizobiaceae; genus Pseudohoeflea. The sequence goes on along the minus strand of PAPH01000017.1, from coordinate 48,122 downwards.
TGCAGGAAGAAGCCCATGCGGTTCGTCACCCCGAGCTTCTTGAGCTCATGGGCAAGCGGAATGAGCTGATAGTCGTGGATCCAGAGAATATCGTCCTCGGTGATCACCTTGGCCACCATCTCGGCGAGACGACGCGAGACCTCCTTGTAGGCCTCGGCATAGTGCGCCTGCACATCGATCAGGTCGAGCCGGCCATGAAAGGCGGGCCACAGGACCGAATTTGAATAGCCGAGGTAATAGTCCTTCTGGAGCTGCGGTTCGAGCTCGAACAGGCCGACGTCGAAATCCGGCCGCTCATGCATGAGGATAGTCGGGGAGGGGGTCTCCGATGTGGCAGGAGCTCCGCCGATCCAAAGGCCGCCGCGGGATTTGAGCGCGTCCTTGAGGGCTACGACCAGACCTCCCGAATCGCCCGTGCCATCGAGGGATGGGGCTCGGTTGGAAATGATCACCAATCTGGGCACGTCAGTCTCTCCGTTTTGTCATTTGCCCGGAAAGCCATTTCTTGAAGCTTGCCGGACTTTCGGTTCGGTAACGGGCCGCAGTGGGCCCGTCTCCAATCTTGATGGAAATGCCATCCTGTTCGTTGACATAGGCGAAGGCGGTTTCATCCGTCGCGTCGTCGCCGACATAGATGGGCGTGCGGCCGAAGAAGGCGGGCGCCAGCATGATCTTCTCGATCGCGGCCGCCTTCGAAATGTTCTTCGGCTTGATCTCCAGCGCCATCTTGGCCGGCTGGAGTTCGAAATCGTCTCGGCCCTCGAGCAGGCACTCGGCGAATTTGCGCGCCTTGAACTCCATTTCCGGATTCTGCCGGAAATGCAGCACGATGCCGTAGGTTTTCTCTTCGAGGATCACCCTCGGATCGATGACAGCGAATTCGGCGACCGCCGCCTTGATGTGCTCGAGATGTTCGGGGTCCGGCAATTTGTGCCGTTCGACCTCGCCTTCGATGCGAAGCTCGGTGCCGTGCCCGCCGGAGATCACGCCTTTATAGTCGCCGACATAGTGGGCGACGTCATCCAGGTTCCGTCCCGAAACGATGGCGACGGCCCCGCCGAAGGCTTTCATCGCCTTGGCGAAAAGCGTGGCGTCGTCGCCGGTATATTCGATGGCGTCGGGACGGGAGGCGATTTCGACGATCGTGCCGTCGAAATCGGAAAACAAGGCGTATTGGGCCGGATCGATATCGAGCTCTTCAATCCCGCCGGTGTCGGGCGCCTGGGGCGGCTGAAATCCGACGAATTGGTAAAAGCTGGTTGAGTTTTCCATTATATCCTGCTCCCGCTGCATTATCCCGATCAACATCGGAGCGGCGGGAAAGTTCCATCACTTTCTGAAAGCTATTGAGCAGTCGCAGTATACCGATTGCTGCGCTGCATGCAAATTTTTGAGGCAGGTTTAAAGTTTGCTTCGCGCGTGGGCAGCGCGCGCATTCAAGAAAACGCTTTCAGACGAGGGCGTTGAGGTCGGGCAGGATCATCGCCGGCGCGAGGTCGGAATATTCGTCGGGCATCCTTGTGCGGTTGATCCAGACGGTGCGGAAGCCGAATTTCGTGGCTCCGGCGATGTCCCAGCGATTCGACGATTGGAACGACACGGCCTCCGGATAGAGCCGGTAGGCGGTCGTGACCATGTCGTAGACCTCCGGCGCGGTCTTGAAGAGACCCAGAGGATCGACCGAGAAGACATCGTCGATTACGGTATCCAGAGCAGCGTTCCTGACCGCGGAGGCCAGCATGTCCGGCGAACCGTTCGACAGGACCGCCACCTTTGCGCCGGTCTCCTTGAGCGCTTTGAGAACCGCCGGCACCTCGGGGTAGCAGTCGAGCCTGAAATAGGCGTCGAGCAGATCGCCGCGGACGGAACGGTCCGCCGAGGGCACCCGGGCGAAGGCGTAGTCGAGTGCTTCCTCGGTCAGGGCCCAGAAATCGCGGTAGGCTCCCATCAGGGTCCGGATCCAGGAATATTCGAGCTGCTTGGCGCGCCAGATTTCCGACAGAAGCTGGCCGTCAGGCCCGACGCGGTCCGCATGCTTGCGCACCGCAGCGTGAACGTCGAACAGCGTGCCGTAGGCATCGAAGACGAAGGCGGCGTGCGACATGAAAGGAGACTCCTGCTGAAACCGCGGGGACGATGCCCACGGACGCAGGCCGGCGTCAAGGCCGCGACCAATGTCGTCCTACCGGACCTTCCGGGGCGGGAAGGTCCGGTAGCGCGGCAGCGCTACGCGGGAGAATGGGGCGCGGTGACGCTACCGGGACGGAATGAGGGCACCCGCCGTTTCAGCCGTCCGCCGCAACGCGCCCCCAGACAGGGAAAGGGTCGTCGAGATCCTCGAAATCCGCGGCCACGAATTGCTCGACCGGGGCGACGAGGCAGGCGTTGAGCGCGGTGGTGATGCCGACCTCGTCCATGCCCGTTCCGATGAAGACGATCTCCTGCCGACGGTCGCCCCAGACCGGATCCCAGATGTCGTCGAGGACCGCGCGCCATTGCGGGTTGTCTGGCCAGCTCGATTTCGGCACCGTGCTCCACCAGCGGCCAATGTGCGTCGTTCGCGACTGGGCGCCGGCGAGGGAAAAATCGCCGACCCAGTCGGGACGGGTGGCCAGCCAGAAGTGGCCCTTGGCGCGGATCAGGCCGGGCCAGACGGCTTGCGTGAACAGGCTGAAGCGGCGGGGATCGAACGGTCGCCGGGCGCGGTAGACAAAACTGGAGATCCCATATTCCTCGGTCTCCGGAACATGGTCGGCGAAACCATAAAGCTCCTTTGCCCACAAGGGATGCATCTCGGCCCGGCGCTCGTCGAAGAGCCGGGTATCGAGGATCTCGCGATTGTCGATCCGGCCGAAATCCGTTTCGATGATGCGGGCATCCGCGTTGAGTGCGCGCACGACGTTGCGCACCTGCTCGCGGGTCTCGGGCGGAACCTCCGATATCTTGTTGATGACGATCACATCCGCGAATTCGATCTGCTCGACGTGGAGATCGATCAGTGTGCGGTCGTCGCCGTCGCCTGCGGTCTGCCCGCGCATTCTCAGAAAATCGTTGGACCCGTATTCCCGCAAGAGGTTCGCCGCGTCGACCACGGTCGCCATCGTATCGAGGCGCGCGAGATCCGACAGGCTGTTTCCGTCGGCGTCGCGGAAGGAGAAGGTGGCTGCCACGGGAAGCGGCTCTGCGATGCCGGTGCCTTCGATCAGCAGGTAGTCGAAACGGTCTTCCAGGCACAGGCGGCGAACCTCCGAGAGAAGATCGTCGCGCAGGGTGCAGCAGATGCAGCCATTGGTCATTTCCACCAGCTTTTCCTCTGTCTGGGACAGATCGGCACCGCTGTCGCGGATCAGGTCGGCGTCGATGTTGATCTCGCCCATGTCGTTGACGATGACGGCGACGCGTAGCCCCTGACGATTGTTCAGGATGTGATTGAGCAGGGTCGTCTTGCCGGCGCCGAGGAAGCCGGAGAGCACCGTCACCGGCAGTTTCGAACGGGGGGAAGGCAGCATTGTGATCTCCATGATATGTTATAAAATAACAGTACGTAGATGCCGCCTGCCTGGTCAAGCCCGGATTCCATGTTTTCCGTGATCGACGCACCGCCAATCCCGTTTGAGGAGGCGGACGGATTTGTTCGCCGTCGCGGTTGTTTGCGAAAGGATTGTGCGTTGTCGTGCGGAAGGGCGAAGCAGCCGCGGATTTCGGTGTATTTCGCCTTGACGCAACCGGGAGAGGGGAGTTGGTTTGCGGCCCTGTATTTTGCCGAGGAGAAGAACATGGCCGCGACCGCCGCAACCCCGTCCGAAAGCTGGACCTTCGTCGATGGCGAATGGCTGCCCGGCAATCCGCCACTCCTGGGGCCGAAGTCGCATGCGATGTGGCTCGCTTCGGTGGTGTTCGACGGAGCCAGGTGGTTCGAAGGCGTGTCGCCGGATCTCGATCTGCACTGCCAGCGCATCAACCGCTCGGCCGAGGCGCTGGGCCTGGAGGCGACCGTCAGCGCCGAGGAGATCGAGGCGCTGGCAGGCGAGGGGATCAAGCGGTTTTCCGGCAAGACGGCGATCTACATCAAGCCGATGTACTGGGCTGAAAGCGGCGGTTACATGGGCGTGCCGGCCGATCCGGAATCGACCCGCTTCTGCCTCTGCCTCTTCGAATCTCCCATGCTTGAGCCGACCGGCTTCTCGCTCACCGTTTCACCCTTCCGGCGCCCGAGCATCGAGACCGCGCCCACCAACGCCAAGGCGGCCTGCCTTTATCCCAACAGCGGCCGCGCCATGCGGGAAGCGCAGAGCCGCGGCTACGACAACGCGCTCATGCTCGACATGAACGGAAACGTTGCCGAGACGGCTGCCTCCAACATCTTCATGGTCAAGGACGACATTGTCTTCACCCCGATCCCCAACGGCACCTTCCTGTCGGGCATCACCCGCTATCGCGCGATCGAACTGATGCGCGCCGCCGGCAAGCAAGTCATCGAAAAGTCGATGAGCGTGCAGGAGTTTCTCGACGCCGACGAGATTTTCTCGACCGGCAACCATTCGAAGGTGGTGCCGGTCATCCGCTTCGAGGACCGCGAATTCCAGGCCGGTCCGGTGGCCCGCCTGACGCGCGAGGCCTATATGGACTGGGCCCACTCCTGAAGGTTCATTTCCGTGGTGGAATGTTGACGGCCTTCTTGCTCGCAGGCCGCTCGGTGCAGGCGGCGAGCCAGCGTTTGACGTTCTGGAACGTGTCGAGTTCGAGCTGTTCACCGGCTCCGTAGAATCCGCTGAGCACGTTGACCCACGGCCAGATTGCCATGTCGGCAATCGAATAGGCCGTGCCCGCCACATGCTCGCGGTGTGCGAGATGGCCGTCGAGAACCTTGAGCAGACGCTTGCTCTCATTGGTATAGCGCTCGAGCGGGCGGGTGTCCTCGATCGCCTTGCCGCCCATTTTGAAGAAGAAGCCGAATTGGCCGAACATCGGTCCGGCGCCGCCCATCTGCCACATCACCCACTGGATCGCCTGATAGCGCTCGACGGGATCCTCGGAGAGGAACAGGCCGGTCTTCTCGGCGAGATAGATCAGGATCGCACCGGTTTCGAACAAGCCCATCGGCTTGCCGCCGGGACCGTCCGGATCGATGATTGCCGGGATCTTGTTGTTGGGATTGAGCGACAGGAACTCCGGCGTCATCTGGTCGTCGTCCATGATCGACACCCTGTGCGCCTCGTAGGCGAGGCCTGTTTCCTCCAGCATCGCCGAAACCTTGATGCCGTTTGGCGTCGGGAAGGAATAGAGCTGGAGAACGGAGGGGTCGGAAGCGGGCCAGCGTCTGGTGATCGGGAAGGCATCAAGTGACATGCGGAAAGCTCCGGTGAGCGAAATTGAAAACGAGCCCTCTGAGGTAGAGGGCGCCTGTGTCGCGGCAAGACCATGGGGCGCAAAGGCGTGAAAACAAAAACGCCGGCCCGAGGGCCGGCGCAGGAGGCAAGTCGAAAGCTCAGCGACCTAGTAGATCAGGCGTGGCATCGTGGTTGCCGAATTCAGAAGTTCCGTCATCGCGTCGGGGATCGAGGCTCCGAAGCCCACTTCCGCGAATAGGCCCGGCGTCGCACAGGTTGCAAGTTTTCCAGGGATATCCGCCTGGAACGGCGCGACCCATTTCTTGTAGAAGTCGTTTGTCGGCAACGGCAGGTACGTCGTGTAGAGCACCGCGAGTTTGTAGCCCTGCTTCTTGATCTGCTCACAGGCCTTGATGTCGAGTGGTTCGATGCAGCGCGGTTTGCTGTTAACGTTGTTTCTCGTGCAGTTGTAGGGTTTCGCGGAATCCCCGACCCCGTCGGTCACCACGAAGACGATCTTTTGCGAATTGTCGCCCTTGGCCTCGTCCTGCTTGATGACCTGCCGCAGGGATTTCAGTGTTCCGTCGAAATCGGTCTGCTGGTCGTCGTTGTAGTTCTGGTACGGGATCGTCATCAGGTCGAGAGCGGCGGTCAGCTGCTTTTGCGTCTGGAAGTCGCTCGAAGGAGCGGCGACCTCGGTCAGTTGCATGTTCTCGGCCGTCTTGCCGAAAGAGTAGACCGCGACCTTGTACTGATCCGGGAAGGCCGTCTTCGCGTGGAACTCGTCCATCACCTTCTGGGTGGCCTCACGCACGATGTCGATGCGCATATTCACGCCGATGCCCTTGGCGAGGTTGTAGTAGTTGTCCCCGTCGTCTTCGGCGTGGCATGCGAAGGCGCATTTTGCATTTGTCTGCTTGTTTGCGGTCGCGCCGACCAACTTCGTGATGTCGGCGGTCGTTGCAGCCACGCCCATGGACGGCGTGTTGTCGAGAAGCATGTAGACGCTCATCTTCTGATCGAGCTGCGTGCTGGCGAGCACTTCGTTGGCGATCCGCACCTCGTCACGGTTGAAGACGCGCATGATCCTTGTTTCGAGCTCGGCGTCATAGGTCGCTTTGGCCTGCAGCGCCGTGCCGGTATTGGTCACCTCGACGGTGAAGGCCTTGAGCGAGATGCCGTATTCCGCTTCCAGATTGGCATCCATCATATCCTTGCCGAGCAGTTCATGCGCGGAATAGGATTTTGACTGCCCCTTGGTCTTCAAGTCGCTCGAGGCGCTCTGCAGTGCAGCTAGAACCGCCGAATCCGCGGCATTGTCCAGCTTGGTCCGGGCGGAATAGGCGTTGGACAAGTCGAGGCCCAGGCCGGCCGCGGCGAACAGCGGCAGAATCGCCACCGCTGAGGTGATCGCGAAGTTGCCTTTTCGGTCAGCTCGAAATTTGCGGAGCAGTGCGCACATTTTCTTGGTCTCCAGGGACTGTCCTGTGTCGACCAATACCGGCAAAAGGTTAGAATTCTTTCCGAAGCTCGGATCGAATTCAAAAAATCTGATTTACGCATTGGTAAGGATCGGAAACCGCACCTGCCGAACGGTCTTCGCGACCTGCTTCGTCGTCTGCGAAACGGCAACGGAACAAAAGCGTCCCGCGTCGCGTTGCCAGAGCAAGGGTGCGGCACTATGTTGGATGCAAGACGTTGATAATGCTATTTCCAGCGCGGGTTGTCCGCCGCCCGGGTATTTCAAGTTCAAGGTGCGTATCGCACGATATTTTCCGAAAGGCGCAATGAGCGCCGCATAACCGAAAAGGGAGAAGCAACCATGGCTCTCGAACTGCCGTCCCTGCCTTATGACTATGAGGCACTCGCCCCCTACATGTCCAAGGAAACCCTCGAGTTTCACCACGACAAGCACCACCAGGCTTACGTGACGAAGGGCAACGAACTGCTCGCCGGTTCGCCTTATGAAGGCAAGTCCCTCGAGGAAATCTGCAAGGCCGCCTACAAGGACGGCAATGCCGGCGTGATCAACAATGTCGGCCAGCATTTCAACCACCTGCACTTCTGGCAGTGGATGAAGAAGGACGGCGGCGGCAACAAGCTTCCGGGCGCCCTGCAGAAGGCCATCGACAGCGATCTCGGCGGCTTCGACAAGTTCAAGTCCGATTTCGTCGCAGCCGGCGTCGGCCAGTTCGGTTCCGGCTGGGCCTGGCTCGCGGTCAAGGACGGCAAGGTCCAGATCATGAAGACCCCGAACGGCGAAAACCCGCTGATGCACGGTGCAAGCCCGATCCTCGGCGTCGACGTTTGGGAACACTCCTACTACATCGACTACCGCAACGCGCGTCCGAAATATCTCGAGGCCTTCGTCGACAACCTGATCAACTGGGATCACGTTCTCGAAATGTACGAAGCCGCAGTCTGATTTCGGTTCTACGGAACGAGACGAAATCCTCCGGGGTTTGCGCCCCGGAGGATTTTTTTGTCCGCGCGGATTTATGCGTTCACGCTTATGTGACTTCCCGCGACCGAAACGGACCGCAATCATGGGCCATCGCCTAATGACCAACGACAAACGGAGCAGTTCATGAAATTCAGAACCTTGATCACCGCAGCCACTTTCGGCCTGACAGCCGTGGCGGCCGCCTATGCCGCCGAGCCGCAGGAAATGCGTCAGGAAATGATGAAGCATGTCGGTGGCGCCACCGGTGCCATGGCCAAGATGGTGAAGGGCGAAGACGATTTCGATCAGGCCAAGGTCATCGAGGCGCTGACGACGATTTCCAAGACCATGGCCGAATTCCCGGCGCAGTTCCCGGAAGGAACCGAGACCGGGATGGAAACGGAAGCCGCGCCCGCGATCTGGGAAAACAAGGCTGACTTCGAGGCCAAGGCCATTGCTCTCAAGGACGCCGCAGATGCCGGCATCGCCAGCCCGCCTTCCGATGTCGACGGCCTGAAGGCCATGTTCGGTCCGCTGACCAAGAATTGCGGTAGCTGCCACGAGACCTACAGGCTGAAGAAAGAGGGATGACACCTCCCGACAGCAATGAACCCCGGCCCGCCTCGAAAGGGGCGGGCATCTATATTGTGGGCGCTCTGGCCGTAGCCGCCATCGTCGGCGCGGGTGTATTCTGGTTCGTGACCGCTCCGAAACCGCTCGGCGACGACCGGATCGCCGCCATCGACGCTGTGGACGCCGATGCGGCGCGCGGCGAGACCATCTTCTGGGCCGGCGGCTGCGCCTCCTGCCACGCGGCCGATAATGCCGAGGGCGAGGAGCGCAAGATCCTCTCCGGCGGTCACCGATTGACCAGCAACTTCGGTACCTTCGTCGTGCCCAACATCTCGCCCGATCCGGAAGCGGGAATCGGCGGCTGGTCGCTTGCTGATTTCGCCAATGCGATGCTGGCCGGCGTCAGCCCGTCCGGCGGGCATTTCTATCCGTCCTTTCCCTACGGATCCTACGTGCGGATGACGGATCAGGATGTTGCCGACCTGTTTGCCTATCTCGGAACGTTGCCCGCGAGCGACAAGACGAATGCCGCGCATGAACTGAAGTTTCCCTTCTCGATCCGCAGGCTGGTCGGGGGATGGAAGTTCATGTTCTTCGACGACGGTCCGCGCGTCGAGCTCGCGAATGCGGATGACCAGGTTCTGCGCGGTCAATATCTGGTCGAGGGGCCAGGCCATTGCGGAGAGTGCCACACGCCGCGCAATGCTCTCGGCGGGTTCCGGTCGGGCGAATGGCTGGCCGGCGCGCCGAACCCGGAAGGCGAAGGCGTGGTACCCAACATCACGCCCGGCGGCCCCGATATCGCCGGCTGGAGCGCTTCCGACATCGCCTACTACCTCGAAAGCGGTTTCACCCCGGATTTCGACAGCGTCGGCGGCCCAATGGTCGATGTGCAGAAGAACATGGCCGAACTCACGGCCTCCGACCGCGAAGCGATAGCGACCTATCTCAAAGCGGTTCCCGAACGGCCGAACGGCTACTGAGCGGACGCAACCCGGCCAGAAGAAACGCCGGGCGCGATGGCCCGGCGTCGTTGCTTTATCTCCCTTGTTCCGGGAGTTACATGGTCAGCCTGTTCGAGCGGTTTGTCGCCTTCTCGCCGATTTCCTTGAAGGCGGCAATCAGCTCGTCCGCACTGCTTGCGTCGTAATAGAAGCCGGTGCCGGACGAACACGACGCCAGCAACGCCTTGCCGCGATCGGGGGCCTGGAATGCCACGGAGAAAATCGTGACACCTTTGTTCTTCGCGTCGGTGCATGACTTCATCGTTTCGCGATCGACGTAATCGTCCCCGGATGACGATCCGGTCTCGTTTTGGCCGTCGGTCATGAAGACGATGAACTTGGCTGGATCGTCTGCGCCATTCTTGTAGTGGTGTGCGCTTACCTCGGGGGAAGTGGCCCCGGCGAGCCTGTCATACGCCCAGGCCATCGCGTACATCGAGTTGGTGCCGTCTTTCGCCTCGAGCGCATTGGTGAAAGTCACCACCCGGTTCTTGTCCCAGTCAGCCTGAAGCTTGTCGTATTCTGTCGTCTTGTTGTTGTAGGAGACCGCGCCCATGCGCGCATACTTGTTATCGGGATCCGACGCCTTGACGTCCGCGACAAGGTCGGCAACGGCCTTCTTCAGCACGTTGATCTTGGAAATCGGTTGGTTCTGGATCTCGGTGCCACACTCGTAGCGGCCCCCCCACCAGTACCGGCAATATTTCGTCACTTCCACGCCGGTTGTCTGACCCGAATCCCACCCCATTGAGCCTGAATGGTCGAGCACCAGATACATCGAAACCGGATAGGTGGCTTCGGTGGTCGCCTCCGATACGCTGGCGACGTTGACATGGACCGTGCTCCGGCCGACCATTTTGGCCATCGGCGTGAGCTTCTGCGTTCCGATGGTCGTGACTTCGACCTGCCAGATGGTCGAGGGGCCGTTGGGAATCGGCGTGATGGTCGCCACCGGCGTCGCGGAATAGGTCGAGAAGGAGCCGTTGCTCTCGGCGACCATGCCCCTGAAATAGTCTTCCGCGTATTGCTTGGCTTCCGCCGCGGTGATTTTTTTCGCCGCCAACTGGCTCGATGTCGCCAGGGCCGCTCCGTCAGCGGCATCCTGAAGACGGGTCTTCATCGAGATGATGTTGGCGAAGTCGACGGCGAAACTGCCGGCCGCGAAAGTCAGCGGAATCAGCGTGGCCGCGAGCATCGCGAAGTTGCCGTCCTTGCTATGAAGGAAGGAACGGCAGGTATGCGCAAGCCGTCGAATAAACATTGCTCGACCCTCTCAGGCAAATTGAGAAACTGGCGGGAAGTTATCCGCGGCAGGTAAGGATCAGCCTAAGATTGTGCGTAAATTTTTAATGAATAACTGGATTTCTCCCGTAAACGCAGGATTTATGAGAGAGTCCTGATTTGGGACGCGCCCGCGAAATATTGCGGGACATGCAATTCCCGGTCGTAAACGCTGTGCCGGAACGCTCCTGCAACGTTCGAGGGGCGATTTTGAAGGAGTTCCCGCCTGCCCATCGCCGGAAACCTCTGGAGCCACTGGCGAGGTCGCGCTGACGACGATCGGCGCGAAAACCCCAGCCTGTCCATAATGGCACGAACAGGCGGTGGCGACCCGTCGCCACCGCCTGCAAGTCCCGAAACGAGACGCCCGCTTCCAGGCCGGCTAGGCCAGGCCGACGACCTTGAGCGCGAAGGCGTACTCGAAGGCGATTTCCTCGAGTCGTTGGAAGCGTCCGGCCGCGCCGCCATGGCCCGCGGACATGTTGGTGCGCAACAGGACGGGTTCGCCACTGGTGGAGAATTCCCGCACCCGGGCCACCCATTTGGCGGGTTCCCAGTAGGTCACGCGTGGATCGGTGAGACCTGCAAGCGCCAGGATTGGCGGATAGGCCTGCCGCGAGACATTGTCATAGGGCGAATAGGCCGCGATCGTGCGGTAGTCTCGCTCCGAGGCGGCCGGATTGCCCCATTCGGGCCATTCGGGCGGGGTGAGCGGCAGCGTGTCGTCGAGCATGGTGTTGAGAACATCGACGAAGGGGACCGCCGCGATGATGCCGCCGAAGGCCGACGGTGCCATGTTGACCACCGCGCCCATCAGCATGCCGCCGGCGGAACCACCCTGCGCAACGATCTTCTCGTGGCTTGTGAACCCTTCGGCCACCAGCGCGCGCGCCGCCGCGATGAAGTCGTGGAAGGTATTCGTCTTCTTTTCGCGCTTGCCGCTCTCGTACCAGGCAAACCCCTTGTCCTTGCCGCCACGGATGTGGGCAATGGCATAGACGAAGCCGCGATCGACCAGCGACAGGCAATTGGTGTTGAAACCTGCCGGAATGGCGATGCCGTAGGAGCCGTAGCCGTAGAGCAGGCAGGGCGCGGAACCGTCGAGCGGCGTGTCCTTGCGGTAGAGGAGGGTGACCGGCACCTGCTCGCCATCCTGGGCGGGCGCCATGATGCGGCGGGTGACGTAGTCGTCGGGACTGTGCCCGGAAGGCACCTCGTCCTGCTTGAGGAGCCGGCGCTCGCGGCTGCGCATGTTGTACTCGAAAAGCTGTCCCGGGGTGGTCATCGACGAATAGGAGAAGCGCACCGTGTCGGTGTCGTATTCCATCGAGCCCTGGAAGCCGAGCGAGTAGGCCTCCTCATCAAAGGCGATGGCGTGGTCCTCTCCGGTCTTCCGGTCACGCACGATCAAGCGCGGCAGGCCGTCCTTGCGCTCGAGCCAGACGATGTGGCCGGCATAGGCGGAGACGGCCAGGATCAGCCGACCCGGCTCGTGCGGCACGACTTCCTTCCAGTTTTCAGGTTCCGGTGCGGAAACCGGCGCCTCGACGATCTTGAAGTCCTTGGCGCCGTCGGCATTGGTCAGGATGAAGAAAACGTCGCCGCCTTCCTCCAGCGAATATTCGATTCCCCTGCGGCGGGCGGCAACGAGGCGCGGCGCGGCCTTGGGTTCGTCTGCGGGCAGAACCCAGCACTCGCTGGTCTCGTGATCGTTGACCTCGATGAAGATGAAATCGTTGAGCCGGCTCGAACCCACGCTCATGAAGAAGCCGGAATCTGTTTCCTCGCGCACCACGATATCTTCCGACTGATCGGTGCCGAGCCGGTGATAGTAGATGTGGGTGGGGCGGTGGTTGTCGTCGACCGCCGTATAGAAGAATCCCTGGCTGTCCGCATCCCAGGCGGCACCGCCGCCGGTGTTTTCGATCGTGTCGGGCAGATCCTTCCCGGTCGCGGTGTCGCGCACATGCAGCGTGAAGAATTCCGAGCCCTTGTCGTCGGCGGCCCAGCCCAGTCGGGCATGGTCGGGTGAATGCGAGGTGCCGGCGAGCCGGAAATAGGCCTTGTCCTTGGCTTCCTCGTCGCCGTCGAGAAGCACCGCTTCCTCGCCGCCCTCGCGCGGCAGCCGGAAATAGATCGGTTGCTCACCGCCGGTCACGAAACGTACCCCGTAGCGCCAGGGGCCGTCGGGCGAGGGCACGGAACTGTCGTCTTCCTTGATGCGGCCGCGCATTTCGGCGAGCAGCGTCTTCTGCAACTCCTCGGTATCGGCCATCGCCGCTTTCTGGAATTCGTTCTCCGCCTCCAGATGTGCGCGGATGGCGGGATCGAGAATATCCGGATCCTTGAAGACGGCCTGCCAGTTGTCGGCTCTAAGCCAGGCATAGGGGTCGGTACGGGTAATGCCGTGCCGGGTGTCGCTGGCGGAGCGGGCTTCGGCCCTGGGGGCGGCCGGAAGGTGCTTGAATGCGGACAATGGGAACTCCAGGGTCGGATTGCGGAAGCCACGATTTAGTTCGTGGCTGCAACTCGATCAAGTCGAGCGCCGCAATCCGACCCAGCCGCGCCCCCCGCGCGGAAGCGGTTCGCTGAAACTCAGTTCATCTGTCGCGAGACGAGTTCGGAGATGCCTTCAACGGAATCGATCTGCGAGATGTCGAAATCGGGATCGGACAGATCGATGCCGAAGTCGGCCTCGAGCTTCATCATGATGTTCACCGCCGCCATGGAATCGAGCTTGCCGCTGTCGAAGAGCGATTCTCCGTCGTCGATCTGGATCGGCATGCCCCGTTCAGCGAGAAGGTCGGTAACGGTGCGGCGGACGGTCTCGATGATCGTGGCGGTCATGGGGATACTCCAAACAGGCTGAGGAAGAAGTGGACACGGTCGCCGACGGGCAGGCTGCCCGAGGAATCGTCGAACACCCGCAGCGCGGCGAAGAAGCCGATGACCTGGATACGCGGCAGCACGTCGTAGCGCAGCACGCCGTCCTCGGGCCGGGCCTTAGCGGTATGGAGCTGCGAGGCGATGATACCGGCGGTCAGGATCGCGGCGTAGATCGTGTAGCTGTAGAAATTGTCGATCGTCGCCCAGAAGCCGTTGATGGCCACGAACGGCGTCTGCGTGATCAGGTCGAAAAGCACGTTGCCGATGAAGGCGGCGACGAAGGTCGCGAAGGCGATGCGAAGCCTGGGGCTTTTCTTGAAGAAGCGCTGGAACGTCGGATAGAAGAAGAAGTCGGCAAGCAGCTCCTTGAAATAGAAGAGATAGCGGCCCCAGAATTCGGCGATCGTCCGCGAGGCTAGCGGCTTGGCCATGCCGCGCGGAATGGCGAAACCGGCCAGCCGGATGACGGCCACGAGCGTGTGTATGACGGCGCCGAGCCAGAAGATCAGCGAGAGGAAATCGATACCGACGATCAGCCACCGCATCGGCAGGCTGTAGGTCGCATCCTCGCCCGCACCCGCAATGGCCGTCGCCAGCCGCGGAAAGCCCAGGCTTCCGTGGATGCCGTGTTCGAAACCCAGAAGCCAGGCCGCATAGAGGATGGAGGCCCAGACCAACAGTTTGAGCGCCTTGAGCCGTGTCCGGGCGAGGGCCGTCTCGTCGCCTGCCTCGAACTTGCGCAGATAGTTCGGCCCCTTGATCGGCACCGTTCCGTCCGCCCAGATCGGGCGCATGAAACCGGCCTTGGCATTGAACGCAAGCCCGGTCTTGCCCCGGTTGTCGATCAGCAGATAGCCGATGAAGAAGAAGGCCCCCGACAAGAAGGTCAGCACGATCCACAGCGATTGCGCGACCGGTGTCTCTTCGGGGAGCAGGGCGGTGGCGCCCGTCAGCATGACGCAGAGACCAAAGAGCGACAGGATCGGACGGCGGCTAGCGAAGCCGATCGTGCCGCTGCGCTGGTTGGCGAAGTAGGGCAGCAGCGCAAAGGCGAAAAGAAGCGCCAGGACGCTCATTCCCACCTGAACGGGAAGCGGACTCGCCCAACCCTGCCAGATCTGGGCGAAATACCCATAGTGCCCCTCGAACCGGAACGGCCGCACCAGAAAATAAAGAAAGCCCATGCCGGTGATCATCGCGAAGCGCCGCCGCGGGAACACGAATGTGAGGCCGAGCCCGATCGCGATGATGAGCGAATGCTTGAACCGCAGAAGCGGCACGGCGAGGATCAGTGCGGCGAAGGCACCAAAGATGAGTGCCTGGCCAAGTCGGGTGCCGGCCCAGGCCAGCACTGCCTCGTTGCCGTCCATGGCGAGCCAGCGCCGGCGGAGTTCGAATGGGTTGAGCGCTCCGCCGTTGGACGGACTCGTGGCGTCGAAGGCAGTCATCACGCGACCTCCCGGCGACCCGAACGGGGCTCCAGACGGGCGATGAGCGCCTTGCGGTCGATCTTGCCGTTGGCGTTGAGCGGCATGGCGTCAATGATTTCCACCCGCGAGGGGACCATGTAGGCGGGGAGTGTCTCGCGCAGCCGCGAGAGAATGTGGTTTGCATCGCTCGTAGCGCCGGAGCAAAAGCCGACGATGCCCTGCGCCACCCCATCGCGGACCGGCCAGGCGATCGTTGCCGCGAGATCGACGCGCGCGGCCTCCCGGAGCTTCATGTCGATCTCCTCGAGTTCGATCCGGTAGCCCTTGAGCTTGATCTGGTTGTCGAGCCGGCCGAGGTGATGGAAGACGCCGCCCTCGTCGCAGTAGCCGCTGTCGCCGGTGAGATACCAGCGCTTGCCCTTGATCGTCGGGAAGCGCTCGGCTGTGAGGTCAGCCTGGCGGAAATAGCCTTCGGCGAGCTGCCGGCCCGACAGCGCTATTTCCCCGGCCTCGCCGTCGGCCACCGGATTGAGTTCGCCATCGACAATCATCGCCTCCATCCCGTCATAGGGTTTGCCGATGGCGACGATGCCGCGCTCGCCGGTCACAAGCCCTTTCTCGCTCCAGCTCTGGCGCAGGCAGGCGATGGTGGCCTCGGTCGGGCCGTATATGTTGTCGACCACGCTGTTGGGAGCAGCTGCCATCCAGGCGTTGGCGATATCGGCGGGCAGCGCCTCGCCGCAGAAGAGTGAAATCCGCAACGACGGCATGGAGCCGGGCTGCAGCGACCCGGTTTCCCGCGCCATGGCGACCACCGAGGGCACCGAAAGCCAGGTGGTGATCCCGTCCCGCGCCACGAAACGGGCGGGAGCCAGCATGTCGAGCGGGCGCATGAGATGGAGAGCGGCGCCGGCTTCCCAGGCCATCAGCATGTTGTGGACGGATAGATCGAAGGTGATATCGCAGGTTTCGGCCGCGCGGTCGCCGGGCGTGAAATCGTACCAGCGCTTCATCGCGTCGATATAGGAACGGACCGCGCCGTTCGAGACCATCACCCCTTTCGGTATGCCAGTGGTCCCCGACGTGAATTCCACATAGGCGAGATGGTCCGCGCCGGTCGGAACGGGTGAGGAGAGCAGCACATCGGGATCGATCGCTCCGCCGGTCCGCGCGTCGACGAATGAACCCGGCGTCGGGCCTGGCGCGAAAATCGCAGCTGGGGCGGCGGCGAGGATTTCGCCGGAAAGAAGCTTGCGTCCCGCCGCGTCGACCACGAGCGCGTCGAGATCGAGACGTTCGAAGAGTTGGAGGAGACGGCTTTCCGGCAGTTTCTGGCCGAGGGGCACATAGGTGCCGCCCGCCCAGGCGGTGGCGAGAATGCCGGCGCAGGCCTCGATGCTGCGCGTGGCGAGAATACCGATCCGTCCCGAATTCAACGTGCAGTGCAGGCGCGAGCCCAGTGTTCTGACAGATCGCAGAAGCTGACCGTAGGAAAGTTGGGTCTTTCCCAACGCCAGCGCGGTGCTGTCCGGCGATATCCTGGCGTTCCGGGTAAATGGATGCGCTATGTTGTAGTTCATGCCGCCCCCTATTGGCTGACATTACTATAGCAACGAGAGATCTATTTTGGAGTTAAAGCTAGGTTAACCATTAATCCGCGGCATTTTAAACGTTGATCTGCGCCAATTGTGCAGATGATCATATTGAAATGAGAGAATTCGACTGTCGTGCTCATGGGGAGCAAATGAAAAACACCGCCGGCGGGACCGGCGGTGCAAACGGCTTTGGCGATGCAAGGCGGAGGGAAGCCTCAGGCCTCCTCGTCCTTGTCGAAATCGAGCGCGTGGCCATTCGTGCAGAACCGCAGGCCTGTCGGCTGCGGCCCGTCCTCGAAGACATGGCCGACATGGGCGTCGCATTCCGCGCAGCGGATTTCCGTGCGCACCATGCCGTGGGACTGGTCGCGGTAAAGCGAAACGGCGCCGTCATCGACCGGTGCGAAGAAGCTCGGCCAGCCGCTGCCGGATTCGTATTTGGTTTCTGAACGGAACAGCGGCTTGCCGCAGCAGACACATCGGTAGAGGCCGTCATCCTTGTTGTCGAGGTGCGGACCGGTAAAGGCGCGTTCGGTGCCGTGTTCCTGGGTGATGTGATACTGCTCGGGTGTGAGTTCCCGGCGCAGCTCTTCCTTCGATTTGTTCGTCACGTGAATATTGAACTCGCTGATGGTTTGAAAACCGGAATGACTTACCGGGACATAGTGTCGCGTGAGGCGTCTCTCAAGGTGAATGACGCGAAGTTGAACAGGGGCGGGTAAGGCGGGGTTTCCGGGTAACGGCAAGGCGGGATATCGGATTTTTTCGCCTTGTCCGGATGGTTGAAGATGGCGAATTTCCATGGGATCGATACCGGTTCGGCTTGCGGAGGGGGCAAGCAGAATTTAAGTGTCTTTCCAACCGCCAATGCCGCTTTTGCGGCCCTGAACCCGTGGAGAACCGATGGCTGCCCCGGACGGCATGACGATTATCGCGCTCGGCCTGCCCTTTATCGCAGCACTCGTCGCCCCCGCTCTCGTTCGGCGTCTCGGCCATAACGCGGTCTGGGCTCTCGCACTTTTCCCGCTCTTCGTCTTCGTCCGCTTCCTCGAGTTTCTTCCTGAAATCGCCGGCGGCGAAGCGGTAACCGGCGGCTTCCAGTGGGCACCGTCCTACAATGTCAGCTTCTCCTGGTTCCTCGACGGGCTGTCGTTGACCTTTGCGCTGCTGATCTCCGCAATCGGCACGCTGATCGTTTTCTATACGGGCGGATACCTGAAGGGGCACGCGCAGCTCGGACGCTTCTATTCCTTCATCTTCCTGTTCATGGGCTCGATGCTCGGTCTGGTGGTGTCCGACAGCTTCCTGATGCTGTTCGTCTACTGGGAACTGACCTCGATCACATCCTTCCTGCTGATCGGCTTCGACCACGGACGTGAGGCGTCGCGGCGCGCGGCGCTGCAGGCGCTGATCGTCACCGGTCTCGGCGGACTGTCGCTGATGGCGGGCCTGCTGGTGACCTGGAACATCACCGGGGTGACGCAGCTTTCGCTGCTCGTCGGCCTGGGCGAGGAGGTGAGGGCGAGCCCGTTCTACCTGATGGCGCTGATCCTGCTGCTCGGCGGCGCCTTTACCAAGTCCGCGCAGTTCCCGTTTCACTTCTGGCTGCCCAACGCCATGGAAGCCCCGACGCCGGTTTCGGCCTATCTGCACTCGGCGACCATGGTGAAGGCCGGCGTCTATCTGGTCATGCGGATGAATCCCGCCTTCGGCGACACGGTGGCATGGGAGACGATCCTGCCGGTTTTTGGCGGTGCGACGCTGCTCATCGGCTCGCTGCTCGCCATTCGCCAGACCGACCTCAAGCTGATGCTCGCCTATACGACGGTCTCCTCGCTCGGACTGATGGTCATGATGACGGGTTTCGGCTCCGAACATGCCGCGGCGGCGGGCGTGCTCTATCTGGTCGCCCACTCGATGTTCAAGGGCGCTCTCTTCATGCTGGCCGGCAATATCGACCACGAATCCGGCACGAGGGACATCACCAGGCTCGGCGGCTTGCGCAAGCTGATGCCGATCAGCTTCCTTGCGGCCATGGCCGCGGCCTTGTCGATGGGAGGGCTGCCGCCCTTCTTTGGATTCCTGTCGAAGGAAGAAATCTATTACGGGCTATGGCACATGGATGCCTGGTCGGTGCTGTTCGTTCTTGTCGCCATCGTCGGCAACGGTCTGATGTTCGTCATCGGCTTTGCAATCGCCATCAAGCCCTTCCTCGGCAAGGAGGTCGAGACACCGAAACATGCCCACGAGGCGCCCTTTCTGATGTGGATCGGGCCGGCGACGCTGGCGACCGGAGGCTTTCTTGCCGCGGTTCTTTCGCCGCTCTTCCACCGCTTCGTCTCCTCTCCGATGGTCTCGGCCGTGACCGGCCGTCCCGAGGAGATCACGATCTCGCTGCTTCCGCATATCGGCATGCCGCTTCTGCTCTCGCTGATCACCATCGTCTTCGCGGTACTCGTCTATCTCAAGCTTGATGCCGCCCGGGCCGCAATTGCCGCAACGCTGGCCGCGATCGGCTGGGGCCCCGACAGAGGCTTCGACCAGTTCATATCCGGCACGGTGCGATTGTCGCGCAGGGTGACGAAATTCGTCCAGCCCGGCCAGCTCGACATCTACATGACGGCAACGTTCGCTGCGGTGGCGATCACGCTGATCGCGCCGATGGTCATTTTCGACGAGCTTCCCGCGCTGCCGGTCTGGCCTGCCGATGCCGAGATCCACGAACTCGCCGTCATCCTGATCGCCTTCATCGGCCTTGGCGCGGTGATCTCGGCCAAGGATCGGCTGACGGCCATCGTCTCGCTCGGAATCCAGGGTTTCGCGGTGGCGCTGATCTTCATGCTTTTCGGCGCGCCCGACCTGTCGTTCACCCAGTTCATGGTCGAAACCCTGTCCGTGGTGATCCTCGCCCTGGTGATGACCCGGCTGCGGCTGTCACCGGCAGATCACCGACCGACGGGCCAGAAGATCGTCGATGCGACGGTCTCGATCGCCTGCGGAGCGGGTTTCATGCTCTATCTTCTGTCCGTGACCGAGGTGCCGTTCCGCAGCTATCTGAGCGATTTCTTCATCGCCTATTCGAAGACGATCGCCCACGGCGCCAACATCGTCAACGTGATCATCGTCGATTTCCGCGGCACGGATACGCTCGGTGAGATCGCCGTCGTCATGGTCACCGGGCTGGCCATCCTGTCGCTGATCCGCGTGCGTCCGGGCTGGAAGCCCGGCATGCTTGCCGAGAACGATCCCGACGCGCCGCGCCAGGAGAAGAAGTGATGCGCACGGTCATCTTTCGCACGGTCGCTCCCTATCTCACCAGCCTGATGGTGCTGTTCTCGATTTTCGTGCTCTTGCGCGGCCACAACGAGCCCGGCGGCGGTTTCATCGGCGGGCTGATCGCGGCTTCCGCTTTCGCCATCTACGGCATTGCCTGCGGCGTTGCCCCGGTGAGGCGGGCCATCTATTTCCACCCGATGGCGATTTCGGCCTTCGGTCTCTTTCTTTCCGCGATCGCCGGGATGATCTCCCTGCCGTTGTCCGTACCGTTCATGACCGGCAACTGGATGAAGCTCTACTTCTTCGGTGTCGAGCTCGACCTGTCGAGCGTGCTGATTTTCGATATCGGCGTCTATTTCGTCGTCGTGGGCGCGATCACCTCGATCGCGCTCGCACTCGAGGAAAGGGATCGCGACTGATGGAACCGCTCTTCGCACTCCTCGTCGGCGCGCTGTTCGCCGTTTCGATCTACCTGTTCCTGTCCAAGCACATCATCCGCGTGCTGATGGGTGTGGCAATCCTCGGCAACGCGGTCAATCTGCTTATCTTCACCAACGGACGGCTGCTGCGCGAGGTGCCGCCGGTGATCCCGGTCGACGAAGCCACGCTGCAACAGGCCGCTGCCAATCCGCTGCCGCAGGCCCTCATCCTGACGGCGATCGTCATTTCATTCTCGTTCTTCGCTTTCCTTCTCGTTCTCGGCTACCGCGCCTTCCAGGAACTCGAGACCGACGACACCGACGAAATGCGTGTCGCCGAGCCGGTGGACGAGGAAGCCCCGCCGCTGGGCTATTAACCAGGAGACCCGCGACCAGATGGCCGCCTCATCAACCGCACACGTCGATCTCAGCCAGGCCATGAATGTGGACCCGACGCCGCTTGCCGACTGGCTGGTGGTGATGCCCGTCGCGTGGTGCATCCTGGCCGGCGCGGTGCTGCTGATGCTGCGCAAGCGCACCGAGGTGCAGGCCAGGATCGGGGTTTTCGCGCTGATGGTTCTCTGCCTGCTCGATGCCGCGCTTTTCTGGCGGGTAGCGAACGAGGGGCCTTTCACCATGGTGATGGGCCGCTGGCTGCCGCCGTTCGGCATCGCGTTCACCGTCGACCTCCTCGGCGCCTTCTTCACCATGACCTCGGGGCTGGTGGCGCTGGCCGCCGGCATTTTCGGCCGCGACGACGTCGATTCCACCGGACGCCGCTACGGCTTCTATCCGTTTCTCCTGTTGTTGATGGCCGGCGTGTCGGGGGCCTTCCTGACCGGCGACATATTCAACCTCTATGTCTGGTTCGAAGTGCTGCTGATCTCCTCATTCGGCCTTCTGGTGCTCGGTTCGGAGCGCGAGCAGATCGACGGCGCGACCAAATACGCCTTCCTCAATCTCGTCGGCACGACGCTGTTCCTGGTGGCCACCGGCTATCTCTACGGTCTGTTCGGCACGCTCAACATGGCCGATATCCTGGTCAAGGCGCCGGAGTTGCGTGAGACCGCGCCCTTGATGACGCTGGTCTGCCTCTACCTCCTGGCTTTTGCTATGAAAGCGGCGGCGTTCCCCGTCAATTTCTGGCTGCCCGCCTCCTACCATACGCCGAAACTGGTGGTTTCGGGTCTCTTTGGCGGCCTCTTGACCAAGATCGGCATCTACGCGCTTTTGCGCGTGCTCGTCATGCTGTTCCCGGTCGAGCGGACGGAGCTGGGCTGGGTGATCGCGGTTCTTGCCGCCGGCACGATGTTGTTCGGCGTGCTCGGCGCGCTGGCACAGAACGACATCCGCCGGTCGGTGGGTTTCCTTGTCATCTCCGGCATCGGCATGATGCTCGCCGGGATCGCGCTCGGCAGCCCGAGCGGGCTGGCCGGCGCCATTTTCTATGCCGCCCATTCGATGGTCGTGATGACGGCGATCTATTTCGCCGCCGGCATCGGCGGTCGGCTCTCGGGCAGCTTCCTTCTGTCGCGCTCGGGCGGAATCTACGCCTCGCACGCGATCCTCGCCTTTACAACGCTGGCGCTGTTTCTCTCGATGACCGGGCTTCCGCCCTTTTCAGGACTGTGGCCGAAGGTCATGCTGGTCAAGGCGTCGCTCGATGTGGGCGAGTGGTGGCTGGCGGCTACGATCCTCGTGACGGGGTTCCTGACCACGATCACGGTGGGCCGCATTTGGGCGCTTGCCTACTGGAAGCCGCGGGCCGAAGGTGCGGAGGCCGCGCCGGCCGACCGGAGCGTTCCCGCGACTTCGGTGATAGGCCTCGGTATGCTGACGGTTCTGACGGTCGTCTTCGGACTTTGGCCGGAGCCGCTGATCGCGATATCGCAGGATGCCGCGCGCGGGCTGATAGATACCTCGTCCTACGTGCTGTCGGTCTTTCCCGGGGAGGTGCCGCAATGAGCCTGTTCCTGGTCAATGTTCTGCTCGCGCTCGCCTGGGCTGCGGTCACGGGTTCGTTCACCTTCCTCAATCTTGCCTTCGGCTTCGTGCTCGCCATGGGCACGCTGTCGCTGATCCGCGAGCAGGTGGGCTCGGTCGGCTATTTCTCCCGCGCCCGCCGGGTGATCTCGCTCTTCCTGCTGTTCATCTACGAGCTGATCCTCTCGGCCTGGCGGGTGGCCACACTGGTGCTCTCGCCGAGGATGGATCTCAAGCCCGGTATCTTCGCCTATCCGCTCAAGGTGGACCGCGATTTCGAGATCACGCTTCTGGCCAATCTCATCACGCTGACGCCGGGCACGCTCTCGGTGGACGTTTCCAGTGACAGGCGGACGCTTTACGTGCACGCGATTGACGCTTCCAACCCGGAACAGACGCGCCGTGACATCGCCGAAGGATTCGAGCGCAAGATCATGGAGGCGTTCCGATGAGCTTCGCCGAAACCATTCTCGACTATGCGGTCAACATCGCGCTGGTGATCCTCAGTATCAGCTTCATTCTGACCATCATTCGCATCGTCCGCGGGCCGACGCTGCCAGACCGGATTCTTGGTCTCGACATGCTCGTGGCGGCCGCAATCGGTTTCATCGCCGTCATCGGCATCAAGACCGGCTATATTCTCTATATTGACATCGCCATCGCGCTGGGACTGGTCGGTTTCCTTGCGACGGTGGCCTTCGCGCGCTTCGTGCTCTCGCGGGGCAAGACTGAGGACGAACTCCTGCGCGAGGCGAAGACGGCCGCTGAAGCCGCGCGCAAAAAGTCGAGGGACGAGGAAAAACGCGTTGCAAAGGCGCTCAAGCGGGAAAAGAGGTTGAGCCGATGATAGACGACTTCATCACGCTACTCTCCGCCGCGTTTGTGCTGATCGGCGCGTTCTTCGCGCTCGTGGCATCGATCGGCCTCTTGCGTCTGCCCGACCTCTACAGCCGCATGCATGCCGCTTCCAAGGCCGGGACGATGGGCTCAGGACTTATGCTGATCGCCCTCGCAGTCCATGCAGCGGATTCCGGCGTATTTGCCCGCGCGTTGGCAGGGGTTGTTTTCTTCCTGCTGACCGCGCCTATTTCGGCGCATTTGCTTGCCAAGGCCGCCTATGCCGTCGGCTACAGGCTCGGCCCCAGTGCCGTGCGCGACGAGATGGCGGGGCAGGATACCGAAAATCCCCGTTGAAGCGGGCGAAACGCTCCCGGTTGCATTTTAAATTTCATGTATTGCTAAAATGAATCCGGGGCTCTGATTCCCATATTGTTGCTGCGAAATCTTATAGCCATTCAATTTTACTGGCAAAATATGAGCACCCCTCGGGTTTTCGTGAAGTGTTTTCACGTCGCTTTTGCAATTTACGGTTTAGAATTAACGAAAAATAAACTGATCCAGCAATGTTTTGACGGCTTTTGTGGAGCGTGTATTTAAAATGTTCACACGCACTGTATTTTTCTTGTGTTTCCAAGAAGACATAGTATTAAGCAGCGTGAATCAATTCCAGCTTGGGGTGGGGGCTTGGAATTGATCCGGGCAAGTTCGTGAGAGCGCTGGTTGTTCCGCGAATTTGTATCGCACGCCTGACGTAATAAGGATCAAGAAATGAGCGAACCTATCCAGGAAGAAGGCAAGACCCTTCTCATCGAATTGACCGCCGACATCGTGGCTGCCTATGTGAGCAACAATGCCGTGGTTGCAGCGGACCTTCCCGCGCTGATCAACAACGTGCACAATGCGCTCGGCGGTGTTGCCGTCGGCGACAAGGTTGAAGAAGCAGAAAAGCCGAAGCCGGCTGTTCCCGTGCGCCGTTCGGTTCAGAATGACTTCATCATCTGCCTCGAAGACGGTCAGAAGTTCAAGTCACTCAAGCGTCACCTGATGACCCATTATGGTCTGACGCCGGAACAGTACCGCGAGAAGTGGGATCTGCCGGTCGACTACCCGATGGTCGCGCCCGCCTACGCCGAAGCGCGTTCGCGCCTGGCCAAGGAAATGGGCCTCGGCCAGAAGCGCCGTCGCGGCAAGTCCAAGGCGGCCTGAGCCGTCCGCCCGGACTAGACCGTTCACCGTGAGGTGGAAACGGATAGTTTCGACAGGCTATCGAAGTCATTTAGGCATTTCGATTTTGCCGATTCCGTCAAAATCGAAATTGCTCCACGGCGGTATGAAAAAGGCCTCGGGGTGACCCGGGGCCTTTTGCTTTTGCGCCGAGCGCGCCTCCAAGGCGCAGGAAAAGGAGGAAGAAATTCCTCCGGATTTCGTTGTTTCTGGCAATAAATCTAGCAAAAACAACGCAGGATTGTGTGCAGCCGCTGGCTGCGCGTCCCTGCTTTCTGCTTATGTAGTAAGAATATATTCCTACAAAGGAGATGGCAGATGAGATCAGCGGAAGGCATTCATGCAAACAGGACATCGCGCAAGCGTGCGCGCTTCCCGGCCGATGACGGTCTGCCGGCAACGCGGGCGCCTGCGGAGGCATACAGCCGGGTTCAAATCGTCGAAAGGCTGGTGGGCGAACTCTTCGCGCTTGGCTGCCAGGGGGTGCTTCCGCGGGGAACCCGCGAGCGGCGGCCGGACTGCCATATCCGTCAGATCACCATGTATCTGTGCCGGGTCGTGCTCTCGATGCGCTACCAGCATATCGCCCAAGCGGTGGGGCGCGACCGGTCCACTGTCATTCATGGCTGCGCGGCCGTCGAGGACCGGCGCGACATGGCCGCCTATGACGTGTTCATCGATCGGTGCGAAGGATGTGTCCGCGCGGTTTTCGGTGCCGGCGAGGGGGACGATCATGGCGCGCGGAGCTGACAAGGCCTCGGCGAACCTGATCCGGCTGCTGTCTGCGTCAGGCAACGAAGGATGCGAGGTTCTGCCGGGCGAGGCGGACGTGGTGCATCTCGGCCGACGGGATGGTGGCCGCACACGCGTTTCTTCCGAAGTCCTGCTCGAACTCGAGCGCCGCGGGATCGCGGGCCGAAGCGGCGGACGCGTCCGGCTGACGGATGCCGGTCGGGCGGCTCTCAGGCGGCTGGCTGCCGGCGAGGCGGACTTTGCCGCCCAGCACCGTGACATTGCCGTGGTCTCCTCGCCGGACGGTGGAGCGATGGCGGTCAACCACGCCGAATCGCCGCTAGGCGTGCTGTCGCGCCTGAAGCAGAAAAACGGTGAGCCGTGGTTTCCGCCGATACTCGTCGCCGCAGGCGACCGGCTGCGAGCCGACTACACGCGCGGACAGTATATGCCCTCCATGGGCGCGCGGCTCGAGCCGGTCACAAGCCGCGGAAATGCTGCGCGCGGCGGCGGAATGGCCGAACTCACCGAAGCCGCGCTGTCGGCGCGGATCAGGGTCGAGCGGGCGGTGGAGGCCACAGGGCCGGAGATCGCCGGGCTGCTGATCGACGTCTGCTGTCATCTCAAGGGGCTCGAACTGGTTGAGCGCGAAAGGCAATGGCCGCAGCGTTCGGCGAAGCTGCTGCTGCGGGCGGGACTGGAGATGCTGGCGCGCCACTACGCGCCCGACGACCCCGGCAGACGGCGTACGAGAAAGTGGGGAGCGGACGGCCACAGGCCGGACATCGCTGTCGACCTCGACACCCACCAGAAGTAGGCCGGATCGACGATCAGGCGGTGGCGCGTGCCGCTTCCGCCTTGATGCGCTCGACCATCGAACGCAGTCCGTTGGCGCGCTGCGCCGTGAGATGCTCGCCGAGCCCCAGTTCGTCGAGGAGGAGACCGGCATCGAGGTCGGCGAGATCGGAGGCCTTGCGGCCCGAGGTGGCGGCAAGCAGGATCGCCACCAGGCCGCGCACGATATGGGCGTCGGAATCACCGCGGAACGTCATCCCCGGGTCGTCCGGGTTGCCCTCGGTCCGGGTGACGAGCCACACCTGGCTGGCGCAGCCGCGCACCTTGTTGGTGTCGGTCCGGAATTCCTCCGGCAGATCCGGCATCGCCTTGCCGAGTTCGATGACATAGCGGTAGCGGTCTTCCCAATCGTCGAGGAAGGCGAAATCGTCCCGGATCGTCTGGATATCTGTCATCGGATGCTCCGTATCTGCCCCGGATATAAACGATGATTCAGCCATTGCCACCCGCAGGAAGGGGCGGGAGAAGAAAAAACCGGCCACGAGGGCCGGTTGAAAGCGGATATGCGACAGTTCAGCGAATGAAGGTTGGCACCGGGACAGTGGCCGGATCCGGCACAGTGAAGTCCGCCTTGGTGATCCGGGAGACGGTATGGTCCGGTAGCGAGCCGGTGATGATGTCCGCAACGTCCTGTTCGTCGATGCCGGCCCTGGCGAGCTCGGCGGCCACCGGAGCGAGCGCGTCCTTCTCTTCGTCCGACAGCTTGTCGTCGATCAGCCGGTAGGCGATCAGCGCGCCGTCACGGGCGCGAAGGCCGAGTGCATGCAGAGCCTCGCCGCCCTTTGTGCACACGTCGGGCTGACGGCTGCAGATCCGGCGGATGTCGTCGAGCGCGGAAAAGGCCGCCCCGAGGCTTTCGGTTACCCCGATCTGCGCCTGCTCCTGCTGCGGTTCGGCGCTGGGTTCTATGTTGGCCTTTACGAAGAACGGCAAGGCCGCCAGCGCCAGCATTCCCCAGAAGGTCGTCTTGATCAAAAACCACATGGTCCCGTGTCTTTCTGTCCCTGTCCCCGCCCTGGGCGACCTGTTTTTGATCCAGCTTGCGGCCGGGGTCGCATCCGAAGGCACGAGCGATCATGGGGGGAATGTCCCAAAACGGGTTTGTGTTGCGCGTGGCAATTTATCTAAAATTTTAGCGAACGCCGCGAATGCGCCATTACGGGGCCGGTACGGGTGTCATTTCGGGACTTTTTTTGGGCGGCAGGTATGCTCAAGTGTGCGGAAATGCAACGAAAACGCCGTAGTTCCCTGCGCGGCAGAACCTGCTGTTAACCATATTTGCCAAAGTCCGCTTGTTTGAGGGGGAAAACCAGCCGTTCACTCTTTCTTCCGGGCGTTTTCCGTATCCAGCCTTATCCATTCCTTAAGTCGGGTTTGGCAGTGTTGTGCCAGCTAACAAGAAACTGCGGCGTGTACGGAATCGGCAGGAATGCGGAAGGCGAATTTCACCGGAAAACTGGAAGACCTGCTGGTTGAGGCGGCCGATGGCTGGCTCGCCGGCAGCAAGCTGTCCGGTGCTGAGCGGGACGAGGCGCTGCGCCAGATCGTCGACTGGCTGGGCGCGGGCCTCGTTCTGCTCGCCGCCGCCGCTCCGCTTCTGTCGGTGAGCCTCGATCTGCCGCTGGCGATTGCCGGCGGCCTGTTCGCAGCTTCCGTCCCACTTGCCGCATCCGGACTACTGGCGGCCACCGGCTCGCTGCGCGCGGGTCGCCTGACCGCGCTCGCAGCTTCGGCGGTGGCGCTCGGCGGGCTGGTGTTCTCGACCGGTGGCCTGGCTTCTCCCTTTATTCTTCTCGCAGCCCTTTTGCCGCTCGAATCGGCTTTCGCCCGTGCGACCGTCACGAGCTGCATCGCCGGCCTCGGCGCCTCCGTGCTGGTCGGGCTGGCTGGCGCGGCGGGATCGATTGCTGCTCTCGCTTCCGAGGTGCCGCCCAATGCCATGGTGGCAACCGTCATCTTCCTTTTCGGCTATTGCGCCGCCCGGGCACTTCTGTTCTCGATTGCCCCGGTAGTGGAAGCCGCGGAACCGGTCGCGGTTGAGGAACCGCAGGCCCCGACCTTCGATCCGAGCGATATCTTCGACCGGCTGCCGGGTCTCGTTACGCTGCACGATCGCAACGGACATGTCATTCGCTCCAGCGGAGCCGACAAGGCCGCCTTCATGAGCTGGATGGGCGATCCCGCCGGGGGCGGCTTTCTGGCGCGCATCCACGTCAGCGACCGCATCGCATTCCTCGACGCTTTCGACGCGCTGCGGCGTGGCGAGCCGCGCCGCCGCGTGGAACTGAGGATGGAGCGCCGCGGTACAGGCACGGGCGCAGGCGAGGGACAGTTCGCCCATGTGGCCGTCGACCTGATGGCCGAATGCGCGGAGGAGGGCGGTTTTCTCGGCGCCGTGGTGCAGAGCCGCGACGTCTCCGAACTGGTGGAAAACCGCACCCGTGTCGCCGATGCGCTGGAGCAGGCGGAAAACGCCAACGAAGCCAAGAGCCGTTTCCTTGCTGCCGTCAGCCACGAATTGCGCACGCCGCTTAACGCCATCATCGGTTTCTCCGACATTCTGGCGCGCGAATATTTCGGCAAGTTCCCTGACGAGCGTCAGCGCGAATATGTCGGGCTGATCCATCGCTCGGGGCACCATCTCCTGTCGTTGGTCAACACCATGCTCGACATGTCGAAGATCGAGGCGGGTCGCTACGAACTCGTCGCCGAACATTTTCCCGTCTCCGAAGTGGTGGAGAACTGCACGGCGATGCTCGGCCTGCAGGCAGAGGAAAAGAGCGTGACCCTGACCCGGCGGGTGGCGCGCGAAGCCGGCGAGATCGTTGCCGACCGCCGCGCCGTACAGCAGATGCTGATCAATCTGGTGGGCAACGCCATCAAGTTCACAGAGCCGGGCGGCGTGGTCACCACGGACGTCGAGCGCTCGGGCGAGATGCTGCGCCTCGTGGTTTCCGATACCGGCATCGGCATTCCGGAAGACCAGTTGGCCCGCATCGGCGAGCCTTTCGTGCAGGGTCAGAATTCGCTGTCGCGCAACTATGAGGGGACGGGCCTGGGCCTGTCGCTGGTCAAGGGCCTGGTTGCCCTGCACGGCGGACATTTCTCCATCGCAAGCCGCGTCGGGGAAGGCACCCGCATCACCATCGAACTGCCCGCCCAGGGCGAGGGAATATGCACCGGAGACGTGGTCCACGACAGGATGCTGGCTTACCCGCCGCGCCTTTCGCCCGACCTGCCCGGACCTGAAGACGACGAACAGGAGCCCAAGGATGACGCGACAGCGCGCATTGCCTGATCCTTATATCGACGAGGACGAGTTCCAGGGCGGTTTCTTCGGCGGGGTCGCCGAACTGATCGCCGCCTACCCGTCGATCGCGGGTGGAACGGCGGCCTTTGCGGTCATTTTCGGCTTCGTGTCGGTGAATGCGCTGTTCTACCAGAGCGGTCGTCACCCGGCGCCGATCCTGCCGACACGGGGCGCGGTTCCCGAGACCCAGCAGGCGGCCGTGGTGCCGGACGGCGACCTGGTGCGACAGGCCATCGAGAGTTCGCCCGAACGTGAGGTGACGACCTACCGGATCGAGCGCGGCGACGAGAATCCCGAAACCGCCAGCATCCCGGTCCCGAGCCACCGGCCGAGCCTTGGCACGAAGAGCGCCGGCGAAAGTCCGCTGGCGGCTGCCGAGCCCGAAGCGCGGGCGATGCCGGAGCCGGACGAGCTGTTGAGCGCCATCCAGGCCCAGCTCAAGCACAAGGGCTTCTATGGCGGCGAAGTCGACGGACTGATGGGTCCGATGAGCGCCGCCGCGATCTCCAACTGGCAGAAAAAGGCCGGTATGGAGGTGAATGGCGAACCGTCCCAGCGGGTACTCGAAAGCCTGAAGATCGGCGGTCGTCCCGATCCCATCGTCAAGCGCGTCGAGCCGCCGGTCACCGTTCCGGCCTCAGCACCCGCTCCGAAGCCGAAGGTGGAGAGAACCGCCGAAGTCCGGCCGAAGCCTTCCGTCCAGCCGGCGGCACAGCCGGTCTCTTCCCGGGAGCCGTCGCTACGCGACCTCATCAATGCAAGCGCCAATGCGGATCCCGCGTCAGCGGCTGCCGCGGGCGGGGACGAGACCGTGCGCCGCATTCAGGCCGGGCTCGCCAATATCGCCTATGCCGACATCGCGGTCGACGGCTATGCCGGCGAGCAGACGAAGAACGCGATCCGCGCATTCGAAAAGCACTACCGGTTGCCGGTAACCGGCGAGCCCAACGAGGCCGTTCTCAACAAGCTGCGGGAAATCGGCGCGCTCTGAGGACGCAATGATTTTCCGTTCTCGCGCTCCGCGGGCTTTGCCCTGTGGGAAGAAGCGGCCTATGAACGCCACATGAGCCGGCTCACATCCGACATTTTCGTATCCGCGCTGCTCCGCCGGCTTTTCGCAGAGGGCGGGGTGGCGGCGGTTGAAAAGCGCGGCGCGGCCGAGGCCGGCGCCATCCATGTGCGTGTGCGCCATCGCGATGGAACCGAGACGCTGCTGTCTCCCGCGCCACAGTCCTTTTTCAAGACTGAGCGCCCCGAAGATCGCTTGTTCGAGGTCAGAAAGGCGCGCGCCCAGGAGAGGGAAGTGTCCGAAGCGCTTTCCCGGGAACGGGAATTCGATCCCGATATCTGGGTGGTCGAGATCGAGACCGACCGGCCGGGCGATTATCTGGACATTGACGAGACGACCGACTGAGGCGGCGAAGGCGGGCTCAGGCCGATCTGCGGCGTTCGCGCGCCGGGACGCTGTCGTCGTTGGAGGCTTCCGGCATGTCGAAGTCGTCCCATTCCTCGGCGGTCATCTCCGCCAGATTTCGGCCCGCTCCGATATCGGGCTCCGAAAGATGCCGGGTGTAGGCGTCGGCCCGCTGCCAGGCCTCCAGCCGTTCGATGCAGGCGTCCTTGTCGAGCGCCTCGATCTCCGCCATCGCGCGCGAGCGGCCGTCCACCATGTTCCCCAGGTGAGGGAAATAGGTTTGAAGCGCGGTGATGACGACGTCGCGATGGGCACCGAGCGCCAACATGGCGGTAGCGAGCTGCCGTCCGGACAGATCGAGCATGATGCGTTCGGCGAGGGCTACGCCCGAGCCCATGGCGTCGGCGAGGGCGGTGGCGAACCACTCGGCGTTTCCGTTGGCAGCGAAGCGCGCCATGCGCTCGAGATGCGCCTTGCGGCCAAGACCGGCGCGTACGCTGTCGGGACCGAAGTCGTGCCAGGCATCGCGCAGATCGGCCATATGATGGACCGCCGGGGCCGCGGACGTCCGGGTATCGGATTGCCCTTCAGGCAGAGCCATCTGGCGCAGCACGTCGCGCAGACCCTCGGAGGCGGCATCGGTGCCGTTGAGTTCGTCGAGACGGGCGAGTGGGGGCCTGGACTTGCCCATGTTCTCGAGCGCGTCGAGTTCGGGAATGTCGATATCGGCGGCGAAGACGGAATCTACCGTCAGCCCGCGCAGCTTGAGCGCGCGGTCGACGCTCTCGTCCTTGAGGCCCCAGAGCGCATAGAGGCCGATATGGGAGATGTTGGCGCGACGCGCGGCGGCGCGTGCGTGACCGGCGCCGTGGCGGGCGATGGCGCGGGCCAGAGTGGCTTCGGACAGGTTCTCGTAGTGACTGATGAAGGGGGCGGCGGTTTCCACCGGCTGATTGACGATCAGTTCGACGATGTCATCGGGCACGCGATCGAGGCGGGACAAGGCTGCGGCGGCGGTCCGCCGCGCCTCGGGGCTCGCCTTCTCGAAAAGGGATGGAAAAAGGGACGAGAAGCGAACGTAATCCTCGCGGCAGGGCCGTCTCAGGCCTTCGAAGCTTGAGACCGCGGCCATGAGGACGACGTCCTTCTTTCGGCCGGATGAGGGATCTTCGAGCTCACGGAACCTGTCGGACACTGGCACACCTGTTTACGCAGTACAAAACAACGATAAAATTACCGCGAAATCGTTAGCGAGCTGTTAACTATGTGATGGCTTGATATCGAAACCCAGGGAGCATCAGGTTGCGCGTCATTCCCGGCCGGAAGACGGATGACGCCTGTCCCTCACCATCCGATCTTCGTCAGACAATTGAGCGCTGGACCGCCGACAGGTTTGGCTGAAGGGACGATGGAGACGATTGATGGCGGAGATAATTCCCTTCGAACCAGACCCACGCCGGACCGCGCCACGCGGCGGCGCGTCCAAAGGATCCGCGAAAGTACTGTTTTTCACCGGCGTTCGTTACGAGCGCCGTGAAGAAGCTGTGTACGTCGCGGCGGACGGACCCCGGACGATCAAGCAGCGTCCCTCGATCAGCCGCAAGCTGGCGCGCCGCGAACTCATCGGCGACACGGGCAACTGAACAACAGCCGCTGCAAGCGGGGGGTGGGCCTCTCGGGGGAGAGGCCGGACGGGTTTCGGCTCAGCCGAATACCAGCGGCGAACAGGCGGCTTCGGAGAGGAAGTTGCGCGCGGCCCTTTCGCCGCTCGCATCGGGCACGATGGCCCTGAGGACCACGAAGCCCTCGGTATCCGACATTTCGACGAGCACGGACTGCTCCAAGGCCTGGGGCACATCACGCCTGATCTGCAGCATCTGCGCGGGCGTGACGAGTGTGATGTCGACACCCCGGCCGATCGCCGAACGGTCGGTCATCGAATAGGCTTCGTCGGAGGCTGTATCGAACACGGACAGCGTCCAGAGCGGCACCGGAACACGGGCAGTGACCCTGACCGGATTGGCCGAGAGATCGAACCGGCAGACCGCCGAGCGGATATGCGGATCCTCGTTGGCAAGGCCCGTCGGGTTCGCTTCGTTGGCGAGCGCGTAGAACTGCCCGGTCTCGCCGAGCGCAACGACACGGCTGAAGGCGTCGCGGCCCGACCAGCCCGGCAGCGCCAACACGATGACGATGTGGAGGAAGGCAGCACCCACCAGCCCGGTCAGAACGGCAAGGACGAGATTGCGCGTCATTCGCACGTCTCCCGGCTGATCCGCGGCAGATGGACCTCCCCGAGGCTGACGGAGGCCGCGGTCGGCGTGTCGACGAGGGTCAAGACGAAGCGGACGCCCTTGTCGCCGTTCATGGAGATCCAGTTGCCCGGATGCGGCCGGCCGCCGATGGTCGCGTGGAAGGTGCCGTCGCTGTCCTGCAGCAGACGCCAGGACTGCAGGCTTTTAGGCGCGGTGGGCAGTCCGGAGACGGGGGCTCCCGCGCGGTCGGTCACACGGAAGGTCCAGAAGCGCGCGGGCGGGGTCTGTCCGTCGATCTTGTAGACGCAGTCGCCCGAAAGCGACCGGCCGGTGGAATCGCGCGAGGCGGTGAAGATCAGCCCTTCGGCGCGGCCGAACAGAAGCCGTCCGTCATCGGCGCGATGGGCGCGGGCATAGGGGTCAGCGTCAGCGGTCTGGAGTTCGGGGAAGGCGTCCCACGGACCGACCGAGATCGCGCCGAAGCCGGAGGTGGCCTTGAGGATGCGCATGCTCGCCCACGTGCCACCGCCGAAAGCGATTGTCAGGGCGATCAGGACGTAAATCGGCAATCGAAACACAGTTCGTGACGGCTTTCCGGCTTTCATGCCGCCTCGCCGTGAAAGGTCGCGGCGGGACGTTGCTGGTCTGAAATTAAAGCGGGGACGGCATGAAACTGCGCTTCCGGTCCCCACCCGCCGGAAAACGGTTTCGTCTATCACTGTTTGGCTGTGTTTGGAACCTGGCTTTCGGCGGCGGCGACCTTCTCCGGGGTGCGCTTGACCGGCTCGGCCGCGCGGAAGGTTTCGCGCATCTCGCGCAGCAGCGCCGTGGTCCGCGCGCCGAGGGTGCGCGGCCTGACGGCGGGCATGATGCCGTCCTCGGCGTTGGCGGCATTGGCGGCGATGGTGGCTTCTGCCGCGGCGTCCGGATCGGGCAGCGGATCCTCGATGCCGGGGATCGGTTTGAGCTCGATGCCCTGATGAGCATATTCCATGATCCGCTTGAAGGTCATGGCGGGCAGCGAGCCGCCGGTCATCCGGTTGGTCGAGGTGTAGTCGTCATTGCCGAACCAGACCGTGGTGGTGAAGTTGCCGGTGTAGCCGCAGAACCAGGCATCGCGATAGGCCTGGGTGGTGCCGGTCTTGCCGGCGGTCTTGATGCCGTCGAGCTTGGCGCGGCGCCCCGTGCCCCATTCGGGCACCTGGCTGAGGATCTGGTTCATGGAATCAGACGCCTGCTTCGACAGGACACGCTTGGCGGGCGGCTCGTCGCGCCAGAAATCGTAGAGCAGGTCGCCATTGTAATTGAGCATCTGGGTGATGCCGTGGCGGCGCGACTGCATGCCGTCGGACATGAAGACACCATAGGCCGTGGCCTGGTCGAGAACGGTCACCTCCGAGGTGCCGAGCGCCATGGTCTTGTCGGTCCTGAGCGGCGTTTCCACCCCCATGGCCTTGGCGGTGGCGGCGACGTTCTCGGTGCCGAGTTCGCGCGACAGCCGCACCGGGACGGTGTTGATCGACTTCGCCAGCGCCGTCGTCAGATTGACGCGGCCGGCATAGGAGCGACCGTAATTGCGTGGCGACCAGCCCCGCCACGTGATCGGGGCGTCCGAAATGGTGGACTGCGGCGTGTAGCCGTTCTCCATGGCGGTGGAATAGACGTAGACCTTGAAGGACGAGCCCGGCTGGCGCAGTGCGCGGGTGGCGCGGTTGAACTGGCTTTCGCCATAGTCACGCCCGCCCACCATGGCGCGTACCGCGCCACCGTTTTCCATCACGACGGCTGCACCCTGGCCGGCATGCATGCCTTTGCCGAATTCCCGCAGTCCGCTTTCCACCGCGCTTTCGGCCGCCTGCTGCAGGCCCATGTCGATGGTGGTGCGCACGATCAGCGAGTGCTCGTCGAGGCGGGCGGCGAGGCGCTTGACCTCGTCGAAGGCCCAGTCGAGGAAATAGTCCGGCGCCTCGATGTCGCCGCGGTCGATGACGTTGGCGGGCTTGCGCCGCGCGCCGATGACCTGGCCTTCCGTCATCAGCCCGCCCTGGACGAGATTGGTGAGAACCTCGTTGGCGCGTGCGCGGGCGGCCGGCAGGTTGATGTGCGGCGCATAGCGGGCAGGGGCCTTGAACAGGCCAGCGAGCATGGCGGATTCGGCGAGCGAGACCTCGGTGACCGGCTTGCCGAAATAGAACTGCGAGGCCCCCGCCACGCCGAACGTTCCGCCGCCCATATAGGCGCGATCGAGATAGAGCGAGAGGATCTCGGTCTTCGAGAGGTTCGCTTCGAGCCAGAGCGCCAGGAAGGCTTCCTTGATCTTGCGCTCGATGGTGCGCTCGTTGGAGAGGAACAGGTTCTTGGCGAGCTGCTGGGTGATGGTGGAGCCGCCCTGGACGACGCCGCCGGCGCGCGCGTTTTCGCTCATGGCGCGGATCAGGCCGAGAAAATCGATCCCGAAATGCTCGAAGAAGCGGCGGTCCTCGGTGGCCAGCACCGCTTTCACCAGATGGTCGGGCAGCTGGTCGATGGGCGCGGAATCCTCGTGGATGATGCCGCGATGGCCGATCTCGTTGCCGTAGCGGTCGAGGAAGGTGACGGCAAAATCGTCGCGCGCGCGCCAGTTTCCGGCGGTTTCCTCGAAGGCGGGCAGCGCGAGCGCCAGCATCAGAACGGAGCCGGCCACGCCGAGGTTCATGCCCTCGCCGGCGAGTTCGAAGAAGACTTTCAGAGGGCCGCGCGCGCGGAAGCGGCGGAAGAAGATGGTAAGGTCTTCCCAGCGCTGCGAAGCCGAGAAACCGGCATTCCACATGGTCGAATCGATCCAGGAATCGATCCGCAACAGAATATTCGACCGCTTGCGTTTGCGGTTTTTCCCGTCAAAAGGATCTTGCAACGGCTCAAGCTCCCGTTTCGGTCCCGTAGGACCGGCCGACCAGCGCGCGCATTTCCTGCCCCTTGCGGTCTGGCATAATCACGCTTTTGGCGTATTTTCCGCGCGAGAACAAGTAACGGACGGGGCTGGGGCGCGGCTTGCGCCGCCTTCGGAGAAATTGAATGACCAAAGTGCCATTCTGGCAACAAAAGACGCTCGAAGAGATGACGCGGCGTGAATGGGAGAGCCTGTGCGACGGCTGCGGGCGCTGCTGCCTGAACAAGCTCGAGGACTGGGACACCGGCGAGATCGCCTGGACCAATATCGGCTGCCGCCTGCTCGACGGCGATACCTGCCGCTGCTCGAATTACGAGCACCGGCAGAAGGAAGTGCCCGACTGCATCGGCCTGACGCCGGATATGGTGCGCAAGATCAGCTGGCTGCCGCCCACCTGCGCCTACCGGCTGATCGACGAGGGCGCCGACCTCTACTGGTGGCACCATCTGGTCTCCGGCAGCCCCGAGACCGTGCACCAGGCCGGCGTTTCCGTGCGCGGCCGGACGATCAACGAGAAGGGGATCGACGTCGAGGACTACGAGGATTTTATCGTGGTCTGGCCCGATCAGGTGCCGGAAGGGGCGCGCTAAGGCCCCCTTCGGCGATCCGCTCCGCGCCTTCCCGCGTAGACGGGAAGTGTCCCGTCCGCCGGGGCGCCGGAAGGAGCCCGCATGTCAGATGATCGCCCCTCTCTCGTCGTCATTCTCGGCGACCAGTTGTCTCCTGAAATGACCAGCCTCGCCGCCGCCGACAAGGGCCGCGACGTCGTGCTGATGTGCGAGGTCGAGGAGGAGACGGCCTATGTCGGCCACCACAAGCAGAAGATCGCCTTCATCCTCTCGGCCATGCGGCACTTTGCGGAGGAGCTGGAGGAGGACGGCTGGACGGTCGACTACATCCGCCTGACGGACGAGGGGAACACCGGCAGCTTCACCGGGGAGGTGGAGCGCGCAATAAAACGGCATCATCCCGACCGGATCGTCGTCACCGACGCGGGCGAATGGCGGGTGCAGCAGATGATCGACGGCTGGGCGAAGGATTTCGACATCGACGTCGACTGCTTGCCCGACCAGCGTTTCATCTGCTCGAAACCGGAGTTCGAAGACTGGGCCGAGGGGCGCAAGAGCCTGCGGATGGAATATTTCTACCGCGAGATGCGCAGGAAGACCGGACTGTTGATGGCCGGTGACGGCAAGCCCGCCGGCGGCGAGTGGAATTTCGACAAGGAAAACCGCAAGCCCGCCGACAACGACCTGTTTCTCCCCGACCGCAGACGTTTCGAGCCGGACGAGATCACCAAGGAAGTGATCGACATGGTGGCGGAGACATTCGCCGACAATTTCGGCGAGCTCGCAAAATTCGGCTGGGCGGTGACGCGCAAGGACGCCGAAAAGGCGTTCGCGCATTTTCTCAAGGCGGCGGCGGAGGATTTCGGCGCCTATCAGGATGCGATGCTGGAGGGAAAACCCTTCCTCTGGCACTCGCTGATCTCGCCCTATCTGAATGTCGGCCTGCTCGACCCGCTCGATGTCTGCAGGCAGGTGGCGGAGGCCTGGGAGGCCAAGAAGATCCCGCTTAATTCGGCGGAGGGCTTTATCCGCCAGATCATCGGCTGGCGCGAATATGTGCGCGGCATCTACTGGCGGGAAATGCCGGACTATCGCGAGCGCAACGCGCTGAGGGCGCAGCGCGACCTGCCCTGGTTCTACTGGTCGGGCGAGACTGACATGGCGTGTCTCAAGGATGCGATCGGCCAGACGCGCGAGCACGCCTATGCCCACCACATCCAGCGGCTGATGATCACCGGCACATTCGCGCTGCTCTATGGCGTCGATCCGCGCCAGGTGCATGAATGGTATCTCGCCGTCTATGTCGACGCCTTCGAATGGGTGGAACTGCCCAACACGCTCGGCATGAGCCAGTTCGGCGACGGCGGACTGCTGGGTTCAAAGCCCTATGCCGCGTCGGGCGCCTATATCGACCGCATGTCGGACTATTGCGGCACCTGCCGCTACGACGTGAAGAAGCGCACCGAGGACGACGCCTGCCCGTTCAACGCCCTCTACTGGGACTTCATTGCCCGCCACGAAAAGACGCTCAAGGGCAACCCGCGCATGGGGCGGATCTATTCCAATTGGGAGCGGATGGACGAGGAGACGCAGAAGGCGCTGCGGAAACGGGCGAAGGATGTGATTGAGGGGCTGGGGTAGGGCTATCGCTTTTCCTGGTGGGATACCTTTAACTCAGCAATTTCTTGGCCCAAGGCACGCAGCGCCTCCATGCAAATAGCTTGCGACGACATAAGCAACGCCATGTCATGGTCTTGTTCTGGATGAGATAACGCACGTGCTCTCTCATGTAGGTTCATGCTTACATTTCCGAGCCGGTCTAGAAGGTCGTTATCCATAGTCATATCCTCCATTTTTTTTGCTGCGTGCGGTGCATCTTGAGCTTTTCGATAGACCATACGCAATGAAATAATAAATAGGAAAAAATTCCTTGACAGCGCAACGGTGGTTTGGTAGGGTTGTGTCATCGTCAGGAAAGTGCGTCTGGATCGGGTGATCAGGGCGGCTGAGAAAGCCTTCTGGCGGGACAGGAGTTCGGGCCGGTGCGCCGGTCGATTTTACGGACATTTTGGTTGAGGTGGACGCTCGCGAGTTTCGCGGGCGTTTTTGTTTTTCGGCTGTCGAGGAGAACGCGGGCATGGACGAGCGGGTAGTTGAGCCTGAGGATTTCGGCGAGAGCGCCGAAGACAAGATGGCGCCGGTGGCGCGCATTCTCGAGATCAAGCAGGCGCTCGACAGTCGCGTCGAGGCGGGCGCGGGGCGGGCCGATCCGTCGGGGACGGCGCGGATGCTGGCGCAGATGCGTGGCGTGCTTTCGCGCGAGCTCGATCGGTTCGCAGGCGCTGCAAGCGGTCCCGACGGCGAGGGCATCGACGGCAAGGCGGCGGTGGATCTGGTTTCGCTCATTGCCCGCACGCTCGAAAAGGTCGACCAGCTCGAACGGCAGATCGCCGAGGTGGATGCCGAGCGCAACCGGATGACGCCTCAGGACCGCGCCGCCCTGCGCCAGACGGTGGCCGACCTGATCGACACCCTGGCGGAGCGGAAGGTTGCTCGGATAGGGACGCTTCCTCTCTCCCCCCTTGTGGGGGAGATGTCGCCGAAGGTGACAGAGGGGGGTGATGCTGCGGGGTTCGAATGTGGGGGGCACCCCCCTCTGTCCGCTGGCGCGGACATCTCCCCCACAAGGGGGGAGAGGGGTGTTGGGCTCGATCCCTCCACTCGTCCTCCTCGGGCTTGACCCGAGTCGAGCGGAGCGACGACGTAGCCCCGAGGATCCAGGGTCGAGAGCGCAGGAGTCTCCCGCGATCATGGACATGATCGCTGCTGGATCCCCGGGTCTCGCTGCGCTCGCCCGAGGATGACGGAGGAGGCGCTCGCCCCGGAACGACGGAGGGGAGCAGGGGCTCGGCCGAGTATGATGGTGGGGAGGCGCGCCGCCGAGGCCGCCGAGGATGACGCGGAGGGACTCGGCTTCCACTCTCCCCCCCTTGTGGGGGAGATGTCACCGGAGGTGACAGAGGGGGGTTATGCGGCCGGGTTCGGACTATGCCGAGGGTTACCCCCCCTCTGTCGGCTTGCGCCGACATCTCGCCCACAAGGGGGGAGAGGGGGAAGGTGCGGCACTTCCGAGTGGTGGACGGAAAGTTCCCAGTCCGGCGCGGCATCACGGTATGGATGCCCGGGGCGACGACGGCGCTTCGCTTGTCTTGGATCAAGTCCGGGCATGACGAGTGGAGGGTTTGGCGCTCCCACAGACGAGAAGTGGAAGGTCCGCCATGCCGCCGAGCTATGACGAGGATCGCGCCTGGCTTCTCTCGCAGCTGGAGATCCTCGATGACGCCGAGGCGGGGGAGGTGTCGGGTGACTGGCAGTTCGTCGGCCGGCCGGAGCAGATGCCGCCGGAGGGTTGCTGGCGCAACTGGCTGCTGATGGGCGGGCGCGGCTCGGGCAAGACGCGGGCCGGGGCGGAATGGGTGCACGGGCTTGCAACCGGGCAGTTTGCGGGCCTGGGGCGCGACGGACGGATGGCGCTGGTGGGGGAGACATTTTCTGATGCGCGCGAGGTGATGATCGACGGGGTATCGGGTATCTGCGCGATTGCGCGGTTCGACCGGCCGCAATTCGAGGCGACGCGGCGGCGGTTGGTCTGGCCGTCTGGGGCGGTGGCGCAGCTGTTCTCCTCGGAAGATCCGGAGGCGCTGCGCGGGCCGCAGTTTCATGTCGCCTGGTGCGACGAACTTGGCAAATGGCGCCACCAGCGCGAGACCTGGGACATGCTGCAGTTCGGGCTCAGGCTCGGCGCGGAGCCGCGGCAACTGGTCACGACCACGCCGCGCCCGACGCCCTTGATGAAGGCGCTGGTCGCCGATCCCGGTACGCGGCTCGCGCGGATTTCGACGGCGGCGAATGCGCAGAACCTGGCGCGCGGTTTTATCGGTGCGTTGACGGAGCGCTATGGCGGCACCCGGCTCGGCCGGCAGGAACTCGACGGCGAACTGATCGAGGATCGCGAGGACGGGCTGTGGCGGCGCGGCCAGCTCGACGGGCTGGTGATCCGCAAGCACGGGCCGCTCCGGCGGATCGTCGTGGCGGTCGACCCCCCGGCAAGTTCGGCCGCGCGCGAAAGCTGCTGCGGCATCGTGGTCGCGGGTCTCGACGGTGAGGGTCGCGCGGTGGTGTTGCAGGACGGCTCGCTGGAAAATGCCCGACCTCAGGCCTGGGCGCAGTCGGTGACCGCACTCTACCGCCGCTATGACGCCGATTGCATCGTCGCCGAGGTCAACCAGGGCGGCGACATGGTCGAGGCGGTGCTCAGGCCCGTCGACGCGGCGCTGCCGATAAGGAAGGTGCGGGCGAGCCGCGGCAAGTGGCTGCGCGCCGAACCGGTGGCAGCGCTCTACGAGCAGGGGCGGGTGGTCCATGCCGGCCATTTTCCGGCGCTCGAGGACCAGATGTGCGATTTCGGCCCGGACGGGCTGAGTTCCGGCCGTTCGCCCGACCGGCTAGACGCGCTGGTATGGGCGCTGGCCGAGCTTGTGCTCAACCGGAGGGGCGAACCGGGGGTGCGGCATTTGTGAGTAGGAGCTTGGTCTTTACCCTCGGCGCGGCATGGTCTAGGCGGGTGGCAGCCGAGGACATCGGGCTAACGACATCAGGAACATGACATGCTGCGCCACATCGTCTTCTTCAGCGTATCGGCCGAGGAAAACCGCGAGGCGGTCCGCAAGGGCCTCGAATTGTTGACCACCAATCCGCACAAGCGGCATCTGGAGATCGGCGAGGTGAAGAGCCGCGACCCGATCTCGGGGCAGGTTGATTTCGTGGTCTATGGCGAGTTCGACGACGAAGCGCAGCTCGCCGACTACAAGGCGCATCCGGTCTATCAGGAATCGATCGACCTAGTGCGGCCGCTCAGGGAAATGCGGATGGCCGCGGACTACGTGGTGCCTGAGAGGGGCTGAAGAGGGACGTCCTTGCTGCGCGGGGATGGGCCGGCGGATCTAACGATCTTCGTCATGCCCCGATCAAGTCCGGGCATGACGAGAACAGAGATGGAGCTTGCCGCTTCACTGCCCTCCGTCCCCTTCGGGGACATCTCCCCCACAACGGGGAGAGGGGCGGTCGCCGCGCGCATCGATACCAAGCCCGCCATTCCGGCGGGCTTTTTTGTTGGAGGACAGTCCATGGCCTGGTCATTGCACCTGCCGTTCGGCGGTGCGCGCGCCCGTTCGCGCGCCGATCGTTCAGAAAGAGCCCTCCAGCCGCCCGAGGGCAAGGCGGGGGCGGGATCGCATCCGGCGGTGCTGGCGGCGCTTGGCGGGGCCACCGGGGCGGCCTGGTCAGGAAGGGGCTATGCGGCGCTTGCCCGCGAAGGCTTCATGAAGAACCCGGTCGCCCACCGCGCGGTGCGGATGATTTCCGAGACGGCGGCCGTCGCGCCCTGGCTTCTGTATGACGGGGCGAACGAACTCGATGCCCATCCGCTGCTCGACCTTCTGCGCCGCCCCAACGCGCAGGCCTCGGGCACGGAGTTTCTCGAAACGCTCTACGGGCATCTCCTGATCGCAGGAAACGCCTGGATCGAGGCGGTGGAGGGGGCGGACGGGCTGATCGGGCTCAATCTGCTCAGGCCCGACCGGGTGCGGGTGATCGAGGGCGCGGATGGCTGGCCGGTGGCGCACGACTATCAGGTGGGGCAGGCGCGGCGGCGTTATCCGGTCGATCCGGTGGCGGGGCGTGGGCTCCTGCACCTCAGGCTCTTCCATCCGCTCGATGACCATGCCGGCTTCCCGCCGCTCGGCGCCGCGCAGATGGCGCTCGACATGCACAACCAGGCGATGACCTGGAACAAGGCACTGCTCGACAATTCGGCCCGACCGTCGGGCGCGCTGGTCTACCAGCCGAAGGACGGCGGCAACCTGACCGAGGAACAGTTCGACCGGCTGAAGGCGCAGCTCGAGGAGGGCTATCAGGGTGCGAGCCGCGCCGGCCGGCCGATGCTGCTCGAAGGCGGGCTCGACTGGAAGGCGATGGGACTGACGCCGAAGGACATGGATTTCTCCGAGGCCCGCAACGGGGCGGCGCGCGACATCGCGCTGGCGCTCGGCGTGCCGCCGATGCTGATCGGCATTCCGGGCGACCTGACCTATGCCAACTATCAGGAGGCCAACCGCGCCTTCTGCCGCCACACGGTGATGCCGCTGGTGGCGCGCACGGCCGAAGCCATGAGCGGCTGGCTGGCCCCCGCCTATGGCGGAAAGCTGCGGCTCTCCTTCGATGCCGACCAGTTGCCGGGACTCGCTTCCGAACGTGAGCAGTTGTGGAAACGGCTCGGCGAGGCGGATTTCCTGACCTCGGACGAGAAGCGGGAAGCCGTGGGATATCAACCGCTTGGCGCGGCCGGCGGAATCACATTCGCAGACAGTTGAATCAGTCTTGCAAGTCAGGATGAGACGAAGGAGCGCGCGATGAGCTCGATCGATCCCGATCCCGCGATGCTGGCCGCGCGGCTGTGCGGCTCGGTGGCGGGCGCGCTGGTGTCGCTGGCCTACCTGATGCCGAAGAGTATGCGCGAGGCTACCGCGCGGGCACTGGCCAGCCTCGCCTCGGGGCTGGTTTTCGGCGCACCCGTCGGGGCGGCGCTGGCCGAGAAATTCGCGATCACGGCGCAGGTCGGGCCGCCGGAGATCCTTTTGATGGGATCGGCGGCGGCGAGCATGAGCGTCTGGTGGATTCTCGGCGCGCTGGTGCGCATCGCCGACAAGGTGGGCCGCGACGACGGCAAGGGCGGCAACAAAACCGGCGGCTGAGCCCGCGCGGCACTTTCACGATCAGCATCGAAAGGACAGACCATGACGACAGGCGCGCGACCGGGCGGCTGGCAGAAGAAGCGTGTCGACCTCGAACTCGACACGGTGGCGGGCGACGGCCGGTTTTCCGGCTATGCGAGCATTTTCGGCGCGGTCGATCTGGGCCGCGACGTGATCGAACCCGGCGCCTTCGCCGAGTGTCTCGGCAGACGCCGGCCGGGCGAGATCCGTATGCTGTTCCAGCACGATCCGGACCAGCCGATCGGCCGCTGGACAAAAATCCGGGAGGACGGA
This sequence comes from Hyphomicrobiales bacterium, assembly GCA_002709005.1. Taxonomy (GTDB): domain Bacteria; phylum Pseudomonadota; class Alphaproteobacteria; order Rhizobiales; family Rhizobiaceae; genus Pseudohoeflea. Next base: position 4,668 of record PAPH01000017.1, on the reverse strand, counting down.
CGCGGGCTCTTCGTCGAGGGCAAGCTGGCGCTCGCCACTGTGCGCGGCCGCGAGGTGCACGAACTGATGAAATCGGGCGCCGTCGACGGGCTGTCGATCGGCTTCCGCACGGTACGCGCCTCCCGCAAGGGCGGAGACGGCATCCGCCGCATCCTCTCGGCCGATCTCTGGGAAATCTCCGTCGTCACCTTCCCGATGCAGCCCGGCGCGCGAGTGACCAGCGTCAAGCATCTGGGCGGTCGCGAAATAGCAGGGCGATCCGGCCTCGCGGCTGCGATCCGCAGGGCAGCCCGCGCGGTCGCGTCCCGCCACTGACACTTACCAACCGAAAGGACCAAGGACATGGACATGACGCATGACACGGGCGCTCGCCCGGATGTGAAGGGCCTCGAGACGAAGGGTCGCAAGGAACCGGGTGGCGACCTTGAAACGAAGGTGGCCGACGGCGATATCGCCGCCGCCTTCGACGAGTTCATGGAAACCTTCCAGGATTTCCGCGAGGCCAACGACCGGCGTCTCGACGAGATCGAGCGGCGCGCGGCACCCGATGTGATCTCGGTCGAGAAGGTGGACCGGATCAACCGCGCCATCGACGAGCACAAGCGGGTGCTCGACGACCTGGTCCTGAAGCGCGCCCGGCCGCCGCTCGGCCGTGCCCGCAACGATGGGCCCGGCAACGAGCACAAGGAGGCGTTCTCGGCCTATATCCGTCGCGGCGACGAACACGAGCTGCGCCAGGTGGAAGCCAAGGCGATGTCGATCGGCAGCGACCCGAATGGCGGCTATCTGGTGCCCGACGAACTGGATACCGAGATCGGGCGGAGGCTGACGACGCTCTCGCCGATGCGGGCGATCGCCACCGTCCGGCAGGTCTCGGGCGCGGTGCTGAAGAAGCCCTTCGCGATATCCGGGATGGCGACCGGCTGGGTGGGCGAGACGGATGCGCGGCCTCAGACCAATACGGCGCAGCTGGCCGAGCTGCAGTTTCCGACGATGGAACTCTACGCCATGCCGGCGGCCACCGCCTCGCTGCTCGATGACGCGGCGATCGACGTCGAGGCCTGGATCGCATCGGAAGTGGAGGCAGCCTTCGCCGAACAGGAAGCGGCGGCCTTCATCACCGGCGATGGCGAAAGCCAGCCGCGCGGGCTCGTCGACTATGAGACCATCGCCGACGGGACGTGGGAATGGGGCAAGCTCGGCCATGTGGCGAGCGGCGCTGACGGCGCCTTCGGGACGAGCCCGTCCGACAAGCTGATCGACCTGATCTACGCGCTCAAGGCCGGCTATCGGCAGAACGGGCGCTTCCTGATGAACCGCTCGACCCAGGCCGAGATCCGCAAGTTCAAGGATGCCGACGGCGCCTATCTGTGGATGCCGCCGGCCGCCGCGGGCGGTGAGGCCTCGCTGATGGGCTTTCCGGTGACGGAAGCCGAGGCGATGCCGGACATCGACAGCGATGCGCTGGCGATTGCCTTCGGCGATTTCCGCCGCGGCTATCTCGTCGTCGACCGGGTGGGCGTGCGGGTGCTGCGCGACCCCTATTCGGTCAAGCCCTACGTGCTGTTCTACACCACCAAGCGCGTGGGCGGCGGGGTGCAGAACTTCGAGGCGATCAAGCTGCTGAAATTCGCCGAGGCGTAAGCCGAAAGCAGACAAGCAACCTTCCTCGCGCGATCATGCGCGGGGAGGCCGGGATGCCGTCCCGGACTGTCCGACCTCCCGCATCCGGGGCGGCATCCGTTTTCTCTTTTGACCGGAGTTTTCCATGACCCTGATCCTCACCGGGCCGGCGCTCGGCGAGCCGCTGACGCTCGCCGAAACGAAAGCGCATCTGCGTATCGATACGAGCGACGAGGACGATCTCGTGAGCGGTTTGATTGCGGCTGCCCGCGCCCATTGCGAGGCGGAGACGGGGCTCGCGTTGATGACCCAGAGCTTCCGGCTCTTCCTCGACGACTGGCCGGACATGCCGGTGATTCAGATCCCCAAGTCTCCGGTTGAAGCCATTGATTCCGTGACGGTTTACGATTCCGGCGGCGATCCGGTCGAACTCGACCTGGCCGGAATGACGCTTGACGGACGGGCGCGGCCGGCGCGTCTCCTTCTGCCCGGAAGAGCCACGACGTCACGGCGCATAAACGGCATCGAGATCGACTTCACCGCCGGCTTCGGAACCGCCACCGACATTCCGCCCGAACTCCGCCGCGCCATGCTTCTGCATGTGGCGCTGATGTACGAATTCCGCGGCGCGGTCAGCCCCGCCATGCAGCCGGCCGCCATTCCGCAAGGCTACAGTACGCTGATTTCCCCCTGGATGCGGAGGGCAATCTGATGCGGCTCACTTTCAGGGATCCGGGATGGCTCGACGCGCGGCTGACGTTGGAAGCGCCGGGCGAGACGCCTGACGGCCAGGGCGGGGCGAGTGCGGGCTGGACGACCGTGACCGGTCTCTGGGGCGCGATCAGACCGGTGTCGGTCCGGCACGGCGAGGAGGCGGGCGTTGCCGCGGCCACGCTCACGCATGAGGTGACCATCCGAGCCCGCGACGACATCCTGCGTGGCATGCGGTTTACCTGGCGCGGCCGGGCGCTCGCGATCCGCGCCGTCTCAGATCCGGACGAGAGCGGCGCCTATCTCACCTGCCTGTGCGAGGAGATGGCGCCATGAGTGCGAACGCGCTGCAACGGGCCGTCTTCGAGCGGCTGACGTCCGAGACCGGCGTGAGTGCGCTCGCGGGCGCGGACAGGATTTTCGACGGCCGCCCGGAACGGATTGAGCCACCCTATGTGACCTTCGGCGACTGGCGGATCGAGGACTGGTCCACAGGCACCGAAGACGGCGCAGAACACCGTTTCGAGATCGAGGTCTGGTCCGAGGTGCGTGGCCGGAAGCAGGCAGCGGAACTGGCCGACGCGGTGCGCAAAGCGCTGCACGATGCAGCGCTGACCCTGCCGGGCTTTCATTTGGTCAATCTGCGGCATCTGAGAACCCGGACCGGACGCGATACGAAATCGCGTCACATCCGCGCGCGGCTGGAATTCCGCGCGGTTCTCGAACCAGCCGCATCCTGACATCAAACCCCGAAGGGAGACGCCAATGAGCGCGCAGAAGGGCAAGGATCTGCTTCTCAAGATCGACGACGGTAGCGGCAGCTATGTGACGGTGGCCGGGTTGCGGGCGCGTCGGCTCGCCTTCAACGCGGCCGCCGTCGACGTGACCGACGCCGAATCCGCCGGGCGCTGGCGAGAATTGCTGGCAGGCGCGGGTGTGCAGCGCGCGAGCCTTTCGGGCGGTGGGCTGTTCAAGGACTCCGCAAGCGACGCGCTCGTCCGACAGGTGTTTTTCTCCGGCGAGATCCGCGCCTGGCAGGTGATCATTCCCGATTTCGGGTCCGTCACCGGCCCGTTCCAGATCGTCGCTCTCGAATATGCCGGCCGCCATGACGGCGAGGTCACGTTCGAGATCGCGCTCGAATCCGCCGGCGAACCGGTCTTCGGAGCGGCCTGATGAGTGGTTTCGCGCGTCCGCCCAATCGGTTGCGCGGCGAGGTGACGGCACGGATTGACGGCGAGAGCCGGATCCTCTGCCTGACCCTCGGCGCTCTCGCGCAACTCGAAAGCGCCTATGAGACCGATGGGCTTTCCGCCCTCTGTGCAAGGCTTGGTGCCGGAACCTTCTCTTCCTCCGATCTGATCCGCATTCTGGGCGCCGGACTGAGGGGCGGCGGCAATCTGGCGGATGACGCCGATGTCGCCGCGATGACTTTCGACGGCGGGGTGCCAGAAATGGCGCGGATCGCGGCCGAGCTTCTGGTCGCGGCGTTCGGTGCGGGAGAGGGGCCAAACCCTCCGCCGCCGCAGACGTGACGAAAACACCGGATGCGCAATCTCCCATCCCCTGGGACGCATTGATCGGGTTTGGCCTCGCACGCCTGCGGCTGTCACCACACGACTTCTGGGCGCTTAGCCTCAAGGAACTGACGCTGATGGCTGCGCCGCTTGCACCTTTGCGTGCCCTCGGTCCCGTGCGTTCCGACCTGGAGGCACTCGCACGCCTTTATCCGGATGGAGAACCAGATGGCCGAGAATGACTTCAATTTGCCCGACTACGACATCGAGGCGACCGAGCGCGGGCTTGCCGAACTCGAGCGCCGCGCCAACGCCTTTGGTGCCGCGATGACCGGGGCGCTGCAGAAGGCGGCTGTCGATGGACGCAGTCTCGACGATGTGCTGCGCGGTCTTGCGGCGCGCATGTCGGCAATCGCACTCGACGCCGGGCTGGCGCCCCTCGAAAAGTTGATTTCCGGAGCGGCCTCCAACCTGACGTCCAGCTTGACTTCGGGTTTCGCCAATCTGCTGCCCTTCGAACGCGGTGGCGTGCCGGGGCGGACCATTCCCTTCGCCGACGGCGGCGTGGTCGGCGGGCCGACCTTCTTCCCGATGCCGGGCGGCGACGTGGGGCTGATGGGTGAGGCGGGGTCGGAGGCGATCCTGCCGCTTGCCCGCGGTTCGGACGGACGCCTCGGCGTGGCCGGCGGCGGCATGGGGCAAGCGGTGCAGGTGACTTTCAACGTGACGACGCCGGATGCGGCGAGCTTTCGCAAGTCGGAGGCGCAGGTGACCGCCATGCTGGCTCGTGCTGTCGGCCGCGGCCGGCGTGGACTTT
>PAPH01000016.1 GCA_002709005.1 Hyphomicrobiales bacterium | reverse complement strand
AGATCGGCGATCGCATCGACCGTCAGGTCGGTATCGCCGTCCTGGTCGGGCGCACCGCCCAGAAGACCACCATCACCACCAAGCAGATCGCCGGCACCAGCCAGTACGTCCTCAAGCGTGTCTTCAACATCAACGACCGCATCCAGGTCGATATCGATGTCCGTGCCCAGAAGCTCCTCTATGGGGTCAAGGGTGACATCGACATCACCGACGATCTCGTCGACCAGCGGAAGATCGACGATCGTGTCGACCGTCAGATCGGTGTCGCCGTCCTGGTCGGGTCCATCTCCACCCGGATTGAGGATATCGCCGATCGTGTCGCTGATGTCGTCGACGACATCGTCGACCACGTCGTCCAGATCCGCCACCACATCGACGTCGACATCGATGTCGGTATCGAGAAGGTCCTCGATAGGATCGAGCGTCACATCGATATCCCCGACGATCTCGTCAACGATTGGAAGATCGACGATTGTATCGACTGTTATATCGGTGTCGGGATCGGGGTTCGGTCCACCATCGCCCGGGCCGTCGCCGGGTCCGTCTCCACCCTCGTCGACGGGATCGCCGCCGTCGTCCGGGTTTCCATCATCGCCGGGGTCGCCGTCGCCATCGGGATCGCCGTCATCGGCCGGATCACCGTCGTCATCGTCATCGTCATCGTCGCCAACGTCGATATCGACATCGACCACCGGGTCGGGGGTGTCGTCGGTGACGTCTGGTCCCCCGTCGTCAGGCGGAGTTTGTGTATCGCCGTCATCGAGAATGTCGGTCACGACCGGCGCATCGCCCGTCGGGTTGCCGAGAATATCCAACGGGATGCTCAACGCGCTGAGCGGAGCATCCGTGAGAAGGGGATCCAGGGAAATGTCGGCGTCGAGATCCACCAGGTTGCCCAAAGCGCCTTGAGGCGTGGCCGCCGGGCCGAGCGAAAGTCCGCTGCCGGATGTCGAGGCAGCGCTCGCCTCGCCGAAGCTAGCTGGGCCGGCGGAGGCATCGGACCTGGCCGCGGCGGAAGTGGTTCCGGAAATCATCACGCCGCTCTGGTTCTGCGGTGTCTCGGCGCCGGCCATTGCGACTTCCGCCTGACCTGTGGCGCTCTGGAAAATGCCCGCTTCTTCCGTTCGGATGCCGGTCACGCCGGCAACGCTCGCGAACTGGTCAAAACCTTCGTAAAGTTTGGCCTCGAGGACCTGGAGTGGGATTTCGATACTCATTACTTTTACTTTCGACGCTTTTCCCGTCCTCGCAGAATGATACGCGCGCGTCTAAGTATTGCTTAAGTGAACCCTCCCATTTTCCACGGCCATACCCCCTTTAAAATTTGCCTACGGGAAATACAGACGGGAAATCAAAGTATAACCAGAAATCAAAACGAAAAACACGGCCAGCCGTGCCGGCGGAAGATTTCATACTGTTGATATTAGTGGACTTTTGGAGCCGATAGCCTGCCTCCCCCACCACCGGACGCGTGAACGAAGGAGTTGAAGCCGTGTCATACCGGCAAATCGGCTTCGGGCTATTGGTAAATACGGATTCGATGAGGCCGGCGCTGATGGCCGTTAACAATTTGGGCTTCAGCCACGCGCATCTCCGGGCCGCCGGCAGCCCGGAGATGAGGCCAATCTAACCGCTTATGGTCCAGCCGCGATTGTCCGGTCCGAAGAGCTCAAAGCCGTCCGCCGTCACGATCACCGTGTCCTCAAGCTTGATGAAACCGCGAGTCGGGTGCTGCATGGTGGTTTCAACCGAGAGGACCATGCCAGGCTCGAAGGCCCGATCGGCATCGACGCCCTCATAGGAGACCGGATGGTTTGTCATCAGGAACGGCGCCTCGTGGCTTATCAGCCCCATGCCGTGCGCGAAGAAATCGTTGCAGAAGGCGTTCGGCCCGCGCCTGAGTTCCGCCTCGCCGGCGGCGATCATCTCCGCGCCCGTCGTTCCCGGGGCGATTTTCGCAAAGGCAGCCTGCTGGACCGCCTCCACCTCTGCCAGAAGGTCGACGAGTTCGGCATCGGGTTCACCAAGCACGCCCATACGGCAGATATCGCCGATATAGCCGTGAAGATTGCCGCCTGAATCGATCGACATTACCTCACCCTTCGCCCAGGCCTGGTCGGAGCCGGCGCGGACGTGGCTGTCGCCCAGCGTCAGGAGACAATATTCGAAGGCGAGTTCGCGCTTCGTCTCTTCCTGGCGCAGCCGTTCGATGATCTCGTGCTTTGTCGACCCCGCGCCGGACCCGGTTATGGTGGCCATCATCGACTGGTCGATACGCCGGGTGGCCTCACGCAGAAGATCAATCTCCGCCTTCGACTTGATCATGCGAAGCCGGGCGAGCACCATGCTGGCATCCACCATCCGCGCCTGGGGCACGGCCGCGGTGAGAGCGTCGTACCCGTCCTTCGGCATGAAGCCGGGCTCGAAGCCGATCCTGCCGCTGGCGACCCCGCATGCCTGCAGATATTCCCCGACCGCCGTCATGGAATCGACCGAGCCCCAGAAACCGGGCCGGAACTCCGGCACCCAGAACGGGGCGGACCTGTGCTCGTGGATTTCCATCTTGTTGGCGAAATAGCCGATCTTGTCGGCCTGCCCCCTCAGATAGACGAAGGCCGGCAGGTAGCGGCTCTGGCCGATGGCATCCATGGCAACGAAGAAGATGAACTGATAACCGCCGAGCAGGTAACGCACATTGTGCTTGGAGGTCGCCACCAGCGCGTCGAGTCCCGCTTCCTCCATAGCGCAGTCGAGATCGCCGAACGAATAGGGCAAATCCGCAGGCGATGCAGCATGGAGCGGTCGGATGTCATGCTTCATGTCAGTCTCCTCCCAAAGACGTTCAGGCGTGCGGCGGCGGCACGAGGCGGAAGTCCGGCAGGTCGCGCAATGCTTCCTCGGGGCCGGCCGGACTGTAGACGACGAAAAGCTTCATCGGCTTGTCTCCGGTATTCAGCGTCGAGTGGAAGCGGCTTTCAGGCACGAAGATCGTGCAACCGGAACGCACCTTTTCAGTCACCGGATTGCCCCCCCCGTCCTCCACCATCTGCTCGCCCTCCCCCTCGAGCACGTAGATGATCTCCTCCGCGCCGGGATGGTTGTGGCGCGCATGGCCCTCGCCGGGTGGCACGTGGACGACGCCGGCGGAGAACCGGCTCGCGCCTGTCACCTTCGGACCGCAGGTCACCGTCAGGTGTCCCCAGTCGAAATCGAAACGGTCGACAGCCTCCGGATAGACAAAAAACCTCTCACTCATACTCCGGCTCCTCTCCAGAACGGATTTCAATTTATCGACAAATAGGCCTCAACAGCCGCCTCTGCGAAAGCGGCATCGTTGATGTGAAGCGGAAGGCGGACGATCCGACGATTGTCGGATACGGCGAAATTCGCCTCGATGGCCTCGAACAGGGCGGCGTCCGCTTCCGGATCGAAAAACGGTCCGCCCTCTATATCAAGCGCCGATACGCCCTTCTCCGGGATCAGGAAACGCACCGGTCCCTCGCAGACGCTGAGCTTCCGCCCTATCCATGCACCGATTTGACCGCACTCTTCAGCCGTCGTCCGCATGAGCGTGACGTTGGCGTTGTGATGATAGAAAAGGCGGCCCTCGAACCTCGCCGGCACGCTATCGGGCGCCCAGAAATTGACCATGTCGAGAGCACCGACGGATCCGACATAGGGGACGCCCGTGCGCGCGATGGCGCCGAACCTGTCCTCGGTCGAGGCCAGCACGCCGCCGAGGAGCATGTCGCAGACCTCCGTCGTGGTGATATCGAGGATGCCGGAAAGAAGGCCGTCTTCGACGAGCTTCTCCATCGCGCGGCCACCCGTGCCCGTGGCGTGAAAGACCATGCAGTCGAAATCCGGTTTCAGCTTTTCGACGATGGCGGTCACGCATTGGGTGGTGACGCCGAACATCGACAGGCCGATGGGGCGCGCCGTTTCTTCTTCCATCGCCGGTTTTTGCACCATGCCGGCAATCGCGGCGGCGGCATTGGAAAGCACCAGCCGGCTCAGGCGGTTGAGCCCGGCCAGATCGGTAACCGACGGCATCATGACGATATCTGAAATATCGACGAAAGCAGAGACATCGCTCGACGCCAACGTCGAGACCATGACTTTCGGCAGGCCATAGGGCAGTTCGCGCATGCCAGCCGTCACGATCGAGGTGCCGCCGCTGCCGCCGATGCCGATGACGCCCGAAATGTCGTCGCGCCCGCGCACGAATACGGAGAAGGCCTTGCCCATGGCACTGACAGCCTCTCCCCGATCATCGCCGCCGAGAACGGCGTCGGCACCAGCGGGGTGACAGGCCGCGATGGCCGCCGCATCGATATCAGTCCGTATAGTCGGCTTTCGGGTTCCCACATCGGCAGTCAGGACTGGCACGCCGGCAGCGGACACCGCCCCGGCAAGCCAGGCGAGTTCCTCCCCCTTGGTATCGGCGGTGCCGACCACAAGAATACGCTTCACTTGCTCCTCCCACTGACCGTTCACGCCAGCTTCCCGCCGGCTTTTGCCCGAGCTGTCGATCCGCCTCTCCTCAAAGGCGGTTTCGTGTGTCGGCACCAGTCCCGCTCTTATCCGCCAATCCGGATCAAAAGACCAAACTGGCCTTACCAGTTAAACCGTAGCGCGCGATTTTCAGACCGGCACCCATATCATGCGCTACCGCGAAACTGAAATGAAATCCCCTCTATTGTAGCGAGTTTTTTCATACAAAGACGAGTCCCGGCCGGTTTTCCCCCTTGGGAGGAAGCTTCTTGACGGAGTCGGAATTTGGTAATACCAATTTACGACTGGCAGGTGGCGTTGAGGAGGCCAGACAGGAAAACCGAAACGAATGCGGGACGGCTGGAGGAGCCCCTCGATAAACATTCGGCAATTCGGGACGACCGGCGCCGCCATCACAATCGAATGTGCATAATTGGGAGGAGATCATCATGCGCAGGAGACTATTTGGAATTGCAGGAGGGTTGGCGCTTGCGCTCGCGAGCAGTACCTCGGTTCTGGCTCAGGAACTCACCATCTTTTGGGCGGAATGGGACCCGGCCAACTACCTTCAGGAACTCGTGAACGAATACGAGGCCGAGACCGGAGTGCAGGTCACGGTGGAAACCACGCCGTGGCAGGACTTCCAGACCAAGGCGTTTACCGAATTCAATGCCCGCGGCTCGGCCTACGACATGGTGGTCGGCGATTCCCAGTGGCTCGGCGCGGCATCGGAAGCCGGTCACTATGTCGATCTCACCGACTTCTTCAACGAGCACAATCTCGGCGAAGTCATGGCTCCGGCCACGGTGAAGTACTACGCTGAATATCCGTCGGATTCCGGCAAGTACTGGGCAATCCCCGCCGAGGGCGACGCCGTGGGCTGGTCCTATCGCAAGGACTGGTTCGAAGACCCCAAGGAAATGGAAGCCTTCAAGGCCAAGTACGGCTACGACCTGGCACCGCCGAAGACCTGGGCCGAGCTTCGCGACATCGCCGAGTTCTTCCACCGTCCGGACGAGAACCGGTACGGCATCGCTATCTACACTGACAACTCCTATGACGGCCTGGTGATGGGCGTCGAGAACGCAATGTTCTCCTATGGTGGCGAACTGGGTGATTATGCCAACTACAAGGTGGACGGCATCATCAACTCGGACAAGAACGTCAAGGCGCTCGAACTCTATCGCGAGCTCTACACCTACACGCCGCCGGGCTGGGCGAAGTCCTTCTTCGTCGAGAACAACCAGGCGATCACCGAGAACCTGGCCGCGATGAGCATGAACTACTTCGCGTTCTTCCCGGCTCTCGTGAACGAAGCGTCAAACCCGAATGCCAAGGTCACCGGCTTCTTCGCCAACCCCGCCGGTCCGGATGGCGACCAGTACGCCGCGCTCGGCGGCCAGGGCATTTCGGTCATCTCCTATTCCGAGAACAAGGAAGAGGCGATGAAATTCCTGGAATGGTTCATCAAGGACGAAACCCAGAAGCGCTGGGCCGAACTCGGCGGCTACACCGCCAGCGCAGCCGTGCTCGGTTCGGACGAATTCCAGAATGCCACGCCCTACAACAAGGCCTTCTACGAGACGATGTTCCGCGTGAAGGACTTCTGGGCAACGCCGGAATATGCCGAGCTGCTGATCCAGATGAACCAGCGCATCTATCCGTACATCACGGCGGGTGAAGGCTCGGCCAAGGAGTCGCTCGACGCGCTCGCTGCCGACTGGAACGAAACGTTCAAGAAATACGGACGGTAACAGCCAGTTCCGAGAGGAGGGCGCACCCCGGCGCTCCCTCCCCTCTTTTCAACATCGCGCATGTGACGCGCCGGCAACGGCGCGTCATTCAAACCCCGCGTCCGGCGGGAGGAGAATTCGCACGTGAATTGACATGACCGCGCCCCGGCGCGGGACGTGACGGCTCTGGGAGGAGCGGAGTTTGACGACTTTGACAATGACACGGCTCGATCCGCAATCGCGCGCGGCGCGACGGGGCATGAGCGACATATCGATCAGGAACCTGTTCATCATCCCGACGATCCTGTTCCTGATCATCTTCAACATCTTTCCGCTGCTCTATTCGCTGTACTACTCGTTCACCGATTTCAGGGCGTCGACCAACGCGCCAGCCAACTGGGTGGGGCTCGCCAACTATCGCGAGCTGCTCAACGACCCGTTCATCTGGACCAATTTCGCGATCACCGCTAAATACGTGATCGTCTCGGTCGCGGGCCAGGTAATCGTCGGCTTCGGCGTTGCCATGCTGCTCAACCGCGACATCCCCTTCAAGGGGCTGATCACGACGCTGCTTCTTCTGCCGATGATGCTGTCGATGGCCGTCGTCGGGCTGTTCTGGAAGCTGCTCTACGATCCGTCCTTCGGCATCATCAACTATGCGCTGGGGCTTGGCCGTTTCGAGTGGCTGTCGGATCCCGACATGGCGCTCTACGCGGTCGCGATCACCGATATCTGGATGTGGTCGCCCTTCGTGATGCTGCTGTCGCTCGCCGGTCTCTCGGCTGTACCCAAGCACCTCTACGAGGCGGCGGCGATCGACCGGGCGGGTCCGCTCTACACCTTCTTCCGCATTACCCTGCCGCTGGTGGCGCCGATCCTGATGATCGCGATCATCTTCCGCACCATGGAAGCGTTCAAGACCTTCGACATCGCCTACATCATGACCAGCCAGCCAACGACCGAGATGATCGCCATCCGTCTCTACAAGATGGCCTTCCAGGAATGGCAGACCGGCATGAGCTGTGCATTCGCGTACATCGTGCTGATCATGGTGGTGGCCATCACCAACATCTACGTGAAGTACCTCAACAAAGTGAAGGAGCGCTGAGATGGCCGCCGTCCAAACAACCAGCGAACGCGCTCTCAACAAGGTCGCCATCATCTCGGTGCTGATCGTTACGATCATTTTCCTGGCACCGATCTACTGGATCGTCTCCACATCATTCAAGCCGCGGCATCTCGCCACCACGGTGCCGCCTACGATCGTCTTCGAGCCGGAAATCTCTCCCTTCGTCAAGCTGACGCTGCGCCGCTCGCAGCTGCGCGAACAGCCGACCCCGGAGGAATATACCGCCGCTCCCTGGTGGGAACGGCTGGTTTTCGACGGCGGGGAGAAAATCGTCCGGTCCGGCCGCGGCGAGGTCCAGCTCTCGGGTTATCCGAGCCGCTTCGTCAATTCGCTGATCATCGCGATAACCTCGACGATCCTTGCGGTCGCGATGGGGACCATTACGGCCTACGGCTTCTCGCGCTTCAAGATGCCCGGGGAACAGGATTGGCTGTTCTTCATCCTTTCGACGCGCATGCTGCCACCCGTGGTCGTCGCGATCCCGATGTTCCTGATGTACCGCGTCGTCGGGCTCAACGACACGCATGTGGGTCTCATCATTCTCTATACCGCCTTCAACCTGTCCTTTTCGGTCTGGCTGATGAAAGGCTTCATCGACGAGATCCCGAAGGAGTACGAGGAGGCCGCCCTGGTTGACGGCTACACGCGGATGGAAGCGTTCTTCAAGGTGGTTCTTCCCGAAGCCGCCACCGGCATCGCGGCCACCGCCGTCTTCTGCTTCATCACGGCGTGGAACGAATATGCCTTCGCGCTGATCATGACCCGGCGCGACGCCCAGACCGCACCGCCCTTCATTCCCAGCCAGGTCGGCTCCGGCCTTCCCGACTGGACAGTGATCGCCGCGGGTACCTTCCTGTTCCTGCTGCCGGTCGCGATCTTCACATTCCTTCTGCGCAACCATCTTCTGCGCGGCATGAGCTTCGGAGCGATCCGCAAATGAGTTTTCGTGAAATCAACTCCAAATATCTCGAACCCGCTTCCATGTGGATGATGATCTTCGGCATCGTGGCGCTCTGCCAGCCCTGGATCTTCTTCCTGCACCGCTACGGAGCGACGATCATCATTATCGGTCTCGTCTGCTTCCTGATCACCTCGCATATCTCGCCGAAGCCCTTTGTCGTCGAGGACGAAGTGTTCGACGTCTCCGATCACCGGGAGGGCAAGGCATGACGACCGAGATCCAGCTTCGCAACCTGCAGAAATGGTTCGGCTCGAACCAGGTGATCAAGGATTTCGACCTGACGATCGCCGCCCATGAGTTCATCGTCATGCTCGGACAGTCAGGTTGCGGCAAGACCACCACACTCCGCGCCATCGCCGGACTGGAATCCATCGACGAGGGCGACATCCTGATCGAGGGCGAACCGGTTCAGCACCTCAAATGCTCGGACCGTGACATCGCCATGGTGTTCCAGTCGTTCTCGCTCTACCCGCACATGACGGTCTACGAGAACATCGCCTTTCCGCTCCGCGCCACGCGCATGGCGAAGACGGAACTGGATGCCGCCGTAAGGGAGATTGCCCGCGTTTTGCAGATCTCCGATCTTCTCGACAAGAAGCCGTCCGCGCTTTCGGGCGGCGACATGCAGCGCGTGGCGATCGGGCGAGCGCTCGTCCGCCAGCCCAAGGCGATGCTGATGGACGAGCCGATCGGCGCGCTCGACGCCAAACTGCGCGAGCAGATGCGCGCCGAGATCAAGCGGCTTCACATCAAGCAGGGCTCGACCACCGTCTACGTGACGCACGACCAGGTCGAGGCGATGAGCCTGGCCGACCGGATCGTCATCATGCATGACGGCAAGCTGCAGCAGGTGGGGCCGCCGGAAGAGGTCTATCTCCACCCGGCCAATCTGTTCGTCGCTCAGTTCGTCGGTTCGCCTGTGATGAACATCGCCGATATCGATATCGGATCGGCGGGCGGCGGCGCGGAGATCCGTCTCGCGGGATCGGACAAGGGCTTCGCATTCGGCGAGGGCGCGCTCAGCGGGATCAGCCGGGACGCTCCCGTGGCCCTCGGCATCCGGCCGGAAGCCGTGCTGCTTTCCCAGTCCAATGCCAAGGGCCATCTCCCGGCCGTGACCACCAATATCGAGCCGCTCGGCTCACACGACATCGTCGACGTGAAGATTGGCGACCAGACGCTCAGGGCACGGACCGAAAGCGGCTTCGTCGGCGGGGAAGGCCAGGAAGTCTGGGTCAATCTCGATCCCGAGCAGGCGCATTTCTTCGACCGCGAAAGTGGTCTCTCGCTTCGGAAGGCTGGGTAAATGGCAGGCATATCACTTCGCGGAATCTCCAAGACCTACGGCGGGACGCGGGCTCTCAGGGGCCTCGATCTCGATATCGAGGACGGCGAGTTCTTCGTTCTCCTCGGCCAGACGGGCGCGGGCAAAACCACCACGCTGCGGCTGATCGCCGGCCTCGAGAAGCCTACGGAAGGCGAGATCTATATCGACGGCCAGAACGTGGCGGACTGGAATGCAGCCGAGCGGGACGTCGCGCTGGTGCTGCAACAGTACTCGCTCTATCCGCGGCTTTCGGTGCGCGGCAATCTCGAGTTTCCCCTCAAGTCGAAGGTGCGGAACTTCTCCTCGGATGAGATCGAACGCCGGGTGAACAAGGCGGCCGAGACGCTGCAGATCACCAAGCTCCTCGACCGCAAGGTGGAGCGGCTGTCTGGCGGTGAGATGCAGCGCGTCTCGATCGGCCGGGCAATCGTGCGCGAGCCGCGGGTGTTCCTCATGGACGAACCGCTCTCGGCACTCGATGCCAAGCTGCGCGAGGCGCTGCGTGTGGAGCTCAAGAAGCTGCATACCGAACTCAAGGCCACCTTCCTGTTTGTGACCCACGACCAGGTGGAAGCCATGTCGATGGGCGACAAGATCGGCGTCTTGAACCGCGGCAAGCTGGTTCAGGTCGGCACGCCGGCTGAGGTCTACCACAATCCCTGCAACACCTTCGTCGCACGGGCCGTGGGATCCCCACCGATGAACCTGTTCGACGCCCGCGTCGCCGGCGGCCAGATGGAGATCGGTTCCGTCAAGGTTCCGGTCGGTGCCAACGGCACTGCGCTCGACGGCCGCGACCTGACGGTCGGTGTCCGGCCGGAAAACATTCGGCTCGAAAACGGGGCGCCAGTCAGCGCACGCGTGTTCGACATCGAGGATCACGGGGTGGTGAAGATCCTGACCATGCAGGTGGGAGAGGACAAGGTCCACGCGACCGTGCCGGCCAAGACCGTAGTGAGGCTAGACGAGACGGTGCAGTTCGGCTGGCAGCCGGAAAAGACGCTTCTGTTCGACCGCCAGAGCGGAACGAACATATCGACGCAGTGACGCTATAGCAAAGACGAGAGCGTACTCTGTGCGTCCATCCGGACGCACGCCGCTCTTGGGGGCGGCGGAGGCGGAAGATCAGGCGGGGGGCTTTCAGGCCTTCCGCCTCCGTATTTCCGACGATGGTTCGTTTCAGGAAGGGAAGCGGGCCCGATATCGCTCCCAGACGTCCGGATTGCAAAAGTTGACCGGTTTTTCTCCGCCAAGAATGGCGCGGGTTTCGCCCACGACCCCCTGCCCCATCCGCAGCATGCTTTCCTCGGTGATGCCGGCCATGTGCGGCGTCAGGATGACGTTCGGCATGGAGAGAAAGGGATGGTCCGCGGCAAGCGGCTGAGTTTCGAAGACATCGAGAACGGCGCCGCCGATGGCGCCATCCCGGAGCGCCGAAACGAGAGCGCTCTCATCGACGACCGGGCCGCGCGCGACATTGACCAGAATTGCGTCGGGACGCATGGCGGCGAGCTGTTCGTGGCCGATCATGCCGCGCGTCCTTTCGGTCAGCGGACAGCAGAGGACCAGAATATCCGAGGCATCCAGCGCCTCCGCGAGCGGCGCAACCGATGCTCCGTCGGGCAACGAGGCCGGGTGGCCGGTGACGCCGAGGACATTCATGCCGAAACCGTTGATGGCGATCCGGGCGATCTCCCGCCCGACATTCCCCATTCCGACGATACCGATCGTCCGGCCCGAGAGTTCGCGGCCATGATCGGAATGAGCCCGCGCCTTCGCCCATCCGCTTTGCCGCAGATCGGAGCTTACCATGGGGTAGCGGCGCAGCAGCGCCATGGACGACCAGACGACATGTTCGGCCACGGTGACCGCATTGACGCCGGGGACGTTGGCAACCAGCACGCCGGCGTCTGTGGCCGCCTCCATCGGGATCATGTCCAGCCCCGCCCCATGGCGAACAGCCGCACGCAGGCCCTGTTCACGAGCAAAAACTTCCGGCGGGATCGGCGCGCGAACGACGATGATCGATGCGTCCTTGGAGCCATCGATGATGGCGGCTGGTGTGGGTTCACCGGCGATGACGAGGTCGCCCATCTCCGAGAGCGCCTGCGTCACCTCGGGGTGAAGCGGATGCGTTGAGAAAATGCGCGCCTGGTCGCCCATCTCGGCTACACGTGGTCGGGTTCGACGGCTGGCTTCTCCGGGGCCGCCTGATCACGGGACCCGTCGAGAATTTCGGTCCAGTAGCTCATCGCACGGCCCAGATGCGTGTTCATCAGCGCCTGCGCCAGGATCGCGTCGCGCCGATAGAGCGCATCGAAGATCTGCTGATGCTCGGCATGCGATTTGACCGAACGCTCGATCTCGCCAAAATAGAGCGGCATGCGCTGGAAACTCGCGGCATAGAAGCTCGAGCAGATCTTGTGGAACATCTCGTTCTGGGTGGCCCGGACGATCTCGAGATGGAACTCTCCGTCGAGCTGCTGAAGGCCCACCCCCTCGGCGATCTGCTTTTCCGATCGTTCGAGGATGTCGCGCAGGCGCTCGAAATTGGCTTCGGTGGCCCTGTTGGCCGCAAGTTCCGCGGCCTTGATCTCGTGGATCTTGCGCAGTTCCACCGCCTGGAAGATCTGCCGCGCATCAAGCTGCACGCCGGCGCGGGCCAGCAGCGCCATGCTGTCGAGACCTGCATCGTCCAAGGTAAGATAGATTCCGGATTTCGCCCTCCGCTGAATGATCCGCATGGCCTCGAGAATGGCCAGGCTCTCGCGAACCTGCCCGCGGCTGACAGCGAAATGCTCGGCCAGCTCCCGCTCGGAAGGCGCCTTGTCGCCGTTCACTCTCGCAACATCGACGATGTGGGATACGAGAGCCGGCAGAAATTCTATTTCAGACGTGCTCATATGGCTTTCGCGAATTTCATCAGGGTCGTCTCATTCATGGTGAAGCCGAGGCCCGGCCCTTCCGGGATCCGGATCATTCCATCCTGCGCTTCGACCTTTTCCTTGATTATATCGTGGATCATCGGGTTCGCTCCAAGCGAAAACTCGACGGTGAAACTTGCCGGCGACGCCGCGCAGACATGCAGCCCGGCAAAGAAACAGGGCGCCCCCGCCCACAAATGGGGCGCCAGACGCAGATTGAAAGCGGACGCGATCGTGCCGATGCGCATGGCTTCGGTGATCCCACCGCAGAAGGCGGGGTCGGGCTGGAATATATCGGCCGCGCGGCGAACCGCCAGATCGCGAAAAGCGAAGCGCGTCGCCTCGCTCTCCCCAGTTGCGATCGGAATGGGGATAGATGCCCTGACTTCGGCGATGCCGATCTTGTCGTCGGCGATAATCGGCTCCTCGAACCAGGCGAGATCACAATCGGACACCATCTGCGCAAACCGCCGCGCACCGGAGACCGTGTAGGTGCCGTGGGCATCGACGGCCAGTTCGATGTCCGGCCCGAGCGCCTTGCGGGCCGCCCTCACCCGCGCGGCGGAGGCATGGGGCGAGGGGTCCATGGCGCCCACGCGCATCTTCACCGCCCCGAAACCGCCGGCGGATATGTAGGATTTGAGCTGTTCGCCGATGTGATCGGCGTCCGCCCAACCGCCGGAGGCATAGGCCGGAAGCCGGTCGGCCTTGCGCCCGCCGAGAAGCTTCCAGACCGGCTTGCCATCGGCCTTGCCGAGAATGTCCCACAAGGCGATGTCGATGGCGCTGATCGCTGAGACCGTCAGGCCGCGCCGGGCCATTTCGGGCATGGCGTGGCCGGATTTCGCCGCCTTGCCGGCGCGCACGCCGTTGTAGAGATCTTCCCATATGAAGGTGATGTCCGCCGGATCGCGCCCCATGAGGCGCGGCCCGAAATCCTCGTTGATCAGCCGGACAAGCGTGCCGTAATTGCCGGCACTCCCCGCGGCGTTCTTCCCCTCCCCCCAACCGACGAGACCGTCATCGGTCTCGATCCGGAGAATGGCGGAATCAAACGTCCGCGAGGTGCCGAAATCACTGGTGTGCTGACGCGCTTCCTCGATCGGGATCTGGATCCACCAGGCTGAGACTTTTGTTATTTTCATGTCAGGGCCCTTCGAACCCCGCCGGCGGGCGAACCCGCCTCCGGTGGATCGCCTATTCCCGTTATTTCATCAGCGGCAGCAGGGTTTCCGCGGTGATCCGCATCTGATCGGAATAAAACTTCTCGGTCAGAAGGCTGGAGCCGTGATCCTGGATGAACTTGAGCTGCTCGGGCGAAATATCGACAGGATTGGTCTCGACCATGTCGGGATACATGGTCGCCGGCGTGCGGTCGACGGGGGCGACGAACTCGTTGGTGAGCGCACCGTCATAGCCGACTTCCTTGAGCGTGGAGACGATCCTGGGCCAGTCGAGCTGGCCGAGGCCGGCGGCGAAGCGGTTGTTGTCCGCGACGTGGAAATCGAACAGACGGTCGCCGGCGAGCCGGATCGCGTCATACATGTCGGTTTCCTCGATATTGATGTGAAAGGCGTCGAGGCAGACGCCGCATTCCGGACTGACCGCATCGGCGAGCGCCAGCGCCTGGGCGCAGCGGTTGAAAAGATAGGTCTCGAAACGGTTGAGCGGCTCGACCGCAATCTTCACGCCCTTTTTCTTGGCATGGTCGAAGCATTCTTTGGTGGCATCGACCACCCACTTCCATTCCTCCTCCGGCGTACCGTCGGGAACCACCTTGCCGACGGTGGCCGGCACCAAGGTAATGATTTCTCCGTCGAGTTCGGACACCATGGTGATCACGGACTTCACATAGTCGACCGACCGCGCGCGCTGCCCCTCGTCCCTGGCCGCGAGGTTGCGTTCGCCGAGCGTCAGCGTCACCGCGCCCCAGCAGCGAATGCCGTGTTCCTTCAGAAGCGCCCGGGTCTCCTTCACATCATACTGGGTGGGTTCCCCCGAGATCTCGATGCTTTCATAGCCATACTGCTTGATCCGCTTCAGGGTTACTTCCAGCGGCTCCGCGCGCATCCAGTTATGTGTCGACAGGTGCATTCATTCCTCCCTTGGATCGGGGCTTCGAACCCCTTGCTTGTCGCTTAATCTGGTTCTACCAGTTACGCGGAATTTGAATTGGAAATCAAGCGGGCATTTTGCAAAACGAGCGCGAATATCTCGCCTAACCGGAATTTTTTGAGCCCAATCACCTTAAAATCTCTGCGGTCGCCCGAGGATCACACTTGCATCCGATGGCAGATTTGGTATGACCAGATCAGCTGTACGGGAGGATGGCGTGAAAATCGGCATGAACATGTTCCTGTGGACGACGCACGTCGCCCGCGATCACGAACCGTTGCTTAAGGACATCAAGGCGGCAGGCTTCGACGGGGTCGAAATTCCGGTCTTCGAGGGCGACGGGGCCTACTTCTCCGACATCGCCAAGATGCTCGCCGACAACGGGCTCGAATGCACCGCCGTTTCAGCGATGGGCGACCCGGCCATGAACCTGATCGGCGACAGCGCGGCGCGGAGCGCCGGGCTGGATCATCTGCGAAAAATTCTCGACAGGACGCATGCGCTGGGCGCCAAGCTGATCTGCGGCCCCCTGCATTCGACGCTGGGACATTTCAGTGGAGAGGGACCCACGGCGGAGGAATTTGCCCGCTCGGTGGAGGCCCAGCGCCAAATCGGCGACCAGGCGGCGGAACGCGGCATCACCATCGCCCTGGAAGCTCTCAACCGCTTCGAGTGCTATCTCGTCAACACGATGGACGGGCTGGCGGCACTGATCCATGCGGTCGGCCATCCCAACATCCGCGGCATGTACGACACGTTCCACGCCAATATCGAGGAAGCGGACCCGATCGGCGCGCTGACGCGCAATATCGATATCATCGCCCATATCCACATCTCCGAGAACGACCGCGGCGTGCCGGGGCGGGGAAACATTCCGTGGCCGGAAACCTACGCGGCGATAAAGCAGAGCGGCTATGACGGCTGGCTGACAATCGAGAGTTTCGGGCGCGGGCTGCCCGATCTCGCGGCAGCGACCAAGGTCTGGCGCGATTTCGCCGAAAGTCCGGAGGCGGTCTATCGCGACGGATACCGGCACATAGCGGACTCGATGGAAAGAGCGGGGTTTTCCGGACACCGCTAAACCGCAATCATTTTACGTGACTTCGAATTCGGGCTCGAAGCATCTGCAAAATTCGGACTATAGTCACCGACAAAACACTGTCGGCATAAAGGGAGGAATGACGATGAAAACAATGAAGGGCCCGGCGCTTTTCCTGGCGCAATTCGCGGGCGACGAAGCACCGTTCAACTCCTGGGACTCGATTACCAAATGGGCCGCAGATTGCGGCTACAAGGGTGTGCAGGTTCCATCCTGGGACGGCAGGCTCATCGACCTGAAAAAAGCATCCGAATCCAAGGACTATTGCGACGAGTTCAAGGGCAAGGCCCGTGAGAATGGTGTCGAGGTCACCGAACTCTCCACCCATCTCCAAGGTCAGCTCGTCGCGGTGCACCCCGCCTATGACGAAGCCTTCGACGGGTTCACCGTGCCGGAAATGCGCGGCAATCCGAAGGCGCGGCAGGAATGGGCGGTCAAGCAAGTGATGATGGCGCTCGATGCCTCGAAGAACATGGGCATCGGTGCGATGGCCAGTTTCTCGGGCGCATTGGCCTGGCCCTATATCTACCCTTGGCCGCAGCGCCCCGCCGGCCTGGTCGAAACCGCGTTCGACGAACTGGCCAAGCGCTGGAGACCGATACTCGACCACGCCGAGGACTGCGGGGTCGACATCTGTTACGAGATCCATCCCGGCGAAGACCTTCACGACGGCATCACCTACGAAATGTTCCTCGAGCGGACGGGCAATCACGCGCGGGCCTGCATGCTCTACGATCCCTCGCACTATGTGCTGCAGTGCCTCGACTATCTCGATAACATTGACATCTACAAGGACCGGATCCGGATGTTCCACGTCAAGGACGCGGAGTTCAATCCGACCGGCCGGCAGGGGGTCTATTCGGGCTACCAGAGCTGGGTCGACCGCGCCGGTCGCTTCCGTTCGCTCGGTGACGGCCAGGTGGACTTCGGCGCGGTCTTCTCGAAGCTGACCGCCGCCGACTTCGACGGCTGGGCGGTCGTCGAATGGGAATGCTGCCTCAAACACCCTGAGGATGGCGCGCGCGAGGGTGCCGAGTTCGTCAAGGCGCACATCATCCGGGTGACCGAAAAGGCCTTCGACGACTTCGCTGACGGCGGAACCGACGAGGCCGCCAACCGCCGCATGCTGGGGATCGACTGATGACTATCGAGGGACGCAACGAGAAACATTCCCGCCGCATCCGTCTGGGCATGGTCGGCGGCGGCAACGACGCCTTCATCGGCGGAGTGCACCGCATTGCCGCGCGCATCGACGACAAATACGAACTCGTCGCCGGCGCGCTCTCCTCGACGCCGGAAAAGGCGCGCGCGTCCGGTGAGGCGCTCGGCCTGCCGCGCATCTACGAGGACTTCAAGGAGATGGCGATCCGTGAGGCACGCCGGAAGGACGGCATCGAGGCGGTCAGCATCGTCACGCCCAACCATGTGCACTATGCGGCGGCGCGCGAGTTCCTGAAGCGCGGCATCCACGTGATCTGCGACAAGCCACTGACCTCGACGCTGGCAGATGCAAAGAAACTCGTGAAAGCCGCGGAGGAGTCTGAAGCGCTCTTCATCCTCACACACAACTACACCGGCTATCCGATGATCCGGCAGGCGCGGGAGATGACCGCCAATGGCGATCTCGGCAAAATCCGCGTCGTCCAGGTAGAGTATCCGCAGGACTGGCTGAGCGAGGAGCAGGACTTCAAACAGGCGGAATGGCGCACCGACCCGACCCGCTCCGGCGCCGGCGGCTCCACCGGCGATATCGGCACGCACGCCTTCAACCTCGCCTGCTTCGTCACGGGTCTCGAGGTCGAGAGCCTCGCGGCCGACATCCAGGCTTTCGTGCCGGGCCGCAAGGTCGACGACAACGCCCATGTGCTTCTGCGCTTTGCCGGCGGCGCGCGCGGCATGCTGTGGTGCAGCCAGGTTGCTCCGGGCAACGAGAACGCCCTCAAGCTGCGCGTCTACGGCGAAAAGGGCGGTATCGAGTGGAGCCAGGAGGATCCGAACTATCTCTGGTACACGCCGCTCGGCGAACCCAAGCGCCTGATCACCCGCAACGGCGCGGGCGCGGGCGACGCAGCCGCCCGCATGAGCCGCACACCGGGCGGCCATCCGGAAGGCTATCTCGAAGGCTTCGCCAATATCTATTCGGAAGCCGCCGAAGCGATCCTGGCGGCGCGCGAGGGCAAGAAGCCGGGCAAGGAGGTCGTCTATCCCACCGTTCAGGACGGACTCGCAGGCGTGAAGTTCGTGGACGCCTGCGTGCGCTCATCGGCAAAGAATGCCGGCTGGGTGAAACTCGACTGAGAATGATTGCCGGCGGCTTCGGCCGCCGGCCTTTATGAGATGCCCAGATGCCGGGCCGCGATATCCGCCGTCAGCTCAACGGGCTTTCCTTCCCAGACATCCGCACCCTTCTCGATGATCACGTAGCGATCGACCAGCGTCGAAAGCTCGGCCAGCGACTTGTCGATGACGAGGATCGACAGGCCCTCTGTCTTGAGCTTGTGGAGCGAGCGCCAGATTTCCTGACGCACGGCGGGGGCAAGCCCCTCGGTCGCCTCGTCGAGGATGAGAAGCTTCGGATTGGTCATCAGCGCACGGCCGATGGCGAGCATCTGCTGCTCACCGCCCGACAGGGTGCGCGCGGTTTGGCGGCGACGCTCAGCGAGGCGCGGAAACAGCTCCGAAACGGCGGCGAAATCCCAATGACCGGGACGCGCCGCGGCAATCAGGTTTTCCTCGACGGTGAGCGGCGCGAAACAGCGGCGCCCTTCCGGCACGAGCCCGATGCCGAGACGGGCGATGCGATGCGGGGCAAGACCCCTGGTGTCCTTTCCGGCGACCGCGATGCGCCCGGCGGTATGAGGAAGCAGCCCGCAGATCGTCTTGACGGTCGTTGTCTTGCCCATGCCGTTACGGCCGAGCAGCGTCACCACCTCGTTGTCCCGCACTTGCAGATCAACATCGAAGAGAATCTGGCTGGCGCCGTAAGAGGCGGTGACATGGGACAGTTCAAGCATCACACGTCTTCCTCGTCGCCGAGATAGGCCAGGCGCACCGAGGGGTCGTT
>PAPH01000015.1 GCA_002709005.1 Hyphomicrobiales bacterium | reverse complement strand
TTGGAAAGGCTTCCTCGGGTCGATGCAAAACCTGTCCGCTGCGCTGATCCCTATCGATTCAATCTCCGCAGGGCTGAACAATCTCGCCGATGGTATCAACGCGCTCGCACGTGCTGGCGAGGATAATCCATTCTTGGCTGCCCTCGGCATCGGCGCCGGCACCTATGGTGCTTACAAGGGCGTCCAATGGGGTGCTGGCAAGTTCGCCGACATGTTCGGACTGAAAGGTCCGCCGTGGCCCTGGACGGCTCTGCGGCAGCCCTCACGCGAGCCGCTGTAGCTCTTGGTGGGGGCGCAGTGGCAGATGGCGTACCCGGCGGAGGCAAGGGCAAGGCGGCCAAGTCTCTGATTTCCGGGCGGGGTGCAGTAGCCGCCATCCTCGCTGGAGTGGTAGCCGAAGGTACGCGGCGAATTATCTCCGATCTCAGCACCGACAACGCCAATGAGGCCAGGCGCCTCGCCACGCCTCGGCAGGCCGAAGTGCAGAGCATGAAGAAGCTCGAGCAAGACTATCGTGATGAGCTCATCGAACGTCCAGTGCCGTATCGACCGAAGATCGACGATACCGAGCTTCAGTCTCAGGTGACTGGTGCTGCCACAGCGCTCCAGGCAGCTCTGTCCGTGGTCGCAACGCCGACCGTTAATGCCGCTTCGATCCAGTCCGCCGTCGCTCTGGCCCGTGAGCTCGTGAACCTGCTCAATAAGGCCGGCACCGCTGCTGAAGCGGCGCGGTCTCGGGTCGGTGCCGAGATGCGCCGCAACTTCGCCGATGGGGGCGAATGAGTGTGGCAAATTCAGTATTGAAGTCCCGGACGCGGCTAAACGAGGACGGCACCGAACACCTGCTTTTGGGACGTGCAATCCTAAAGGTGAAGCCGTCTCGGAAGCGTGCGAAACGTACCGACCACAAGTTCTCAAAAGAGATACTGCGGTTGCGTGAAATCGAGGCGGTGATCAGACATAGGCATGGGACCGACATTCCTGATCCGGATGGAACAGATGATGCGAGCCTGTGCCTCGCCTATATCGAGGCGGCTGCGGGGGCGGGTACCGACCAGGATATGTTCCATTGGTGCCGTCGTTGGGCACCCTGGGCCTCGGCTTCAGATATTGAGCGTGTCGTCCTGCTGAGCGCAAAGCGAAGGCGGATGATACCTGCGGATAGCGTAGCCAAGATGCTCTGTCTCTCGATGAGCGAAAGGACACAACTCGGTATAAAGACGATCGGTGCTTGCGATCTCACGAAGGCAAAGCGCACCGCGCTCATGAAAGAGCGGAAACGCGAGCGTGATCGACAGCGGCAAGAAAGGATTCGTCGTGCTGAAGGGCGTGTGGATCGCAAGTCCCACGCGGCGCAGACCTTAGCTGCAACCCAGCCTTGGAAAGCGCTCGGCATTAGTCGGAGGACATGGTTCTATCGGCAAAAGGCAAATTGCACCGAAGTGTCGCTAATAGTATCTACTAAGGAAAGCGACACTTCAGTGCAAACCGAGCAATTTCCTCCAGTTCCCCCTTCATCGCTCTTGCCTTCCGCCGCGCGTGTAACGCCGGCCGGGGGTCTGGGGCATCAGGCCCCAGCGGGGCTCCAAGGGGCGGTGCCCCATGGGAGCCACTACATCCGATCGGAGAGCAGGTCATGAATGAGGAGCAGATGGATCTCTTCACCTACGAAAGGCGCGCCTTGCGAAGCGCCGAGGTCATCGCCTTTCCTATCGACCAGAGGCTAGTTCATATCAGGATGACAGCTCGGCAACTTGAGGTGAAAAAGGGAGAGGCGGCGGACAGGTTTTGGCGAACGGAATGCCGCCGTCTTTGGGGACGTCTTCAGGCTGAAGGCTTCTCGGAAATTGAGGTGCGAGACCAAATTGCCGAATTCGCCGAAGCGGTACATTCAGAGATGAAGCGAGCCGCTTGGGCGACGTGGAAAGCTGGAAGTCCTTCGGGGGCAGCGTAGTTCCGGCTTGGTAGCGGCCATTTGATAGCCCACTAAGAACGACGTAACCTGACGCCCGCGCCTTCCCCGTCATCGGCCAGAAACGTCACGCCACGGGCTTCGAGCGCAGCCTGAAGCTTGTCCCGCGTCTCCGCCTGGAGGCCGCCTTTCTCGGTCTCGTATCGGTTCACCGTTCCCGCATTCACGCCAGCGATATCAGCGAGCTCGCGAACGCCGATTTTCAACGCCGCGCGCGCCATCCGGATTTGACTTGGAGACACCAAAGTAAATACCTCGTTTCAATTATTTCATACAGTGTGTTGACATATGCCGAACTACGTCTTAAGTTTTTAGCACAGTGTTTGAACAACGCCAAACGGAGATTGATCATGCTCAGCCTGGCCGACATGTTTCGCGAAGCTCACCATGATACGCGGGTGTCCCTGCGGCGGGAGCCGGCTTCCCAGATGACCTATCGTGAGTGCTTCGCGTGGTTTCTCAAGCTTGCATGGGCAAGGGCGAAGAAGGCGATGTTCGAGGTGAGAGCCAAGGCGGTGGCGCCGAAGCTGTTCGCTGAACTCACCGATTTGCAGCGCGGGTTCCGCTTCTCGGAAATGTCCGACAACCGCTTTTACTCTTCCGGCCGCGAGAGTGCGATGTGTTCGCGTATCGCGGCGCTGGAGGCGGCTTTGGCCGTCGCCGTCTCTCAACCTCAACCCCACGCCTAAACGGAGATACCTTCATGGCACAGTGATCGAAAATCGAAACCCATAGCGAAATCAGTTTGGCGCTCGCCGGGCTCGTCACTGTCTTGTGGGAACGGCTCGCCGATTCCGATGCGGACGAACCCACGATGGCCCTGATTTCCGAAATTCAGCGCAAGGCGCGCGTGGCGCTCGATCAGGCTGCCGAGCTTGAGGAGCTCCAGTGCTATGCTCTCAACGCGTCCATGACGCCTGCGCGTCCCGTCACGATCCAGTAGCAGCATGCCGGCGCGTTAGCGCCACCTACCCGCCTCGTGGGCCGTACAGGCCGCACGCCGCGTCCACCATGCTCGCCACCCTTCAAGACAGCTAAGTCGCTAACCGCTCTCCTACGAGGGCGGCACGGCACGTTTAGGGACCGTATCCCGCTTGTGCCGCTCGCGGGGCGCAGCCTCGCGGTATATCGCCCGGATTCTCTCTATCCTAGGGGGAACCGCCGCCGCTTTGTATCTCAGTTTCCGTCCTCTGCATCGGGATCGGGCGTCAAGATCGGCCAAGGGCGGCCCGACGCAATATCGGGATGGCGTGGTTCCGATTCCGGAGCGCCGTGTTCATCCCGAAGTTTGTCAATGAAGTTAAGGCAACGGGCGGCGGGGTCATCCTTGCCGCCGCTGCCTGTCATCGCCAGCAGCTTCCGGCGCAGCTCGACTGCCGGAACGGGCACGACATTGTAAGCTCCCTCCCAGTTCTCTGCCGGGACGTGCTCCGTGACAGCGCTTTGGATCGACTGCCACGTTATGAACGAACGTCCGGTTTTCATCTCAATATCGATCAGCATCAGTACGCCGTCCGCGCCAGGGTCTTCGGCGACTGCGCTCGCTAGCAAAGCAAGCTGCTTTGTTTTAGGTCCATTTGTCAGGAGGTCGTAGACATAGGTGCGGACCTCGGAAAACTCCGAAATCAATCCACCCAATTCGCGTTGCCAATGCCATCCGTTGTATGACGTGCCGTCGAGCGTGCCGCTGACGGTCAAGTCAACAAGGCATCGAGCGGCGGATACCGTACCAAACCTCAACGCGGTCGCGCGCCACTGATGGTTCTGGTAAAGAGCCGGATTTTCTTCTGCGAGCTTGAAAGTCACGCCTTCTGCGTCTCCCGAGGACGAACTGTTGAGTCCGCGTACTATCTCTTCGAGCATTCGTGGATCGCGCTGCGCGTCCGGCATGCCACGCACAATGGCGGGCAGATCGGTGATAGGCGTGGCAAACGGCAGAAGGCGCAACCAATCGCGTAGCTGATACGCGTCGCTCTGCGTCAGAATCCACGTCTCCTTCTCGGCTGCCTCAAAGGTCTCCGCTATGCCGTCGGCCACTAATTTGATGTCTATGTCTTCGCCAGAGAGGATCAGCGACAACAACAAGGCTGCGCGCGCTTGCCTCGTCGCGAGAGAAATGAGCTTCTGGATCGTCGCGTCACGCTGACCATGGGGGAGCCGTGCTCCTACAATGCCGAGCGCAACCGCCAGCTTCACTTGCGCATCTGACGAACCATCGACGATCAAGGTCTCGATTGCGCCGAAGATTGCTTCCGCCTCGGCCGACGTTCCAGTAGGATCTGAAGCACGGGCCTCGCGGCGCGCCTCCACGCGCGAAAAATCTATACCGCTTTGGAACTTCTTGTTGTTTTCGGGTTCGTTCGCGTTGACCCACTGGACGAGTAGCACCCGTGCCGCCATTTCGCCAAAATGTTCTTCGGTCAGGTATTCTCCCATCAGCGCGGCAGTCTCTCGCGCATGGATGGCCATGAATGCGCGTTGATATTCGCCCGTTTGTGGCCATTGAGCTTCTTGCACAGCGTCGCGATTTTTCCAGCCACTCGCGATAGCTTTCTCGCGGAAAGCCCGATAGCGAAGCAAATTCTGATCAAGCATTCTCTTTAGGAGAGGAAGGTGCAAAACAGACGGAGCACGGCTCATCATTGTCGCAACAGTAGCGATTTGCCAGCGTTCCGCATCTCCATTAGTGAGCATGCGCTCGGCCCATTCGCGTGCCAGCGTTCCTATTGCGGCCAAGCCTTCCTCATCGAAGGGGCGTGCCCGCTCAACGTCGCTGTAAGTCTCGCGAGAAAACAGCTCCGCCATTTGGGCGATTTCCTCATTGTCAGCATTTATCGCCCGTGCCTGAACGGCGGCCACCAAACTTGCGCCCGGCGTGTGGCCGATACGAGCGCGAAGATCGTGATAGCGATCACCCGCCGCCTGGTTGTACTTCCCGCTGCCGTCGCGCACGACTTTCCCAGTTGCAAGATACGCGTCGATCAGCTGACCGACAGCGTTTGGTCCCAGCACTGAAGCGGCGGCTTCGGCGCGGTCGTCGTGCCGGCTTGTTTCTTCGAGGGCGATCCCGAGCAGCGCGTCGTCCTCAAGGGCAAATCCAGCGGCCGCAAGAATATCGTCCGCGCCGTAGAAGAGTTCGCGGTGCTCGCGCACGCGGCGCAGAAGCCCCTCAGCGATAGCCTTCGGATATTGCTTTCGCGCTTCATACAACAAGTGTATTTCGCCATCGCGTTTCCGGTCGATCTCCATTTCGGCAACAATCTCAGTAATCTCGGTATGGCGGTCATCTTCGACCGGCGCGTGAACGAGCGTGCGCAGGCGCTGAAAGTACGAAATCCCAGCAACCTTGCGCCGTTCGCGCGCTCGCCGAAGTTCATTATGGACGGCATCGACTGCAATGTCGTCGAGATGACCCTTTTCGGCGAGGATATCGTAGGTCGCGTCGCCTGCGTCAGCGAGCAAGTCGGCGACGTGGCGATCTGCCCGTCGAAATGAGAGCGCATCAACCACTGTCGCTTTCACGTCCGGATCGCGGTCAGCCTTCGCAATTGCGGTCGCAAGGTCGAGGCCGTCGATCCCGCCACGCGACGCAATTTCATGTAGTACGTTCTTGCGGATTTCCGGTGGCAGCGCTGCAATTCGCGTCGGCGCATCATTCCCAAGCACTGAAGGGCGAAATTGCTTCGCCGCCCGGAGCGCGTGCAGGTGCACCTGATCGTCCGCGTGCGTGACAAGCGGCCAAACAAGATCGCTGAATTCCGGCCTGCCGGACGCGATCATGAAACGTACCGCGCGATCCACCTTGCCTGGCGCGTGCCACTGCTCGGCGAGGCTCCGCATTTCGGTGCCGATCGGTGCCCACACCTCGTCGGTGGCGCGGAAGATCATCTCACCCGCGAGGACAGGATCTACTTCAAAAGCTACGCGGATGGCGGCGCTGCATGCGGCCATATATATGGCGTCTCCACGTGCGCTCCGTTCGACTGCGAACAGAACTGCTTCTTCCCACGGGCGCTGATCGAGCACGTCGACCTTCAGTTTCTCGCGTGCTGCCGGATCGCTGACGGCCAGTAGCATCAGTCGTTCGACGTAGTGCGAGGCGTACCATTCCTGAAATTGCTGATGCTGGAAGGAGTAGCCCGGTGTATCGCCGGAGCGCGTCAGAACGTGATTGCTGACAAGCGTGTCGAGCACCGTTTCGGGCTGCGTGGAGATGGTGATCTGTCCGTCGTCCACCAGAATCCGCGCGGTCTCAGTGACCGATTTGCGCGCGTTGCTGTCCGTGATTGCCGTGTTGGCCGTCGTCGTGGCGAACACGGCGAGATCATTCAAATAGTCCTGCTGGAAGCCGAGGGCCACGGCATGAAGCGCCGCCGCACGGCGGGCTTCTTGTTCGTGCGCGGCAACGAAGCGCCGTAGCACTTCTTCCTTTGTTGTCGGAAAAGGCGCGCCCTCTGGAAGCGAGAGAAGTGCAGTGAGGTAGAGTGGGATGGTCACAAGATCCCGGACACCCGCAGTCCGCCACGCCTGATCTACGAGCTGTGCGCCAGCCTCGCCCCGCATGCCGCGCGCGATCTCCACTTGCTGCTCGTCGTCAAGCGGCAGTAAGTCGACCCGCGTCCCGCCGAATGGAATGTCGAGGGTCTGCTTGCGAGTGGAAATGACAAGACCGAGTTCCGGCAATTCTGCCTTGAGGGCCGTGATTTGCACGCGTGCGCGTTCGCGTGCGGCGGCATCCAGTTCATTCCAGCCGTCTAGAAGCAAGACGACGCCAGGTTTCGTCGCGACGGTGCGGAAATCTTGCTCTGAAACCCCGTTAAACGCGGGGCGTTTGAGGATGGATGCAAGCAGCGCTTCGCCTTCGGTGGCCCAATCTCCCAGCGGCACGATGAGTGGCGTGCCATTGCCGATTTCCAATAGACCGTCGGCGACCTGAAAGAGGGTTGTCGTCTTGCCCATTCCAGGTGCCGCGACAAGGATGAGGTCATCCAACGCGGTGACTGCGTTGGCAAGCGCGCGCGTGCTAAGCGCCTCGTCCACATGCTTTACTTTTAATGTCAGTGTGAGCGCCACGTTTGTGCCTGGCCATTTGGGTGTTCGACGGAACACAGCCAAATCTGCAGCGGCAGCATTTTGAAAGCGTGCACTGATCTCGGCAACCGTCGGCGGCATGGTCGGGCCGAAGGGAAGCTTATCGATAACGCTGCGCCACATGTCCTCAGAGTGCTTCTGCTTCCAAGTGTGCAGATATGCCTCGGTGAAAATGGGATCAGCTGAATCAATTGCCTTTGCACAGTCTTGGCAAAGCCAAATCCCATTCTCATGCGATTTCCGTTGTTCGGGCGTCATCTCGGCGCGATAGCGGCGCGCACCAACTCCGGGGGCTGCAGCACAGATGTGAGCTGCAACTCCAATATTCATTTCCTTTAAGCCATCGCTAGTCGGCGCTGACGTCAGCTTTCTGCAACTAGGATTGCTACAATGATACCGGGCTTGCTTCGCTAGGCGATTCTTGGTCGTCTGAGTGAAGTCGTCCCTGTTATTACTCTTTACCATCGATGGCCTGCTCGGATTTGGTCGTGTGTAGACATTCTAGATTTTGCCCACCGGTGGACATGTTGCCGTTCTCTGCTGAAATCAAAAGCAGAGACACACACCCTGCTGCCTCGGCGATATCGCTTGAAGTTCCGCCAATCGCAGCCTGCGCCTCTGCGGCG
The DNA here is from genome assembly GCA_002709005.1 of Hyphomicrobiales bacterium. Taxonomy (GTDB): domain Bacteria; phylum Pseudomonadota; class Alphaproteobacteria; order Rhizobiales; family Rhizobiaceae; genus Pseudohoeflea. The sequence goes on along the minus strand of PAPH01000015.1, from coordinate 22,192 downwards.
AAATCAACGTCCCCAGTTCGCAGATGCTCGATCAATTCGGACACATCCCATTGCAGGGCTTGGTCAAAAGCATTGAGCTGTCGGGTCAGTTCCTCGCCCCTTCTTTCGAAGGTTGCCTCCAAGCTTCGACGGGCAGCAACCTCTTCTTCGGGACGAGTCTCATTGCCGAGCCGTTTTTGATCCATTGCTCCAATTTCGCTGGCAAGGCTCAGCACCTCCCCAAACATGCTTGCCATAACAGATGGCGCTTGTGGCAATCCGAGTTGTTCAGCCCAGAAGGAAGCTCCTTCCACGTCGGGAAGGAGGGTTTGGTAACCAGACTTTGCGAGCGCCGGGAACGCGATATCCTCAATGTAAGGCATGATTGTCAGGTGGATAGGCGAGTCCACCAATGACCGCACGAGTTCGGCTTGTTCAGCGAGCGTGATCACCGCATCCACAATGTCAGGCGCGGGTAACAGCGCGAGAACGTCTGCTGGCGGCCACGGTAGAATGCCCTTGGAGTTAACACGAAGATGGAACTGTGCGTCGATCCCGGCTTCCTCTGCCAGGCGCTCAATTTCTGCCTTTCGCTGAGCTAGTCGTGATTCCCCGGCAGCTTCGGCAGAGCGGGATACGAGCCGAACGGAGTTGCCAACTCGCGCGCCTTTGCCGCGCGCCGCCCAAGTTACCGCTGGCGCTTGCTTCCTTTCATGGGCTTCTCCGGCCAGAACTCGCAACGTCTCCAATAGCGTCTTAAGTCGGGTAAGCATCGGTGGAGGACCGTCCGCGACGAGATGCCAAGGCTCTTCGGCAATTGCAGTGTCGACATCGGCGATGAGATCGCTCAACCAGGCAATGTATGCACCAGCTTGGTCGGGTAGTATTGCGAACCTCTTGACGAGATTGACGCTTGCGCCGTGCAGGAGGTTCTGGAACTTGGTGACGGCGGTGTTAGCCTCTCCGTGCCCCGCGCCTGACGCTTCCAATGGCGAAACAGCGGGAGGCGTCAGTGCTTCAGTATCCGCATTGAGTGAATTCAGCTTGTCGGCGAGGTTGCCGAGTGCATCCTTTCCTCGAAAATGTGCGTCGAAGACCTTCTCCAAGGTCGGCACAAGGGCATCGAGAATTGCCACGCCTCTGGCAAGATAGTCGCTATAGCTCGGAGCGGCGACGCGGCGGGAAATCAGATCACCCCACCGCCGATTCCACTGAGGAACTGACGGAGGGGGAAGATTTTCTCGGGGAATCCGCTTTGTTGCGAGCGGCAACTCGGCAAGGCCTGCTAATTCGCCACTTGCAGTAATAGCGTTGGACACCGCAATGTCAGCCGACGGACACAGTGCCAATATCCGCTCACACAAACTTACAACCGCGTCGTGCGGATTTTTCTGTACAGAGCCGGCAACGTACCAAAGATCGCAACGGACGATCATTCCATCATCGGCATCTTCGATTGTTACAGGCCCGGCCCAAGCTGTCTCTGCCTGAACCCGTGCGAACAGCGCCTCTTGCCCAACCTCGGCAACCCAATCACTGGCGATCTCACGATCCAGAGCGGACAAGGTTCCCATCAGAGCCCCCAAGAGACCGAGATTGGCATTCAAGAGGCCTTCTGGAGCCTGCATGAGACTCGCCCGCACCGCGGCTGGCAATGGCATTCCGACCAACGCTGCGAGAATCTCATCTAAGCTCGCCAAATCCGCGATCTCGATCAGGAAAGACAAGACAGAGGGTGACATACGCTCCATCAACAGGCGGCGAGGGTCGTCTTCCGGCGAACCTTTGATCTGCGAAAGTCGATCCGCTGCGGCCTGGACCTCCGGTATGATGCTGAGACCACTCATATCAATACCCGCAATCCCGAACATTGCGGCGCTTCCGACTTGCGTTCGCGGTAGCGCACGCGCTTCAGGCGTTTCCAGCCACTCGTCGACGCCCAAGGAAACACGGCCCGAACCTAAACCCCGGAGCGCTGAGGCCAGTGCCCGCGCATTCTGTTCGTCCTTCAAGCGGGCAATCAGGCCATTCAGCACCGTTGGAACAGGCAAGCGTCGCGCAGATAGCGTGTCCGCGACCAACGGTTCGAGATCGGCGGCGGGCACACTCGCGATCGTCCGTTCGAAACTCGTTTCGAGGGTCGGCAATGTTGTCTGGTGCGTGAGCTGCAGCAATTCTTCGGATCGAAGCTGGTGTAGGCCGGTGACCGCGCCCGGAGCAGGTGAACGAACCAGATGTTCCTGGATGAGGCGCTGTAAGGCGCGTGACAGATCGGCCTCACTGACTGAGAGCGCGCGCGCCAATCGCGATGCATTGACTTCAGCATTCGCTGTGCCTGCCCAAGCGCCGGATCGCAGAATATCCAGTTCAAGGGAACGCTTCGGATCTGAAACTCTGGCCGCAACCTGGTCGGCGAGGAGTTCGTGCATCCTCTGTCCGCGCGTCAGGATATGGACATATTCGAGAAGAAGGCCATCGCTCATCTTCCACGGCTCGTACCAACCCGCCCAGTTCGTCTTTTTGGCTTCGCGCAGTTCTCGCCAGAGTCGTTCTGCGAGTTCGTCATCGGGATCGGCGCGTATTTCGGCTGCCCGCGCGCGCTCTGCAATCAGCGCAACATCTTCTTCCCGGACCGAACCGAGCAGGACGACGCCGGGCACAGACATCGCCTCTTTGAGCAAGGCGCCCCAGCTTTCCGGCCCATTCCGGCCGACATCATCCATGACGAAGCCCATGGGGCTGTCTACTGAAGCGCGAAACGTCCGGATCAACTGTCGCAGAGATGGAATATCGTCGGCGCTCAAACGACGGATACGAAACCACCGCACCGTATGGCGCAACGCGTTGGCGGCCTCCCACATCAAAGCGGATTTTCCGGCCCCTGACGGTCCGACGATCAACGCGGCCCGGCGTTGTTCAATACCCTCCACCAACGCCGACCTGCTTCGGGGGCGTTCGGCCACCAAACCTGCCGCGATGTGACCGGGTTCTACATCGACCCCGAGATAGAAGTTTGGGTCGTCGAGAGGCGTAAGGAAATCTACCGGTTCGCAGACCCCATCCCTAAGGGCGCGTTCGATCGCGTCAATGTCGATAGCGGCCAAGACATCGCGGATTGACGTTTCGGTATCGGAGATCGAAACGCCACGATAGTTCTCCGGCGCCAACCGGCCATTGGCGTCTGCCAGGGCACCCACGCGGACCAGCAGATCGGCAAAGCACATCTGGGCTGCGATTGGGGCGCAGTTCAACCGATCTACGATCAGGCTGATCGCCCATTCCTGCGGTGAGGTCGCCACAAAGATTGACGTTCGTGGGAGAAGATCAGAGGCCCCACTGAACTTTGAAAGTCTTTCACTGATCGGACCATCGATTGAGCGAGCTGCGGGGTAGTCGTCGAGGGGATGGAGGCCCGCCACCTCCCGCTCAAGAATGAGTTCCAGTCGCTGCGGCCGCGGTGCGGAGCCAAGGGACCGGTTCCACAGATCTTCAATGTGTCCGACCGTCTCTCCTTCCGCATAGTCCCCAAGGTGTTCCCGTCGGCTCTTCACCTGGACAAAGCTCGTTGCTTTGCCACGCAGCTCGATGTCGTCACCACCTTCCGGAACCACGATGGCGGGCGCACGCTGTTCAGCCCATATTGCCACCGCCAGCCAAGCGGACACGGCGTCTTGGTAACGAAAGCCGCGGCCCGCGTTGGATCCGGCCCTAGACGCAGCCTTTGAGGCGGGAGGAGAACGTTTTCGGTTGCCGCGTTGCCCGCGCTTTCTCGGGTTGATTGCCATTCACTCCGAGCGATGATCCGATTCGAGATAGATAGAATGCCATTTTCTCCGACGAAAGCATACATTCTGCTGACATGCGGCGAGACTTCCCCTTTGAGGATCTGCATAACGACAAAGCTACACTTTCGAAGAGCGGCTTAGTGCGTGAGCGTTTGCAGCGTCCAAAGACATCGAGTTTCGCCTGGAGGCCGAAGGCATTGCAGGCCAAAAATTTCTAGTTCCTCTCGATACACTACCTGTCCGACTTTGAACTCACGGCAAAGATCGAAAATCACCGCATCAGTAATCGCCTTCGTCAACGCTTCCCGGTCCCCCTCGATCGAGTAGGTAAACAGCTTCTCCGCATAGTGTTTGTCAAAGCACCCCAGGCCGCTCTTGGTTATTTTAATGGGCTCGGAATACGCTGTCGGTGTAGTCATCCCTATCGCCACTATGGAGAAAGCTACAGCCCGGGTGAAATTGCATCTCATGAAGATCGCTCTACTGACGTTAGCGGGATCACATTTTCGGACCGGCTTTCACCGCTGACGATCTCGGTTAGCAGCCTGCCCCATGCATCGAGGGCGCGGCGCTTCTCGGCGAGGTAATCGTAGAGGTCATAGTGGCGGCCGGTGACAACGGCCGAGCCGCCCGTGTCGCCGCTGTGAGCGAGAACCTGGGAGACGACAAATCGCGGTATTCCAATCCGCTCGCTGGTCAGGTTCGTTGCCCCGGTGCGCCTGAAGTCATGAGGTGTCGCGCGAGGGATCTTCAGAGCAGTGGTGAGCCGGTTCATGGAACGCGTAAACGCGTGCCGGTCGAAGTGTCCCCTTTCCTCGGCGCTTGATTTGAAGACATGCCCTTCCGCGCCCATCGCCTCGCTCGCCTCGAGCAGCAAACCCGTTGCGATTTCGTTCAGGGGCACAACGTGCGGGCGCTTTCCTTTCATGCGGGCGGCCGGCACGGTCCAAAGCCGCTTGTCCAGGTCGATTTCGGTCCAATGCGCACCAATCACCTCGCCGCCGCGCTGTAAGGTTGCGAGAGCGAGGCGGAGAGCAATTCCCATTTCGATGGACAGCGCAAGCTTCTCCACCGCGCCCGGCTGTGTGCAGGCGCGCCAGATCGCGCGGATTTCGTCATCGTCCAACACTCTCTCTCGAGGCGTCGGGGTGATCACGGCGATATCGTGGGCGGGGTTGGCGGGGATCAGATCCTTGGAGAGCGCGTAGCTCATGAGCTGTCGAATGACGTTCCGAGCGTGCCGGCCGTTCGACGGGGCCTTTTTTGAGAGACGCGAAACCAGCGCCTGGATGTCCGCCCGTTTAATGTCGGCAAGGGGCAGGGCACCCATCTCCTTCTTGATCAGCTTATCGAACACCCGACGTTCCTCGCGGAGGGTCGAATCGCGCTTGGCTCCGCGGGCGTTTGGCCGGTGAAGACCTAGTGTGGCATCGACGAAGTAGGACTCGGCGAGCCCTTCCAGTGTTCTCAACTTCTTGGTCATCGCTTCAGCGCGGGCGAGCCGCGTGTCTTGAACAAGATCTGCGCCTCCGGCGACGGCGCCTTTTATCTTGCGAGCCTCCTCGCGCGCTCTGGAAAGTGAGATCGACGGAAAGGGGCCTATCGACTTGCGTCGGTGTTCGCCGGATGCGTTCACGTAGCGAACGGACCAAGAGCGTTTGCCCTTTTCCGTCACCCGAAAGATCAGGCCGGCCTCCTCCTCATCACGCAACTCGAGCCTTTTGCCTTTCTCAGGCATCGATCGCTTGAGGAGGTCAGTCGTCAGTTTAGCCACTCAAAACTCCTGGGGGCAAATCGGGGGCAATAGATATCAGCTCTCCTTTGCACTAAGTTGCACTCTACTGCACCCTGCGTGAGATCGCAATTGCAGAAGAAACAGGGATTTAGAAGTTGAGCGGCATCTATCCGCATTCGCCTGCACAGAATGACCTCCAGACTACGAATCTGGGGGTCAGAAGTTCGAATCTCTTCGGGTGCGCCATTTCTTTCAATGACTCTGGGCCACTGGGAAAGCGATCGAAGACGCGCTCACTGATCGCTGGTCGATCGATCCCGATCCTGTCCCACGAAATCCCGCTCTATGACGAACTCGGACGCCGCGGTGTTCGAAACTTCCCGCGGGTCAACGCCCGCGACCGGCATATTCATTCGCGGGTGGCGCACCGAAATCGCGCACTCAACGAGAAGACGGCGCCGCATTTTCGGCATGGTGGGCGAGCGACCTGTAGCCGCGATCGTGCCAGATCAACGGCGGGCGGCCCGAGGCCGGGTCGATGTCGATCACGCCGCCGGCGAACAGCACATGGGTGCCTGTCTCGACGGAACCGAGCAGCGCGCAGTCCATCGCCACCACGGCGCCCGAAAGTCTCGGATGTCCGGATCGCCAGGCCTGCCAGCGGCCGGTGTCGAAACGGCGTTCGGGCTCGCCGTGTCCGGCGAATATGCCGGCGATGCCATCCTGGCCTTCCGCCAGCACGGCGAAGGAAAAGCCGCGCGTTTTCATGATGTGATCGACCATCGGGCTCGAAATGTCGATCGAGACGAGAATGGCGGGCGGTTCGACGGAAAGAGAAAAAACCGAGGTGGCGGTGCGGCCGAGGCGCTGGCCGCCGAATTGCGTGGTGACGACGCAGGCGGTCGCGGCCATCGAGGCCATGGCGTCGCGGAAGCTGCGTGTATCGACGTAGGAACGCGGCGCCGGGTCGAGATGGAAACTGTCTGGCGTGGTGTAGTCGTCGGTCCCGGCGGTCATGACCTCTGTCCGGGGCGTTCGGAGAAGAAATCCCTCAGCTTGTTGGGGACGCCTTCCATCTCCTTGGCATTGGCTGGCGGCGTGCCCTTGTCGATGATGTTCGGCCAGATCCCGGCAAAGCGGGCGTTGAGTTCCAGCCATGTCTCGAGGTCGGGCTCGACATCTGGCTTGATGGCGTCGACGGGGCATTCCGGCTCGCACACGCCACAATCGATGCACTCGTCGGGATGGATGACGAGAAAATTCTCGCCCTCGTAGAAACAGTCCACGGGGCAGACTTCGACACAGTCCATATGCTTGCAGGCAATGCAGTCTTCGGTGACGACATAGGTCATTGGGACGGAACTTCGATTTCGAGGGGGAGTGTCGCCCGCCCCGGTGAGGGCGGGCGGTGTCTCGGCGGAGATCGGGGGCGATCAGCCGAGATTGGCTTCGGCGAACTCGTAATTGGCGAGATTGTCCAGGAAGTTCGTCACGTAATCGGGGCGGCGGTTGCGGAAATCCACATAATAGCTGTGTTCCCACACATCGAGGCCGAGCAGCGGCTTGCCTTCGCCGGTGGCGATCGGGTTGGAGCCGTTCGGGGTCTTGGTCGCCTTCAGCTTGCCGTCGGGGCCGAGCACGAGCCATGCCCAGCCGGAACCGAACTGGCCGACGGCGGCGGTCTTGAAGGCCTCCTTGAACGCGTCGACCGAACCGAAATCCTCGACGATCTTCGCTTCGAGCCTGCCGGGAAGCTTGCCGCCGGCGGGCGACAAGGCGTTCCAGAAATGGATGTGGTTCCAGTGCTGGCCGGCATTGTTGAAGACCGGGGCGAGGTCGGCCTTGTCCTTGGCGAGGGCGATGATCTCTTCCAGAGACTTGCCCCGCAGGTCGGCGTTTTTCTCGACGAAGCCGTTGAGCGCGGTGACATAGGCCTGGTGGTGCTTGTCGTGGTGAAGCTCGAGCGTCTCCTGGCTCATGCCTCGGTCGGCAAGCGCGGAATGGGCATAGGGCAGGGCTGGCAGTTCGAAGGCCATGCTCGATCTCCTTGTTGGCGCCTGTACTTGCATTCGGATGGGAGGCGCGTTAATTTCCAAGAGGATTCTTTGAAAAACATCCGAGAGAATATGTCAAGCACTGACTTGGAAAATGCTTTCGAAAGTGGCATCCGGCCGCCGCGCGGCCCGGCCGAGCGCATCCTCATGGCGTTGAAGATGCATGGCGCGCTGACGGCGGCGGCACTCGGGCAAAAGCTCGGAACGACCGGCGAGGCGGCGCGCCAGCAGCTGGTCCGCCTGGCCGACGAGGGACTGGTCGTGGCCAACAGCGCACCTTCCGGCGTCGGTCGTCCGACGCAGAAATGGAACCTCACGCCCGCCGCGCAGGACCGGTTTCCCGACACCCACGCGGCGCTGACGGTTCAACTCCTCGATATCATTCGCAACAGTCTCGGCGAGAGCGCTCTCGACAGCATCATCTTGCGCCGTGAGGAACAGACCCGGACCGCTTACGAGGCGGCGATGGTCGATCGCCTCAGCCTGCGCGACCGGGTAGCGACACTCAGTGAACTGCGCTCCGCCGAGGGCTATATGGCGGATTGGCGGGAGGAGGAGGACGGTTCTCTCCTGCTCATCGAGAACCACTGCCCCATCTGTGCGGCCGCGAAGTCCTGCCAGGGGTTCTGCCGGGCCGAACTCCAGGTGTTTGAAAAGGTTCTGGGGCCGGGTGCCAGTGTCGAGCGAAGCGAGCATATCATCGCCGGCGGACGGCGCTGCACCTATGTCATTCGTGAGGTGGACGCGTGAGCGCTTCCCCGCCGCAGGCAGCGCCCACCCGGTTGCGCCGCACCGGTGCGCTGACGCCTCAGGGTCTCGACGAGGCGATGATCCGCAGGGTCGTCGATCATTTCTATGCGCGGGCCCGCGAGGACGATCTGATCGGACCGGTGTTCCGGAATGCGGTTCCCGACGACCGGTGGCAAGCCCATCTGGACACGATCGCCGATTTCTGGAGCTCGATGCTGCTCGGCAGCGGCCGCTACAAGGGCCGGCCTATGCCGAAGCATTTTGCCTTGACGGAAATCGGGGATGCGCATTTCAAGCGCTGGCTGGCGCTCTTCCGCATGACGGTCAACGACATCTGTCCCCCCGACATTGCCGCGCTCTTCATCGAACGCTCCGAGCGGGTCGGAAACTCCTTCCGGCTCAATATCCGGCTGCATCGGGGCGACGATCTCGTTCACCTCGAGCCGCTTGAGCGCGAGGAACTGCCCCCGCGCGTGGAGCCCGGCGAAAACTTCTAGTTCATGCCCTGATCCAAGCGCGGCGGATTTCCTCGCTATCCCGGTGAAGCCCGAACGAGGCTGTCCGGCCCCTTGCGTCCGGTCCGGTCTTTCCGCGCCAACAATAACTTGACTAAAAAAATCAAATTTTTTCGGATTTCCGGTCCAGGATGCGTCCGGTCGTTTCGTCCTTGTGCTTGAGAGGCAGCGAGCTCCCGCGCCAGCCACGCTCTCGCAATCTTCAATCCAAAGGACCAGACCGGCCATGACGACCCGCATACCCCTCATCCATTCTGTTTCCTGTCCGGACCGCGTCCGGCTTTTGGCGTCCGTCGGTTCGGTCCTGGCGCTGGTTGTCGGTTCGGCGCTCTGCGCCCCCGCTCACGCACAGTCGAACGAGCCGGTGACGGTCAACATTGGCGCGCAGACGCTCGGCACGGCGCTGACGGCATTCGGCGACCGGGCGGGGCTTACCCTTCTGTTTCCGTCCGGCCGGGTCGCAGGCCGCAGGACCGCCGGCCTGTCGGGAACCATGACGCGCGAGCAAGCCCTGACGCGGCTGCTTGCCGGAACCGGTCTGTCCTGGCAGTTCACCGGCGCCGACACGGTGACGATCACCGATGTGGCGGCGGTTTCCGGCAGCGCGGCCAGCGGGGCTTTCGACGGCGGCGATACCACCGTCCTCGACACGATCAACATTCGCGGCGCGGCGGACAATCCGGCCGACACGCCATATGAGACCGCTGGATCGAGCGCCTATGTTTCAGACGAACAGATACAGCGCCTGCGCGGCGTCGCGCCCGGCGACATCTTCAAGGGGACGCCCGGCGTGGTGGCGTCCGGCAAGAACAACGGCGCCAAGCTCGACGTGAACATCCGCGGCATGCAGGGGCAGGGCCGCGTCAAGGTCGCCATCGACGGCACCCAGCAGTCCACCACCACATGGCGCGGTTATCAGGGCGTCGATGAGCGCGTCTACATCGATCCCGACCTTATCGGCGGCGTCAGCATCGAGAAGGGCCCCTCGGGCGGCGCAGAAGGCGCCGGCGCCACGGGCGGCGTCGTCTCGATCCGCACCCTCAACGCCGACGACATCGTCGAAGAGGGCAGGACCTACGGCGTGCGGCTGCGCGCCAGCACCAGCGACAACGCCGACAGCCCCCAGCCCGCGCCCGCCTACAACCAGCGCTCCGACGCCCCGTCCTTCTTCGACTTCGAAAACGGTTCGGGCAGCATCGCCGTGGGCATCAAGCACGACAGCGTCGATTTCGTCGGCGCCTTCTCCAAGCGCAAAACCGGCAACTATTTCGCCGGGACCAAAGGCGACGACACCCACTACACCCATGAGGGCATTCGCTACCCGCTGTCCTTCACAAAGCCGGGTGAGGAAGTGTTCAACACCTCCGAGAACACCGCATCGGGGCTTGCAAAACTCACGCTTCGTTTCGGCGACGATCACACGCTCCAGCTCGGCTATGTCGGCTTTCAGAGCAAGTTCGGCGAATCCATGGGTTCGCTCCTGTTCCAGCAGGACGACGGCTACCGGCAGGTGCAGCAGTCCGACATTCGCACCGATACCTACACCGCCCGCTATCGATTCACCCCGGACAACGAGCTGATCGATCTGAAGGCCAATCTCTGGCTCGCCGATGTGTCCGGAACCACGCGCGCCGTCTCCGCAATGCCCGACCTGATCCAGTGGGGCATCTACCCGGCCGATGAACCGCGCTATTCCGAAACCCGCACCTGGGGCACCGACATCTCCAACACCAGCCGGTTCGACACCGCCATGGGCGCGCTCAGCCTCGACTATGGCGCGACCTATACGCTCGAGGACATGGATGGCGACGTCTATTGCAGCCGCTCCTTCACGGCCACGCCCTGTGTCTGGATGACGCCCAGCGTTGGCGAGCGCGGCGTCGGCGGCGCGTTCTCCACGGCCAAGTGGGAGGTCAACGACTGGCTTACCTTCGAAGGCGGGCTACGCTACGATCGCTGGAGCCTGCACGACCAGAGCGAGAAGGCCGTTGAGGGCGAAGACAGGCGCAACGGAGGTGGCATGAGCCCGTCGGTCGGCGTGACCCTCACGCCTTTCGATGGTGTCCAGTTCTTCGCTCGCTACGCCGAGGGCATCCGCCCTCCGACCATGCGCGAGACCATGGTCAGCGATGCCAACGCCACGCAGAATTTCCATCTCGACGCCGAGCGGACGAAAAGCTGGGAAGCGGGGGTCAATGTCATGCGCAACGGCGTCTTCACCGCCGACGACAAGCTCAGGGCCAAACTGGCCTATTTCAACAATGACCACCACGATTACATCTCGCGCGTGTCCGTCTACCCGCCGGTCCAGAGCATGCCGTTGTTCACCTTTGAGAATCTCGACCGTGTGACTTTCCGCGGCATCGAGCTGTCCGGCGCCTATGACGCGGGATCCTTCTTCCTCGAAGGGGCGCTGAACTACTACACCGATGTCGAGTTCTGCCGCGACGGCACCTGCGCTTCCAACACCGTGCAATCCGATTATGCGGTCGCTCACGTTCCTGCCGACATCTCTGTCAGCGTGACAGCGGGTATGCGCTTCTTCGAGGAGAAGCTGACCATCGGCGGGCGCGTCACCCACAATGGCGAGCGCATCATCCCGATCTCCGAACCCGGAGACCGCCAGCGGACACCGATGTGGCTGCCCTACACCACGGTGGACGCCTTCGCGAGCTACAAGCTCGACGACCACCTCACGGTCGATATCCAGGCGCAGAACCTGTTTGATCGCTACTATATCGACGCGATGGACGGCTGGAACCCGGCCCCCGGCCGTACCGTGCGGGCGAGCCTCACGGCGAAGTTCTGACGGGCTCCCGGTCGACCGGACTGGCCGCGACAGCCATTTCCGTCCGCCGGGTTTGCGGCCCCTACCGAAATCTCCCGCGTGCCGTTAGGTTCGCGGGAGTTCTTCATGGAGCCCGCCGCATGCATCCGCCGATCAGCCAGTCCGTCGTCTTTACCTATACCGACGATCTCGACGCCACCTCCCGCTTCTTCCGCGAGATCATGGAGCTCGACTTCGTCGTCGATCAGGGCGCGTGCCACATCTACAGGCTGAGCCCGACAAGTTTCCTCGGCGTGTGCAACCTGCCGGACAGGCCAACCGAGCAGGCCGGCGTGACGATCACCATCGTCTCCGACGACGTCGACGGCTGGTACGACTTCCTTACGGTCAAGGGCGTGGAATATGTCCGCAAACCCGCCCATAGCGAGCGGTTCGGCATCTACAGTTCGATGTTCATCAGCCCCCACGGCTATCGCGTCGAGATCCAGAAATTTGACGATCGCGAGTGGAATTCGCGCCAGCTCGGCTGATACTTGCTGTGCGGCCAAGGCCGGTAACCGCCACCCTGTCACAATAGTTTTATACGACCTGCTTAGGGGAAGAGCCCGCTCGCTTGCGGGCGCTCTCTCACCCCTCGGAGGTCGGAATGTTTTCCAAATTCACCAAATTGTTTTCCCTGTCCGCGTCGTTCGCGGTCCTCGCATCCGGAATCGCTCACGCCGAGCCGTCGGACGAGCTGATCGCCGCCGCCAAGAAGGAAGGCATGCTCACCACCATCGCGCTGCCCCATAGCTGGTGCGGCTACGGCGAGGTCATCGAAACGTTCAAGGCGAAATACGGGATCGAGGTCAACGAACTCAACCCGAACGCCGGCTCGGGCGACGAGCTCGAGGCCATCAAGGCCAACAAGGGCAACACCGGCCCGCAGGCGCCCGACGTCGTTGATGTCGGCCTCTCCTTCGGCCCGGCCGCCGTCAAGGAAGGCCTGCTTCAGCCCTACAAGGTCGAGGGCTGGGACAAGATCCCCGAAACCGCCAAGGATCCGGAAGGCTACTGGTACGGCGATTATTACGGCGTGCTCGCCATGGGCGTGAACAAGGACGTCTTCACCGAATCGCCGGAAGCCTTCGCCGATCTCACCGACGCCAAGTACGCCAACGGCGTGACGGTCGGCGGCGATCCGCGCACCGGAAACTCGCGCATGATGACGGTCTATGCCGCAGGCGCATCCACGGGAGCCGCGGCGGGCGCCGATGCGGCCAATGCCGGCATCGCCTTCTTCAAGGGTCTCAAGGACAGCGGCAATCTCGTGCCGGTCGAGGGCACCGCGCAGAACCTTGCGCAGGGCACCGCCCCGATCCTGTTCGACTGGGACTACAACCTGCTGGCCATGCGCGACAAGCTCAACGGCAACCCGCCGATGGACGTCATCGTGCCGTCGGATTCGGTGATCGCCGGGGTCTACGTCCAGGGCATCTCGGCCTATGCGCCGCACCCGAACGCCGCCAAGCTCTGGATGGAATATCTCTATTCCGACGAAGGCCAGCTTCTCTGGCTGAAGGGGTACTGCCACCCGATCCTGTTCAACGACATGGCCGAGCGCGGTGTCATCCCGCAGGAACTGATGGACAAGCTTCCGCCTGCCGAGAACTACGCCAAGGCCGTCTTCCCGACGCTCGACGAGCAGGCCGGCGCCAAGGAAGCCGTTGCCGGGAACTGGGCAAAGGAAATGGGCGTCCAGTAACCACCCGACCATCGAGCGGATGCCGGTCCTTGCGGCCGGCATCCGACGTTTTTCTCTTGAGAGGTATCCGGCGATGACGGATGTACAGGCAACGGGTGATGCGGGAGACTTTGCGGTGACGGCGGGTCCGACCCGGCCGCGTTTCGGAGGAACCGGATGGAACTGGCTGGGGCTTCTGCCCTTCCTTCTCTTCGTCGCGCTTTTTCTGGTGCTGCCGGTCCTCTATCTGGTCAACGGCGCCTTCCAGAACGCCGAAGGCCAGTACACGCTTGAAAACATCCTAGCGCTCGGTTCCGACAACATCGTCGCCTCCTATTCGCTGTCGATCAGGCTCAGCCTCGTCTCCGCCGCCCTCGGCGCCATCGCCGGCCTGCTGGTCGCCTATGCGGTGATCCTCGGCGGGCTGCCCGGCTGGGTGCGCCATGCCTTCACCACCTTCTCGGGCGTCGCATCCAATTTCGCCGGCGTGCCGCTCGCCTTCGCCTTTATCGCCACGCTGGGCCGTCTCGGCCTCGTCACGCTGATCTTTCGCGATGTCTTCGGCATCAACCTCTATGCGGCGGGCTTCAACCTCTTCTCCTTCTGGGGGCTGGCGCTCACCTATCTCTATTTCCAGCTTCCGCTGATGCTGCTGGTGGTCACCCCCGCTATGGAAGGCCTCAAGGGCGAATGGCGCGAGGCCGCCGAAAGCCTCGGCGCCAGCCGCGCGCAATATTGGCGTCGCGTCGCCCTGCCGGTGCTTACACCCTCGGTGCTCGGCTGCTTCTTGCTGCTCTTCGCCAATGCCTTCGGCACGCTCGCGACCGTGATTGCGCTCACCGGCTCGTCCTACTCCGTGGTGCCGATCATGCTCTACAACCAGATCCGCGGAAACGTGCTCTACAACCCCAATCTCGGCTATGCGCTGGCGCTCGGCATGGTCGTCATCATGGCGGTGACCAACCTGCTCTATCTCTTCCTGCGCAGCCGCGCCGAAAGGTGGCAGAAATGAAGCGCTATCCGGCCTTCCCGACGCTCATCGTCATCGCGGCCTCGCTCTATTTTCTCGTGCCGCTCTACGCCACCTTCGATTTCTCGCTGCGCATGGAGCGCGGAGTGCTGAGCTTCGCGGCCTATCGCGACGTCTTCCAGAGCGACACCTTCATTTCCACGCTCACCTTCTCGGCCGTCGCCTCGCTGGTTGCCATCCTGCTCGGCGCCCTCATCATCGTGCCGACGGCCTACTGGGTGCGCCTGAAACTGCCCAGGGTCCGCCCGCTTGTCGAGTTCCTCACGCTGTTGCCGCTGATCATCCCGCCGGTGGTTCTGGTCTTCGGTTACATGCGTATCTACGGCAACAACTCTTTCCTGCCGCTGACGACCACCGATCCTGGCACCAACCTGCTTCTGGTCATCGGTTATACAGTCCTGTCGCTGCCCTACATGTTCCGTGCCGTCGACAACGGTATGGCTGCCATCGACATCGCCACGCTGACGGAAGCGGCGGAAAGCCTCGGCGCCTCGCGGTTCGCCATCATCCGTCGCGTGATCTTCCCCAATGTGCGCTCGGCAATCATGGCCGGCGCCTTCCTCACCTTCTCGATCTCGCTCGGCGAGTTCGTGATGGCAAGCCTGCTCAACCGCCCCGCCTTCGGCCCATATCTCGTGCAGATGGGTCAGGATTACGCTTACCAGCCGGCCGCACTCGCCATCATGGCCTTCGTCGTCACCTGGGCGTCGATGGCGCTGATGCAGGTCTTCGCCACCAGAAAGCCCGGCCAGCGGTTTCTTCCGCGCATGCCGCGCCTCTCCACCTTCGCCCCGAGGAGGGTTCAATCATGAGCTTCCTGACACTGGAATCCGTCAGCAAGAGTTTCGGAGCCAACACCGTCGTCAAGGAATTCGATCTCGGCGTCAGGAAAGGCGAGTTCATCTCCTTTCTCGGGCCCTCGGGTTGCGGCAAGACCACGGTGCTTCGCATGGTCGCCGGCTTCGAAACTCCGACCTCGGGCGCCATCACGATCGACGGCGAGGACGTCACCATGCTGCCGGCCAACAAGCGCCGCATCGGCATGGTGTTCCAGGCCTACGCGCTGTTTCCCAACATGAACGTCTACGACAACGTCGCCTTCGGCCTGAAGATCAACGGCATGGACAACGCAGCCGTCGACCGGCGGGTGAGGGACATGCTCGACATGATCGCGCTCGGCCATCTCGCGGACCGCTACCCATACCAGATGTCCGGCGGCCAGCAGCAGCGCGTGGCGCTCGCCCGCGCGCTCGCCCCGCAGCCGCGTGTGCTGCTGCTCGATGAACCGCTCTCGGCGCTCGACGCCAAGATCCGCCTTTCGCTGCGCGAGGACATCCGAAAGATCCAGCGCGAACTGGGTATCACCACCGTCTTCGTCACCCACGACCAGGAAGAGGCGCTGTCGATTTCCGACCGCGTCATCGTCATGAACAAGGGGCGCGCCGACCAGATGGGCACCCCTTCGGAAATCTACAACCGGCCGAAGACCCGTTTCGTCGCCGAGTTTGTCGGCACGCTCAACATGTTCGATGCCCGGGTAGCCGATGCCGGCGCCAATCGCCTCAATCTTGCCGGCCGCGATATCGCACTACCGTCATCGAGTGGCGCGGCGCTTAGGAACGGCGAAACCGTCAAGCTCGCACTGCGCCCCGAGGCATTCTACCTCGATGCACAGCGTCCCGACGACGTTCCGCTCGAGGGCAGGGTGCAGCACATGGGCTTCCATGGCTCCATCATTCGCGCCAAGGTCACCGTCGGCGAGCAGACGGTCACCATCGACATGTTCAATCAGGCCAATGTCGCCATGCCCTCGGTCGGTGAGCCGATCAAACTCTATTTCTCGCCCGCCGATGCACTGGTGCTTGCCGCCTGACCTTGTCTGCACAACAGGAATTCATGTGAATGTCCGAACCCTTGTCCGCCTTCACGGCTCCAGGCCGCTTCTTCCGCGGCAATCTCCACACCCATTCCGATCTCTCCGACGGCGCCCTGCCGCTCGACGAGGTCTGCCGCCGCTACAAGGCCGAGGGCTATGATTTTCTCGCGGTGACAGAGCATTTCATCGGACAATACGGCTACCCGATCGCAGATACCACGCCGTTTCGCGACAACAGTTTCACCACACTTCTGGGCGCCGAGCTTCATTCCGGCGCCATGCAGAACGGCGAGCTGTGGCACATTCTGGCGGTCGGTCTGCCCAAGGAATTCAAGGCACCGCATGCGCCGGGATTCTGGCCGGTCGAGGCGCAGGAGAGCGGGCCGGACATCGCCCGCCGCGCCCGCGACGCCGGCGCCTTCGTCGCCATCGCCCACCCCCAATGGTCTGGCATGACGCTCGATGACGCCCGCTCGATCGAGGCGGCGCATGCGGTTGAGATCTATAATCACGGCTGTCACACGGGCTGCGACCGCGCCGACGGTTTCCACACCGCCGATCTCCTTCTCTCGGAAGGCCGCAGGCTGACGATGATCGCCACCGACGACGCCCATTTCACCGAGCCCGATCATTTTGGCGGATGGGTGATGGTGAAGTCGGAGGCCAACACCCCCGAGCTTCTTCTCGAGGCGCTCAAGCGCGGCGACTTCTATGCGAGCCAGGGTCCGGAGATCGAAGGCGTGTCGCTCACGGGTTCGGAGGTGACCGTGCGGTCGTCCTCGGTCGTCACCGTGATCGTCCAGGGCCACGGTTCGGCGGCGACTGCCACCCACGGCCATTCGATGACCGAGGCGAGCGTGCCGCTCGCGCGCTTCATCAACTCGCCCTGGATCCGCATCACGGTCATCGATGCGGCCGGAAAACGCGCCTGGACCAACCCGATCTGGCTCGACTGAGGCGATCTTCGGACAAAAAAATGCCGGCCCCACGAATGAAGGGCCGGCTGTGGTCTGCTTGAGCGGCGCTTTAGAGCGTACCGGCCGTCGGCCTCGACGAGGAAGCGAGATATGCGGTCTCGCGCTCGTCGCGCTGGCTGCCGCCGAGGGCAGCGGCCACGCTTGCGATGAAGGCACCGATCACCAGCGACAGGGCGGAAAGCAGTGCGAAGGTCGCACTGGCCTTGCGGGCGGTGTCGGCGGCTTCGAGGGCCGAAGCCTTCGCTTCCTCGATGCGGGTCAGAACGCTCTGCACCCGCGCCTCGGCGTCGGCTTGCGACAGGTTTGTCCGCGCGGCGACGAGACGGGCCAGATAGGCTTCGTCTTCTGCCGAGACTTCACCCGAAGCAGCACTTGCGATCAGGATCTGGGAGGCCTGCCTTGTGGCGTCGCCCGCGCTTCTCGCCGCGTCCGCATCATCGGCGGGACGGAACAGGAGATCGACGAAATAGTCCGTCGCCCGATCCGCCGAAGGCGCGTCGGTGGTCGAAGTCACGGCTGCAGCCGCGCCGGAGGCAACGCCCGAGACGGCCTGTGCCCCGGTGCTGACGAGGCCCGTCAGCGCTGAGCCCATGACGCCGACGACGAGCAGCGTGGCGAGCGCCCAGGCCAGAAAGCCGTGCGCAGTGTCGCGGAAAATCACTTCGTCAGTGTGGATGTCAACCCACTTGGTACGTAACCGGCCGGTGAGGTAACCGCCGAGGCCGGCAGACAGCCATTGCACCACGACTAGCCAGATGGCTGTGGAGGTGGCGATGGTGCCGACTGCGACACCTTCCATCGACCAGGGCGATACCATGGTGAGGCCGATACCGGATCCGACGAGCATGAGGATGAGGGTTGTCGTCGACGCGACGAAGGCGCCGGCGATGATGGGAGCCCAATTGACCGCCGATGCGGTCGATTCGAGCTTGCGTTCGTCACGGGACGAAACTGTCGTTTCCATGGCGCTCACCGATCAGGTCAGCAGGAAGAGGAGAATGAGGATCGGGATCGGGATACCGAGCAACCAGAGTAGAATAACGCCCATGATGGACTCCTTGGGTTTTGCATTTATGCAGGCGGAACCCGAGCGATCTTGCGCCGCGGGACAATCAGATGGGTCAGGCGACAGGGGCCGGAGCGGCCGGAGCCTGAAGCGAGCAGCGGGTGAAGATCAACTGCAGCGCGCACAAGACAACGGTGGCCGTGTCATAAGGTTCCGCCCGCCTCCACCGCATTTTGATGTCCGCTAAATAAGTGTCTCTCAGTGGAACAAGCATCATTGCCCCGCGTTTGATGGCGGTCGCGGTTCGCGCTGACACTTATGGAGGTTCGTTCCAATGCAGATTCATGCCGGGTTCAGACTGGGTTACCAATGCGAGAGCGCAACCGAGATGCTGCTCACGCTCAACATCCATCCCTCTCGCCGCAGCGATCTGCTGTCGGAACAGGTGCTGGAGTTCGACAGGCCGGTTGAGGCCTCGCACTATGAGGATTCATTCGGCAACGCCTGTACGCGCATCGTTGCGCCGGAGGGTCTGACGACCATTTCGACGGATTTCATGATCATGGACAGCGGCGAGCCCGACGCGGTATCGCCCCATGCCGTCCAGCACGATATCCGCGATCTGCCCGACGCCGTGCTGCCCTATCTTCTCGGCAGCCGTTATTGCGACACCGACAAGCTGTCGGATTTCGCCTGGTCGCAGTTCGGCAACACCGAGCCGGGCTGGCCGCGGGTGCAGGCGATCTGCGATTTCGTCCACAACCACATCGCCTTCAACTACCAGAACGCCGATTCCACCCGAACCGCCTTCGGCGGCTTCAACGACCGCACCGGCGTATGCCGCGACTTCGCACATCTCGCCATAACGCTTTGCCGCTGCATGAACATCCCGGCGCGCTACTGCACCGGCTATCTTGGCGACATCGGCGTCCCGACTGACCCCGCGCCGATGGATTTCAGCGCCTGGTTCGAGGCTTATCTCGGCGGCCGCTGGTACACGTTCGACGCCCGCCATAACCACCCGCGCATCGGCCGCATCCTGATGGCCACCGGCCGCGACGCCACCGACGTGGCGCTTTCGACCAGCTTCGGCCCCTCGCGGCTGGAACGCTTCGAAGTGGTGACCGACGAGGTGCCGGTCCCGCAGCAGCGCTACGGGACGTGAGGTCGCCGGACGTTCGATCCAAACCTGAAACGTGAGACCCGTTGGTCGATACAGCGGATCGCTCCGACTGGCGCTCGGTCCGAAGAAGGCGGCCGAATGGGAACAGCCTTCCGGGATGAAGGTTTTTAAGAACCGCTTGGTGGGTCGTTAGCCCGATGGCGGTCAGGCGCTTTCTTTCGCTCGTCGCATGTCCCGTCCGGGCGGAAGGGAAAACATGCGGCCATAATCGCGGGTGAACTGCGGCACGCTGGCATAGCCCACCGCATGTGCGGCTTGCGTGATACCGGCACCGTCCGCGAGCATCCTTCGGCGGGCTTCTATAAGCCTCAATTGCTTCTGGAACTGAAGCGGCGTTACCGTCGTGATCGCGCGGAAGTGCTGGTGGAAGGACGGCTCGCTCATGCCCGCCGCATCGGCGAGTTCCTGCACCCTTATCGTTCTGGCGAAATGTTCGCGGAGAATATCGACTGCGCGGCCAATGCGCGCCGCATGGGTATCGGCAATGCCGAGCCTGCGAATGGCCGCGCCATGAGGCCCGCACAACAGCCAGAAATGCAGTTCCCGCAAAAGTCCCGCGCCGAGCGCGGTGAGTGCTTCCGGCCGGTCAAGCAGTTCGACTGTCCTCTGAGCCGTCCCGAGAACCTTGGCATCGACGGGTACCACCCGAATGGCGCTCTCGTCGGCCCCGATGCCCGGCACAATCTCCGCGAGTTCTCGCACGAGCAGAAGATCGAATTCCAGAACCAGCGCGTAATAGGGGCGGGCGATACTTGCCTCGCTGATCTGGCTTGCGGTCGGGACATCGGCGGCGATCACCATCGCTTCCCCGGCGGCGTATTCGAAACTCTCGCTCAGAGTGGAGACGCGCTTTCTTCCCTGCAGGAGTATGGCGATCAGAGGTTTCTGGATCGCCACCTGCAGATCGCCAGGCTGTAGCGCGCGCACCATCGTCAGGCCCGGCACCGGGGTGGCGGCCATGCCGTCGCGGTCGGCGTGGGTATCGGCATATCGCCGGCAAAGCGTGAGAAGCGGCTCGGAAGCCTCATCTGAATGGGCAAGTATCATCGCGAATATATGCGGTCTGTAAGCGCCAAAGACAAATCCGGAATGGAAACAGGCAAGAAATAGAGAGGAACGGGCAACGCGGTTCCGGCGGCCGGGCCTATTTCAATGACCCGTTCTCATCTCCAAAGGAAATGCCATGACCAAGATTGCAATCGTCACCGGGGCCAATCGCGGATTGGGCCGCAATACGGCACTCTCGATCGCCCGCCAGGGCGGGGATGTCATCGTCGCCTATCGCGGCAACGAGGCGCAGGCGGAAGAGGTGGTTGCCGAAATCCGGGCGCTCGGTCGCAACGCCGTCGCCCTGCAACTCGACATGACGCAGGTCGCCGCTTTTCCGGCGTTCGTCGAAACCCTGCGGGTTGCCCTCCGGGACACCTGGGGCCGCGATACCTTCGACCATCTCGTCAACAATGCCGGACATGGAGAGTTCGCCCTCATCGCGGAGACAACCGAAGCTCAGTTCGACGGCTTGTTCGATGTTCACGTGAAGGGTGTCTTTTTCCTCGTGCAGGCGCTGTTGCCGATCATCGCAGACGGCGGACGGATTATAAATTTCTCCTCGGGGCTGACGCGCGTTTCCTATCCCGGCTTTGCGGCCTATTCGGCGGCGAAGGCGGCGGTGGAAATGCTCACCGTCTACATGGCCCGGGAATTCGGCGCTCGCGGGATTACCGCCAACACCGTGGCCCCGGGTGCCATCGAGACCGATTTCGGCGGCGGCCTCGTGCGCGACGATGCGGATGTGAATGCCCAGTTCGCCGCCATGACCGCGCTTGGCCGCGTCGGTCTTCCCGACGATATCGGCCCGATGGTGGCCAGTCTTCTGCGCGACGACAATCGGTGGGTCACCGCACAGCGCATAGAGGTCTCCGGCGGCCAGACGATCTGACCGGCAACCGCGTTCAAGAGGACGGCTGCCTTCTTTCAACCTGAGTCTCGGCCCGGCTTTTCACCATAAAGCCGGGCTTTGCTGCCTCCGATCACGGAGGAGGTGCCACCCTGAAGATATCGTCATATCCTGATTTGAGGGGCGTACCTCAAATTTTCGTTGACATGAGGTGCGTACCTCAAATAGCGTTTGCCCAGACGGGAAGAGGCGGATCGTGGAGGGTCCGGCGTCCGGTCGTCACTTTGGGAGGAGAATTATGAACATTGCAAAGCTCGCCGCCGCATCTGCGGTTTCGGCGCTCGCTCTCGGCTATGCGCAGTCCGCGCAGGCCGAGGATCTCACGCTCTGCTGGGCGTCCTGGGACCCCGCTAACGCACTCGTGGAACTGTCCAAGGATTTCGAGGCCCAGTCGGGCCACACCATGAACTTCGAGTTCGTGCCCTGGACGAATTTTGCCGACCGCATGCTCAACGAGCTCAATTCCGGCGGCAAGCTGTGCGATCTGATGATCGGCGACAGCCAGTGGATCGGCGGCTCGGCCGAGAACGGCCACTACGTCAAGCTCAACGACTTCTTCGAAGCCAACGACATCACGATGGACGACTTCATCGACGCCACCGTGACCGGCTATTCCGAATGGCCGAAGAACACGCCGAATTACTGGGCGCTTCCCGCCTTCGGCGACGTTGTCGGCTGGACCTACCGCAAGGACTGGTTCGAGCGTCCCGAACTCCAGGCCGAGTTCAAGGAGAAATACGGCCGCGATCTCGGCGTTCCCGAGACCTTCGCCGAACTCAAGGACATCGCCGAGTTCTTCCAGAACCGCGAGATCGACGGCAAGACCGTCTACGG
>PAPH01000014.1 GCA_002709005.1 Hyphomicrobiales bacterium | reverse complement strand
TGACCTGCTCCCCGTTTTGTCCGCGTCTATAAGTTAGCCCTGTTCACGTTGTGGTCCATTACGGACCGGGTTGCAAATTCGTTTGGCGTGAGCCCGTCGAGGCTCGTATGCGGTCGATGTAGATTGTAGTCGATCCTCCAACCCGCGATGATATCGCGAGCGTGGTGGTAGCTGCGGAACAGATGCTCGTTGAGGCATTCGTCCCGCAGCCTGCCGTTGAAGCCTTCGACAAAGCCGTTCTGCATCGGCTTGCCGGGCGCGATGTAATGCCATTCGACGCCGCGATCCTGCTGCCATTTGAGCATGGCGTTCGAGGTCAGTTCCGTGCCGTTGTCGCTGACCACCATCAG
Source organism: Hyphomicrobiales bacterium (assembly GCA_002709005.1). Lineage (GTDB taxonomy): Bacteria > Pseudomonadota > Alphaproteobacteria > Rhizobiales > Rhizobiaceae > Pseudohoeflea. Next base: position 41,937 of record PAPH01000014.1, on the reverse strand, counting down.
CGGGTAGCCACGCCGTTCGGCGATCGCGTCCAGTTCGCGAGCGACACGTTCTCCCGAGATCGAGTTATCGACGACCATTGCCAGGCATTCCCGGCTGAAGTCGTCAATCACACACAGGATGCGAAAGCGGCGACCATCCACCAGCGTGTCCGACACGAAGTCGAGTGACCACCTCTGGTTCGGATCCTGCGGCACCGCCATGGGCGCTCTTGTTCCCAACGCTCGCTTGCGGCCGCCACGCTTGCGAACCGTGAGCCGCTCCTCCCTGTAGAGGCGGTAGAGCTTCTTCCAGTTCACCTCCACGCCCTCGCGCTTCAGTAACAGGTGCAGGCGGCGATAGCCGAACCGCCGCCGTTCCGACGACAGCTTCTTCAGCCGCTTTCGCAGCTTTGCATCGTCCGGTCGTGTCGATCGGTAGCGGTAGACGCGCGGATCGATGCCCACGAGCCCGCAAGCACGTCGTTGCGAGTAGCCTTGATGTTCGATAGCCCAGCTCACGGCTTTCCTCCTGGAGCCGGGCGTCAGAAGTTTTTTGTCAGCATCTCACGGAGCGTCGAGACATCCATCATCGACTCCGCCAGAAGCTTCTTCAGCTTCGCGTTCTCTTCCTCGAGAGCCTTCAGCCGCTTGGCCTCCGAAACCTCCATGCCGCCATACTTGGAACGCCACTTGTAGAACGTCGCGTCGCTGACGCCGTATTTGCGGCACAGATCGGCAGCCGACATGCCCGCCTGATGCTCTTTCAATATGCCGATGATCTGCTCATCGGAAAATCTGGACCGTTTCATTACCTGTCTCCTTCGTTGGGGAACAGGCTAACTAAAAAACGAGGATCATTCAGGGGAGCAGGTCAACGCGGCAGTACATTGTTGATAATCGCGACGTCATTCCTCGCATCGAAGCTCTGTTTCTCTTTGCGTCCCCTATTAATGGAAGCGGGCTTGCGGATCTCGCAAAGTTGGTGAGCAACAGCCAAAACCTCTACCAGCTCGGCACGTCTAATAGTCCTGACTCGTATCTTCGAACTTTGCGCAGGACTTGGCGAAAGGCGACTAAAAATGCTCCGATCGCAACATACTGCGCTTACGAGACGGTAGCCACGTCGGGTTGGGTCAGGCCATTGGAGGCCTTTGCAGTGAAGCCAGATGAAGCCGATAACTTGTGTGAGCAAGATTTTAGACCAGTCAATGACGCAAATCACAACCAAACGGTAAAGCCGACATCTCTCATTGATCCAATCCATCGGATGTTGCGTGACTGGCTCCTTAAAACGTCACCGGACCTTTCCAGGGATGTAACCAAGGGAGGCGTTGCATTGCTGGATTGCGAAGCTGAGACGTACGGGGAGCCCTTCTTCGTTGCTATGGAAGACCGTCTTGATCGGCTAAGTGTCGCCCACTATCGGACCAAGGTTCTGTCGGTCGACTGGGACGCAAGGGAGCTGCCATTAATATGGCGTGAGACCGAACCGACCGTGATTGTCGCGCATTTCTCCTGCTTTCAAGAAGGCGATCGAAGCCGCGAAAGTAATGAAGAACGTCGTAAGGATTTCGATAGAATGCTCCTTTCCCTTGCGGATTTCTCGCCGCGCGTCCTTATTTATTCGGCGGCTTTGGCTCAACCCGCCTACGTAAACAAAGGCGACCTTTTCATCGAGCAGCAGTTCCAGAAAAAAGTGAAAAGGGAATTCTCTGGTGACCGCGGCTTGATGCTTTGGCCCGTTGTGTATGGCTCAGGCTACAGCGACGAAGACCTAGACTGTTTTGAGGCGCTATTATCAGGCTCATCGCATAACGAAAGCTGTAAAGCTCCCTGACATTCATTTTGGATAAAGTTTTCGACATCACGGCAAACTGATGCGGTCGCTTCCAATAATGTCAGTGCATGATTGGAGGTGAATGATCCGCCGACAGCGGCGAAACTAGTTGTCTTAGCCCATTCGTGCCGGCGGCATTCTGCCTAGTCCTATCTACACCATAGGGCCTCGTCCCCGGTGATTTCCCGAACGGCCGTGGCAATAGCGTTATCCAAGGCAAGGAGGTCTTGATAATGGCGGTCTAGCGGCTTTAGCTGGCGAAGAAGATCGATGGTTTGATCGTGCGTTCTCTGAACCTCCTCGAGCAGCAGTTGGCATTCCTTTGCCCTTAGCTCGGAACGTCGTTTGTGGCGTGCCATCGGCAACTCCTTCATTTGGAATTACCGTCCCTAGGCTCACTTCGCTGTTCTCGCAAGCGAAATCAATGTTCTCCTTTTGTTCCTGTTCGCTTTTCCGCCATATCCAGCACTTCCATCAGCGCCATTTCGAGAAAATACGAAAGCATTGTGCCGCGGGAATCCATTCGAGAATTGCACTCCTTGATCAGAAGACGAATGCGAGCTTAAGCCGCCCCAGCGCACTTCAGGCGGGGGAATGATGCATGCCGGGCCCGCCCAGGAGAGTACTCCGAGGAACCCCGACATTGCTCACCAGAGCAAGCAGAGACCGGCAGGTTCGCGTTACAGTTTATCATTGCCGAAGGTGCCATGACAGCTTAGAAAAGGCTCACACGCACACACATTTTTGCACACACTCGACTCTTGAACATCTTTTTATATTTAATTTCAAATAGATAATTATTGGCACCTCAAACTTTTAATCAGTAGGTCCAGGGTTCGAACCCCTGCGCGCTCACCATTGCTCCTTGCACCATAGTTTGCCCAGAGTGTTTTTCCCGGTGCATCCTTTGCCTGCCTTTAAGGAGCGACAGGTGGCTGGATCCATCGAATCCCCGTTCTGTCCCTTGACCGCCATTGAGGCGAGGTCCCAACCACACACCTTGGCAGCAGGTATCTCACGCCAATTCACTGGTCGGAGGCTCTCGTCGAGATTCGTCCACCGCGCGAACGGAAGCTGTGGGCCCTGGCCGGAAGAACGCGGTAAAGAAGCGCAAATACCAGCCCGCAGATAAGCCATGCGAGGATAACGTCGGACAGGAAATGTCCGCCGAAGGCGACGCGGTTCAGCGACAACGATCCTGCATAGAAAACAGCCATTGCGGTTGCGGCCCGTCTTATCGGCTTGGGCGAAACGATTGCCGCTGCCACGAGCCAAGCCGACGCCGAAGCTTCTCCGCTGACAAACGAGCAATTTCCACTGCACCAGTCGCTGATGACCCAGACCTTTTGGTAGACCGCATCTCCTCCGAAGGCATCGACCTGATGTGGTCGAGGACGACCCCAGAGTTCCTTCAAGATGGCGTTCACAATCAAGCCCGGACCGAGCGCCAATCCGGCCAGCAGCCAGACCGGTTTCCGTGCTTGAGGCGAAGCCAATGACGATTGGACAGCGCACCAGAGGATGCGGGCGGCCAGCATGCCAACAATCCCGCCCAGAACCCAATCGGAGCTGCTACGGAGCCACCGCAAGACGGGATCTTTTGACAGGGTGAAACCGTCGCCGGGGCTGAAGAACAAGCGGCTTGCAACCAGATCCGCCTCCGGAAAGAACCAGAAGAACATGCTGGTCGCCAAAATGCCAAACAGGAACGCGAAAACCAGGCGGTCTGATGTCGCGCGGAATGAAACGGGTGTGTCCAGGACTGTGCTCATAGCCGCCGCCTCTGCGCCGGCTAACTTGCAGAAAACTTGCAGTCAGACCCCTGAAACCCATTCCGCGCAGCCAGCGTGCTGGGCGGACCGGATGTCAGGCATACTGGCTTGCGTGCGACAGCCACTCGTCGCTATCACTTCGGGGTAAGAGCCCATCGGCAGCCCGAGAGCGTCGCCTTGACACGCGACGTTTGGGTTATGGAGAGTGGTGATGCGAATTCTGCTCGTCGAAAATGATCGCCTGCTTTCGCAAGCTTTGGGTCGACGGCTTACCGAGGCCGGTCACGCGGTCGACATATTCGCAACCGTGGCGGACGCAGAAGCTGCATGGAAAATGGTCGCATACAACCTTTGCATCGTCGATATCATGCTCGATGACGGTGACGGCCGGGCGCTGGTCAGATCCGCTCGCACTGCCGGTCTGCGGACGCCCACCTTGATGCTCACCGCGCGGGACGAGATCGGGGATCGGGTGACCGGGCTGGATGCGGGTGCCGATGACTATCTTGTTAAGCCCTTTGCAACGGAAGAGCTACTGGCACGATTGAGGGCGCTGCGGAGACGCTCGCCAGAGATAACAGCGGACGAATTGCGCCTGGGAAATCTTCTCTACGATCCGCAAAAAACAAGTCTGACAGTAGCCAATCGCGACATAAGGCTGACCGCTCAGGAATTTGCAGCCCTCGACAAGCTCATCCGTGCCGGGGATCGGGTCACGCCGAAGCGGGTGCTGGGCGAGCATCTCTATGCGCTGCACCAGGACTGGTCCGACAACGCAGTCGAGACGCTGATTCATCGGCTTCGCAGGAAGCTTTCGGACGCCGGAGCCACGGTGGAGCTCAAGGCGCTGCGGGGCTTGGGCTATATCCTGTGCGAGACCCAATCATGAGGCCCGCCCATCGCCTCGATGTCAGGCTTGCGGTCGTCGTGACCGTCATGTCCGCCTTGACCCTCGTCGGTGCCGGCACGATCCTCTCCATGGAGTTCACGCGCGGCCAGTTCGCGATTGAGGAACGCGGGCTAACGACACAAGTCGAGGAATGGGCGGGATTGCTTCGGCGCACTCCGGACGGCACGGTCGCGCTTGATCGCCCGGTCGAGACATCACTGGAAATCGACCCGCCCTATACCGGTCTCCTGTCAGGCGCACGGCCCATCTACGGCTACACCATCACGGACGCGACAGGGACGGTGCTTGATCGCTCCGAGGCCAACGCTCCGGCCGGACGCCCTGAACCGGCAGGCCCGGAACCTGTTCTTCTAGCCGGAACGACGCTCGACGGCGCCGGCCCCGTCCTGATTGCCGAGCTGTTTGTGCCGGAATTCGATGTGTGGCTCCGCCTGGCACGATCGCGTTCCGATGTCGCGGCTTTGACCAACACGTTCTTTGCCCAGTCTCTCGAAGAACTGGGCTGGGCGGCACTGGCAATGCTCGTTGTCGTGGTGATCACCGGCGTGGGCATCGTTCGCGTCAGTCTTCTGGGACTTCGGCGTGTGGCCGCTCAGGCCGAGCGGATCACCTTTGATAATCTGGGCCATCAGCGGCTTGCCGGCTCATCGGCGCCCGCGGAAATTCAGCCGCTCATCGCCGCGGTCAACCATTCCCTGGACAGCATAGAAGCCGGCGCTCGGGCTCAACGCGATTTCTCCATCCATGCCGCCCATGAGCTCAGGACGCCGCTTGCCGACCTCAAGCTGCGGCTGGAAAACATTCGCTCTGTTCCGGACCGTGACGCGGCCATGCAGGACATCGATGCAATGGCCCGTCTCATCGAGCAGCTGCTGCAAATCGCCAGGCTGGATGGCAGCAAGGCTTTCTCCCTGCAGTCGCTTCACCTCGGCGATACGGTTGCCCAAGTGCTCGAAGAAGCGGCTGCGCAGCTGATCGCGGCAGGATGGACGATTGAGGCGGATGGTCTGGACTTGCCAGTGCAGATAATCGGCGACCCGACACTGATTGCGCTTATCATCCGAAACCTTCTGGACAATGTTCGCAAACACACTCCGCTCGGCACCGGTGTCAAGATTTCGATCTCCGACGACGGAACGCTTCTGTTTGTCGATACAGGGCCCGGCTTGCCCCGGTGGTTTCCAGCTTCAAACTTTTCCCGTTTCGTCCGCGGCAGCCACGATACGCGGTCGGGAAGCGGACTGGGACTATCGATATGTGAAACGGCCATGCGGCGCATGAACGGCAGTTTCAGGCAGGAAACCACCGCCAGCGGCGCTGCATTTCGGATGACCTTCATGTTGGCCCCCTCGCCTTCGACGCGGGCACCGACACCTAACTCCTCAGGTCATAAGTCCGCCGACATCTGAACGCGCCCTACCCCAGTTCCTTCGCGAACTGATCCAGCGACTTGTCGAAAATCCCGAACATGTCATCGAGCTGCCTGTCGTCGATGATCATCGGCGGGCAGAGAGCCAGTGAGTCGCCGATGGCGCGGGCGATCAGTCCGTTTTCCTGCAGGATGGCGAAGAGGCGTGCTCCAAGCGCACCCGGCGCCATGCCCTCGCGAGGCTTGAGTTCGATGGCGCCGATAAGGCCGATGCCGCGGGTTTCCACGACCAGGGGATGACCGGCAAATGTGCCAAGGCCTTCCGCAAAGCGCGGGGCGAGCGCACGGACGTTTCCGACCAGGTCCCGTTCCTCGATGATCTTGAGGTTTTCGAGCGCGACGGCGGAAGCGACCGGGTGGCCGGCGGCGGTGTAACCGTGGCCGAAGGTGCCGATCGATTTGGATTCGTCGGCGAGCGGCTGGTAGACGCGGTCGTTGATCAGCAGAGCCGAGATCGGCTGGTAGGACGAGGAAAGCTGTTTCGACAGCGTCATGATGTCGGGCTCCATGCCCATCGTCTCGGAGCCGAACATATTGCCGGTGCGGCCGAAACCGCAGATCACCTCGTCGGCGACCAGAAGAATGTCGTGCTTCTTGAGGATCGCCTGGATCGCCTCCCAGTAGCCATCCGGCGGAACGATCACGCCGCCCGCGCCCATCACCGGCTCGCCGATGAAGGCGGCGATGGTGTCGGCCCCTTCGGCCTCGATCATCGCCTCGAGGTCGGCTGCCATGCGGGTGACGAATTCGGCCTCGCTCTCATTCTCCTCCTTGTAGACGCGGTAATGCGGGCACGAGGTGTGGAGGATGCCCGGCATCGGCAGGTCGAAGGAGCGGTGATTGTTGGGCAGTCCCGTCAGGCTGGCGGCGGCGAGCGTCACGCCGTGATAGCCCTTGATGCGCGAGATGATCTTCTTCTTCTCCGGCTTGCCGAGCGCGTTCGCCCGGTAGCGGATCATCTTGACCATCGTGTCGTTGGCCTCGGAGCCGGAATTGGTGAAATAGGCTTTCGACATCGGAACCGGCGCGATGGCGACCAGCTTCTCGGCGAGTTCGGCGGCAGGCGTGTGCGTCTTCTGGGTGAAGGTATGGTAGAAGGGCAGCTTCTCCATCTGCCGCGCCGCGGCCTCCACCAGGCGCTTCTCGCCGAAACCGACGCCGACGCTCCACAGGCCCGCCATGCCTTCGATGTAGCGCTTGCCGGAATTGTCGTAGACGTAGATCCCCTCGCCCCGGTCGATGACGATCGAGCCCTCCGCCTCCTGCTTGCGCGCGTTCGTGTAGGAGTGAAGGTGATAGGCGATATCGCGCCCCTCGATGGAATTGGGCTGGTGAGTCATGACCGTCTCCTGATGCCGCCGGCGCACTGTGCGTCAGACGGAAAAATACAGAACGCCCCGGGCCCGAAGGTCCGGGGGCGGATGTGTTGGCTCCGGAGCCTTGTCAGGCCCAGGAAGCGACCGTGCGCTTCTGGAACATCTCCCGGAACTGGGCGGTGGAATTGGGCAGCAATTCACCGGTTTCCCAGTCGAGGATGACCGCATGGCGGCGCACCGCGTCGAGCATGTCGATCTTTCCGCTCCTATAGTCCTCCGCGACATCTTCCGGCGCGGCCGTGAACCACCCGAGGCGCGCGGCGCGGATCTTCTCCCGCTCGGCCTTCGTCGCTTCGAGATCGAGCTTGTATTCGCATATTTCCGGATCGACGGGAATGACGATCACGCCGTAATCCCTGGCCGCGCGTTCGACGGAAACGTATTCGTCGATCACGTCCTCCAGAACCTTCTCCGGATCGCGCTCCAGCGGATCGCCAAATCCGCCGCCGCCGGCCGTCGGACGGTCGAACTCGTCGCCGGGACCGATTGGCACGTCGGAGAAGGTGGCGCCCAGCCATTCGGGTGCCTTGCCGGCGCGGGTAAGCGTCAGGCCGTGCGGCATGGACGGCAGGCCGCCCTCGATCCCCCAGACCACAGCGCGCTCCCGGTCACAGATATAGGAGATCACGGTGTTGGCGGAATCGAGCATGGTCGACACCTTGCGCACGCCCACGCCGCCGCGCCACTTGCCGGGGCCGGCCGAATCCGTTTCGGCCTCGAACCGCGTGGTCAGGATCGGATTGGCGCGTTCCTGGCCCTCCACCGGCTGGGCCATCAGCCCGGTGCCGAAACAGGCCGTGGTCATGTTGGAGCCGTCCTTACCGTTGCGGCCGCCCCAGCCGCCGGGCAGCCAGTCGTAGAACATGAAGATCGGCTTTTCCGGCGTCCGGGCATCCTGACCGCCGGTCAAGAGATATTCGAGGTTGAAGGCGCAGGCGATGGCGCGTTCCGGGATGATCTGCGACCACATCTCGTAGATCGCGTTCATGATCTTCTCGAACGGCATCAGGAAGCCGGTGACGGCGACCGGCCATTTGGCGTCGACGATCGAACCTTCCGGCGCGACGATGTCGAAGACCCGGTAGAAACCGGAATTGAGCGGCAGATCGGGGAAGAACGTCTTCATGCCGGCCGCAACCGCCGAGAAAGTGGCGCCAAAGGCGGAGTTGTAGATCGAGCCGATGGTCGGATGGCTGCCGGTGAAATCATAGGTCACGCGATCGCCCTTGATCGTCATCTTGACCCTGATCGGGATCATGCCCTCGCCGGCGGCCGGATCCTGGTCGATAAAGTCCTGGGTTTCCCAGACCCCGTCGGGCAGTTCGGAAATGCGCTGGCGCACGGCGCGCTCGACATAGTCCTGCACCGAGGACAGCCCCTCGGTCACCGTATCGACGCCGTACCTGTCGACGAGGCGCAGGATTTCGCGCTCGCAGACCTGGGTCGCCTGGGCCTGCGAGTGGATGTCGCCGATGATGGAGGCCGGATCGCGGGTATTGGCGGCGATCATGTTGGCAACGTCGGCGCAGAAGCGGCCCTTGTGGAACAGACGGATCGGCGTGATGCGCACCGCCTCGCGGAACATGTCGCGCGCCGTGACGTCGAAGGAGCCCGGCACGCTGCCGCCGAGATCGGACCAGTGGCCGTTCGACTGGCTGAAGGCGATGACCTTGCCTTCGTGAAAGATGGGCCGGATCAGCCGGACGTCGCTGAAATGGGTGCCCCCTGCATAGGGATCGTTGGTGCAGTAGACGTCGCCGGGATGCATGTCGCCCCTGAAGGCCTCGATGATGGCCTTGCAGGTGAAATGCAGCGTGCCGACATGGACCGCGATATCCTGGTTGCCCTGGGCCGCCGAATTGCCCTCGGCATCGTGCAGCGCCGAGGAGAAGTCGCGGTTGTACATCACGAAGGAATAGCAGGTTCTCAGAATCTGCTCGGCCATCTGGTCGACGGAGGTGATGAAGGAGTTCTTCAGGACCTCGAAGGTCACGGGATCGAGTGTCTGGTCGCTCATGCTGCTGCCTCGATTCGAATGATGATGTTGAGGTACTTGTCGACTTCCATCCGGGTACCGGGCGGCACCACGGTTGTGGAATCGAACTGCTCGATGATCGCCGGGCCGGTCAGTTCGAAGCCCGCCGGAAGGTCGTCGCGCTCGTAGATCGGCGTGTCGCTCGGCGCATCGCCGTCGAACCAGACCGGACGGCGCGTCTTCGCCTCGGGCTTAGCCCCCTTCGGCTCGTGGATCTCGAGATCGGCCTTCGGGACGATGCCGGTGGCCTTGAGATTGAGGCGATAGAGGCTGACAGGGGTTTCGTCGCGGCGAAAATTGTATTCCCGCTTGTGCTCGCTGTGGAAGGCTTCGACGAGCGGTGCCATGTCGGCGACCGGGCTCGGCGCATCGACGGCGAGCGAGCGCCACTGGCCCTGATACATCATGTCGACGGAGCGCTGGAGCACAATATCGTCCTCGGCCACGCCCTCATGGGTGAGGCGTTCGAGTGCTTCCTTCTCCATGCGGGCGAAAGCCGCCTCGATTTCGGCCGGATCGCAAGTCGTGGCGCCGGCTATGAAGCTCTCCGAAAAGTCATGCTGCATGTCGACGAGCAGGCAGCCGAGCGCGGAGGTGACGCCCGGGTTCGGCGGGACGATGACGGCGGGGATGGACAGTTCCTTGGCGATCGCCGCGCCGTGCAAGGCCCCGGCCCCGCCGAACGCCACGAGCGCAAAATCGCGCGGGTCGTAGCCACGGGATATTGAGATCAGCCGCACGGCATCGGACATGTTGGCGTTGGCCACCTGGATGATGGCGTGGGCGGCTGCATGACGCTCGAGATCAAAGGAGGACGCGATCTTGTCGACAGCGCCCTCCGCGAGTTTCGGATCGAGCGTGATCTTGCCGCCGGCCAGCGAGGTTCCGAGGCGGCCGAGCACGACATTGGCATCGGTATTGGTGGGCTCGGTGTTGCCGTTGCCGTAGCAGGCGGGCCCGGGATTGGCGCCGGCCGATTGCGGACCGTTGCGCAGCGAACCGGCCTCGTCGGTCCAGGCAAGCGAGCCGTCGCCTGCCCCGATGGTCAGAACCTCGATCGAGGAGAAGCGGATCGGATAGCCGTATTCGATGAACCAGTCCTTGGTAACCCGCGACTGACCGTCATAGGCGAGTGAGACGTCGGTCGAGGTGCCGCCCATGTCGAGCCCGATCGAGTTGCGGTAGCCGCAGAGCATCGCGATATGTCGGCTGGCGATGGCGCCCGCCGCGATACCGGAGCCTGCGAGACGGGCGGAGAAATCCTCCACGCTCTTCGGCGTCATCACCCCGCCGCCGGTGTGGAGCAGCAGCAGGTCGCGCGTATACCCCTCGTCGCTCAGACGCTCGCCCAAGCGGCGCGTGTAATCGACGACCACCGGGCTCAGCACCGCGTTGGCGACGGTGGTCGAGAAGCGCTCGTGCTCGAAGATTTCCGGCAGCACTTCCGAGGAGGTGGAGACCGGGATGTCGGGCATCGCCTCCTGGAGGATTTCCTTCATCCGCGCCTCGTTGTCACCATTCATGAAGGCATTCATGAAACAGACGGCGACCGCGGCGACCCCGCGCTTCTTGAGGATGCGGGCAACCTCGCGCGCGGCGTCCTCGTTGAGGGGGGTGACGATGTTGCCGGCCGCATCGACGCGTTCAGGGACGGTCAGGCGGTCGCGGCGCGGGATATAGGGCGGAACGACGTCCTTGTAGGTATCCCAGAGATCTTCCTTGTTGGCGCGGCGGATCTCGATGACGTCGCGGAAGCCTTCCGTGCACACCATCGCCGCCCGAGGAAGACGCCGCGTGATCAGCGCATTTGTGGCGACCGTCGTGCCGTGTGAGAAGAGCGCGACTTTCGACAGATCGATCTCCGCCTTGTTGACGCCCGACATGATGCCGTCGATCGGATCGGCCGACGAGGCGGTCTTCTCGATCCTGATCTTTCCGGTGGTCTCGTCCATGATGCAGATGTCGGTGAACGTTCCGCCGACATCGACCGCGACGCGCAGGTTCTGCATGGCAGGTCCTCTCCTCTCGATTTCCGGCAAAGCTTCGCCGTCCGCCCGGAAGGCGGCTTTCGGGATTGGCCGGTGATTTTCGTTTTCGCCGGCGGCGACGGCCTCACGCCGCCACCGGGCGCTCTCGTCTCGTCAGCGCCGCAACGGCATGGCAACCGGACGCATCGGCGTTCCGGTGGCGCCGCGCAGCTTGATGCAGGCACCGAAGAAGGCGAATTCGTAAACCTTCTCGGCAGCCAGCTCCTCGAGCCAGGCCATTTCCAGGATCGGCACGCCGGCTTCGGCGAGCAGATAGGTATGGACCGGGAAGAAATTCTCAGGGTGCTGGGACGGCGTCATTTCGAGCGTAAGGTTATCGGCGCCGATCATGATCGCGCCGTGCTTGGCGATATATTCCGCGCCCTCGCGGTTGAGACCGGGCGTATTCTGGGCAAAGGCCATGTCGGGCCAGCGCAGCATCTGCCCGGTGCGAAGGAGCACCACGTCGCCCGGCTCGATCTTGAGATCCTGCTTCTTGAGGCAGTCCTCGATGTCCTTCTTGCCGATCGGGTGGCTGGGTTCGAGCGTGTCGACGCCGTACATCGCGGCGATGTCGAGCAGGATGCCGCGCGCAAAGATCGGCGGATATTTTTCGGGGCCGCAGACATCCCATGCGCGGCTGCCGAGGTGATCCTTCGCCGTAAATCCGTTGAAGATCTCGCCGTTGTAGCCGAAGTGGTTGAAGGTATCGATGTGGGTGCCGCAATGGGTGTACATCGAGATCGCGTCGCCCGAATAGGCGACGAGCTCGTTCTGCTCCTTCTTCACACCCATCAGGTTGGCGACGATCTCGCCCTGGGGAGTGTGGGTCATCCAGATCTGGTAGGGCTGGTCGCCGGCGCCGAACCAGCCGGGCATGCCGATGAAATTGTCGACCGAGAGATCGAACACCTTGGAGGCGTCGGTGTTGCCGATGATCTTCGAACGGCTGTCACCATCGATCATGTTGAGCATGCCGATTTCGTCGTCGCTGCCGTAGGGGCTTTTGGTGACCTTATGGAATTCAGCGTTGTAGGCGATGATCTTGTCCTTGGTCGCCTCGTCGACGTAACAGGCCATGCACATTTCAACTCTCCTTGGTTATGGCGTCCGCCCGCGCGGCCGCACTCAATTCGTTTCGCCCCTGATGGTGGATTCGGCGGCGAGTGCAGCTCCAAGCACCTTCTCGTCGGCGTTCGCGACACCAGAGAGCAGGAAGCCGACCGGCATGCCTGCGTCGCCTGTCCCGCAGGGAATGGAGACCCCGCACCAGTCGAGGAAATTGCCGAGCAGCGTGTTACGTAACGTCTTGCCGTTAGTGGCCACAAAGAGCTCGTCATCGGCCTTGAGCGGCTCGACCGGCGGGGCGACATGGGCGACCGTCGGAAAGGCGACGAGGCGGTTGCCGATAAAGGCTTCGCTCTGAGCGATCAGCCGCTTCCGCGCGTCGAGAATGTCGATGTAGTCCGTCATCGAGATTTTCTCGCCAATGCGGGTGCGGGCGACGACGCGCGGATCGATCATCCCGGCATCCGGACCGGTGATGCGTTCCTTGTGCAGCCAATAGGCCTCGGCGGTGACGAGCGCACCATGGGTGGACATCAGCTCGAGAAGTTCGCTGAAACCCGGCAGTTCGTCGAAGACACATCTCACCCCCACCGACCTCAACCGTTCAACCGCGCCATCAAAAGCGGTAACGACGCCCGGCTCGGCACCGTCGAAGACGACGTTGGTGGGAATAATGACCTCGAGACCATCCAGGCGTTCGGTCCTAACGGACGGCGCGGTCGCGCCACGCATGGCGGCGTCGATCCAGATGGCGTCCGAAACCGTGCGGCAAAGGGGGCCGAGGGAATCGAGACTGCCCGACAGCGGAAAGACGCCCGACATGTCGTAACGTCCGCGCGTGGCCTTGTAGCCGACAATGCCGTTGAGAGCCGCCGGGATGCGCACCGAGCCGCCGGTATCAGAGCCCATGGCGACAGGTAGGAGGCCCGCAGCCACCACCACCCCGGAACCGGAGGACGAGCCGCCCGGAATGCGGGCAACATCGGTGGCGCGCGGATTGGCCGGCGTGCCGAAATTCGGATTGATGCCGATGCCGGAGAACGCGAACTCGCTCATGTTCAACCGTCCGACGGAGACCATTCCGGCCCGTGCGAGCGCGTCCACGACGGCAGCATCCTTCCCGGCTTCCGGTTGATCACGCAGAAGCAATTTCGAGCCGGCGGCGGTCGTCTCGCCGGCCATATCGAAGAGGTCTTTCCAGGCGATCGGAACACCGTCGAGAAGCCCGAGAGAGCGCCCTTCCCCGATGCGTTTCGAAGCCGCCCTGGCCTCGGCCATGGCGCGGTCGCGGGTGAGCGAGATAAAGATCGCATCGTCGCCATGGGCTTCGATCGCCTCGAAGACCTGTCCCGCGAGATCGACGGGATCGAGCGTGCCGGCCTGGATCAGGGTCGAGAGCTGGGCGATGGAAAGGCAGGAATAATTCCGGGTCATGTCTTTCATCCTCACGCCGCCACGAACTGCATCCAGCGGCGGACGAGGTAGTTGTGTTCGTCCATGGTGGTGTTCCAGATCGCGATCTGGTTGGCGCGCTGCCAGTAGGAGCCGCCGGACCGGACCGCGCCCTTGCCGATACGGGTCAGACCGTCCGGTCCCGGCAGATCTTCCGCCGCCGGCAGGCCTTCATACCAATAGTCCCATTCGGCAGTTGTCATGTGCAGCCGGGAACGCTCGGGCGTGGACATGTAGTAGCCCTGCCGCGCGACGACGGCGCCGGGCCAGCCGGAGATCCACCAGTTGAGATAGTCGTAGGCCGCGTCGAGCATGCGGCCGGACAGCCGCTTGGAAAGACACAGCCCGCCATGCCAGGCGCGATAGCCTTCAGCGGGATTGGCGAGCTCGACCGGCACGCCGCGCAGATTGAGCTTGGAAATGCCGAGCGACCACATCGACTGGATCTTGGTGTCGTTCTCGGTCATCAGGTTGGCGGCATCCTCGGCCGAGCGCCAGAACCCCTTGAAGAAGCCCGCCTTCTTGCGTTCCTCCAGCAGATCGAGCAGCGCGCCGATTTCAGCCACCGACATGTTGCCGATATTCTCGAACGTCATCAGGCCCGCCGACTGGGCGGCGAGTGCTGCATCGAAAATGCCGATCGCCGGCTCGTTGACCAACGCCGCGTTGCCGTGCCAGCGTTCGTCGAGGAGCGCTGCCCAGGAGACCATCTCGTTGGAATTGGCGGCATCCGTGCGATAGGCGAAACTGTCGAAATTATGCGTCGTCGGCAGCATGGAGATGAACTGCGACGGCGTGTCCGACAGCGCCAGATTGGACTGGACGAAGAGTTTGGTGACAGGCGCGTCGCCATGACCGATCCGTGCATTGGGGCTGATGCGGCCGGTCTTGGTCAGATCGGTAATCTCGTCCCACAGCGGTATGCGCTCGATGTCGACCGGCTGGATCGCGCGCCAGTACCAGACAATATCGAGATTGTGGAAGCACTGGTCGTAGATGTCGTAGGTCATCGGCTCCAGCGCCGCCTTGTGCTGGGCGGTCATGAAGTCCTGATTGTCGAACTCGATCTCGAAGCCGAGATCGCGCTCTGCGCCCAGACGCAGTTCCTCGAGCAGCGATATGGCCGTGCCGAGAATGCGGAGCTTGATCTTGCCCTGCGTGTGGACGGCCGGTGCGGTGGGCGTCTTCTTTCCGGTGGTCTTCTTCGTCATCGCTGAAGCTCCTCGATCCGCGGCTCGGCGCGGGAGTCCCCGGCCAAACCGTTGAAGGCATTGAAGGATCGCTCGATGAGTTCGGGCGATATCCCGTCAGCAATGAATACGATACGCGAGCGCCTGTCGCCATCCGGCCAGGACGACATGTGCACCGGCGGATGAACGAGATGCTGGACGCCGTGGATGGCGACCGGGAATTCCTCGCCGGCGACCGCGAGGATACCCTTGACGCGCAAGAGCCTGTCGCCATGCCGATTGAGCAGCATGGTGAGCCAGATGCCGAAGGCGGTCCAGTCGACCGCGCCTTCCGAGACGAGGACGAAGGACCGAATGCCTTCCGGATGATCGGCATCGTCCTTGCGCGGGAGATCGCCCGGATCGTCGCAGTAAAACCCGCCGGGCGATTGCAGCGAACTGGCGTGAGCGGTCTCGGCCCCCTCGAGCATGCGGGCGACGTTGAAAGTGTCGTCCGAGGCCATCATCGGCGCGTCGGGGTTGATGCGGCGGACCAGCGCGGCGACAAGGTCCGGCTGCCCTTCCTCCGCGATATCGGTCTTGGTCAGGACGATGAGATCGGCAATGGCGACCTGACGCATGGACTCGCGATAGGTTGAGAGCTGCGCGCCTGCATTGATCGCGTCTACGGTGGTCACCACGCCGGCGGCCTTGAAATGGTGGCGCAGCACCGGATCGGCCTTCAGGGTCGAGAGAACCGGGAACGGATCGGCGAGCCCCGTGCTTTCGATGACGATGCGGTCGAAGGGGGCGATCTCTCCCCTCTCCCGCTTGGAATGGAGATCGCGGATCGCATCGGACAGTTCGCCGCGCACGGTGCAGCACAGGCAGCCCGATTGCAAAAGCACCATGTTCTCATCGATGCGTTCGAGAAGATGATGATCGAGGCCGATCTCGCCGAACTCGTTGATCAGCACGGCGGCGTTGGCGAGCGCCGGATCGGTCAGCAGCCGGCGCAGCAGCGTGGTCTTGCCGGAGCCGAGAAAGCCGGTGAGGAGCGTCACCGGGGTGAAATCGGGCCAGTTCTCAGCCATCCGCTTCCCCCTCCAGCCTGTCGATGAAGGCTTCGGCGAGCGGATCGAGCGGGCGGCCGAGCAGCTTTTCGGCGGCCGGCCAGAGGTGACCGAGATCCTCGATGATCTCGGTCTTCCCGGTCCGGGTGGATAGAAGATAGGACGTGCCCTGCCAGTCGGAAATCGACAAGGCGAAGATCGATAGCACACGATTGGCGAGAGCGACGCGGCGGGCGCGCTCCCGCCTGCGATCGATCCGCTCGGCGGAGCGGGTGTAGACACCGGGCCGCGCGACGGCGTCGGCCCAGTGCTCGTTTCCACCCAGAATTCCGCAGAGCGAACACATGGTCTAAACGCTCCTTATTTCTTGCGCGGGAAGCGCTTGGCGAAGTCGTTGGCGATCTCGTCCATGGTGACGAACTTGACACCTTCGTGGCTCTTCATGTGTTCGAAGAGACGCTCGAGCATCATCAGCACCTGAGGACGGCCGGAGACGTCGGGGTGGATGGTGATCGGGAAGACGGCGTAGTCCATCTCGCGATAGACCCAGTCGAACTGCTCGCGCCACATGTCTTCGATATCGCGCGGATTGACGAAGCCGTGGCTGTTCGGCGACTTCTTGATGAACATCATCGGCGGCAGGTCATCGAGGTACCAGGAGGCCGGGATTTCGATGAGGTCGGTTTCCTCGCCGCGCTCCAGCGGAACCATCCATTCCTCGGGCTTCTTCGCGTAGTCGATCTTCGTCCACTTGTCACCGACGCGCACATAATAGGGCTCGAAGTCCTTGTGCATGAGCGAGTGGTCGTACTTGATACCGCGCTCGAGCAGCAATTCGTTGGTGACGTTGGAGAATTCCCACCAGGGCGCGACATAACCGGTCGGGCGCTTGCCCGACAGCTTGGTGACGAGATCGATACACTTGTCGAGGATCGCCGTTTCCTGCTCGCGCGTCATGGCGATCGGGTTTTCGTGGCTGTAACCGTGAATGCCGATCTCGTGGCCGGCGTCGGCTACGGCCTGCATTTCCTTCGGGAAGGTCTCGATCGAGTGGCCGGGGATGAACCAGGTGGTCTTGATGTCCCAGCGCTTGAAGAGTTCAAGCAGGCGCGGCGAGCCCACTTCGCCGGCGAACAAGCCGCGCGAGATGTCGTCGGGCGAATCCTCGCCGCCATAGGAGCCGAGCCAGCCGGCGACGGCGTCCACGTCGATTCCGAAACTGACGAAAATTTCCTTAGCCATAAAAGCCTCCTTGGTTTTCTCGTTGAGCCGGGCGAACCGGCCGTTCTCAATCTGGATCCCGCCTCAGTGCGCCGGGATCACGGTTGCGGCTTCGGGCTTCCAGGTGAGCGCGATGGGCGCCGCGACGGGGAAGGAACCGGGTGAATATTTGTCGGTATGGGCCTCGAGCGAGAGCGTGCGACCGTCGGGAAGATCGACCTCGACCTGGGCGACGTGGCCGACGACCTGGAAGCGGCTGACGGTGGCGTCGATGATGTTGCCGCCAGCCGTCGCCGCGATCATGTCGCGGTTTGCTTCATTGAGCGCGTGAAGTTCGATCGCCTCGGCCGGAATGACGACGCTGGCATCAGCGCCGTTGGCGACATCACCATTGACGTCTCCCGAAAGAAGACCGAGCGGGGTGTCGACGACCAGATGGCCGTTCTCATGGCCCTTCACGGCGCCCTTGAAAATCGTGTTCGAGCCGATGAACTGGGCGACGAAAGGCGTCTTGGGCCTGGTATAGAGTTCGTGGGGGGCGCTGATCTGCTCGATGCGGCCATTGCTCATCACGACGATACGGTCGGACAGCGCCAGCGCCTCGGATTGCGCATGGGTAACGAAGACGAAGGTCACGCCGAGTTCGCGCTGCAAAATCTTGAGTTCCGACTGGATGGCCTTGCGCAGGTTGGCGTCGAGCGCACCGAGCGGTTCGTCGAGCAGCAGGATGTCGGGTTCCACGACGAGGCCGCGAGCAAGCGCAATGCGCTGGCGCTGGCCGCCCGAAAGCTTGTCGCTCTTCTTGTCGGCGACGTCCTCGAGACCGAGCTTGTCGAGAATACGGTCGACCTTGGCGTTGCGCTCGGCCTTCGGCATGTTCTTCACGTCGAGGCCGTAGCCGATATTGTCGCGCACGCTCATATGCGGGAAGAGCGCGTAATTCTGGAAGATCATCGAGGTGGGACGGCGGGCCGGGCCGATATCGTTCATCCGCTCGCCCTTGATCATCAGATTGCCCGAGGTGATGCTCTCGAAGCCCGCGATCATGCGCAGCGTGGTGGTCTTGCCGCAGCCGGATGGCCCGAGGAACGCGATGAACTCGCCTTTTTCGACGGTCAGATTGAAATCGATCACCGCCGGGGTGCCGTTGTCGTAGACCTTGCCGATCTTGAAGAGTTCCAGGTCGTAGATCATCGGTTGCGCTCCTGAATTCGGAAGAAGTGGCAGGCGGCCGGAACCGCCTGCCGAGTTGCATGCCGGAACCACAGGGAGGTCCGGTCACGCGGGGCTGACGCTTTATGCGCTGAGGAATTCGTCCCACTTCTGGATGAGGTGGTCGTATTCATCGGGCCACTGGTGCCAGTAGGCCACGTTGGCCGCGCGGGTTTCGAGCGAGCCGCCGTCGCGGAGGTCGCCTTCCTTGATGCCGCGTTCCTCGGCGCCGACCCAGGGCTTGCCCTCGTACCAGAAGGCGTATTTCTCGGGCGCCATCACATCCTTGATGTTGGTGGTCGGCGAGTAGTAGCCCTGCTCGGAGACGGTGATGCCCGGTTCGCCCGAGAGCCAGTAATCGGCATAGGCGATGACGGCATCGGCGTTCGGCGTGCCCTTGAGCATGGTGTTGCCGATCGACCAGGCGCGATAGCCTTCCTTCGGCACAGCGTATTTGCAGGGCTTGCCCTGTGCCTTGACCGCCATGACGGCCGGCTGCCAGGCGTCGCAGACGACGATCTCGCCGGATGCCAGGAAGTTCACGAGTTCGCCGAAATCGCCCCAGAGCGCGCGGAACTGGCCTTCCTTCTTCTTCGAGATGAGGAACTTGGCGGCTTCGTCGATCTGGTCAGCCGACGGGTTGCCCGGGTTCGAGACCTCCGACAGGCCGAGCGTGTTCATCGCCATGACGGCCTGACCGAAAGCGGTCAGCGGGTCGGTGTTGAGACCCGACTTGCCCTTGTACTTGCTGTCGAAGATGGCAGTCCAGGTATTGGCTTCCTCGTCGGAAAGCACTTCCGGATTGTAGCCGACGGAGTCGAAGTTGAAGACCGAAGGCACCATCCAGAGCGCGGTCTGGTCTTCGCCGGTCCAGATCTGGCCGACGATCTGCGCGGAGGCCGGCCACTTGGGATCGGGGGTAGTGAAGACCTCGCGGATGTTCGACCAGTTCTTCAGCTTCTCGGTCGGGATGGCCTCGGCATGATCGGTCATGACGACCGAAGGAAGACGTTCGCCGATGGTTTCCCAGTTGTCGTAGTCGGTTGCGCCGGACAGGATGCGGGTCTGAGCGTCCGGAAAGGTTGCCGCCGTGCCCGAGGTGGAACCGACGCCGCTTGCCGCCTTGAAATCGGCAAGGATGCGTTCCTGAACCGTCACGGACAGGCCGATGGTGCGCAGCTGCTGGCTGGACAGGTCCGCGGCCTGCGCATAGGCAGCCCGGGACGAGAGGAAGTGGGTGCCGCCACCCATTGCCAGCGCCATAGCGCCGGCGGACCGCTTGAGAAGCGACCGGCGGTTGATGTCGTATCTGTTTGTCATGCCATGTCTCCTTTTATCCTGTTCCCCGGAACGGTCTTTGTGACCGTCCTTCGTTTTCTCAGGCGGGACGAAGGGGTCCGGTCCCCTCGTCCTCAGTAACGGCCCACCTGCAGGCCACCGTCCACGACGAGCGTCTGGCCGGTCATGTACCTCGCGCTGTCGGATGCGAGGAAAGCGATGACGTCGGCGATATCCTCTGGCGCGCCGATGCGGCCCATGGGGATGAAGGCGGCGGCTTCCTGCGCGCCCTTTTCGCCGAGCGAGTTTTCTTCGGACAGAAGCTGGGCGGTGCGGATATAGCCCGGCGCCATTCCGTTGACCCGGATGCCGTCTTTCGCCAGTTCGACGGCGAGACCGCGAACCAGGCCGACCACGCCGGACTTGGCCGCCGAGTAATGGACGTGCTCGTCCCAGCCGTAGGCCACGCCCATGATGGAGGAGAGCGCGACGATGGCGCCCGACTTGCGCTCCCGCATCTTCGGAGCGGCGGCGCGAACCACGCGGAATATGCCCTTCAGGTCGATATCGAAGGTCAGGTCCCACTTGGCGTCGTCGAGCGCGTCGATCGGTGCCCTGTGGGCGATGCCGGCATTGGCGATGATGACGTCGATATGGCCATGCGCCTTCTCGATTTCGGCGACGAGCGCATTGGCGGCCTCTGTCGAGCGGACGTCGAGTTCGCGGAATTCCGCCGAGCCGCCGGCTTCCTTGATTTCGGCGACGACGCCCTCGCCTTCCTTCACCAGAACATCGGTGACGACGACATGGTCGCCCATGGCCGCGAAGGTTTTTGCGGTCGCCCGTCCGATGCCGATGCCGGCGCCGGTGATGAGAACGATACGGGGGTGGTCATTCTGGGTCATGCTGTCTTTCCTCAAAGCATCACGTCGCCGGAATTCGGTCCGAGCGTCTGGCCGACGAAGAGGCTCGCGGCATCGGAGGCAAGGAACGAAACGGTGGCGGCAACTTCCTCTGGCTCGCCAAAGCGTCCGAGCGGCAGTTCGGCAGCCTTGCGGGTGCGCCAGTCTTCCGAGAGTTCGCGCACCAGCGGGGTATTGATCGGACCGGGCGCGACCGCGTTGACGCGCACGCCGCGGCTCGAGACCTCGCGGGCGAGCGACTTGGTCATGCCGATGATGGCGGCCTTGGCGCCGGCATAGTGGGTAAGTTCGATGCCGCCGATCTGACCCAGCTGCGAGGCGATGTTGATGACAACGCCGGACTTGGCGGCGAGCATCGAGGGCAGCGCCTGCTTGGTCATCAGGAAGGTGCCGCGGACATGGACGGCGTACATGCGGTCGAAATCGGCGACCTCGAGATCCTCAAACAGCGCCTGATGGACGATGCCCGCGCAATTGACGAGCAGAACCGGGTTCGAGAAGGCGCTGACAGCCGCCTGATAGATCCGTGCGGTATCGGTTTCGGAGGCGACGTCGCCAGCCTTGCCCGTCGCCGCGCCGCCCGCGGCCGTGATCTCGTTGGCGACGGCCTGCGCGCGTTCGTCCGAGAGGTCATTGACGAGGACGGCATAACCGTCTTCGGCGAGCCGCATGGCGATGGCGCGGCCGATGCCCGAACCGGCGCCGGTGACGATTGCGGAGGGCGCGGGCATCATGCCTCCTCCTGGATGGCGATGCGCTTGGCGCGGCGCATCGAAAGCATCATCAGGATCGCGTAGACCGAGAGCAGCGCGAAGGAGAAGAGCGTCGTCAGCACCCCGAAGGCGAAGACGTTCGGATGCACCTCCACCGAGAAGGTGCCGTAGATGGCGAGCGGCAGCGTCAGATCCCGGCCCGAGGCAAACAACGTGCGGGAGAACTCGTCATAGGAAAGCGTGAAGGCGAACAGCATGGCCGACAGCACACCCGGGAAGATGAGCGGAAACGTCACCTTGCGGAAGGTCCTGGCCGGTGAGACGCCGAGCGACCAGGCCGCCTCCTCCACGCTCTGGTCGAAGCGGTTGAAGATCGCGAGCATGACCAGGAAAGCGAAGGGAAAGGTGTAGACCACGTGGAGGACGAAGGCCGTTCCCCACCAGTGACGGGCGACGCCGAGCTCGTTGGAGACGAGCGCCATGCCGAGGCCGACGAGAACGCCTGGGACCATCATCCCGAGCACGATCAGATAGAAGACGAAATTCTGGCCCCTGAAGCGCTTGCGGAAGGCCTGCGCGGCTGACACGCCCAGAACGGTCGAGACGATCATGGTCATGATGGCGAGCGCCAGTGAGCGGAACAGCGCTTCCTTGATCGGCAGCGGCGCGATGCGCGATGGCGGCGTCAGGCCGAAGAGATGCTGGTACCAGTAGGTCGACCATTCGATGATCGGGAACTGGGGCCCGCCCTCGGGACCGATCTGGAACGACAGGATCGCCAGAACCATCAGCGGTGCGTAGAGGAAGGTGAGAAACAGCGCGATGTAGACGCCGAGGGTTAGCTTGATGCCGCCTGCCTGCATGGCTCACAGCTCCTTCTTGAGGTCGACGACACGCAACAGCCCGGCCACCACGATGCCCATCAGCACGGTAAGGACCACGCCGACGACCGCAGCGAACGCCCATTTGAGCGATCCGACCTGTGTGACGATGATGTTGCCCAGCAGGTTCACCTTGCGGCCCGATAGTGCGGCGGCGGTGGCGAATTCACCGAGAACCATGACGGAAACGAAGATGGCGCCGACCACCACGCCCGGCATGGTGAGCGGAAGGTTGATGGTGCGGAAAATCCGCCAGAAGCCGGCGCCGAGATCCTGCGCAGCCTCTATGATCGACTGGTCGACGCGGCCCATCATGAAGGCGATGGGACCGACCATGAACACGCAGTAGATCTGCGTCATGCCGATGACCACCGAAAGTTCGGAGAACAACAGCACCTCGATTGGCTGCTGGATGATGTGGAGCTTCATCAGGATCAGGTTGATTGCGCCCTCCTTGCCGAGCATCGGCCGCCAGGCGAGCACGCGGATCAGGAACGAGGTCCAGAACGGAATGACGCAAAGCACGAGAAGCGCGGTCTGCAGCGTCTTGTTCTTGACGAACAGCCCGACAAAGAGTGCGGCCGGATAGCCCACGATCAAGGTGGCGGCGAGCACGATCAGCCAGATGCGGATCGTCGTCCAGAGCGAGTTCAGATAGGTCTCGGAGGTGAAGAAGGTCACCCAGCTCTTGGTCGTCAGATCCGGTGTGATCTTGAAGGTGGTCTGGGTCCAGAAGGAGACGTAGACCATCATCAGCATGGGCGCGACGAGGAAGAGAAGCATCCAGATCACACCGGGCGTTATCAGCCAGACGCTCTTGTTGGAGGACTTTCTGACCGGTTCCGTCATGACTTCGGTCTCCGATGTGGTTGCGCTGACTGACATGCGTTAAATCTCCTGCCCGCCCGCGGCGGGCGAGTTCTCAGGCGTAGACAAGGGCGTCGTTCTGCTTCCAGACGAGCGCGTAGCGCGCGTGCGGCTTGCACCGGGGCGCCGGCGCGACGCTCAAATGGGTTTCGACCTCGACCACGCGTCCGTTTTCGAGCTGGAAAAACGAATTGACGGCCGGACCGGAATATTCGTCGGCGACGAAGGTCGCCGGCAGCGAAACCTCGTCGGCGGCAACGGGCGCGTCGAGCGGACGGATACCGACGCGGTCGTAGCGGATCGCGTAACCGGGCACGGCGCTGGAAAACCTCTTCTCGGCGCCGAGCGGGAACTGGCCGTCCGGTCCGGCGAAGCGGCCATCGGAGGGAGCGCCGGAAAACAGGTTGTAACAGTTGAGGAAGCGGGCAACGGCGACCGATTTCGGCTCGTTGTAGATCGTGTCGGCGTCGGCGGCCTGGGCGATGCGGCCCTGATCGAGCACGAGAACGGTGTCGCCCATGGCGAGCGCCTCGGTCTCGCTGCCCGTCACATGCAGGAATGTTACGCCGCAACGTTGGCGGATACGGCGGAGCTCGGTCAGCATGCGCGTGCGCAGATTGGCGTCGAGCGCGCCGAGCGGCTCGTCGAGCAAAACGAGAGACGGTTCGGTGACAAGTGTGCGGGCGAGCGCCACACGCTGCTTCTGCCCGCCGGAAATCTGCGTGACCGCGCGGTCCTCAAGGCCCGCGAGACCGACGAGACCGATGATGTCGCGCACTTTCGTCTTGACCACCGAGGCGTCGGTGATCGGGTTTTCGACGCGGTTCTCGAGCCCGAAGGCGATGTTCTTCTCGACCGAAAGGTGGGGAAATAGCGCGAAATTCTGGAAAACGAAGCCGATGTCGCGCAGGTGCGGCGGCACGGTTTCGACGCGCTCGCCCTTGAACGACACGGTTCCCGCTTCCGGGGTTTCGAAACCCGCGATCACACGCAGAAGCGTGGTTTTGCCGGAGCCTGAGGGACCGAGCAGCGAAACATAGCTGTCATCGGGCAGCGAGAGGTCGATACCGTCGAGCGCGTTGAGATCGCCGTAGGTTTTTCGCACACCGGCAAGGCTCAATACCGTAGACACCAGCTTCTCCATTCCTGACGTCGGACACACCCGTCCCGTGGCCGCTATCCGGGGTTTTTTCCGAATGCAGCAATGCTCGTCCGCACGCGGTGGCGTGCGGCTGATGTCAACGGTGGCTGTGTGACGTTTTTCGTCGTTCACCCTTGGGAGCTTCTTGTGTCTCCCGATTTCAAAACGATTACACGAATGATTATTGTATTCAATAGGCTTTTTATGAAAGGCGAAATTTTTTTGCGGCGCGTCATTTTTGTGAATGAAAATGGGCGCATAGCCCGACGCCGTGCTACGGCGCCATCGATCAGAAAGTCAGACCTGTTATCGCTTATGCCCCATATTTTCGGGGTTTATTGTAACTGAGCGCTCACACACCGCCCGCTGGCCAGCCGCTCCCGATCACCCGGCTTCCCGATCACTTCCACCGGAATCACAGGTCGGAAAATATCTTGTCCTCGAAATGTCTTTCACGTTATGTATACAAAAGTCATTTATGGTGGCGTATTCGTTGATGGAGGAATCGCATAGAACGAAACCCCGCACATGACGCCGTTCGAGGGTGGGCGGAGGAGCCTGAACGCATGATCAAGAGCAGCCCCGGGCAGACCGCGAGGCGGCGATACGAAATCGCCGAAGCGATCCTGCGCGACAATATTTCCGCCGGCCTTCTTCCGAAGGGGCTGGTGCTGCTCGAGGGACCGATCGCCGAAATCCTGCATACGTCCCGCGCGCCGGTTCAACGCGCCCTCGCCCAACTCGAAAGCGACGGATTGGTTCACAGATTCTCGGGCCGCGGCTTCCTCGTCGGACCGCCCGGCAAGGGGATCGAGCCGGACCGGACGGACATCAAATCGCTGGGGCTCGCCTTCGATCATCATGCCGACGCGCTGCAGAGTCGGTCCTCCTGGGCACGGATCTATAACGAGGTCGAGCACGACGTCGCCGGCTGCGTGGTCTTCGGCGAATACCGCATCATCGAGATCGAGCTCGCCAACCATTTCAAGGTCAGCCGCACGGTCGTCCGCGATGTCCTGAGCCGGCTTCAGGAGCGCGGACTGGTGCGCAAGAACCAGAGTTCGCACTGGATCGCCGGACCGCTGACCGCCCAGACCATAAAGGACCATTTCGCCCTCAGGCGCATGCTCGAACCCGCCGCGCTCAAATCCGGCGCCGGGTCCATCGACCGCGACCGGATCGTCGGTCTTTACGAACGGATGACGGCGCTGGAGGTATCGCAACCCGTCGACCACCTCGAAAAGCTCGAGGAAGTTCAGGCCCACATGATCGAGTACTGCGTGCTCGGCCCGACCAACGAGCGCATGCGCGAACTCATCCGCAACAACCTCTTGCCGGTGACCGCTGCCGAGCGGTTGCTGCGCCATCTCGGCCTGCCCGATGATTCCACCGCCATCACCGAGATGCGTCTCGTCGTCGAATTGTTGATGCGCGGGGCGATCGAGGCCGCCGCCGCCATGCTCGATACCCATCTCGACGCCTCGATGAAGCGGATGATTGCACAGATGAAGATCGTCTCGATCCTTCCGGGACCGAGCGTGACCGCCGACTACCTGACCCGCGTGGAGTGACAGCGTAGTCATCGGCCCATCCCCTATCCGAGGCTTTCGCGCAGCGCCGCGAGCATTCTCGCCCGTTCCGCGCGCGCGGCCAGGGCCTCGTCCATGTCGACCTTGACGAAGCGTATCGGCGTATGCGGCTGGAGCTGGCCGATCAGATCCATGTCGGCGGAGATCACGGTTCCGACCATGAAATACCCACCGCCCGATACCGCGTCACGGTGAAGGATGATCGGCTCGGTGCCGCCCGGAACCTGGATCGAGCCGTAGGGATAGCAACTGTCGACGATGTTGGACGGGTCGGAGCCCGCCCCGAAGGGCTGCTTGCGTTCGACGAAATCGAGATGCCGCCCGCCCTTGAAGCGATAGCCCATGCGGTCAGCCTCGGGCGCGACCTTCCATTCGTCGGCGAAGAAGCTTTCCTTGGCGGCGTCCGTCAGCCGGTCCCAGTAGAGGCCGGGAAGCACGCGCAGTTCGCACGGGTTCGACGGCATGCGGCGGAGTTCTTCGGGAACGGACTTGCCTTCGCTGGCAAGGGTGCCCTCACCGACCGGCAGTTCGTCGCCCGCGGCGATCGCACGGCCCTTGTAGCCGCCGAGCGCGCCGATCGGATAGGTGGAACGGCTGCCGAGAGCTTCGGGCACGTCGATGCCGCCGGAGACGGCGATGCATATGCGCGCGCCGGCCTTCAAAAAATCGAAGGAGAGCACCTGCCCCGCCTTGACCTTGAAGGCGGTCCAGCCGGGCCTTTCCTCGCCGTCGACCTTCGCCGGCATGTCGGCGCCGGTGACGGCCACGAGGGCATCCTCGGCGAATTCGAGCTTGGGTCCCATGAAGACCGCTTCGAGCCCGGCCGCACCCTCGTCATTGCCGACGAGCAGGTTGGCCGCGCGCATGGCGTAGCGGTCCATCGCGCCCCCTATCGGGATGCCGAGGTGGAAATAACCGGGACGCCCGAGATCCTGGACGGTGGTCGCCAGCCCGTGGTGGAGAACCTTAATGGCCATTGAGCATGCCCTCCAGCTTGGCGTTGTAGCCGTCGATATCCTTGGAGAACTCGCGCAGGTCGAACTTCACCTCGCGGATCGGCGGGCTGAACCGGCCCTTGTCGACTTCCTCGACCGCGGCATCGTACTCGTCACGATTGATCGGCTTGAACTTGACGATGTCGCCGGGACGGAAGAACACCATGAAATCTCTGAGGTAGCTGGTCTCTTGCGTCGGATCGAAGATCGGCATCGGGGTGATGCCGAACATCTGGTAGCCGCCCGCGCCGCGCACCGAGTAGATGCAGGAGAAGCAGCCGCCATAGCCGACCGTGAGCTTCGGCGTGTCGGTGCGCGGGCGCAGATATTTCGGCACCTCGATCTGCCGCTGGCGCTCGACCATCTGGTACATGAAGGGCAGCCCGGCGACGAAGCCGACCATGGAGACGAACCAGGGCGAGCCGGAATGCGCGGCGATGAAGTCGTCGACATTTCCGAAATCGTTGATGCGGGCCGCATATTCGAGATCGGTACCCGAGGGATCCTGGTGGCGCTCGCGGAAGCGCATCAGCGTCTCGTGGGTCCAGGGGTCGTTGTAATAGACCGGGATCTCGACGATGCGGGTGGTCAGTACGGGCTCGGCCTTCTCCGCCGCGCCCTCGATCGCCTGAACTTCCTTGAGGATGTCGTCCGGCTTGATGATATCCGGATTGAACTTCACCTGCAGCGAGGCGTTGGCCGGGCAGATCTCGGTTACGCCCTTGATATTGCTGTCCTTGATGCCGGTCGCCATCGACAGGCTCTTGAAGAAGGCGTCAAGCGACATCTCGTCGCTGCATTCGACGAACAGATGTTCGTCGCCGCCAAATGTGTAGCGAGCGGGCATCAGGCCACCTCCTCTTTCTCATCTGCGAGCCGGGCGAATTCGGTCTCCAGCCAGGCCTCCAGAAAACGTGTGTGATAATCGCCAGACGCCACCGTCGCGTCGCGGGCGAGCGCAAGATGCAGCGGCACGGTGGTCGCCACTCCTTCGATCTTCAGATTTTCGAGCGTAGCGGCGAGCTTTTCGAGGCACGCCTCTCGGCTTTCGGCATGGACGATCAGCTTGCCCAGAAGGGAATCGTAGAAAGGCGGGATCGTGTAGCCTTCGTAGAGCATCGTATCGAACCGAATGCCCTCGCCTTCCGGCACCGAGAGTTCGCTTATGGTGCCCGGCGTGGGCAGAAAGCCCTTGAACGGGTCTTCGGCGTTGATCCGGCACTCGATCGCGTGGCCGGTCTCCGTGATGTCGTCCTGCGTTACCGAAAGTACGGCACCGCCGGCGACGTTGAACATCTCCTGTACCAGATCGAAGCCGGTGATCATCTCTGTGACCGGGTGCTCGACCTGGATGCGGGTGTTGACCTCGATAAAATAGAAGTCGCCGGTCTTGTCGTCGTAGAGATATTCGACCGTGCCGGCGCCGCGGTATTTCACTTCTCGCGCCAGAGCGACTGCGCTGTCGCAGAGCTTTTTGCGCACGTCCGCGTCGAGCCCGGCACTGGGCGCCTCTTCCCACACCTTCTGGCGGCGGCGCTGCAGCGAGCATTCGCGCTCGAAGAAGTGGACGAAATTCGCGCCGTCGCCAAAAATCTGCACCTCGACGTGGCGGGCGCGGGTGATGACCTTCTCCATGTAGAGGCCGCCGTCGCCGAAAGCGGCCTGGGCCTCGGCGGACGCCTGCGGATAATGGCGTTCGAGCTCCGCCGCGTCCGCAACGATGCGGATGCCGCGACCGCCGCCGCCGGCCGCTGCCTTGATCATCACCGGATAGCCAATCTCGGCGGCGAGCGTCCTGGCCTCCTCCAGGCCCGAGAGACGGCCATCGCTGCCGGGAACCGTCGGCACACCCGCCCGCCGGGCGACATCGCGCGCCGCCACTTTGTCACCCAGCGTGCGGATGGCCTCACCGGACGGGCCGATGAAGATCATCCCAGCCGCCTCGACCGCATCCGCAAAGTCCCCGTTCTCCGACAGGAAACCGTAGCCCGGATGAATCGCGTCGACGCCGGCCTTCTTGGCCGCCGAAATGATGGCGTCGATATTGAGATAGGATTTCTTCGCCGCCGGCGGGCCGATGTCGACCGCCTCGTCGGCAAGTTTGACGGCCAGCATGTCGGCGTCGGCAGCACTATGGACCTGCACCGTCCTGATGCCGAGCGCCTTGGCCGCCGTCACGATACGGACGGCGATCTCCCCGCGGTTGGCGATGAGAACGGATTTGATCGTCATGCCTCGACCTCGGCGATCACCTGCCCGGCCATGACCGCTTCCTCGTTGTCGACGAGGAACTTGATCGCCTTGCCGGAAACGCCGGCCGGGATTTCCTGGAATGTCTTCATCACCTCGATGAGGCCGATCGTGTCGGTGTCGCCTACCGAATCGCCATCGGCCTTGAACGGTGCGGCCTCGGGCGAGGATGCCCGGTAGAAAGTGCCCGGAAGCGGTGATTTGATTTCAAGCTTGCTCATGGTCGGTCTCCGCCCAGTCAGTTGCCGAGGATCTGTGAAACAGGTGCAATGCGAATATTGTTGGCGAGGAGGATTTCCCGCATTCTCGTCACGATGTCATGGGCTCCCAGCGTATCGGAGTGGAAGCAGATGGTGTCGAACTCGATCTCGATATCCTTGCCGGTGACGGTGCGGACGCGGCCTTCCTGGCAGGCGCGCAGCACCTTCTTCGCCAGTACGTCGGGATCGGGACGGCCGGCATCGCGCACGAAGACGATCTCGCCATTGTCGTTGTAATCGCGGTCGGCATAGAACTCGCAGGCAAACGGCTGCCCGGCCTCGAGTGCCGCCTTGTGGGTTTCGGTCCCCGCCGTGCAGAAGATCGCCGCATTGGGCGAGACCTTGCGCAGGTAATCGATGAACATGCGGGCCAGTTCGCCGTTCGACGCCATCTCCATGTAGAGCGCGCCGTGCGGCTTGACGTGCTGGAGGGCAACACCGTGGCGGCGGGCGAATTCGCGCAGCGCGCCGACCTGGTAGACGATGTCGTTGACCAGTTCGCGGCTGTTGCCGAGGATTTTTCGCCGGCCGAAGCCCTGGAGGTCGTTGTAGCCGGGATGCGCTCCGACGCCCACGCCGTGGGTGGCGGCAAGCGCGACCGTCTCGTCGATCAGGTTGGGGTCGCCTGCGTGGAAGCCGGTGGCGATATTTGCCGAGCTGATCTTCGGCATCAGGGCGGCGTCTTCCGCATCGCCGATCCGCCATCGCCCGAAGGCTTCTCCCATATCGCAGTTGATATCGACGACAGTTTTCAATCGTTCACCCTCGCTGCACCTGAGGGATAAAACGCTAGGAGAGAATCCTGACCTTGAAAAATTCTATTTTTAAGGCCGCCATATCGATTATACTGATATTCGAGCTGATTTGCGCAGCATCAAATTTGTCTGCATCGACAAGCTTTTGCCGCTGAATTGTGCAGATGCGAAGACGGGAACGCACGAATTTTTCGCAGCCTTTCGGAATTTATGCGAAGCTACATCAGTAAATCAGATGGGATGATGCCACCATGAGTTTCAGCCTGCGCCAGCTTCGCTACTTCGTGGCCACCGCCGAACTCGGCCAGATCTCCCATGCGGCGGTGAGCCTCTCGATCTCGCAATCGGCGGTCACGGCGGCAATCAAGGAACTGGAAGTCTCGCTGGGCGTCTCGCTGTTCGACCGGACGCCGCAGGGCATGGAGCTCACCGCCGCCGGGCGGCAGTTTCTCTCCCACGCCTACGAGATCCTCGCCAAGGTGGACGAGGCGACCCACCTCTCCTTCGTCGGCAGCGACGTCGAGGGTGAGCTGACGATGGCCGCCACCTATACGGTGATCGGCTATTTCCTGCCGATGCATATCGAGCGCATGCGCCGGCTTTATCCGAAGCTCAGGATCCAGCTCTACGAGGTGAACCGGGAGTCGATCGAGGAAGGCCTGCTGGTCAACCGCTACGACATCTCGGTGCTCTTGACCTCGAACATCATCAACCCCGCGCTTCAGACCGAAACCCTGATGCGCTCCGTCCGCCGGCTCTGGGTTCCCGCCCAGCATCCGCTGTTGAAGCACGACACGGTGGGGCTCGAGGAGATTTCGCACGAACCCTACATCATGCTGACGGTCGACGAGGCCGCCTATTCCTCGCTCAAATACTGGAACAATTCGGGCTACCAGCCGCAGGTGATTTTGCGAACCTCGTCCATTGAGGCCGTGCGCTCGATGGTCGGCGACAATCTCGGCGTGGCGATCCTGTCGGACATGGTCCACCGCCCCTGGTCGCTCGAAGGCCGGCGGATCGAGACAATCAACGTCAAGGATCCGGTGCCGCCGATGGATGTCGGTCTCGCCTGGCGCAGCGGCACCGAGTTCACCCCCGCCATGCGCGCCGTCCGCAGCTATTTCCAGCAGGCCTTCGGGCTGCCGCAGAGGTAGTGTGAAAGTGCCGCTGACGCTTTATCAGCGGGCCTTGGGCGCAATACGTATCATGCGATTATACTGAGCCGATCAACGCTTTCGATCCCTGCAGACAAGGTTCGAGCATCATGACCAGCATATTGCCGCCAGTGCATCCGGGCGAATTCTGCGTGAAGAGTATCTGGTTCCGCTCAAGATGAGTGCGGCGCTCTGGCCAAGCGTCTTAACGTGCCGCGCACACGCATCGAACGGATCGCCAAGGAAGAAACCGCGATCACGCCGGATACGGCGCTCCGGCTTGCCAAGTTCTTCCGCACGTCCCGGAATTCTGGATGAACCTGCAGGACAGCTTCGACCTCAAACGCCATGCCGAAGCGTTGAAGACGAAATTGAAGGAATCGAGGCGGCCTGAAAGCCCTTCGACAGAAACACTCAATACACTGGTCACGCCAGCCAGTCGTCCAGATCGGCGCGCCGCACTTCCTTGGCGAGTTCGACAAAACCCTTTGCCTGATGTTCGGCGGTCGTCTTGCCCTTCTCCGCCGTTGCCTTCGCCGCCTCGCCGACGGTGCCTGACGGATGGAGATCGTTGGCCATCCAGGCGAAGGCGTGCGTGCCGGTGTGTTTCAGAAGATCGAACTCGCTCTCGGCGCGCTTGACGGCGGAGACGAAGTTTTCGGCCTTCGACATGTCGACGAGTTCGGGGCGGAAATGGCGCATCAGTGAGGTTTCGACGTCGCCGCCGTGAATGCCGTAGCGGCGCTCTTCGTCCGAATACATTCCGTCGGGCAGGCCGAAGCGCATCCAGCTCGTCTTCACCGACATCATCCTGGCGCGGACCCTGAGTTCGCGCGAGACGATGCCCATGACCTCCTCGTTGCCGCCGTGGGAGGTGATAATGATGATCTTCCGTATTCCTGCGCGGGCGACCGAATGGCCGATCTCCACCCAGTGATCGATCAGCGTCGTGGCCGGAATGGTCAACGTGCCCGGCGCATGGAGATGTTCGTTGGACTTGCCGACCTGCTGGATCGGCACGATGCGCAGATCGAGATCGTCGGGTACCAGCGGGATGACGGTGCCCAGCATGCCTTCCATGATCGAGGTGTCGGTGGAGACCGGCAGATGCGGTCCGTGCTGCTCGATCGCCGCGATCGGCAGCACCGCGATGGTGGCGTTGGCGTCGATATCGGCGAATTCGGGCGCAGTGAAATCGCCCCACCAGATCTTTCTCGTCATCAAATCTCTTCCTTCAAACGCCTTATGCTTCCGTGTCGGGCACTTCCGCGTCGGGCGCGGCGGCCAGCACCTCTATTTCCACCTTGAAGGCCTCGTTGGCAAATCCGGAAACGATCATCAGCGTCGAGGCGGGCGGCGGATCGCCGAAGAGTTGATCGCGGACGGCCATATAGGGTTTGAGCCAGGCGCGGTCGGTGACATAGGCATTGATGCGCACGACATGGGAGAAATCCATGCCCGCGGAGACGAGGATTTCGGCCGCATTGGCAAAACAGAGTTCTGTCTGTTCGCCGGCATCCTCGGGAATATGATCGTCCTTGGTCAGCCCCAGTTGCCCCGAGCAGACCAAGAGCCGATGGCCGGCGGGAATTTCCACCGCATGGCTGTAACGGGCGAATGGCGGCCTGATGGTCTTTGGGGTGTGATGTTTCATCTCAAGGCCCTCTCGCCTGTTCGGCAGGTTCTGTCGGTCGCGCCTCCCTATTCCAATGCCGGCTCAAATGGGTCAAGATGCGGCTGTCGGGATTGGGAGCACTGACCAGGAATTAAGCACAACGCAGCCGAAAACGTCACGCCGCGCCGGGCACTGGCTGCGACCGCCCCGCCGCCGCGCGGCCCCGTCTTCTGGCATGAAGCTTGCTCCGCACCATGATCGACGTAGCGGCGCCATGACGGCGACCGCCGGAACAGGGATGGCGAGCATGACCGCACTTCACCGCAGCTTTCTTTCCGCAGTTTTCCTCTCGACGGCATCTTTTCTCTCGATGGCATCAGGCGCGCCGGCCGCCGAAAAAGTCTCCTTCGGCACCAACTGGCTGGCGCAGCCGGAACATGGCGGGTTCTACCAGTCCGTCGCAGACGGCACCTACGAGGCCTGCGGGCTGGAGGTGACGATCCTGCAGGGCGGCCCGCAGGTCAACAACCGGGCGCTTCTGCTTGCTGGCAAGATCGACTTCAACATGGGCGGCAACATGCTCGAGCCGTTCTCGGCACTCGAGGAAGGCATCCCCGTGAAGGTGATCGCGGCATCCTTCCAGAAGGAGCCGCAGGTGCTGATGACGCACCCGGACCAGGGGTTCGACACCTGGGAATCTCTGAAAGACGCCGATACCTACATTCTCGGCGACCAGGGATTCCAGAGCTACTTCCAGTGGATGATCACCGAGTTCGGCTTCGACGCCTCCAAGCGCGTGCCCTACACGTTCAACCCCGCGCCCTTTATCGCCGACAAGAAGTCCGTGCAGCAGGGCTACATTACGTCCGAACCCTATGCGGTGGAAAAGGAAGGCGGCTTCAAGCCCAACCTCTTCCTGATCGCCGATTACGGTTTCGACACCTATTCCACCACGATCGAGGCCATGACCGCGACGATCGAGGAGAAGCCGGAGATCGTCACATGCTTCGTCGAGGGGTCGATCAAGGGCTGGTACAACTATCTCTATGGCGACAATTCCGCGGCAAACGAACTGATCAAGGCCGACAACCCGGACATGTCCGATGAGCAGATCGCCTTTTCCATCGACAAGATGAAGGAATACGGGATCGTCGATTCCGGCGATACGGAAACGCTCGGCATCGGCGCGATGACCGACGAGCGAATGCAGAGCTTTTACGACAAGATGGTCAAGGCGGGCGTTGTCACCGACGGGCTCGACATCAAGGCGAGCTACACGCTCGACTTCGTCAACCAAAAGGTGGGACTAAACCTGAAGAAATAGCGGCGATGTGAACCCTTCGGAGGCCCGGCGCAAACCGCCGGCGTCTTCGACCTGTAAGTGACGCGAGAATATGACCGCATCCCTCGCCCCGCAGCTCGTGCTGCGGAATATCGGCAAGAGTTTCGCCTCCGGCACCGTGGCGCTGGAGGATGTGCAACTGAGCGTGAGGCAGGGTGATTTTCTGAGCCTTCTCGGGCCGTCGGGGTGCGGCAAGTCCACCGCGCTCAGGATCATCGCCGGGCTCTCCTCGCCAACCTCCGGTCATCTCGAGTGGCCGGGCGGCGAACTGGCGCGCGGCGAGATCGGCTTCGTCTTCCAGGAACCGACGCTTCTGCCCTGGGCAAGCGTGTTCGACAATGTCTGGATGCCGCTCAGGCTGCGCGGCGTCAGCCGCGCCGAGGCGGCGGGCGAAATCGGCGAGGCCCTCGAACGGGTGCATCTGACCGGATTCGAAAAGGCGGTGCCACGCGAATTGTCCGGCGGCATGAAGATGCGGGTCTCCGTTGCCCGCGCGCTGATCACCCGGCCGAAAATGCTGTTGCTCGACGAGCCCTTCGCGGCACTCGACGAGATCACCCGCTTCAGGCTGAATGCCGATATTCTCGACCTCTGGCACGAACGCGGCTTCACCGCGATCTTCGTTACCCATTCGGTGTTCGAGAGCGTGTTCCTGTCCAACCGGGTCGCGGTGATGGCCGCGCGACCGGGCCGTATCTTCCGCGAGATGGCGGTCGACGCGCCCTACCCGCGCACCGACGCGTTCAGGACGTCATCCGACTATGCCGAGATCTGCCGCGAGGTCTCGCACACGCTCGCGCGTGCCATGGGCGACGAAAGCATGGGAGAAGAAGCAGGCGCGCGGGGAGTGTTCAACATTGGCGTCCACTGATCTTTCCACCACGCGTATGCCGCCAGCCGCCGCCATCGATGCCGAGGAAGCCGCGCGCATCCGTGCGGCGCGGCGGGAAAAGATCGGCCGCTGGCTGATGCCGCTCGCGATCATGTGTCTCGCTCTTTTCCTGTGGCATATGATCTGCGTTGCCAACGAAATTCCGCCCTACATTCTGCCGCGCCCCTGGCTGGTGATGACGACGCTCTGGCAGGATGCGGGCATCCTGTTGCCCGCCCTTCTGGTGACGTTGAAGATCACCGTGCTGTCGCTGGCGCTCGCGGTCACCGGTGGCGTGGGGCTGGCGATCCTGTTCACCCAGTCGCGCTGGGTGGAGATGTCGCTGTTTCCCTTCGCCATCATTCTCCAGGTCACGCCGATTGTGGCAATCTTTCCGCTGATCAACATCTATGTCGACAACCAGACGGCCAAGTTGTTGCTCTGCGCCTGGATCGTCGCCTTCTTCCCGATCCTGTCGAACACCACGCTGGGGCTCAATTCGGTCGATCGCAATCTTCTCGATTATTTCCGGCTCAACGGCGCAACCCGCTGGCAGACGCTCCGGCATCTCAGGCTTCCCGCAGCCATGCCCTATTTTCTCGGCGGGCTGAAGATCGCCGGCGGACTGGCGCTGATCGGCGCGGTGGTCGCGGAGTTCGTGGCCGGTGCCGCGGGTCAGGAATCCGGCCTCGCCTCGCGGATCATCGAAGCCGGCTACCGGCTGAAGATCCCCCGTTTGTTCGCAGCGCTGCTGCTTATCTCGCTGACGGGCATCCTGATCTTCGTCAGCCTGTCGGTCATCAGCCACCTGATCCTCAGGCGCTGGCACGAAAGTGCCATCGAGCGGGACCGATAATGCGCACGGCTTCTGAAATACCGAATTCCAGACGTTTCGTTCTCGACAATATCCGCCTGCATGGCAGCTCGACCTCGGCGGCCGGCCTCTCCTTCGACGAAGACGGACTGGCGCTCGCCCGGCTGATGGTCGCCGACGGGCGGATCAGCGGGATAGAGCCGGGAGGCGGCACCGCAGTTACGGACGCGGTGGATGGTGGCGGCGGGATCGTGCTGCCGACATTCGTCGATTGCCACACCCATCTCGACAAGGGGCACATCTGGCCGCGCAAGCCCAACCCCGACGGCACCTTCGCCGGCGCGCTGTCGTCGGTGGGGGAAGACCGGATCGGACGCTGGTCGGCTGAGGACGTGGCCCGGCGGATGGATTTCGGCATACGCTGCGCTTATGCGCACGGCACTTCGTCGATCCGAACGCATCTCGATTCCATCGCCCCGCAGGAAGCCATTTCGTGGCCGGTCTTTTCGGAAATGCGATCGCGATGGAAAGGTCGGGTCGACCTCCAGGCGGTTTCGCTCGTCGGCATCGACACGGTCCGCGACGAAGCGGCATTCGAAGGACTCGCCCAGACGGTGGCGAGCCATGGCGGCGTGCTCGGAGCGGTAACCTATATGGTGCCCGATCTTGATGCGCTGCTTGACCGGGTTTTCACGACCGCAACGAGGCTCGGGCTCGAACTGGATTTCCACGCAGACGAAACCGACGACGTTTCCGCCGTCTCACTCAACCGTATAGCGTCGGCCGCGCTCCGGCACGGGTTCGATAACCGTATCCTCGTCGGCCATTGCTGCTCGCTGGCGCGACAGCCGGACGGTCAGGTTCTTGAAACGCTGGATCTTGTCGCGGAAGCCGGACTGTCGGTGGTCTCGCTGCCCATGTGCAATATGTATCTGCAGGACCGGCGAAATGACGGCACGACGCCGCGCTGGCGCGGGGTGACCTTGCTGCATGAAATGGCGGCGCGCGGGATCAATGTCGCGGTGGCTTCCGACAACACCCGCGACTCCTTCTACGCCTATGGTGATCTCGACATGCTGGAGGTCTATCGCGAGGCCACCCGCATCCTGCATTTCGACCATCCGGTGGGCGACTGGCCGGCAGCGGTGGGGCGCAATGCCGCGCGCGCCTTGGGGCTCGCCGATCGCGGTTTGCTGGAAGCCGGCGGGCCAGCCGATTTCGTCATCTTCGAAGGCCGCCGCTTCACCGAACTTCTCTCGCGCCCGGAATCGGGTCGCGTGGTGATCCGCGGCGGAAGCGCGATCGAGACGCAACTGCCCCGCTACAGCGAACTCGACGATCTGATGAAGGGATAAGCCATGAATATCGAGGCTTTGCGCGCGGATCTCGCCGGCATCCGGATCGAGGACAACGAAAAAATCGTGCAGCAGAAAAGCCGCGATTTCTACTGGTACTCGCCGGTTCTGAAGGAACGCCTTGCAAACGTGACAGGCGATCTCGTCGTTTCGCCGAAGACCGATGCGGAACTGATTGCCGTGCTCAAGGCGTGCTACCGGCACGACATCCCGGTCACCCCGCGCGGCACCGGCACCGGCAATTACGGCCAGGCCATGCCGCTGTCGGGCGGCGTCGTGCTGTCGCTCGCGGAGATGAACGACATCCGCGAGATCTCCCCGGGCCGGATCGTCTGCGGACCGGGCGTCAAATGCGCGGATATCGACAAGGCGGCGCGCGAACACTCGTGCCAGGAGATGCGGATGCACCCCTCGACCGCGCATACGGCGACGATCGGCGGCTTCATCGCCGGCGGCTCGGGCGGGGTCGGTTCGATCAATTTTGGCGGCTTGCGTGATTTCGGCAACGTCATCCGGCTCCGGGTGGTGACGATGGAAGCCGAGCCGCGCGTCCTCGAACTCACCAGCCAGGATCTGCACAAGGCGATCCACGCCTACGGCACCAACGGGATCATCACCGAAGTCGAGATGCCGCTGGCACCGGCCTATGACTGGATCGACATGATCATCGGTTTCCCCTCGTTTGCGGACGCTGCCGCTTACGCAAATTCGCTCGCCCGGCAGGATGGCATATTGACCAAGCTCGTCTCGGTGGTCGCGGCCCCCTGCCCGTTCGACTATTTCAAGCGGCACCGGACGTTTCTCGAGGAAGGCCAGCATGTCGTGCTCGTCATGGTTGCTCCGCAGTCCCATGACGCGCTTCTGGCCTTCAACCGCCGCCATGGCGGGCGCATCGCCTTTGACGCGACGATGGCGGGCGATCTTGCGGGACTGCCGCCGATCTTCGAGCTATCGTGGAACCATACGACGCTACGCGCGCTGAGAGTGGAACCGGCCTGGACCTATCTCCAGGTGCTTTACCCGTTCCCGAACCAGTTGGAGCTCAGCCGCAGGATGGACGAGAGTTTTGCCGAAGGCGAGATGATCTCGCATCTGGAGTTCGTCCGTTTCGACGGCGACATCACCTGTTTCGGCCTGCCGCTCATCAGATATACGACGGAGGACAGGCTCGACGAGATCGTGGCGTTCCACAACGACAATGGCTGCCCGATCTTCAATCCGCACCGCTACACTCTGGAGGAAGGCGGCATGAAGCAGACCGACGAGATCCAGCTCGCCTTCAAGCGCGAAGCCGATCCCAAGGGGCTCTTGAACCCCGGCAAGATGATCGCCTGGGACGATCCCGGTTATGATTTCAGTTCCGGACAGACATGGCTGTTCAAGGGCCTTCAGGGAGCCCGGTAATGCGTATTCTTCTCGTCTACTGCCACCCCGTGCCAGAGAGCTTCTGCGCGGCGATCCGGGAAACCGCGATCCGGGCGCTGAAGGTGGGCGGACACGAGGTCGATCTGCTCGATCTCTACGAGGAGGGTTTCGATCCCGTCATGTCGGCGGGTGAACGGCGGAACTACAACGAGATGACGATGGAGCATCACCCCTTTCCCGAACATGCGGAGCGGCTAAAGGCGGCGGACGGCATTCTCTTCATCTACCCGACCTGGTGGTACGGGCTGCCGGCAATGCTCAAAGGGTGGCTCGACCGGGTCTGGACGCCGGATCTCGCCTTCACCATCCCCACCACCGACGAGCCGATCAGGCCGCTCATGCAGCACATCAATTTTCTCG
The DNA here is from genome assembly GCA_002709005.1 of Hyphomicrobiales bacterium. GTDB lineage: Bacteria > Pseudomonadota > Alphaproteobacteria > Rhizobiales > Rhizobiaceae > Pseudohoeflea. Next base: position 2,789 of record PAPH01000014.1, on the reverse strand, counting down.
GCGTGATCACCACCTGCGGCGCAACGCGACTGTGGACCAACATCGTCGGCCATCCCGGCCGCCGCACAATCCTGCGCGGCATGCGCGGGCTTTGCGGCAAACGCTGCAAGACGCTCTATCTGGCCCATTACCGCATGGATTTGTCGACGCCCGAAAGCCGCCATGCCTACCTCGCGAAGGTCGAGCAGAACCTCGCCAAGCTCTGACCGCCGTCAATCGAGCGGCAGAACCAGCCCGTCGCTGCCAATGGTGAGCGGCCCCTTCCAGGTCTTGCGCAATTCGCGCTCCCAGTCGGCCGCCGTGATCTCCGGATCGTCGGCAGGCACGAGGTGGTGAAGCACCAGGCGGCCAACCCCGGCATCGGCTGCGATGCGGCCGACATCCTCTGCGAAGGTGTGGCTCGCGGTCAGATGCTCGCGCAGCCGGGCGCCGTTGCCCGTTCTCGACACCAGACGTTCGAGCCCTTCGGGATGAAGGCCCTCGTGAACCAGAAGGTTGGCAGAGCGGCCGAACGCGGCAAGCGGTGGGAAATATGCAGTATCGGAAGAAAAGACGACCGTTCTGCCGCCGCCCTCGAATTTCAGCGCGAAGCAATCGGTCACCGGCGGATGATCGACGCGCAGCGCCGAAACCGTCAGATCACCCTCCGAGAGCACAGGGCCCTCGCCGTGTTCCAGCACCGTGACCAGGTCGCGAATATCCGGGCGGCCCTCGTCGTCGATGCGGGTCTCGATGTCATAGGCGAGCGAGGCGCAGAAATGCAGCCAGACGTCTGCGGTGCCGACCGGACCGTAGACCTTGACCGGGCGATCCAGCCCCGCGGTCCAGGCAGTATGGATCAGCGGGCCGAGTTCCAGCACATGGTCGGAGTGGAGATGGGTGATGAATATCAGGTCTAGTTCGCTGAGCCTCATGCCGGTTTCGACCAAGCCCCGGGCCACACCGAGCCCGCAGTCGACGACGATTTTCCGGTCCGCCATGTCGAGCAGCGAGGAGGTTGGCGACGGGCCGCCCGGCCTGATGGCGGGGCCGCCCTTGGTGCCGAGAAGAACGAGGCGGGAAGTCATGTCGGGGTTATCCTGTCAGCTCATCGGAGCTTTATGCGGATATCGCCTCCCTCAGGCTCGGACAACATGAAATTGACCATTTCGCGGCTCGCGGGCTTGCCGCCGGCAAAGGCAGGATTGCGGTCCTTGTCGATGATCGCCGCGCGCACGCCTTCGAGAAAATCGCCGTGTTCCATGCAGCGCGAGACGAACCGGTATTCGCGCTTGAGCGAATCCGCCACGGAGGCATCGTCACGCGCAGCGCGAACCATTTCGAGCGTGCAGGCGAGCGAGATCGGCGAACCGCGATCGATCGCTTTTGCCGCCTTGCCCGCCCATTCGGCTCCGATACCCTCGAGCGCCTTGCGGACATCCGCGACGGTAGTGCCGGAAAAAGCCATTTCCAGGTCCGCCCCGATCGAGGCAAGATCGCCGGCCGGCGGCTCGGATGTGAAGTTCGAAATACAGGACGGATCGCCGGTGGCGATCAGCCGCGCCTGGAGGTCATCGAGCTTTCCCGACGGCACGAAGATATCGGCGAATCCGGCGTGGATCGCATCCGCGGCGCCGATGCGCGCCCCGGTCAGGCCCAGATATTCGCCGATCCGGCCCGGCGCGTGCCCCAATAGCCACGTGCCGCCGACGTCGGGGATCAGACCGATGCCGCATTCGGGCATGGCCAGCATGGTCCTGTCGGTCACGATCCGGTGCGTACCGTGGGCGGAAACGCCGACGCCGCCGCCCATGACGATGCCGTCCATCAGCGCCACATAGGGTTTCGGGAAGGCCGCGATCTTGGCGTTGAGCCGGTATTCGTCGGCCCAGAAGGTTCTCGCATAGTCGAGATTGCCCGTCTTGCCGGTGGTGTAGAGCGCGTTGATGTCGCCGCCGGCGCAGAAGGCCTTTTCGCCCTCGGCATCGATCAGCACCATGTCCACCGCGGGGTCGTCGCGCCAGTCGTCGAGTGCGGCTTCGAGCGCGATCGCCATCTCATAGGAGAGCGCGTTGAGCGCCTGCGGACGATTGAGCGTGGCGTGGCCGACACGGCCTTCCACACGCAAAAGAATGTCGCTGCCGGCGCTCACTTGTCCCGCTCCTTCAACAGCGCGCGCGAGACGATGAGCCGCATGATCTCGTTGGTGCCCTCAAGGATCTGGTGGACGCGCAGATCGCGGACGATCTTCTCGATCCCGTAATCGGCGAGATAGCCGTAGCCGCCGTGCAATTGCAGCGCCTGATTGGCGACGTCGAAGGCCGTGTCGGTGACGAAGCGCTTGGCCATGGCGCAGAATTTTGTTGCGTCCGGCGCCTTGTTGTCGAGCTTCCAGGCGGCCTGACGCAGGAAGGTGCGCGCGGCCTGAAGCTCGATCTCCATATCGGCGAGACGGAACTGCAGCGCCTGGAAGCTGTCGATCGTTTGTCCGAAGGCCTTGCGCTCACCCATATAGTCGAGCGCCTTGTCGAGCGCTGCCTGAGCCCCGCCGAGGGCACATGCGGAAATATTGAGGCGTCCGCCGTCGAGCCCCGCCATCGCATATTTGAAACCGGCGCCTTCCGTGCCGAGCAGATTTCCGGCATCGATCCGGCAGTCATCGAACTGGACGACGGTGGTCGGCTGCGCGCGCCAGCCCATCTTGTCCTCCTTCGCGCCGAAGGACAGGCCTTCCGTTCCCTCGGGGATGAGGATCGTGGAGATGCCGCCCGCGCCGTCTTCGCCGGTCCGGCACATGACGACGTAGAGAT
>PAPH01000013.1 GCA_002709005.1 Hyphomicrobiales bacterium | reverse complement strand
CCGCGGCAAAGCGGCGGGGCTGGCGGTAGGGAGCCGGCCACAGGGGTGTCGTTCCCTTGTTACCAATGTTCTCCGCGCGGCTTTTCATCGTGCTCGACAGGGTGGGGCGAGGTTACGGCCGAACCTTCCGGCAGTCCCATAAGCTGCTTCTCGGACCTGAGCGCCAGGAACAGGCAGTAGCACATGGCCAACACCACCAGGGTGAAAGGGATACCCATGGATACGGCCGCACCCTGAAGCGCGTTCAGGCCGCCGCCCAGCAACAGCGCAATGGCGACCAGGCCCTCGAATGTGCACCAGAAGACCCGCTGTGCCACAGGGGCGTCCATCTTGCCACCCGCGGTGATCGTGTCGATGACCAGCGATCCCGAATCCGACGAGGTGACGAAGAATACCACGATCAGCACCAGACAGATCGGCGCCACGATGCTGTAGAACGGGAACTGGTCAATCATGCGGAAGAACGACAGTTCCGGCCTGTAGGCGACGACGACATCCTTGGCACCCTCGTAGCCGGCCGCCAGCTGTTCCAGCGCCATGCCACCGAAGACGCTCATCCAGAGCGCGCACACCAATGAGGGCAGGAGCAGAACGCAGACGATGAATTCGCGCACCGTGCGACCGCGCGAGACGCGGGCGATGAACATGCCGACGAAGGGCGACCAGGCGATCCACCAGGCCCAGTAGAAGGTCGTCCAGCCGTGCATGTAGCCGGTATCCTCGCGCCCGAACGGGTTCGAAAGGGCGACATAGTTCGTCACGTATTCCACCATCGTTCCGCCGAACCGGCCGAGGAGAACCATCGTCGGACCGACGAACAGCACGAACAGGAACAAGGCCAACGCCAGCCACATGTTGATCTCGGCCAGCCGTTTGACGCCCGCATCCATGCCCAGGAGAACCGAGGTCAGCGCGGCCATGGTGATGATGATGATCAGGACGACGATCCCCGTCTGGCCGATCTCCATGCCGAACACATCCGTCAAACCGGCCGCGATCTGCTGCGCGCCAAGCCCCAGTGTCGTTGTCAGCCCGAACAACGTGGCGAAGACCGCCAGAATATCGATCGCGTGGCCCCACCAGCCCCAGACCCTTTCGCCGAGGATCGGATAAAAAGCCGACCGCAACGTCAGCGGGAGACCGAGATTATAGGCGAAGATCGCAAGGCTCAGGGCAACGACGACATAGACCGCCCAGGCTGAAAAGCCCCAGTGGAACACGGTGGCTGCAAGCCCGGAATTGCCGATCGTACCGTCTGCGTTCATCGGATTGACGCCGAGCGGAAGCGCATTCAGCTCCGGCAGCGAGTAGTACATCGGCTCAAGGACCGAGAAGAACAAGAGCCCGATCCCCATACCGGCGGAGAACAGCATCGCGATCCATGACAGGTAGCCGTAGTCGGGGGTCGCATCGGCACCGCCGATCCGCACCTTGCCGAGCGGTGAAACCGCCAGACCGATGCAGAACACGAAGATGATGTTGACCGCCATCATCAGGAACCAGTCGAACGTGCTGGTCAGCCAGGGCCGAAGCCAGCCGAACAGGTCAGCGGTGGCCTGCTGATTGAAAAGTGCAAGAACAACGAAGAGAACAATCGCCGCGCCGGAAATAACGAAAACAGGATTGTGAATGTCGAGGCCAAAAGGCCGAATATTATCCTGACCGAGTTCGTAATCGGTGTCGTATGTGATGGCATCGGGAACTGTCCGGGCCTGATGCAGGTCGTCCAATTGGTCTTTTTCCGACATGTTTTTTGAAGTCCTTGGTTCGTCAGCGTGACAAAATTGCATGGCGAGTGAAACACGCATCCGTCCGCGGCGCAACGCAACATGCGGCGCTTTGTCCCAGGATGTCGCAAACGAAGCACCGGTGGCTGCGGTTCAGGCCGCTAGCCGGATGTGCAGGGAAGGACCGGAGACAGCGGGTGTCAGCACGCCGCGGGCGTTTCTCAGCGTTCGGCGCGACCCGCGTTCGCCGCCGCGCTACAGCGTATCGCCGAGTTCTTCCTCGATCGCCGAGATGATCTCGACGCGCTGCTGGGCGGATTTGCCGACATGGGCGGCGAAGGTCAGCGCCAGGAGCCGCACCGTGCTCATCACCGTGGTGTGCGAGGGTCCGAGCGCGAAGCTCGCCACATGGCACGGCAGCACCACGCGCGAATAGCGCTGCGCCTCCAGCATCGAGGTTCGGTCGGTGATGGTAATCACGTTGAGCCGGCTGGTCGCCGCATAGCTCAGAAGCGGTTTCAGCGCCGGCTGGCGCGGCGGCAGGGTGATCAGAAGCAGCACGTCCTTCGGCCCGATCATCGCCAGGTCCTCGGCCCACGCTCCCGGGGTCACCCCGAGAAACATCACCGAATGCCGGAGCCGTGAGAACATCAGCCGCGCATAGCGCGCCACGCCCTCTTCCGTACCGAGGCCGAGAATCCAGACCTTCGGCGCATCGGCGATCAGTTCGGCGGCCTCGCGCACCTTGTCGGAACGCATCTCCTCGAAGGTCTTCATCAGGTTCTTGAGTTCGAGCTCCAGATGCGCGCCGATGGTGCGACCGAGCGCCACCTGTTCGGACTGCGTCACAGAGATCCCGTAGGGTTCGGTGCGATTGCGCTCCTCGCGCGCCTGCAGCTTGACCTCGTTGAAATCCGCATAGCCCAGATGCTGGAAGAACCGCGCGGCGGTCGCCTTGGAGACACCGGCCATCTCGGCGATCTCGGTTGCCGAGTGGGTGAGGATGTCGTCCTGCCGGTCGAGAATGAGCTGCGCCAGCTTCTGCTCGCCGGCTGTCAGCTTTGAGTAGCGTTCCTGAATGCGCAGGACCAGTCGCGAGGCCATGAAAACTCCCGTGTGACGATCTCAATAAAAAGATTAGCACCCCCCTTGCAATAATGAAACACCTGTTTCAGAGTTATGAAACACTGAAACGAGGGCGGCATGTCGCATCCACGCGTGATACGTCAGAGGATCTGGGAAAGCCTGAAGGCCGTGGCCCGGCCCGACACCCGATTCCACCTCCGCTTCAGCGAATTCATTCCGGATTTCGAGGGCGTGGAGGAAGCGACAGACCGGCTGATGCAGCTTGAGGCATTCCGGAACGCCCGGCTCGTATTCGTCACCCCCGACAACTCGATGACCGAGCTGCGCCGTAGGCTCATTCTCGCAGACCGCCCCTTCGTCATGTCGACCTACAACATGCAGCGCGGCTTTCTCTACGTCGCGCCGGGCGCTGTGCCAAAGGAGGCCGCGGGCTTCGCCGCCTGGCTCGACGGGATGGAGCACTTCGGCAAGCCGGTCAATCTCGCCGAACTCACCGATATCGGCCGCTTCGATTTTCTCGTCACCGGCGCATCGGCCGTCACCTCCGACGGCATCCGCTTCGGCAAGGGCCACACCTATTTCGATCTCGAATGGGGGATGTTCACCGATCTCGGCCTCGTCGAGGAGACGACGCCGGTCGCGGCCATCGTCCACGACGTCCAGGTCGTCGACGAGCAGATGAGCGTCGGCGACACCGACATCGCAGCCGATTTCATCGCCACGCCCACCAGACTGGCCCGTGTCGCGCGTGCAACGCGCCGGCCGCGCGGAATCGATTGGGGTCTCTTCACGCCTGAGGAGATCGCCGAAACCCCTCCCTTGAGGGAACTCGCGCGAATGCGGGGCATCGCATGACTTCCATCTTTCCCACCCTCCCCGGGACAAAGAAAACAAGGAGCAGCTTCCAATGAACCTCAGCGTAAACAGACGTCATTTCATGGGCCTGATGGGCGCCGCGGCCTCCATGCCGCTCATGGAGCGCGCGGGCTTCGCCGCCGATCCCTTCACCTTCCAGGCCTCCTGGATCAACGATGCCGAGTTCGCCGGCTACTTCCTCGCCGCCGACAAGGGCTACTATGCCGATGAGGGCCTCGAGCTCACCTATCTCTCGGGCGGCCCCGACGTCATCCCGGAAAGCACCATCATCGCCGGCAAGGCGGATCTGACGCTGACCACGCCCGACACCACCATCAAGGCGATCGTCGACCAGGGCGCGCCCTTCAAGATCATCGGCGCGCAGTATCAGAAGAACCCGATCGGCATCGTCTCGCTCGCCAAGAACCCGATCAACGAGCCGAAGGACCTGATCGGCAAGACGCTCGCCGTCCCGCCGGTCAACGTGATCTCGGTCGAGGCGATGCTGAAAATCTCCGGCGTCGACCGCAACGAGGTCAATATCGTGCCCTACGCCTACGATCCGACCCCGCTGATCAAGGGCGAGATCGACGCCTCGCTCGATTTCACCACCAACGTGCCCTTCACCATCGAACAGGCCGGCGAGAAGGCCACCTCCTTCCTGCTTTATGACTACGGCTACACCACCTTCAACGACACGGTGGTCGTCACCGAGGAAACGCTTGCCTCCAAACGCAAGGAAATCGTCGCCTTCCTCAAGGCGAGCCGCATGGGCTGGGAGGAGAACTTCAAGGACCCCGCCGCCTCCCCGCCGCAGTTCGCCGACAGCTGGTTCAAGGGCACCGGCCGCTCGGTCGAGAACGAGATCTACTTCAACACGGCACAGAAGCCTCTGATGGAAGCCGAGGGCGGCATCTTCGCCATGAGCGAGGAAGCCATCGAGGCCAACATCAAGGCACTCGCCGAAGTGGGCATCTCCGCCAAGCGCGAGCATTTCGACACCACGATTCTCGAAGAACTCTGATGTCGGACAGCTCGGGAATTCGTCTCGAGAACGTGTCGCGCGCCTTCAAGGGGCGCGACACGATCGTCCAGGCACTCGACAACGTCTCGCTCGATTGCCCGGCCGGGTCCTTCACAGCGCTGATAGGCCCCTCGGGCTGCGGCAAGTCGACGATGCTGCGCCTCGCCCTCGGCCTCGACCGGCCCGATTCCGGCACGATCACCGTTTCCGGCCGCGATCCCGCCGAGGCGGCCCGCGCAGGACTGACCGGCGTCGCCTTCCAGGACGCGGCGCTGATGCCCTGGCGCAATGTCGCGGACAACATCGCGCTGCCGCTCGACGTGCTTGGCCGCAAGCGCGCCGAACATGCAGGGACCATCACCGATCTCATCGAACTCGTCGGCCTCACCGGCTTTGAGAAGGCGCTGCCCGGCGAACTTTCGGGCGGCATGCGCCAGCGGGTCGCCATCGCCCGCTCGCTGGTGACCAGTCCGCAGGTGCTTTTCCTCGACGAACCCTTCGGCGCGCTCGACCAGATCCTGCGCCGGCAGATGAACCTCGAACTCCAGCGCATCTGGATCAAGAGCCGCGCCACCACATTGCTCGTCACCCACGGTATCGACGAGGCCGTCTTCCTCGCCGACCGCGTGGTCGTCATGCAGAGCCGCCCGGGGCGCATCGGCCGCGTCGTCGACATTCCGCTCGAACGCCCGCGCCGCCCGGAAATCTTCACCGCGCCCGAATTCCACGCCCTGCAGGACGAGGTGGCGGAGGCGCTCGATGGCCACTGAGACCGCCCGCCGTCGCAACACCCTCCGCAACGCCGCGATCTTCCTCGTCCTCTGGGAAGTGATCGGCGACCTGCGGCTGGTTGCCGACGGCGCGCTGCCCTCGCCCAGCGCCATCCTGATCGCGCTCTGGCGCGATCTCGCCGACTACCCACCCCACATCCTGGCGACCTTCGAGGGCGCTTTCGCCGGCTTCGTCATCGGCAATCTTGTCGCCGTGCTCGCCGGCATTCTCTTCGCCGTCTCCCCGGTCGCCGCGCGTCTGGGACGCGGGCTCAACATCGCGCTTTTCGCGCTGCCGCCCATCGCCATCTCGCCCATTCTCGTCCTGACCTTCTCCGGCATGACGCCGCGCATCGTGCTCGCCGCCATCGGCTGCTACTTCGTCACCATGAGCGCGACAATCACCGGCATCTCACAGACCGACCGGCGCATGCTCGATGTCGTGCGCGCCTATGGCGGCAGCCGCTGGAAGGAACTGCGCCTCGTCGAGATCCGCGCCGCCCTCCCCGCCATTCTCGCCGGCCTCAGGGTCGCAGCACCCGCCGCCGTTCTCGGCTCCATCCTTGCCGAGTTCGGCGGCGGTGGCCGCTTCGGTCTCGGCGCCTATCTCATCGGTTCGCTGGGCCGCGCCGATCCCGGACGGTTGTGGGGCATAGGACTCGCCGCCACCGGCATGGCGCTGATCGCCTACGGCATATGCGCGCTGATCGAGGCCCGCATCACACATTCCACCCGCGCCGTCAACATCGCCGCCACCGCACCGGGAGAAGAGCGCGAGACGCGGCCCGTTACCGACACGCTGATCGCGCTCGGTTCATTCGCGCTGCCTTTCGCGATTTGGTGGCTGCTCCTGAAGCTCATGGGCACGCCGGAGATGATCGCCAAGACGCCGGCTGGCGTGGTCGACTATCTCTTCCTCGCCCCCTCCGCGCCCGGCGCCCAATCCCGGCTTCTGGCGGCTCTCGCTGAAACCCTGCCGATGACGATCATCGGCATGGCGGCGGGCCTCGCCTTCGCCTTTCTTCTGGCGCTCGCCTCGGTCGTCAGGCCGGGGATCGTCCGCGGTTTCATGCCGATAGCACTCGTCACCCAGACCATGCCGCTCGTCGCGCTCACCCCGCTTCTGGTCCTCATGCTCGGCCGGGGGCCCTCGGTCATTCTCTGGATCACCATCTCGGTGACCTTCTTCCCGGCCTTCGTGACGCTGGCGCAGGGGCTCTCCATGGTCACCCGCGGCGCGCTCGACGTGGTCAAGGCCTATGGCGCGAGCCCGATGACGCAATTGCGGCTCGTTTCCATTCCCGCTTCGCTGCCATGGCTGTTCACCGCAACCCGGCTCGCGGTGCCGCGCGCGCTTCTCGGTGTCATGATCGCCGAATGGCTCGCCACCGGCACCGGGCTCGGCAACCTGCTCAACCAGTCCCGCGGCTATCTCGACTACGGCATGATCTGGACCGTCGCAGTCGCCTCGGTCCTGCTCGCCGTGATCTTCTACCAGATCGTCCTCATCATCGAACGGCGCGTGCTCCGAAGCTACGGCATGCGGCCCGCCGACTGACCCCGCGCCGCAAAAGGAGTGCCCCGATGTCCCTCACCGAACACACCGCAGACGAGATTGCCGGCCACAAGGCCTCGGTGCGCGAACGCGTCTGGAGCGAATTGCGCAAGGTCGCCGTTCCCGACAGCCGCTTCCACTACGATTTCGGCGAGTTCATCGCCGATTTCGACGGCGGCGGGGAAGCCGTCGCCCGGCTCGTCGACAACGACCATTACCGGAACTCGAGCCTGATCTTCATCACGCCCGACAACTGCCTCGACCGGCTGCGGCTGAAGGCGCTTCAGGACGGCAAGACGGTGCTGATGACAACCTATTCGATCAAGCGCGGCTTCTGGCTGCTCGATCCTTCGAAGATCGCGCCGGAGCTTTATCTCTACGCCTCGACACTCGACGGCATGGAGCGGATCGGCAAGCACCTGACGCTCGCCGAGATCCGCGACACCCTGCCGATGGTCGATTACATGGTCACCGGTACCGGCGCCATCAATCTCGAGGGCGTCCGCTTCGGCAAGGGCCACGGCTTCTTCGACGCCGAGTGGGGCATGCTCTACCGACTGGGCCGGGTCACCACCGACACGCCATGCGCGGCCGTCGTCCACGATTGCCAGGTCCTGTCGGAAAAACTGATCCCCGACGTCTACGACACCGTGGTCGACGTGATCTTCACCCCCACCCGGACGATCGAGGTCGACAACCCCCACAAGCCCACCTGCGGCATCATCTGGGACCGCCTCGACCCCCACATGTACGACACCATCCCGCCGCTGCAGGAACTCAAGGCGATGGGGCTTTAGGGAAGCGGTTCTACATCACGGGAAGCGCTGCCTGATCAGCGCGCGCAGACGCTCGGCATCTTCGGCGGCGATCGGGTTGTAGACGATCATCCCGAGGTCCGACCGTCCCTCGACGGCGAAGGAGGAGAATTCCATCGCCACCAGGCCCAGGTCGGGGTGGTGCAGCCGCTTGATGCCCTCGCCCTCGGTGACGATCGTCGTATCCTCCCAGAGAGCGGCGAAATCCGGACTCGTGCGGCACAGTTCCTCGACCAGTTCCACGACCGCCGCGTCCGCCCCGGCGCGTGCCACGTCGGCGCGGAAGGCGCCCACCACCAGCCGGGTGACATTGTGCCAGTCGGCCTGCATCGACCGCACCTGCGCATTGCCGAAGATGATCCGGAGAATGTTGCGGTCCTCGGGCGCGAGCAGCGAATAGTCCGTCAGCATCACCGCCGCCGCCCGGTTCCACGCCACCACGTCCCACGTCGCGGTCTTGATGATGGCCGGGCTGTTTTCGAGCGCGTCGAGCACCCGCTGCAGGCGCGGCGTCACCCCCTCGACGGGCCGGTAGCGGGCTTCCGGCGGATGGCCGCGGCCGAGCATGAACAGATGTTCGCGCTCGGGCTCGGTCAGCATCAGGCCCGTCGCCAGCCGGTCGAGCACGTCGGCCGATGGCGCGCCGCCCCGCCCCTGTTCGAGCCAGGTGTACCAGGTCGGGCTGATGTTCGAGCGCTGCGCCACCTCCTCGCGCCTGAGGCCGGGCGTGCGCCGGCGGCCGCCGAAGCCGAAGACCGCCGGATCGAGCCGCTTCCGCCGATCCCTCAGGAAATTGCCGAGCCTGTTGTCGGCGGCCTTTTCGGAGGGCTTGCCGGGAGCCGTTTCGGGGGTCTTGTCGAGGATGGGGGCCATAGCGAACCTGTTGGGCATTATACCATGATAAAGTCACTGCTTTAACAGGATCGAATTTAGCCCGATATCGCACTCCGGACAACAAGGAGAGCAAATCATGCGTATCTTTCTCACCGGTGCGACCGGCTTCATCGGCTCGCGCATTCTTCCCGAACTTCTCGCCGCCGGCCACGAGGTGCTGGGCATGACCCGCTCCGAGGCCGGGGCACGTTCGATCGAGGCCGCGGGTGGCCAACCCCATCTCGCCACGCTTGAGGATATTGAAGCCATCAAGGCGGGCGCCACCGAGACGGACGCCGTCATTCACACGGCCTTCGACCACGATTTTTCCAATTACGCCGAAAACTGCACCAAGGATGCGCGGGTGATCGCGGCAATCGGATCGGTTCTGCAAGACACCGACCGTCCTTTTCTGATCACCTCGGCTGTCGGATTGGGAGATCCGGGTGACGGCAGCCCGGCGCGGGAAGATGTGTTCGATGCGGCCCATCCGACGCCACGCATCGCGTCCGAAAAGGCGGGTGCCGAATTCGCAGAGGCAGGCGGCAAACTGATCGTCATCCGGCTCCCGCAGGTTCACGACACGGTCCGGCAGGGGCTGATCTCGCCCTATATCGACATCACGCGCGAGAAAGGCATGGCCGCCTATATAGGCGAAGGCCGGAACAGCTGGTCGGCCGGACACGTTCTCGACGTCGCGAAACTCTATGCGCTGGCTCTCGATAAGGGCGAGCCGGGGCGGCGCTATCACGCCGTCGCCGAGGAAGGTGTCACCATGCGCGAAATCGCAGAGGCGGTCGGTGCGGGCCTCGGCGTGCCGGTGAAATCGCTCTCACCGGAAGAAGCGAGGGACCATTTCGGCTGGCTATCGATATTCGCCGGTCTCGACATGCGCACCTCCAGCGCATGGACCCGCAAGACCCTCGACTGGACGCCGACCGGCCCCGATCTGCTCACCGACCTGGGGAACATGGATTACACTGCCGGCTGAGGGCCGGGGGGACCGCGCGCTGCGTAAAGCGGCGCGCGGAAGGCCCGGGCGTCACACGATCAGCGAGAGCTTTTCGACCAGTTGCCCCGTCACCCCATCGAACTCCGCCTCGGTGTAACCGGGCCTGAGCAGCGTGACCTCCACCTCGTGGGCGGTATTGCCCAGATCGTGAAACCCGAACAGGCCGGAGGCGCCCACGAGGGTATGCGCGAGCTTGATCAGATCCTCGTCGACCGCGCGCGGATCGCTTTCGATCGGCCGCCGGGCGATTAGCGCCTTGATCTCCGCAAGGTTCTGCCGCGACCGCTCGATGAAGAGCACACGGAGTTGTTCGATCCGCTGGCGCGACGCGTCCGACAGGCGGGCCGGTCCGTTCGTGGGTGCGGTTTGATGGGACATGGCCTTGCGGCTCCTTTCGTCTCGCTGCGCCGGCGCTCACCGGTCGCAGAACTCGATCCCGATTTCGTTGTTCATGTGCCGCACTTCCGCACCCGCCGCAAAAGGCCGGAAGCGGTGATCTGGGCGAGGATCATGACCGTGTTCCAATCCGGCTGGAATCAAGAACGGCCGGTGTGAAGATCTCGTCGCCGGGCACGGTGCTCGGCGTGGTGGAAACAGCAATTGCGGACCCGCACCTGGGCGCCATCACCACCTGGTTGCGCCCACTGTTCTTCGCCCGGTAGAGCGCCCGATCCGCCTCTGCGAAAAGCATGGCGACGTCGTCGCATCCCTCGCTCCCGGCGATTCCGATGCTGACTGTGACGGAAAACGCCTCGGTATCCCCGTCGAACGCGACTGTCGCGAAATGCTGTCTGAACCTGTCGAGCACATCGAATACGGCTTCAGGCGTTGTATCGAGCAGGATGACGGCGAACTCCTCGCCGCCGTAGCGTCCGACGAGATCGGTCCGGCGCAGCCAGCCGGTCAGCCCGCGGGCGAGCGTCGACAGCACATGGTCGCCCACCTGATGGCCCCAGCTATCATTGACCCTCTTGAAGTGATCGACGTCGATCATCGCCATGCAGAACGGCGATTTCGTCCGGTTGGCCCGCGCCAGTTCGTGCCGGGCACGTTCCTTGAAACGCAAATGGTCGACGAGACCGGTCAGACCGTCCCGCTCGATCAGCGCCCGCATCACCCGCGCCCGCTGCACCCTCAACTGCACGAGCGTGGCGATCGCATCGAGATCGGTGCGCTTCGTTATGAAATCGTCGCCGCCGAAATGGCGCGCCTTCATCTGGATCGTTTCGTCCTCCTCCGCCGAGAGGAAGAGAATGGGCACGGCAATATGGGCCTTGAACTGGCGCACCACCTTGGCGACCTCGATGCCGTCCGTGCCAGGCATCTGCATGTCCATGATGATGATGTCGTAGCGCACGCTGTCGAGCGCCTGAATGATCCGGAATGGGTCGTTCAGAACGGACACGATCAATCCCTTGGCGCGAAGCAGTTCCGCATAGACTTCCGACGTCAGGGGATCGTCATCGACCAGAAGCACCGAGGCCGGCTGCTCGTGATACATCCCCCCGAGATATTCCAGCCACTGGATGAGTTCCGTCTGCTCGATCGGCTCGCTGACGATTGCACTCACATGCGCCCGCGCGCAGCGGGCTCGGAAGGCGAAATCGGTCTCGCCGGATACCAGGATCTTCGGCACGTCCGCGCCCATCCGTTCGCTCAGTTCCACCGCCTCGCGAATGGAACCGTCAATGACCACGACGGTATGGGTTCCGACCATTGCCGCATCGAAATCGGCGACTTGCACGCTATCGCTGTCGGGCGTGTAGTTCAGGGGCGTCAGTATCGCCGCGAGCTGGGAAAGAAATTCCGGCCCACCGATGACGGTCAGGAACGGCCGCGCGCGGCAGCGGAAAATGGTGACGACCGGTGAGACCGTTTCCGCTTCAGAGCTCTCAGGATTCCGTTTGGCGCTGAACATCGGGGAAACTCTCATGACCATGCACTTGCATATATCCAAATATATAGCCGAGCTTAATTAGGCGTTAAGCGGTCATTGCCAGAATAGGCCGCAGCAAGTCCCGGAAAGGCACAAGGCGCATGTCCGATTATCAGGTTCTGTATGTCGACGACGAAGACGACATCCGCGAAATCGCCGAGATGGCGCTCGGCCTCGAACCTTCCTTCGAGATCCGCACCTGCGCCTCCGGACCGGAGGCACTCGAAAGCGTGCGTGAAAGCCGCCCCGATCTCATTCTGCTCGACGTGATGATGCCCGGCATGGACGGTCCCTCGACCCTGGAGCGGCTCAAGCTCGACCCGGCGACGGCGGATGTGCCGGTCGTCTTCATCACCGCCCGGTCCCAGCCGCAGGAGGTCCAACGTTTCCTCTCCCTGGGTGCCGTCGGCGTGATCGCCAAGCCTTTCGACCCGATGACGCTCGCCGAAGAGGCGCTGGCGCATCTCAAAACCGCGCGCGGCTGAACGCTCCGCCGCGATCCGGTTTCCGTGCACCCTCATCAGCGTGCCCCCGCGAATTTGCGATCGCGCTCCGCCTCGGCCAATCGCGCCTGAAGCATCCCGACCACCGTTTCGACCACACGGTCTTCGGTCACGCGCGACTTGGGTAGATAGGCGCCGACCCGCGGATCGGGATCGTAATCCTCCTGCGCCGTCAGCACGATGATCGGCAGATCCGCCTCGGCCATCTGGTCAAGCAGATCAAGGCCGTTGCAATTGTACAGACCGATATCGACGATCACCAGATCGAAGGGCTCGGCCTCAAGCAGCGTACGGGCATCCGCGACCGTGGCCGCGCGTCTCACGCGCGCCTTTTCACTGAGATAACTGGCCACCACCTCGGAGAAGTCGCGGTCGTCCTCGAGGTGCAGGACGGCGGGAAGCCGCGCGTCCTCTCCCTCCCGGTCGAAACCGCCGTCACCCTTCGCGACGGCGGGCAGCGTGATCCAGAAGGTGGAGCCCTCGCCGGGCGTGCTGTCGAAGCCGATCTCGCCACCCATCTGCTCGACGATCTGCTTGGAGATGTGCAGCCCGAGCCCGGTGCCGCCCTTGGCCCGCGTCGCCGAACCGTCCGCCTGCGAGAAGCGGCCGAAGATCTTGCCGTGAAACTCCCGCGGGATCCCCGGTCCCTCATCCCTGACGAGAATGCGGACCCCGCCATCCGTCTCCTCGACCGACATGCGCACGGTCGACCCCGAGGGGGAGAATTTCGCCGCGTTCGACAGCAGGTTGGCGAACACCTGGTGCAGCCGACCGATATCGACGTTGACGATGGTGTGGGGGAGCGGCCGTTCGAGTTCCTGGAACACGTCGTGCCCGTCGGCATAGCCCTGGTTCGCCTCGAAGGCCTGCTGCACGATGTCGGCGATGCTTTCCTGGCGGACGTCGAATCGCATCTTGCCCGAGGAGAGCTTCTCGAGATCGAGAATGTCGTTGATGAGAAGGACCAACCTTTCGCAATTGTTGTGCGCGATTGTCAGCAGCCGGGTGAGGTTTGCCGGCAGGTCTCCCTTCATCGCGCCGAGCACCAGGCCAAGCGAGCCGCGGATCGAGGTGAGCGGCGTGCGCAGTTCGTGGCTGACGGTGGCGACGAACTCGGTCTTTAGCTGTTCCGCCTCCTTGATCTCCGTCAGATCCTGGAACTGTGTGATGAAATATTTCGACCCGTCCTCCAGACTGCGGGCGACCGAGACGCCCACCAGCACCCAGACGGGATGGCCGTCCTTGTGAATGAGGCGCAGCTCGCGCTGGTAGGACCCTATCCTGCCTTCGATGAGGTCATTCCGGCGGCTATCATCCGGTTCAATATCGTCGGCATAGATGAACTCCTGCGCGGCCCGTCCGACCAGTTCGTCGCGCTCATATCCCAGCAGGTCGCACAGCGCTTCGTTGACATCGATCCATATGCGGTCCAGCGACGCCATCGCCATGCCCACCGGTGCCTCCTGAATGGCGGTCCGGAACCGTTCCTCGCTTCGCTGCAGCGCATCCATCGTCCGGCGCAATTCGGTGATGTTGGTCTGGGTGCCGATCATCCGCAGCGCTTCGCCGTTGTCCGCCCTTTCGGTGACTTCGGTATCCGACCGCAGCCAGATCCATTCGCCATCGACGCGCTTTATCCGGTATTCGGCGACCGATCGCGGCACCAGGCCGGCGATACAGGCGCGGTCGGCCTCCTCGATCTTCGGCCGGTCCTCGGGATGAATGCGGGCCATCCACTCGGCCTGCGCATCGATATCGGCGTCGGGCGCGAAGCCCAGCATCATCTTCCAGATCGGCGAAACCACGGATCTGCCGGATCTCAGGTCGATGTCGAAGACGCCGATTTCCGAGCCCTCGAGCGCGGCGTTCCAGCGCCGTTCGGTCTCCACGAGAGCCTGCTTGGCCGTCTCCTCGGCCGTCACATCCCGGATCAGGGCCGTGTAGCGCGTCTCGCCTTCACCATTCGCCCACGGATTGACCTGGACCTCGAGATGCAGTTCGTCGCCGTTCGGCTTGTGCGTTCGCCGCAGCGATGCCGTTTCGGCAATCGGTGATTTCGCTCCCGCTCCGCCGATGATATCGCGCAGGTGTCCGCCGATCATCGTTTCGGCGGACCTGCCGAAAATCTGTTCCGCCGCCGTGTTCGCCGACAGGATCGATTGGTTCGCGTCGAGAAGCATGATGCCCACCATCGCGGTATCGACGATCGACCGCGTCTGCTGTTCGCTGGCGGTCAGCTCACGCGTCTTCGCCGCGACGATGGACTGCACGGTTTCCTCGCGCCGCGTGAACATCAGCAGAAGTGCACCGAACATGAAGGATAGCGCCAGGCCGGCGACGAGCACGATCATCGGCGTCCTGGCCGTCACCGTCTGCTCGTAATGCGGCGTGCTTTCCCAGACGATGGTCCACACCTGCTCCATCACCGGCAGCGTCATTTCGATGCTGTAGTCGGCCTTCCTGCGCGCCGCCGCAGTGGCGTAGATGAGATCACCATCGCTCTTGGACGCGCCGTCATAGATGCGGACATGAAAGTCTTTCGCCTGGCTGCTGGTGAGCGAATCGAGAAAGCGCGGGGCTACGAAGGGAGCATAGAGCCAGCCGCGAAAGGCAACCTTCCGCGCCTCTTCGGTTCTCAGAAACGCGGGGTTGCCGGTATAGAGCGGCCTCAACAGCAAAAAGCCGGCGCTTTCCGTCTCGTCCTGAACGAGAAGGATGCGCCGGGAAATGGTGGCACGGCCGGTATCACGCGCATGCACAGCCGCCTCGAAACGATTGCGTTCGAAACCGATATTCAGACCGAGCGCCGCCCCGTTCGGTTCGAGCGGCTCGATATACTTGATGATGAAATTGCCGAACCTGTCGCCATCCGGATGGATTTCCAGATCGACAACCCCGTCCGCCATGACCAGCCGCGGATAGAGGTCCAGATCGCCCTCCTCGACCGGTTCGATGAAGCCGATGCCGCTGATGCCGGGAAGGGACGTCTCGATATCCAGCGATTCCACATAGGACCGCCATTCGGGCGCGGTAATCCGGTCGGACGCGTCGAAGAACCCCGCCCCACCGTCCAGCGCCTGCTTGTAGGAATTGAGCCTCGCTTGCAGCGCCTGGAGGTTGTCCTTGGTCATCGCCGCGAAGTTCTCGGCATTGTGTGCATAGGTTAGTCGGCTCGCCGCTTCCCAGGTGCCGAACGTACCCAACAGAGGCACCGCGAGCATGATGAGAGTGGAGAAGGAAAAGCCGGTGAAGGGCCGACCGGACCAGAAAACCGTCCATGGTCGCCAGGGGTTGAGAAGTCCGATTGGCAGGAACACCAGGATGCCGAGCGTATCGCCTGCCCACCAGCTCAACCAGTTCGTCGCATAGGAGTCCGCATCCAACAAGCCCGCCAGCAGCAAGGTGGACACGCCGATCGTCGCCGAAACCATGGAAAGGACCGGGCCGCAGACGAAAACGA
The DNA here is from genome assembly GCA_002709005.1 of Hyphomicrobiales bacterium. Taxonomy (GTDB): domain Bacteria; phylum Pseudomonadota; class Alphaproteobacteria; order Rhizobiales; family Rhizobiaceae; genus Pseudohoeflea. The sequence continues at coordinate 2,334 of PAPH01000013.1, read as the reverse complement.
GACGGAGAAGGTCGGCGAACCCGTCGAGCCGGATGGGGATGCCGTTGAACTTCCGAACGACAGCGACGGCGATCACCGCCTGAAGCGTGGCGCCCGACGCGATGGCCCCTGCGACAACCAGCGACAGCGGGTCGAAACCCGAAGCGGAGAAAACGCCGCCGACCACTGAGTTGACGACAAGCGAGCCGACGAACACGCCGGGCCAGAGCCGCGGGCCGTAAAGAAGCAGCCCCGCAAGCGCCAGACCCGAGGCCGGCCAGATGATCGTGGCGTAGCCGGGCGGCACCGCAAGTTGCAGCCCGATCGCTCCGGCGACCGCGTAGACGACGGCGAGCCCCGCAGCGAGCCAGAGGGTCGGGCGGGATCGGGGCGCCGCCAGGGACAGGGTATTCTCAACCATGGTCAGTCATCCGGCAAAATCTGCCTATGACTAGAGGATCAAGTTTTTAACGTCGGCATAAGCCGTGGCCCTGAAATACTACGGTGCCGGCGGCACGGTACGAATACGCAGTCCTCGGCGGGTTTGCCGTCGCCCTTGAGAAAATCGGACCTTCAGCGAAGCCCTCTCTGATCGTTTCGATCACCGGAAGGATGCGCTGGCGTGCCCATAGCCTCGGCCAGCGCCTTGCGGCCGAAGCCTTCAAGCCAGGATTGAAACGTCAGCAATTCGGGGTTGATTTCTCGCATGAGATCGAGATCGACGCGCTCCGAGAGCGGGCCGTCTTCGAGACTCCGTGCCATATGAGCGAGATCCGCATTGGCGGCCAGGACCTCATCGGAGAAGCGTTCATAGATGATCGGACGGCCGGCCACTCGCGTGAGAGCGGCCCCAAGCTCCCGGCCGGTCAACCGGTCACTTGCCACCTTCATCGTAATTCCGGCAAAACGCGCTTTGTCGGAACATATGGCCGCAACGAATTTTCCGATATCCGCAACCGCGGTTAGCTGTATCGATTGCTCCGGTCGAATAAGCGAGACCAGCCGCCCCTCGTCGAGACCCAAACCGGGCCGTACAAGCATCTCCATGAAAATGGTCGGCCGGATGATGGTGCTCGCAAGCGGGAGATCACGAATATGGGCCTCTATACGCGGCTTTGCGTCGAAGCGCGGGACGCCGGTTCGCTGGTTCCCGGCACTCGCGCCCGAGGAATAGACGAAATGCTCGACACCCGCCTCCGCCGCAATCGTGGCCAACGAGGTGCCGTAGTCAACCTCGGCATCGGCCTCGAGATTGGCTGGCAATACGCTGAAAACGCCATAGGCGCCCGTCATGGCCGCCCGGATGGCTGCCATGTCGTCGAAGGAGCCCTCGACAAGTTCAATCCCGGCGGCCTGAAGCTCCAGGGAAGCCGCACCGGTGGAGTTCCGGACGAGCGCCCGAACGGGCCATCCCGCCTTCATCAGCGCTTTGGCGACGGAACCGCCCTGGCGTCCGGTGGCGCCGAAAACCAGGATTGGTCGCTTGTGATCGGTCATGGAAAGCCCTCGCATTGAACAACGGGCTATCCATATATACCAACCGGAAGCCGCCGGAAGACGGCACATTATTCCGCCTCAGGCACAGGGATGATACCCTTGGACAATCAGACACGCTCCGCCTCCCAGCAAGAAACTCAGGACGGGCTGCGGTTCAGACCGGTGCCTTCAAACGGCGTATGTGCGCTCCTCAGCGACAAATGGACCATTCCGGTCCTGTGGCGCCTTTCGCTCGCCGAAGGACACCGGCTTCGCTTTTCCGCCTTGAAGAGAGAGGTCGACGGAATCACCCAGCGCATGCTGACGCTTGCTCTGCGCAATCTCGAGCGCAACGGCCTCGTCGCGCGCCACTATTTTCCCGAAATTCCGCCACGCGTCGAATACGAGGCGACTGAATTGGGCCGCAATGCCTTGCGCGGCCTCGAGGAATTCAACATCTGGCTCCGGAACAATCTCCCCGAAATCGAGCATCATCGCCGCGCCTATGACGCGGCCGAGCGATAATGGCGTGGCGGAACATCGGCGCGGCGCGTATCTCCGCATGCACGATCTTCGCCTCATCGGGATCGCGAGACTTGAGGCTGATTTTCTCTTCGTGTTTGCCGACAATCTCGATCAGGTGATCAGGGACACGTTTGCGAAGTTGATGGATACCGGTCTTCGGATGACGAACGGGACGAGACATTGTGAGGACCATGCTGTGTGTAACAGCAGGTGCGAATCCTTATAAACTCAACGAGTTGAGTGTTTTCAGTGTCTTTGGGGGTCAATGGCGGAGAGGGTGGGATTCGAACCCACGGTACGGTCGCCCGTACGCCGCATTTCGAATGCGGTGCTTTCGACCACTCAGCCACCTCT
>PAPH01000012.1 GCA_002709005.1 Hyphomicrobiales bacterium | reverse complement strand
GAGCCGGCCGATGCGCTCGTCGATGAGGGCGAGGAGATCGGCGATACGATAGGGAACCGGGGTATCGGCGGTCAGCGAGGATTTCTCGTTGGCCTTGCGCAGGAGCGCGGTATCGGCGGAGCCGCGGAAGGCGCGCTTGGCTTCCGGAATGAGATCGCGCAGCACGTCGACTTCCTCGGCGATCGGCGGCCGGCCGCGGAACAGGACCTCCACGAATTCCTCCAGCCGGAACAGCCAGAACGGTAGGTCGAGCGTATCGGTGTCGATGACGACGGCGTGGTTCGGGAAAGCGGCGGCGAACTCGTTGTGCGGATCGAGAATGAGAATGCGCAGTCCCGGGTCCGACTGAAGCGCCTTGTGCAGAAGCAGTGTCACGGCGGTGGTCTTGCCGACGCCGGTGGTGCCGACGACGGCGAAATGGCGCGACAAGAGCGAGGGGACGTGAATCTGCGCGGCGAGCGAACGGTCCTGCGTCAGCACGCCGATCGAGGCGGTATCGGTGGAACCGGGATCGTAGATGAGTTCGAGGTCGGCCGAGCGCATGCGGTGAACGATGGCGCCGAGATAGGGATACTGGCTGATGCCGGCGGAGAAGGCAGGCCGACCGTCCTCGCCGGGGTGGATCTCGCCGACGAGTTCCACCTCGATCTGCATGATGTTGTCCTCGCCCTCCTGCCAGCCGGCGACATTGGTGTTCATCGAGCAGACGAGGGCGACGACGCGGTTCTTGCCGACGCTGATGGAGATCAGCCGGCCGACGGACCAGAGTTCGGAGAGTTCGGTCGAGCCCTTTTCGGCGATCGCGCTGACGGTGGCGCGCGAGCCGGAACACGCGACGACACGGCCGAGAAAGCGGTTGCCCGGCTTGAGCGTATCGCGGCGCTCCTGGCTGTCGGCTTCCGCCGCGGAAATCTGTGCTGGCTGGTTCTCGGGCGTCACTGTCCGACCTCTAAGCATACAGTCGGAGAAACTAGCACCGGCACGGTTAACAGGATGTTTGTTCCGGCCCGTGAGAATGGGCAAAATAGCCTGCCATTTGTCATATTGATGACTGATCCGGAGGATGAAAAAAGCGGATTGACCATCTCACGGCGAGGGGGTAGGAAGACCCATGATGAAAATTGCAAGCATTCTCGTAGTAGGACCGCGCATGGGCGGGGTGGCGTAGCCACCCGGCGAAAGCTCCCATGCGCGAAAACAGGCTCCGTAAGGGGCCTTTTTTTATGTCTCGAATGGAACTAGACCAGCGGCACTGCTGGAGGAAAAGACGGAAACGGAACAATGGGCGGGAAGAACATGGAGATGACGGGCGCGGAAATGGTCTTGCGCGCGCTGGCGGACAACGGGGTCGAGCATATCTTCGGCTATCCGGGCGGTGCGGTGCTGCCGATCTATGACGAATTGCACCAGCAGGACAAGGTCGAGCACATTCTCGTCCGTCACGAGCAGGGCGCGGGCCACATGGCCGAGGGCTATGCCCGCTCCACCGGCAAGCCGGGCGTCATGCTGGTGACCTCGGGACCCGGCGCGACCAACGCGGTGACCGCGTTGCAGGACGCGCTGATGGATTCGATCCCGCTCGTCTGCCTGACCGGTCAGGTTCCCACCTCGCTGATCGGTTCGGACGCCTTCCAGGAGTGCGATACCGTCGGCATCACGCGGCCCTGCACCAAACACAACTGGCTGGTCAAGGACGTCAACGAACTCTCCTCGATCATCCATCAGGCCTTCAAGATCGCCACGACCGGCCGTCCCGGCCCCGTGGTCGTCGACATCCCGAAGGACGTCCAGTTCGCGACCGGCACCTATACGCCGCCGCCGCCCAGTTCGGGCGCCGCAACGGCCGCCTATCAGCCGAAGGTCCAGGGCGACATGGAGCAGATCCGCGCCGCGATCGAGCTGATGACCGGCGCGAAACGTCCTGTCATCTATTCGGGCGGCGGTGTGATCAATTCGGGCACCGAGGCGAGCCAGCTCTTGCGGGAGCTCGTCGAGCTGTCGGGCTTCCCGATCACCTCGACGCTGATGGGGCTCGGCGCCTATCCGGCCTCCGGCGACAACTGGCTTGGCATGCTCGGCATGCACGGCACCTTTGAAGCCAACATGGCGATGCACGACTGCGACGTGATGGTCTGCATCGGCGCGCGCTTCGACGACCGCATCACCGGCCGGCTCGACGCCTTCTCGCCGAACTCGAAGAAGATCCACATCGACATCGATCCCTCGTCGATCAACAAGAACGTCCGCGTGGACATTCCGATCATCGGCGATGTCGGCCATGTTCTCGAGGACATGGTGCGGCTGTGGCGCGCTTCGGCCAAGACCGACAAGTCGAAGCTGAAGGACTGGTGGGCGCAGATCGACAAGTGGCGCGCGCGCAATTCGCTTGCGTTCACCGAGAATGCAGACGTGATCATGCCGCAATACGCGATCAAGCGTCTCTACGAGCTGACCAAGGACCGCGATACCTACATCACCACGGAAGTGGGCCAGCACCAGATGTGGGCGGCGCAGTTCTACGGTTTCGAGGAGCCCAACCGCTGGATGACCTCGGGCGGGCTCGGCACGATGGGCTACGGTTTCCCGGCGGCGATCGGCGTGCAGGTCGCCCACCGCGACAGCCTCGTCATCGACATCGCGGGCGACGCCTCGATCCAGATGTGCATCCAGGAACTCTCCTGCGCGGTGCAGTTCGAACTGCCGGTGAAGATCTTCATCCTCAACAACCAGTATATGGGGATGGTGCGCCAGTGGCAGCAGCTCCTGCACGGCAACCGGCTGTCGCATTCCTATACGGAATCGATGCCCGATTTCGTCAAGCTCGCCGAGGCCTATGGAGCGACCGGCATCCGCTGCGACAAGCCCGGTGACCTCGATGAGGCGATCCAGAAGATGGTCGACACCAAGGGGCCGGTGATCTTCGACTGCCGGGTGGCTGCACTCGCCAACTGCTTCCCGATGATCCCGTCGGGCAAGGCGCATAACGAAATGCTGCTGCCGGACGAGGCGACCGACGAAGCCGTTGCCAATGCCATCGACGCGAAAGGCCGGGCGCTCGTCTGAGCGCCCATCAGGAAGGACTTCAGGATATGAACGCCCAGCATCAGCCGACCGGTTCGGCCTATTTCATCGCCGAGGAAACGCAGGCCGCCGAAACCCACACGCTATCGGTGCTTGTCAACAACGAGCCGGGCGTTCTCGCCCGGGTCATCGGTCTTTTTTCCGGCCGCGGCTACAATATCGAGAGCCTCACGGTCTCGGAAACCGAGCACGAGAAGCACCTCTCGCGCATCACCATCGTGACCAAGGGCACGCCGCAGGTGCTTCAGCAGATCAAGTCGCAGCTCGAGCGCATCGTGCCGGTGCGCGACGTTGTCGACCTGACCGTGCGGGCGCGCGAATTCGGCCAGGACAAGCCGATCGAGCGCGAACTGGCGCTCGTCAAGGTGGCAGGCACCGGCGACGACCGTGTGGAGGCGCTCAGGCTCGCCGATGCTTTCCGCGCCCAGGTGATCGACGCCAATACCGAGCATTTCATCTTCGAAATCACCGGTCGCGTGTCGAAGATCGAGCAGTTCATCGCCATCATGCGCCCGCTGGGGCTGGTGGAAATCTGCCGTACCGGCGTGGCCGCCATGAACCGCGGACCGCAAGGCATGTAAGCGAAAGCCGACATTGACGTCTCAAAGCGCCGCTCGCGTCAGACGATGCTGAGCGGCGTTTTGCCGTCCGGCGGCGAGAAGGCGCGGTTCAGTTCGGCACGCACCTCTTCCGGCAAAACGAGATCGGCGGCCGCGCAGTTCTCGGTGATGCGCGCGGGCGAGGAAGTCTTCGGGATCGCAATCACATTCTCTCGGCTCAGGAGAAAGGCGAGCGCCACCTGCGCGGCGGTGGCGTCGAGATCGGTGGCGATGCGGTTTAGGACCGGGTCGCCCAGAAGCCGGCCCTCGCCGAGCGGGCAGTAGGCCATCAGCGGCATTTTGCGCTTTTCCATCCAGGGCAAAAGATCGAATTCGATGCCGCGGTCGCCGAGATTGTAGAGCACCTGGTTGGCCGCGCAGTTCGCAGCGTTCTCGATACCCGTCATGGCCTCCATCTCATCGACATCGAAATTGGACACGCCCCAGGCGCCGATCTTGCCTTCGACCTTCAGCTTTTCGAAGGCCGCGATCGTGTCGGCGAGCGGATGATGTCCCGTCCAGTGCAGCAGATAGAGGTCGATCCGGTCGGTACCCATGCGGTCGAGGCTGCGCTCGCAGGCCCGGATCGTGCCGTCAAAGGAGGCATTGGACGGCAGCACCTTGGAGACGAGAAACACTTCCTCGCGCCGCCCGGAAATCGCCTTGCCGACGATCCGCTCGGACCCGCCGGAGGCATACATCTCCGCCGTGTCGATCAGCGTCATGCCGAGATCGATACCTGCGCGCAGCGTCCGGATCTCGTCGGTCGCCTTCGCCGCGTTCTCCCCCATCTTCCACGTGCCGATGCCGAGCGCCGGCACTTTCGTTCCGTCGGGAAAGGTTGCGAGAGGGATGGCGGTGGGCATGGGAGACTCCCGGAATTGCGTGGAGCTGGGAGGCTAGCAGATGAGGCGGGGACGGGGGAAGGTGGGGGAGACTGTGTTGCTAGGTCGTTCGGTCTGAAGAGAAAGCTTGCGTCGCGCTTCCTGCCGAATGTTGAATTACGGTGGCCGGGAAAAGAGCGGCTATTACGTCATCAGAGCATTTCGGTCGCGGCGCGGGGCCAGTGGGCGACGAAGAGTTCGCAGGTTTTGCGGCCGGACACCAGGACCTGACATGCCGCGAGGCAATCGACCGCACATCTCATGAATTCATCATCGGTCACCACATCGTCGTGATGGCAGAAGCCGTCGGGTGTTGAGCTGGGCTTTCACCGGCATTGAGATCGCCTTGCTGCCGGGGCATCAACCGAACGGTTCAGCGGGAACAGAATTTCCTGCCAAAGCGCGATTTACGCGGGCCCCACCATCATCTCCACGGATTTCCTCCGGTACACCGGGCCGGTTGCGCACCCTCTCTCTTGATCCCTCCCTCCACTCCCCCTAAGCTGCCCGCAACCAACAAGAGCATGACAGGGAGTTCCCATGAAACATTTCAAATTCGTCGCAGGCGCGGCACTGGCGCTTGGTCTCGCAACCGGCGGTGCTGTCGCGCAGGACATCCAGTTCTTCCGCATCGGCACGGGCGGCACGGCCGGCACCTACTATCCGATCGGCGGTCTGCTGGCGAACGCGATCTCCAACCCGCCCGGTTCGCGCCCCTGCGAAGAGGGCGGTTCGTGCGGCGTGCCGGGGCTCGTCGCCTCGGCGCTGTCGGCCAACGGTTCGGTCGCCAACATCAACGCCATCGAGGGCGGCACGCTGGAATCGGGTTTCGCCCAGTCCGACGTAGCCACCTGGGCCCATAGCGGCACCGGCATCTGGGAGGGCAAGCCCGCGGTCGAGAAGCTGCGCGCCATCGCCAACCTATATCCCGAAAGCATTCACCTGGTGGCGAGCGCCGGTTCGGGCATCAACTCGGTGGCCGACCTGAAGGGCAAGCGCGTTTCGCTCGACGAGCCGGGCTCCGGCACGCTGGTCGATGCCCGCATCATCCTCGAGGGCTACGGCCTGTCGGAAGACGACGTCTCGGCCGAATTCCTCAAGCCCGACCAGGCCGCCGACCGCATGCGCGACGGCGCGATGGACGCCTTCTTCTTCGTCGGCGGCTATCCGGCGGGCGCGATCGCCGAGCTCGCCAGCCAGCACGACGTCAAGCTGGTGCCGATCACTTGCGACGATGCGCCGAAAATCTGCGAGGAATACGGCTTCTTCGCAGAGGATACCGTTCCGGGCGGCACCTATGAGGGCAACGCCGACGACGTCAAGACGCTTGCCGTGGGCGCGCAGTGGGTCACCAGCGCCGATCAGCCGGAAGATCTGATCTACGGCATCACCAAGGCGTTGTGGAACGACAACACCCGCAAGCAGCTCGATGCCGGCCACTCGAAGGGCAAGTCCATCACCAAGGAAACCGCGCTCAACGGCGTCGGCATCCCGCTGCATCCGGGTGCGGAGAAGTTCTACAAGGAAGCCGGGCTTCTGAAGTAAGGCACATCCGGATGCCTTTCCAAGGCTAGCGATATCCAGGGGGCCGCGCAGCACATGCGCGGCCCCCTGTTTCTCAAAAAACGATAAACGTGGCGGGGACCATGAGCGTGGACAAGCAGAAGCCGGAAACAGCCGAGGATGTGCGCCATCTGACGGCGGACGAATTGCAGGCAATCGAGGAAACCTACGATCCGGAGCTGCGCTTCCGTGTGCTTGCCTGGCCGCTGACAATCATCACGGCGGCGATCCTGTTCCTTCTGTCGTGCTACCATTTCTATACGGCGGGCTTCGGCATTCCGCAGGCGACCGTGCACCGGGGCCTGCATCTGGGCGTCACACTTCTCGTCGTGTTTCTGAGTTTTTCCGCCTTCGGCAAAAAGGAAATCAGGCCCGGCGCGCTCGCGCCTTTCGGGCTGCCGCTCCTTGACTGGGTGCTCGGCATCGCCGGCCTGATCGCCGCCCTTTACGTGCCGTGGATCTACAGTGAACTGGCCTTCCGCGTCGGCAACCCGCTGCCGATCGACATCATCATGGGCACGATCCTGATCGTCGTGCTGCTGGAAGCCGTGCGGCGTTCCATGGGCTGGCCGCTGCCGGTGATCGCGCTTCTGTTCATCGCCTACGCCTATTTCGGCAAGTCGATGCCCGGCCTCTTCGTTCATCCGGGCGCGAGCTGGTCGAACATCGTCAATCACCTTTATCTCACCTCGCAGGGCATCTACGGCACGGCGCTCGGCGTGATCGCCACCTATGTGTTCCATTTCGTGCTGTTCGGGGTGATGGCGACGCGTATCGGGCTCGGGCAATTGTTCATCGACGTCGCCTCGGCGCTTGCCGGGCGCTATGCCGGCGGGCCGGCCAAGGTGTCGGTGCTCTCCTCGGCGCTTCTCGGCTCGATCTCCGGCTCCTCGATCGCCAACACGGTGACCACCGGCGCGCTCACCATTCCGGCCATGATCCGCATCGGCTATCCCCGCCACTTCGCGGCCGCCGTGGAAGCGGCCGCCTCGACCGGCGGGCAGATCACGCCGCCGGTCATGGGCGCGGTCGCCTTCCTGATGATCGAATATCTGGGCCTGCCGCTCACCACCATCCTGACCGCTGCGCTGGTGCCGGCCTTCATGCACTTCTTCGGCGTTCTGGTGCAGGTGCATCTGGAAGCTCGGCGGCTCGGCCTGCGCGGGCTGTCGCCCGAAGAACTGCCCAACGCCTGGAAGGTGCTGAAGGAAGGCTGGCTCTCGGTGGCGCCGCTCCTCGTCCTGATCGCCATCCTTCTGTCCGGCCGCACCCCGTTCGCCGCCGCTTTCTGGTCGATCACCGCCTGCATCGCGGTCCTGATCATCCAGCAGGTGCGCGAGGGCGGCATCGTCGCCGGCATCCGCGGCACCGCCCACGGGGTGTGGGAAGGGTTCATTCTCGGCGCCAAGCAGTCTCTCTCCGTAACGGCGGCCGCGGCCCTCGTCGGCGTCGTGATCGGCGTGGTCACGCTGACAGGCGTCGGCTTCAAGATCGCCTATATGGTCACCACCGTGGCGCAGGACTGGGCCGGCTCGATCCACAGCCTTCTGGCCTTCCTGCCGTTCGAACTGATGGGCGTGCCGACGCTGACGCTGCTCTTCACGCTGATCCTGACGGCCATCGTCTGCATCCTGATGGGGTGCGGCATCCCGACGACGGCGAACTACATCATCATGGTCGCCGTCGCAGCGCCGATTCTCGGCCTGCTTGGCGTCCAGCCGCTCGTCGCCCACTTCTTCGTCTTCTATTACGGGGTGCTGGCCGACGTCACGCCACCGGTGGCGATGGCGGCCTATGCGGGCGCGGGAATCGCCGACGCCAACGCCTTCAAGGCCGGCAATACCGCCTTCAGGCTTTCGATGGGCAAGGCGCTGGTGCCGTTCGTCTTCGCCTTCCAGCCGGCGCTGCTGCTGGTCACCGACAACTTCACCTGGACGGCCTTCGCACTCGCCTTCTGCGGCACGGTGCTGGGCATCTGGGCGCTCGCCGCGGCCGTGTCCAACTGGCTTTTCGCGCCCTTGCGCTGGTACGAGCGCATCGCGCTGGTTCTGGCCGCCATCCTGCTGGTCGCGCCCGACCTGATTGCGACAGTTGTCGGCCTGCTGCTCGTCGCGCCGGTCGCGGCCCGGCAGTTGCTGATGAAGGATCGTGCTGTTCCGGCCTAGGCAAATGAGCAACGACACCACCATGATGGCTGTCGTGACGACCGGAACAGGCGGTTACGACCGGCTCGACTACAGGCAAGTCGACCGGCCGGTGCCCGGGCCGGGCGAGGTGCTCATCAAGGTGTTGGCCGCAGGCGTAAACAACACCGATCTCAATACGCGGCTCGGCTGGTATTCCTCCTCGGTGAAGGCCGGGACAGGGGACACGGCGGAAGCCGATCGCGCGGATGGCGGCTGGAGCGGCGCCACGCCATTTCCGCTGATACAGGGCACCGATTGCTGCGGCCGGATCGTGTCGGTCGGAAACGGTGTGGACAAGGGACGGATCGGCGAGCGTATTCTCGTCCGGTCCTGCATGCGCAGGGCTGGCTTCGGGTCGATGGAGACCGTCTGGCTCGGATCGAATTTCCACGGCGCGTTCGCGCAATACGTCAAGGTGCCGGCCGGCGAGGCCTTTGCGGTCGACTGCACATGGAGCGATGCCGAGCTCGCGACCATTCCCTGCGCCTACGGCACGGCCGAGAACATGGTGCACCGGGCCCGCGTTGCAGCGGGCGACCGGGTGCTGGTCCCGGGCGCTTCGGGCGGCGTCGGCTCTGCTCTTATCCAGCTGGTCAAGCGCCGCGGCGCGGAGGTGATCGCCATAACCAGTGCGGCCAAGCGGGAGGCGGTGCTCGCCATTGGCGCGGATCGCGTTCTGCTGCGTGAGGAGGATCCGGTCGGGAGCCTCGGTGCCGAGAGCACGGATGTTGTGATCGACAATGTCGGCGGCGCGGGATTCGGAGCCATGCTGGCGGTGCTGAAACGCGGAGGGCGCTACGTCTCCTCCGGCGCGATCGCCGGGCCTGTCGTGGAACTCGACATGCGTCAGATGTATCTCAAGGACATAACGCTGGTCGGCTCAACCGCTTGGGACGAGCCGGTGTTCGAGAACCTGATTTCCTATATTCAGGCGGGTGAGATCCGTCCGCTCCTGGCTGAGACTTATCCGCTCGGGCGGATCGTCGAGGCGCAGATGGCGTTTCAGGACAAGCGCCACACCGGAAAGATCGTGCTGATCCCGCCCCAGTGACCGGGGACATTCGGGCGGCTAGCCCTTCTCTGCGTTCCCCAAATCCACCGAGTGCGCGACCTCGATCAGGCGCCAGTCATCGTCACCGGGACCATACTGGACGCGGGTTTCGCCGGTGGTCTGGCTTTCAAGCGAATTGACCACAACGGCGCGCATGTAGCGACCGGTCTCGCGGATGCGGACCTCCGAGCCGGGATGGCGCCTTTGCAACTCCGCGCGGATCGCCTTTGCTGCCGGATGGATCTCGTCGCTCGACAGTTCGCGCGGCACGCCGTCGAGCAGCTCCGCGAGCGCGATGCGCACATTGGTGATCCCGTCCTTGAGCACGGAGAAGGAAATCACGCCGGCGGCGAGCGCATCCGCCCACCACCAGCCGATCGCGATGCCGGCAATGCCCAGAATGCCGGCCACGCCCGTCTGCCAGTCGGCGGCGTTCATGTCGGCGTCGGTGTTGAGGATCTTGTCGGCCAGTTCCTGCGACGGCTTCTTCTTCATCCGGCCGAGGATGACCGGCGGGATACAGGAATAGGCGAGGGCGGCCATCATCAGCCAGCCGAGCCAGACACGCTCGCCGAAGAGTTCGACCGTGCCGATCGTGGGATGTTCGGCGGCCAGCAGCGAGGTGACGGATTCGTAGAGAAGATAGGCGCCCATGACGAGAAGGGCGCATGCCGCGAGGAAAAAGCCGAGCGAGCCAACGCGGTGATAGCCGAAGGAAAACTTGTCGTTGGGCGCCTTGCGCTCGAACCACGCCGTCAGAACAAACATGGCCGGGGGCAGGAAGCTCAGGAGATCCTCGATCCAGGCGGTCTTCATGGCCTGGCTCGACCCCATGACGATGTACATGACAGCCACGATGGTGGCGAGGAAGAACAGCGTCCAGAGTTCGAGGCGAACCGCGTGGCGCAGCTGCTTTTCCTTCTCCTCGGGAATTTGCGGGTAGGTCCGTCCCGGATGCATCACCGCGTTCCCCCCATTGCCGTTTCCATCTCGGTGAGGAAACCGTTCTCTCCCTTGCGCACGGCGAAGACCGTCTTCACCCTTTCGCCGTCCACAACGACACTGGATACCGGAGCGCTCAGGCCGGTCTCGGTGGCAAAGGGCGTGGTTTCGGGGATATGGCCTGCGATCAGGTGAATCCCGCCATCCTCAAGGGTTCTGACAAGCTGATGAAGTTCGCCGCGGCGGTACTCGACCTGTGCATCGAGCCTTTCGGCAAGCTGCTCGATCGCCGCACGCTCCTTGGGATCTGAAGGTTCGTCGTCAGTGGTTATCCCGACAATGAGAGTTTTGCCGCGCACGTGGTCCGTCGTCGCCTCGGGATCGCGCGGGAGATCGCAGCCTGCGAGAGCCATGCCCAGAAGGAGAGCCGCGAGTAGCTTTGTCTTGGTGATCAAAGGAGTTTGCCCATCTGCCTCAATGCCAAAGAAATGGGCGAGGGCGGCTATTGGTTCCCGCCGACCCGACGCGCGAAGACGACGACCACCGGCGGCATGACCAATGCTGATGGTTCAATCAGCAGATTTCGCTGGTCGGCCCTCGTTCGAAGCGCCATAACCGACCTTTGAACCGCGGGGCCATCGCCATGCCCATCGAGACGTTCCTGTCGCTTCTGCTTTTCTGTTTCGTCGCTGCCGCGTCGCCGGGACCGAACAACACGATGCTGTTCGCCTCCGGTGTGAACTTCGGATTCGCGCGGACGCTTCCGCACATGGCGGGGATCACCATCGGCTTCACGCTGATGGTGGCATGCGTCGGCTTGGGTCTCGGCGCCGTTCTCGAGCGTTATCCAGTGCTCCTGCTCCTGCTCAAGATCGTCGGCGGGGCCTATCTGGTCTGGATTGCCTGGAAAATCGGAACGGCGCGCAAAGTGCCTGACACGGACATCGGTGACGACAACGTCGCCCGGCCGTTCACCTTCCTGCAAGCTGCCGGCTTCCAGTGGGTGAACCCGAAGGCCTGGGTGATGATCCTCGGCGCGATCGCCGCGTTTTCGGAACCGGACCGCTACCTGCTTTCGGTGGCGCTGATTACCACCGGCTTCTTCCTGGTCAGCTTTCTTTCGACCACCGCCTGGGCCGGCTTCGGCACCGCGCTCCGGGGCTGGCTGTCCGATCCGGTGCGGCTCAAATGGTTCAACATCACCATGGCCGTGGTGCTGGTTCTGAGCCTCTGGCCGATGCTGCGCTAGGCTACCACAGTGGGATCGCCGGCCGGGCGAGCATCAGCCAGATGATGGCGAGGATGGCGAAGAAAGCAGGGAAGCCGAAGGCGAACCAGATCGCGAACAGGCGGTGATAGCTCGCGGGCAGGGGCGCGTCCGCCTTTGCCGCATCACGCGCAAGGTCGCGCAGCTTCATCTGAATCCAGACGACGGGCAGCCAGAAAAAGCCGACGAAAATGTAGAGCGCGATCGAAAGAACGATCCAGCCCTCGGTCAGTGGCCAGCCGACTTCCCGGGCGAGCAGGATGCCGGTGACAGGCTGGGCGACGGCGGCGGTTGCGGTGAAGATCGTGTCGGCGATCACGACGACCGAGGAGACGTGGGCAATCAGCGCGGCTTCCTTCGTCCGGTGCGCCATCAGCATGAAGAAGGCGATTCCCGCGCCGGTGCCGAGCAGCACGCAGGCGCCGATGACATGGGCGAAACGGTAAAGGGCTTCGGGCTCCATCACCGCTCCTCGAGAAGGGCGAGCGCCGCAAGCGACACAAGGATTGCCGGAAACACCTTGACCATCGGGCCGAGCGGATCGAGCCAGATCGCCGGTTCAATAACGACCGAGCCGAACATGTAGGCGAACGAGACGGCGATGGTGCCGAGAAGCGCCATGCGGGCGGCGGGCCGGAGCAGGATCAGCGCGCCGAGGGCTATGTCGAGGAAACAGGTTGCGATGGTGAGGGCTTGCGCGGCGCCCGCGTCGAGTACAGGTGCGAAGCGTGATGCGGCTCCTGCGACATCGAAGAGGGGGATAAGACCGGAAACGATCCAGAAGAGCGCAAGCACTCCGAAAATAAGCGCCTTGAGGAGATAGAGGCGGGCGGCCCAGATATCCTGCAGACCGGCCGGGTTGCGGGCGAGGAAGGCGGAGGGATTTTCGACGTTCCGGCGGGCGATGTCGGGATCGTCGACAACGCCCTCGCGCATCACCGCCATGGCGGTCGAGCGCAACGGCGAGCGCCAGCCGAGTTTTCCGAGACAGTCGGCAACGATGCCGGTGAGCGCGGCGCTCCATGCGGGAAGCTCAACGGTTTGCCGCGGCGGCAGGCCGAGCCAAACGGTGTGCAGCTTCACCAGTTCGCCGAGCGTGAGGGGATCCGGATGAGCGAGCGTCAGGTCCGAACCAGAAGGTATGTCGCCCGCGAGCGCCGCCTCGACGGCACGGGCGACATCGTCGAGTGTGACGAGCGAGACGGGGCTGCCGGCATGGACCAGAGGGCTGACCACAGGAAAGGCCGCCAGCGCCCGGATCAGCGCGGTCGCACCGAAGGCGTTGCGGCCGATCACCAGCGCGGGGCGGAGAATGACATGGCGGACGCCGCTTGCGGCCAGATTTTCGTCGGCGCGGCGCTTGGTGGCGAGAAAGGCGGTGTGGCTGGCCGCGCCGGTTGTGGCTGCGGAGATCTGCACGATCATCGCGACGCCCGCCTGTCTCGCGGCCGTCTGCATGGCAATCTGGGCGGTTTCCTGCACGGCGGCGAGATCGTCGGAAAGCCCATCCTGCAGGGCCCCTGCGCAGTTGACCACCACGTCGCATCCGTCGAGCAGTGATTTCCAGTCACCGGCTGCTCTCATGCCAGCGAGATCGGCGGCGACCCATTCGATCGCCGGATGGCGGGCACGGGCGCGCCCGACCGAGCGGCCGAGGCCGGTGACACGGTGGCCGCAATCGGCCAGGTGAAGGGCAATTGCCGAACCGATGAAACCGGTCGCGCCGAGGACGAGGACGTTCATGGGCGGCACATTAGCGTTTCGGCTTTCCATTCTCCAGCGCGGTTCCGCGCCATCGATTTCCGGCTCTGGCGGGGGGAGGGCGAATCCGCTACAGCCAGATCATGCAGTTTTCCCCCCAACAGGATGCGGCGCTGAAGGCGGTTGCGCAGTGGCTGAAGGAAGGCCGGTCTCCAGTCTTCCGGTTGTTCGGTTATGCCGGCACCGGCAAGACGACACTGGCGCGTCATTTCGCTGAACATGTCGACGGCGAGGTGCTGTTTGCAGCGTTTACCGGCAAGGCGGCGCAGGTGCTGCGCTCAAGGGGCGCGAAGAACGCCAAGACCATCCACTCGCTCATCTACCGCCCGCGCGGAGAGGAGGAAGTCTCCGACGAGGAGACCGGCAAGACCACGGTCTCGCCGATGTTCTCGATCAACCGTCAGAGCCCGCTCGCCAAGGCCGCGATGATCGTCATCGACGAATGCTCGATGGTCGACGAGGCGCTGGGGCGCGACCTGTTGAGTTTCGGCACGCCCGTTCTGGTGCTGGGCGATCCGGCGCAGTTGCCGCCGATTTCGGGCGGCGGTTTCTTCACCGAGCACGAGCCCGATATCCTGCTTACCGAAATCCATCGCCAGGCGCGCGACAACCCGATCATCGATCTTGCCATGCAGGTGCGCGAGGGCCGCGAGATCATGCATGGCGATTACGGGGCGGCGCAGGTGATCGGCAAGTCCGACGTCAATCAGGAGCTGGTGCTGGCCGCCGACCAGGTGCTCGTCGGCACCAACCGGACGCGGCGGCGCTACAATCAGCGGCTCCGTGAACTCAAGGGTTTCACGCAGGACTATCCGCAGGCTGGCGACAAGCTGGTGTGCCTCAGGAACGATCCCTCCAAGGGGCTGCTCAACGGCTCGCTGTGGCAGGTCATGACGTCGTCCAAGGAAACCGTAAAGCCGGGGATCAACCTGCTCGTCCGTCCCGAGGATGACGACATGGACAGGGGCGCTGCCAAGATCAAGCTCTACAAGGCCGCCTTCGAGGATCCCACCACGGAAATCCCCTGGTCGACGAAGAAGCGCTACGACGATTTCGACTACGGCTATGCGCTGACGGTTCACAAGGCGCAGGGCTCGCAGTGGAACGAGGTCGTGGTGTTTGACGAGAGCTGGGCGTTCCGGGATACGCGCGAGCGCTGGCTCTATACGGCGATCACCCGGGCGGCCGAGCGGCTGACGGTCGTCCGGTAGGTTTCGCGGCTTTGTCGTTTGTCAGAAGGCGAGCGGCACGAAGGCGATGATCAGGTAGACCGCTATCAGCACCAGAAGATAGGGGATCACCGCGCGGGCGATCCGCTCGAGCGGGATGCTGGCCGTGGTCGAGGCGACGAACAGATTGATCGCCACCGGCGGGGTGACCATGCCGATGGCGAGCCCGACCACGATGATGATCCCGAAATGCACGGTGCCGATCCCCATCTGGGCTGCGAGCGGCAACAGCATCGGTGTGAGGATGATCAGCGCGCTGGCGGTTTCCAGAAATACCCCGGTGATCAGGATCAGAAGCATGATCAGCAGCAGCAGCACGTAGACATTGCCGGACAGCGACAGCGCGAAGCCGGCGATCGCATTGGGCACCTGCCAGCTCGCCAGCGCCCAGCTTAGTACCGAGGAGGCGGCGATGACGAAGAGGATGACAGCGGTGGTGACGCCGGCGCGCATGACAATCTGGTAGAAGCCGCGCAGCGTCAGGTCGCGATAGACGAAGAACGAGACGAGGATCGCGTAGTCGACGGCGATCACCGCCGCCTCGCTCGGCGTGAAGATGCCGGAGAAGATGCCGCCCAGGATGATCAGCGGCGCCATCAGGCCCCAGCTCGCCGATAGAAGCGTGCGGCCGATGGTGCGCAGCGAGAAGGCTGTGCCGGAGGGGTAGGCGCGGCGGTGTCCCTGCACCAGGGCGACGGCGATCAGCCCGAGACCCATGGCGATGCCCGGAATGAAGCCGCTCAGAAAGAGTTTTTCGACCGACTCCTGGGCGATTACGGCATAGATGATGATCGGCACCGAGGGCGGGATCACAACGCCGATGGTGCCGGAGGCTGCGATCAGCGCGGCGGCCGAAGCGGGATCGTAGCCCTTGCGCCTCAGTTCGGGCACGAGGCTTGCGCCGACGGCCGCGGTGGTGGCGGCGCCCGAACCGGAGATGGCGGCGAAGAACATCCCGGCGAGCACTGAGACGACCGACAGGCCGCCCTTGACGAAGCCGAACAGGCTGTCGGCGAACGCGACCAGGCGCTTGGAAATCTCGCCCTGGGCCATGATGTCGCCAGCGAGAATGAACATCGGCACGGCAACGAGGGCGAAGCTGTTGATGCCGGCGAACATTTGCTGCGGAACCACCATAAGCGGCACGCTGCCCAGTTGCAGCGCCGACATGGTGGAGGCGCCGATCACGAAGGCAATCGGCAGGCCCATGAGGAGAAAGAGAATGAAGAGGGCGGCGAGAATGAGGCTCATTCAAAGCCCTCCGAGACGCCGCCACGCGCTTCCCGGCCGGTCAGCAGCCGGAGGAGATCGATCACTGCCAGCGCGGTCATGATCAGCGCGCTGAGCGGCATGACCATGTAGATCCAGGTCATGGAAATGCGCAGCGTCGCCGATTTCTGGAAGCTCTGCATGCCGGTGTATTGCCAGCCGATCACCGCCAGGGTCAGGAGGAAGGCGATGGCGACGAGAATGGCCGCGCCGGTAACGATCCGACGCAGGCCGTCGGGCAGGCGTTCACGCATGATGGTGACCGCGATATGCCGGCCCTGCTGAAAGGCCAGAGCGGCGCCGAGAAAGGTGATCCAGATCAGAAGGAAGCGGGCGACCTCCTCGGTCCAGCTGACCGAGGTGAAGAACACCCGCGACACGATCTGCAGCGTGATGACCGCGGTGAGCGCGATCATCCCGGCAAAAACCACGGGCCGCAGGATCACTGCGACCGCGCGGTCGAACCACTCGAGCGCCTTCAGCATCTTATTTCAGCGCTTCCTGGATCCGCGGAAGGTAGTCGCCGAATTTCGAGCCGTATTTCTCGTAAACGGACGATGCGGCGGACGAGAAGGCCGACAGGTCGGCGTCATCGATGACTTCCATGCCGGAATCGCGAAGCGCCTGAAGCTGTTCGCTTTCCTGCTCGGCGTTGAGCTCGCGCTCGTAGGCGGCGGCTTCCTTGGCGGCTTCTAGCACGATGCCTGAGCCTCTTCCGATAGCTTCTGCCAGACCGGCATGCCCATGACGAAGATCGCCGGGGCGTAGGTGTGGCGCGTCATGGTCATGTATTTCTGGGTCTCGTTAAGCTTGAAGGAGTAAACCACGCCGACCGGGTTTTCCTGGCCGTCGATGGTGCCCTGCTGCATTGCGGTCAGAGCTTCGGTCCAGGCCATCGGGATGGCATCTGCGCCGAGCTCGCGGAAGGTGTCGATATAGACGGGGTTTTCCATCACGCGGATGCGCAGACCGTCGAGATCGTCCGGGCTTTCGATCGGATGATCGGAGTTGGTCAGGTTGCGGAAACCGCGCTCGGCATAGGCCAGCCCCTTGAGATTGACGTCGGAGAGCTTGTCGAGCAGTTCCTGCCCGATCGGTCCGTCCAGCACCTCGTAGGCCTTCTCGCCCGAGGGGAAGAGGAAGGGCAGTTCGAACACGGCCATTTCCTCGACGAAGTTCGAGACCGGTCCGTTGGTGATCACGCCCATGTCGACGGTGCCGATCTGCATGCCTTCGAGCAGCGTCAGCTCATCGCCGAGAGTGGCGTTGGGGAATATCTCGACATTGATCTTGCCGTCGGAGCGCTCGGCAACGAGTTCCTTGAATTTGGTGGCCGCGGCGTGGAAGCCGTCCTGCTCGTTGACCACATGGGCGAGGCGCAGGTTGACTGCCTCGATCTCGGCGGATGCCGGCGCGGTGAAGCCAAGAGCGGCGATGCCCGCCAGCAGAATTGCGGAACGACGGTCAAGTTTCATAGTTTCCTCCATGATTTTGTTTGGTCGGGCAGGAGAACCCGCATGTCATGGACAGGCGGTCTGCACCGGATTTGGCGCATTGAAGCCGGCAGCGAAAGTCACGGTTTCCCGCAAGCAGCCGAAAGCATGCGCGTTGGTCATTCGCAGAAGTCCTCCCTGAGAGGATATTATGCAAGGGTCAAGGCATTTTTCTTGCGCAGTTTGCACTTTCACCGATGAGTTGTGCATAATCGAGCTGATTAACCCGGGGAGGAAAGGTTAAGGCATGCACGAAGTTGACGAGCTCGATCGCCGGATTCTCCGGGTCATGCAGTCCGACGGCACGCTGTCGGTAACCGAGATCGCCGATCGCATCGGCCTGTCACAGTCGCCTTGCTCGCGCCGCGTGGCACGGCTGACCGAGAAGGGGATCATTCTGGGGAAGTCGGTGATGCTCGACCGCAAGAAGCTCGGGTTCAACGCCGTGGTTCTGGTGCGGATCAAGCTGAATTCCCATGGGAGGCAATCGATCGACCAGTTTCAGGATACTGTCCTGCGCATCCCCGAGGTGCAGGTCGTGCAACTGATGCTGGGCGAGTACGACTTCAACGTGCGCATCGTGGTGCGCGACATGGATCATTTCCACGCGCTGCTGCGCGACAAGCTGGTGCGGCTTCCGGGCGTGCAGGAACTGCAAAGCTCGGTGCTGCTGGACGAGTTGAAATACACCACCCAGCTTCCGCTTTAGGCGACAGAAATCCTCGCGGATACCGGCGGTTAACCGGTGGGCGCTATGGTGTGCGGGTCACGACGCGGGGGGAAACGATGGATTTTGACGGCTTTCTGAAGTTCGTATTCGGCTCGAGCCGGATCGAGGATCTCGCGCTGCCGATGGTGATCGGGCTGTTCGCGCTCACGGCGCTGTTCTTCTTCGTGGTGATGACGTTGGGAAAGCGCCGGCGGCAGCGGCAGATCGACGCCTACAACGCCACGCTCGCCGATCATTCGCTCCAGCTTCGCCGGGGCGGCAGGACGCCGCGGCTCCGTCGCTGAACAATCAGCGAGGGCGGGTGTTCCTGCTCCGGCCGATCTTGGCTATATAACGGCTCCCTTCAATGCGGATGCCCGACATGCCTGCTCAACTTTCCGTCAATCTCAATGCCGTCGCGATGCTTCGAAACCGGCGGGATCTGCCCTGGCCGAGCGTGACGGCGCTCGGGCGCATCGCGCTTGAGGCGGGTGCGCACGGACTGACGGTCCATCCGCGGCCCGACCAGCGGCATATCCGCTTTTCCGATCCGCCAGAGATCCGAGCGCTGATCGACGACGAATTTCCCGATGCCGAATTCAACATCGAGGGCTATCCGACAGAGGAGTTTCTGGCGCTCGTCGAGGCGGCCGAGCCGGAGCAGGTGACGCTGGTGCCCGATGATCCGGCGCAGCCGACGTCCGACCACGGGTGGGATTTCGCCGCGAACGCGGCTGTCCTGAAAGAGGCGATTGCGCGATTGAAGAAGGGCGGGGCGCGGGTGTCGCTGTTCTGCGATCCGGATGCCGACCGCGCGGCGCTTGAGGCGGCGAAAGCGACCGGTGCGGACCGCATCGAATACTATACCGGGCCCTATGGCGGGACCTTTGACGATCCGGCTGCGGCGAAACGCGAACTCGCCACGCTCGAGGCGTCTGGCAAGATCGCCCACGAGCTCGGGCTCGGCGTCAATGCGGGACACGATCTCACGGTCGACAACATGCCGGCGCTGGCCAAGGCGTTGCCGCACTTGAAGGAAGTTTCCATCGGCCACGGTCTGACGGCGGACGCGCTGGAATTCGGCATGGCCGAGACGGTGCGGCGATTCATCCGTGCGTGTGGGAACTGAAATGACCGGCGCGGCAGGTCAACATGGTTAACAGCGGCATTTAACTAAAATTAAAGCGTTTTCGGCATGGTGGATGGCGAACCAGAGGTTTGTCATGCGTCCCCTAGTCCTTATCCTGCCGCTCCTCCTGCTGGCGAGTTGCGCCACGCCGCCGAGCAAAATCAACAATATCTGCGCGGTCTTCGACCAGCGCGACGGCTTCATGAACAACTGGTATCGTTCTTCGCTGAAGGCGGAGCGGAAATACGGCGTGCCGCGTTCGGTTCTGCTGGCGACGATCCGGATGGAATCGGGCTTCGACGGCAAGGCCAGGCCGCCGCGCAAGAAGGTTTTCTTCGGGCTGTTTCCCGGCAAGCACATCTCGACGGCCTACGGCTATTCCCAGGCGCTCGACGGCACCTGGCAGCGTTACAAGATGCAGACCGGGAACTGGGGCGCGCGGCGGTCGAATTTCGACGATGCGATCGATTTCGTCGGCTGGCACCACAAGCTCAGCAACGAGGTCAACGGCGTGGCGCTCGACGACACCTACAGTCTCTATCTCAACTACTATCTCGGCCATTCCGGCTATCGCCAGGGCCGGTACAAGAATGACGCCAAGTTGCGGAACTATGCCCGCAAGGCCGAGAAGATGGCCGACGACTACAAGCGCCAGATGGCCGCCTGCGGACGGTAATTTTCCGATCACTGAAATGGCAAACGCCCCGATCTGACAGACCGGGGCGCCTTTCTTTTGCGGCGTCGACCGATCAGCCGGCCAGCGCGCCCGCATTGGCGGGGATGAAATCCTCGATACGGACCGGATCGCGGCCGGTGAGGCGCTTGAAGTCGTCGGTCACCTCGCCGAGGTCGCCGTTGCGCGTCGCCTTGTTGGTGGAAACGAGCAGGTCGACGAGAAACCCGGGGAGGCCGGCGCTCTGAAGCGCGGCGGTATAGTTCTCGTCGGACATCGTATCGACGGCAATCGGCTTCCCGGTGGCTTCCGAGGCGAGGGCCGCGGCTTCTGCGTTGAAAACCGGGCGCGACCCGGTCAGCGTGTAGACGGCATTGCCGGACTGTTCGCCCGCGAGGCTGGCGGCGATGGCGCGGGCGACATCCTCCCGGGCGATATAGGAGATGCCGCCGGTATCGGCGGAGGTGTGCCATGTCCCGGTCTGGATCGCCTGCGGCACAGACATGAAGAGGTTCTCCATGTACCAGCCATTGCGAAAGAAGGTGTGAGCGGCGCCGGTTTTGGTAATCGCCGCCTCGCTGTCGCGATGCTCCCAGGCGAAGCTGATCGCACTGGTGTCGGGCTTGGGGATCGAAGTGTAGCCGATGCGTTTCACCCCGGCCTTGCCGGCGGCGCGGGCAGCGGCCGAATGCTGGGCGACCCGCTTGCCAGGCGTGTCGAGGGAATCCGTGGAGATGATCAGAAGCCGGTCGATGCCGGCGAAGGCTTCGGGAAGGGCATCTTCCTTGTCGAAATCGACGGCCCTGGTTTCGACGCCCAGGGCTGCAAGATCGGCGAGCTTGGAGGGATCGCGGCTGCCGGCGACAATCGAGGCGGGCGGGACATTCCCGGTTTCGAGAAGATGTTTGACGACGAGGCGGCCGAGGTGGCCGGAGGCGCCGGTGACGAGAATTCGGGTCATGGGTTCGTGCTCTCTGCGTAAAATTTCAAATTCAAGTCTCAAAAAGAGATCATGTCTCAATTATGTATTGACTGGGGTTTGTAAAGGAGGCAGTTTTTCCGCCTCAGGTTACTTGGAAGGAACCGCCGTGGATCAGATCGCGTCGAAGACGAGCGCCTATCTGCAAAAGCTCGCCGCTGCCGGGACCGGACTGGAAAACTGTCCTGTCCGCACCGTTCTCGCACCGCTGGGCTCAAAGTGGTCGCCGCTGGTGCTGGAATTGCTTTCCGAGCGGCCCTACCGGTTTTCCGAGCTCAGGCGGCTGGTGCCGGACATCTCGCAGCGGATGATTACGCAGACGCTGCGCGATCTGGAGCGCGACGGCTATGTGCACCGCGATGTGCTTCCCACCAAGCCGCCGAGCGTGACCTACAGCCTGACCTCGATGGGCCATTCGCTGTTTGACAGCTACCGGCATCTGATCGAGTGGGCCAAGACCAATCATGACGCTGTGCTTGCAGCGCGGGCGGAGTTCAGCGGCCAGTAGGCATGGCATGCCGCGTTCCACGCGAAGGGGCGCCTCGGATCCCAGGCCGACCGGGGATCCAGAACCCGGGTCTGTTCCCCTCATCATGACGCGCCATATATTCGACGGAGGCAACCAAACTCCCGAGACGGGGTTGGCGGGGTCACGGTCTAAGCTCGCGGATTCTCCGCAGCGCGGGTTATTGGCTTTCCCCTGCGCGGGTATTCGCTTTTTCGACACGTTCATGTTCTTATTTCGCCGACGAAACGGAATCAGCCGACCGGACGGGGCAGCAGGCGGCGACGAAGCAACGGGATGTCATGCGTAAAATCGAAAAAGCAACAGCCAGCCTGGCGGGTCTTGTCTTGCTTGCGGGGGTGCTCTCGGGCTGCGTCGGCAGCGGGGGCAGTTCGGCAATCAGCGGCATGAAAGCCGATCCCGATCCGGGCGCGGTCACCCCGCCGGAAATGGTGCTGCGCGAGGATTCGGTCGAAGCGCTGAAACATGACCGGCGGACGAGCGGGCTCGCCTATGTCGGCGTCTGGGCATCGGAGGAGGCTGGCTGCCGCAAGATGGACCAGACAGCTTTCGAGGGCTTTGCGGTGATCACGCCGACGTCCATCCGCCAGCCGGACGATACCTGCACCTACCAGCAGGCGAGCGGGCAGGGTGGCACCTTCTCGCTCAAGGCTTCCTGCGAGGCGAACGGTGCGAAGAGCGAGCGGACCATCAATATCACCATGGTCAACCAGCGATCGCTTCTCATCCAGAACCGCACCGACCGGCCAGGCACGACGATGATCCGCTGCCACTTGCAGGAATAGCGGCCGCCACCATCATCCACATCCTTGCTTTCATCATTTCCCGTGCTGAAGCCGCTTGACGCCGTACCGTACGGTACGGTACATGCGCGGCCATGATGATCGCAGTCGCAGTCCCCGATGACGAAGAGGCCGAATTCACCGAGCGCCAGCGCGAGGTGCTCGACGTCGTGCTTGCGCTGATGGTGGAGGAGGGCGACGGGTTTTCCGTGGCGCGGATCGCGCGCGCGGCGAGCTGTTCGAAGGAAAGTCTCTACAAGTGGTTTGGCGATCGCGACGGCATTCTGACCGCCACCGTGCAGTGGCAAGCGAGCCGCGTGCGCGCGGGGGAATACGACCGTCAGCGGCTCGATGCGGCGCAGTTGCGCAAGAGCCTCGAGGGGTTTGCCGCCAACTGGCTGTCGGTGATTTCGTCCAAGACCTCGATTGCGCTCAACCGGGTGGCCGTCAGCCATGCCGGCAACGGCCGCAGCCGGCTTGGCCAGATCGTGCTCGCCAATGGACGTTTTGCCATCGGTGAGCGGCTGAAGCCCATTCTTGAGGCGGGACGCGCGGCGGGAATTCTCGATTTTGAGAGCAGCGAGGAGGCGTTCCGCGCCTTCTTCGGGCTCGTCGGGCGCGACGTGCAGATCCGGTTTCTGCTCGGGGACGACTTCCTGCTCGATGAAGAGACGATCGCCACCGACGCCAGGCGGGCGATCGACCAGTTTCTCGTCCTTTTCGGCACCGGAAAGGACGGAAAGAAAAATGCCGGCGGAACGGGCGACGCCCCGGCCGCCGGAGAAGCGAAGATTTCCATTATCTAGTCAAGGGAAGGAAACGAACATGCGTGTCTATTATGATGCCGACGCCGATCTCAATCTGATCAAGTCGAAGAAGGTGGCCATCATCGGCTACGGTTCGCAGGGCCGCGCCCACGCGCTGAACCTGAAGGATTCGGGCGCAAAGGACGTGGCGGTTGCGCTGCGCGCCGGCTCTTCGACCGCCAAGAAGGCCGAAGCCGACGGCTTCAAGGTGATGACGGTGGCCGAGGCCGCCGGCTGGGCCGACCTGATGATGATGGCGACCCCTGACGAGTTGCAGGCCGGCATCTACAAGGAAGAGATCGCCGACAACATCCGTGATGGTGCCGCGATCGCCTTTGCCCATGGCCTTAACGTCCATTTCGGCCTCATCGAGCCGAAGAAGTCCGTTGACGTCGTCATGATCGCGCCGAAGGGTCCGGGCCACACCGTGCGCGGCGAATACCAGAAGGGCGGCGGCGTGCCGTGCCTGATCGCCGTTCACCAGGACGCATCGGGCAACGCCCATGACCTCGCGCTGTCCTACGCCTGCGGCGTTGGCGGCGGCCGTTCGGGTGTCATCGAAACCAACTTCCGCGAAGAATGCGAAACCGATCTGTTCGGCGAGCAGGTCGTCCTCTGCGGCGGTCTGGTCGAGCTCATCCGCGCCGGTTTCGAAACTCTTGTCGAAGCCGGTTACGCGCCGGAAATGGCCTATTTCGAGTGCCTGCACGAAGTGAAGCTGATCGTCGACCTGATCTATGAAGGCGGCATCGCCAACATGAACTACTCGATCTCGAATACCGCCGAGTGGGGCGAGTACATGTCGGGTCCGCGCATCATCACCGAAGATACCAAGGCAGAGATGAAGCGCGTGCTCAAGGACATCCAGTCCGGCCGCTTCACCTCCGAGTGGATGCAGGAATGGCACTCGGGTGCCGCCCGCTTCAAGGCCACCCGCCGCCTCAACGACGAGCATCCGATCGAGCAGGTCGGCGAAAAGCTGCGCGGCATGATGCCGTGGATCAAGTCGAACGCTCTGGTCGACAAGGAAAAGAACTAAGCCTTGCTGTCGCCATCAAACGGTTGGCGAATAGCGAATGGTGAATGGGCCGCGGAGAAATCCGCGGCCCAAACTATTTGCGCCTCTGCCGCGTCGCGGGTTATCAAGCCGAAGAAATCAGGAGGGGACCGGCATGACTTTCGCCAATGACATCGAGATCCTGAAGCGGCAGGAGGAGACCCTGCGTTTCGACGCGTTCTCCGAGGAGGATGCCTGGACCCTCGGGTCGCTGATGCGGAAGCGCGCGGTTGAAAAGGGGCTGCCGCTGGTGATCGACATCAGGATCGCCGGCCGCGCGCTGTTCTACACGGCACTGCCGGGCACGGCGCCGGACAATCCGGACTGGGTGCGGCGGAAGATCAACGTCGTCATGCGCTATCACGTGTCCTCCTACCGCAAGGGCCGCGAACTGGCCGCAAGCGGGTCTGTACTCGACGAGGATCGTGGTGTCCTGCCTGTCGACATGGCGCCGCATGGCGGCTGCTTCCCGATCCATCTCAAGGGCACGGGCATCGTCGGCACGGTCACGGTTTCCGGCATTCCGCAACGCGAGGATCACGGATTCGTGGTCGCGTGCCTGTGCGAATATCTCGGGGTCGATCCGACGGGGATTGCGCTTCCGCCGGGGGAGTGAAGTTCACTCGGCTGTCGGCCGTGGTACGACCGCTCAGTTCGCCAAGGGCTTTCGCTTCGGCATTTCCCGTTTTCGGGAATTATTTAAATATAAACCGGAAAGATGCAGTCTTCCGCGCGAGATCAAGCGGGAGACGGCCATGACGCGGGATACGCGCGAACATCACTGGGATTTCGCCCGGGCCTTCTATCTGCTGCTCGGTATTCCGTTCCACGCGGCGGTGGTCTATTCGACCCATCACGACTGGTCGGTGGCCTCACCGGAGCGCAGTCCGGTGCTCACGATGGTCGCGGACATGATCCACACCTTCCGCATGCCGGGCTTCTTCCTGATCGCGGGCTATTTTTCGATGATGATCCTTGCCCGGAAGGGGCCGGGGCCGTGGTTCCTGACGCGGTTGACGCGGCTCGGCGTGCCGCTGATCACCGCCACGCTCGTCATCCTGCCGTTCCAGATGCTGGTGCAAAGCTGGGCGGAGACGGTGGGCCGCGGGCTCGGCTACCCCAATTTCTACGGTGCGGCGATCGACAGACTCACCCATTTCGACGAGCCGTGGATCTCGCATCTGTGGTTTCTCTATTCGCTGATCGCCTTTTCGGCCGGACTGGCGATCGTGGCCGCCATTCTCAAGCTCGAGCGGTTCGAGCGCTGGACCAAGGCGATTGCGGATGCGGCGTTGCGTTACTGGTGGCTGGCGCTCGCGGTCATCGCGGCGGCGGTGATCGTGTGGGCCTACATGGTGCCGACGGTCTACCGGCTCGGTGGCGACAAGACCGGCGCCCTTTTGGGCTATATCCAGTACTTCCCCTTCTATCTGGTCGGTGTGGCGGCGTTCCTGAGCGCAGACCTGCGCGAAAGTCACGCGCGAGGGGAGGGGCTGGCGCTGGCGATCGGCATCGCCCTTGCCGCAGTCTCGATGAACCTCACACAGAATCCGCCTGTCCACGCGATGACCATGATGGCGGGTCTCGTGGCCGCCTGGCTGATCACCGGCTTCGTCCAGGCCTTCGCACGCAAACATTTCGGACATCCCCGCGGTATGGTGCGAAAGGTCGCCGACGCGTCCTTCTCGATCTACCTGTTCCACCACCCGATCATCTTCGTGATGGCGGCATTTTTTGCCGGCATCGACTGGCCTCCGGTCGCCGAATTCGCAATCATGGTGCCGGTGGCTGCCTGCCTGTCCTACGGCATTCACATCATCATCGTCTCCAACCGGGTTACAGCCTTCCTGTTCAATGGCGTCTGGCCAAAACGGCGACGGTCGGCTGGTGTGATTGCGGCTCCGCTTGCAGGCGATATCGCAACACTGGACGCGGGGCCGAACGAAAGGCACCAGAACGCCGTCTGACGGCGCCAATGGGTAATGAACCTCAACACTTGAGATCAGGCCACGAAAAAAAACGGCCCGCCGGGATGGCGGGCCGCTTCGTATTGATGATCGTTGGGGGCGATCAGCCCTGAACTGCGGCCAGTTTCAGCTCGGCGATGCCGGCGGCGACATTGACGCCTTCCTGAGCCTGCACACTGAGCGGCTGGAGAGCGATGGAACTGTCGGAGTTGCCGACGAGCACGTTTGCGCCCAGACCGGCAGCGAAGGTTGCCTCGGCGGAGGCGCCCACATAATTGCCGGCAAGCTGACCGGTGGCATAGGCCGAATCGGCCGGTGCGACCACGGCCCAGCTCATCAGCGCCTTGCCGGTTACGCCGATATCGACGCCGAACTTGTTGATGGTGCCGACATAGGTTTCCTCGGGCTGGCTCGAATCAGCCGGGGTGTAGGTGCAAGCAAGATCCTTGCTGGAGCCGAAGATATAGCCGGCGCCACCTTCAACCACGCAGTTGAGGGCGCCAAGCTTGACGGTGTCGACATCCTGCACGGCGAGAGCCGGCGATGCGGCGGAAAGGGCGGTGCCGAGGGCGATAACGGCAGGAAGAATGGGTTTCATAGGATTGGATCCTTCTTCTTTCAGTTTCTTCTCTCTGAGGGGCTTCCTGAATGCCGGCACCGGGAGGTCAGCGCGTCGGCCCTGGAAAGCTTGCCTGGCAGACAAACGTGTGAAGGGCGCCACTGTTCCATCGCGAAGTGCCGCTGCGCCGGGCACCGGTGGAATGAGCGGCGGAAAACGCAGCAAAAGCAAAGCATTCAAGCGGTCGACGCAACAATCCAAAAAATAGGTCAGTATTATTGACATAAATTTCCGTTCATGGTCTATCGGTTCATCCCGCTGCCGGTGCCGCCGAGGACGGTTGCCGCGTCCGGGACAACGCTGGTGATCGCAATGACCAACTCCTCCGCAAAGTTCAGCGAACAGGATTCCTGCCTCGACTGGGCTGCCCTCTTCGCCACCCGTTCCAAGCGCATGAAAGCCTCGGAGATCCGCGAGCTTCTCAAGCTTCTCGACAAACCCGAGATCATCTCCTTTGCTGGCGGCATTCCCGACAAGGCGCTGTTTCCGACGGAAGCCTTTCGCGAGGGGCTCGATCAGGCGCTCACTGGGCCGAATGCCGGGCAGGCGCTGCAATATTCGGTGAGCGAGGGCTATCTGCCGCTCAGGGAATGGCTGGTGGGCCGCATGGCGAGCCTCGGCGTGATCTGCGGCGTCGAGAACATCATCATAACGTCCGGCTCGCAGCAGGCGCTCGACTATCTTGGCAAGCTGCTTCTTTCCCCGGGTGATACGGCGCTCGTGACATGGCCGAGCTATATGGGCGCGCTGCAGGCCTTCAACGCCTACGAGCCGGAATACGACCGGCTGGCGCCGCTGTCCAACCGCCCTGCCGCCGATTTCGCCAAGATCGCCACCGAGAAGGGCGGGGCGGTGAAGTTTGCCTACATGTCCGCTGATTTCGCCAATCCTTCCGGCGAGACCATGACGCGCGCCGCGCGCGAGCGCGTGCTCGATATGGCGGAGGAACTCGATATCGCGGTCATCGAGGATGCGGCCTATCAGTCGCTGCGCTATGACGGCGAGGAGGTGCCGACGCTGCTTTCGCTCGATATCGAGCGATCGGGCTCCATCGAGGACGCGCGGACCATCTATTGCGGCAGTTTTTCCAAGACGCTGGCGCCGGGGCTGCGGGTCGGCTGGGTCTGCGCCTCGTCGAAGGTGATCTCGCGGCTGGTGCTGATGAAGCAGGCGTCGGATCTGCATTCCGCAACACTTAATCAGATCGCAATTAATCACGTTGCGCGAGCGGTTTTTGACGATCAGATCGGAAAGATCGTGTCGCTCTACCGCGTGCGCCGCGACCTGATGCTGCAGGCCCTGGCCGAGCACATGCCCGACGGGGTGAGCTGGAGAAAGCCCGAAGGCGGCATGTACGTCTGGGTGACGCTGCCTGAAGGCATTGATGGCGCCGAGCTTCTTGCTTCCAGCCTGGAACACGACAATGTTGCCTTTGTGCCCGGAAAGGCCTTCTTCGCCGACGGTTCGGGGGCCAACAGCCTGCGTCTCTCCTTCTCCTGCGCCGACGAGCGGCAGATCGCCGAGGGGATCGCCCGCCTGGGACGCGCGATCCGCCGGATGACGGTTTGAAATCTCATTACCGCAGCCAGATAATCGAATTTAAGTTAATCTAGTTTGGGTGAGGCTTGAAGGCGGCGCTATGCGTCGTTTTCGGGCGGGAGGTGTTTTGCTTCCGCGACGAAGCGCACTATGGTTCCCGCGCCACATCGACCGGGAACAGCAGATGCTCAGGATCGCCACCTTCAATACCGAAAACCTGTTGAGCCGGTTCGATTTTTCCGGATTCCGCAACGAGCTCAGGCGCGATCGTGCGGTGCAGCTTTATGATATCGACCACGAGGCGACCTACAAGCAGGTGGAGATCGCGCGAACGATATCCCTGACCGATGACACGCGGCAAATGACGGCGCTGGCCATTGCCGACGCCGACGCCGACATCATCTGCCTGCAGGAGGTCGAAAGCCTCGATACGCTGCACGCCTTCGAATACGGCTATCTCTTCAAGATGGTCGGATCGGGCTACCGGCACAAATATCTCTCCGAAGGCAACGACACCCGCGGCATCGACGTGGCGGTGATGATGCGCGAGGAAACCCGCGACGGCCAGCGGATCGAATTCGTGCAGATGCAGAGCCACGCCCATCTGACCTACGAGATGCTCGGTCTGTGGGAGCCGGAGCTTGAAGGCCGTGCGCAGCCGCACGAAAGGGTCTTCAAACGCGACTGTCTGGAGATCGATTTCCGCATCGGCGGCAAGCCGCTGACACTGTATGTGGTGCATTTCAAATCGATGGGTTCGTCGCGTGACGGCATTCCAGGTCGCGAATGGACAATGCCGATCCGGCGGGCTGAAGCGCGGGCGGTGCGCAAGATCATCACGGACCGCTTCCACGGCCAGACCGATAACAAGCGCTTCGCGATCTGCGGCGATTTCAACGATTATTACGAAAGGCTGGTGATCACCGGCGACCGGCGAAACGGGTTCGATTTCACACCGGTCAGCGAGGCTGGCTCCTCGCTCGACGTGCTCCTGTCCGACGGCTTCGCGGTGAACCCGATGGCGCGGCGCGACGAACGGGACCGGTGGACGCTCTACCACACGCGCGGACCTGAGGAACGGCATCTCTGTCAGCTCGATTACGTGCTCCTTTCGCCAGCGCTGGCACGTGCCGCTCCGCAGGCGGTGCCGGAGATCGTGCGCGGCGGGCAACCCTACCGCACGATCATGCCGCAGGGGCAGGAGGTCGAGCGCTATCCGCGGGTCGGATGGGACCGTCCGAAAGCCTCCGATCACTGTCCCGTCGTCATCGAACTGCCGATCCGCTGACGCCATGATCCCGGAAGGAACGATTCATCCCGTCCGCTCGATCGACATTCGCGTCGACCCGTCCGCGCTGCCCTGGGCGACGGCGCGCGCGGTCGAGGTGGAAGCGAACTGGCTGCGCGAGAAGGCTGCCAATCCGCACATCTTCAACGGCGAGGTCGTTCTGATGAGCGACATCCGCTTCGAGGATGGCCGCGTTTCGGGCGTGGCGCATGTGACACGATACGCGAGCCAGCTCTACTGGATACGGCACGGCCGGAGCGACACCGGCGTGGCCCATCTGTTCAGCGCGGCGATCATGGTATCCGAGGATGGAGCCGTTCTGCTCGGACGAATGTCGGACCGGACGGTCAATGCGGGAGAGGTCTATGCACCCTGCGGTTCGCTGGACCGGAGCGACATCGTCGGAGACCGGATCGACGTCTTCGCCAACATGGCACGCGAGGTGGCGGAGGAAACGGGGCTCGATCTCGCCACCGCTGAAGCCGACCCGGAATGCCTCGTCTACCGCGCTGAGGGACTTTACGCGCTGTTCCGGATCTACCGGTTCGATCGTGACGCCGAGACCCTGATCGCCGAGATCGACCGGCATATCGCATCCGACCCGGAAGCCGAACTTTCAGGCGTGGTGGCGGTGCGCGGCGTCGGCGACATCACCGCCGACATGAAACCCTATATGCGCGACTATCTCATGTATCACTTTGCTGCCGGGTCCGATGACACAAGGTGAGGGGCTTAGCGCCGCGTGCGGGCTTTTCGCGCGCGCCGGGGGCGCCTAATATCGCCCACATGCAGGCAACCGGAGTTCCCATGACCGACTACGCGATCTACGACGTTTTCACCGACACCGCATTCGGCGGCAACCCGCTGGCGGTGGTCTTCGACGCCGACCATCTCGACGATCGCCAGATGCAGACGATCGCGCGTGAGTTCAATCTCTCCGAAACGACCTTCGTGAAAAAACCCGAACATGCCCCGCATTCGGCCAATGTGCGCATTTTCACGCCTGGGCGCGAACTGCCTTTCGCCGGCCATCCGACGGTGGGGACATCGATCGCGCTCGCCGAAAGGCGGATGGCGGAGTCGCTTGGCGAGGAAGGCATCGACGTGGTCGAAATGCTCGAGGAGAAGGTCGGGCCGGTGCGCTGCGCGGTGCGGCTGATGCCGGGAGAGCCGGGGTTTGCCGAATTCGACCTGCCGCGACTTTCATCGCGGATCGAAGCCAAGCTTGAGCCGGCGGACATGGGCGCGGCGCTGGGGCTCGGTGTGCATGAGATCGGCTTCGAGAACCATGTCGTTTCGCTGTGGAGCGCCGGCGTGCCGTTCATCATGGTGCCGCTGCATGACCTCGCGGCGGCGGCGAAGGTCCAGTTCAACGTCGAGCGCTGGCTGAGCTTCGCCCCGACCGTCAACCGCATTCCGGCCGATTGCTACGCCTATTGCCGTGGCGGCGAGCGCCACGACGCCTCGTTTCATGCGCGCATGTTCGCGCCGGGCATGGGCATTCCCGAAGATCCGGCCACCGGGGCCGCGGTGGCGGCGCTTTCCGGCGCCATCCAGCATTTCGACGGGTTGCTCGACGGCAACCATCCGCTGGTCATCGAACAGGGGGTGGAGATGGGGCGTCCGTCCTTGATCCATCTTCATATCGAGAGCGAAGGCGGCGCGGTGAAGGGCGCCAGAATCGGCGGTCAGGCGATCAAGATCGCCAGCGGCAAACTCGAAGTCTGACAAACTTCACGGGGCGCACGCATTTTCCTGCCGCTGGCGGCTGGACAAGCCCGGCCAGACCCTCTATATGCGCACTCGTTCCGGGCGGAAACGCCGGAGCGAGTGGGTGTGTAGCTCAGTTGGTAGAGCAGCTGACTCTTAATCAGCGGGTCCACGGTTCGAGCCCGTGCTCACCCACCATTTTTTCCCAAGCAACATGCATATATTGGCAGGCGACCGGTCCACGGGCGAACCTGCCTTCCATGCTGCTTTGAACGCTCTATCCGCGCCCGCTACAAAGCATTGTCGCCAGTCTTGTCTGCTGCCACACTTGTAAAACCCATGATTTCGAAATAATGATGACATGAGGGAATGCATGATTCCCTATCTGTATTTGGTCAACAATTCGAAATTCTGGGAAAGCTACTCCGATGAAAAAGCGGTACAATCAGCCTACAGTCTCGAAGGCGGCAGTCACATTGCAGACGATAGCTGCGGTCGCGTTGAGCCCGCTTCAGAAGTCGTAAGAGCGGCCAAGAGGTGGTTGCAGCGCCCGGTATGGCCGCTCGAAAACCGCCGTTCTCATCATTTCCGAATTTGCGAATGCTGGCCGCCGAACATTTTCGGCGACCGGCTTTTCGTGTCCGTTAATCCCGCTCTCTGGCATGCGTTTTTGTCGCAGTGTGTCGTTGGCGCAAGCGAAAGTGGTGCGCCAACAAACTGAGTCTGCTGCCGAGTCGCTGCTTTGTGGAACCGACGCCGGTCCGGCCTGTTCTATCACGGTCAATGACCGGGATATGAATGGATGGACGACGAGATCGAGCTTCGCTATTCCAGCGACTGCGAGCCGGGAATACGACGCAGGCGCAGGGGCCGCGGATTTTCCTACCACCTTCCGGACGGAAAGACCTTGCGCGATGCCCTGGAGCGAAAGCGCATCAATGCACTGGCCGTACCGCCGGCCTATCGCGACGTCTGGATATGCAGCGACGAATACGGCCACCTGCAGGCGACCGGTCTGGATGATCGCGGCCGCAAACAATACCGCTATCACACGGCATGGGCCGAACAGCGCAGCCGGCTGAAATTCGGGCAGCTCCGGCAGTTCGGCGAGGCGTTGCCGCGCATCAGGCGCAAGATCCGCGCCGACCTGAAGAAGGGACTGCCGCACGAGGAAGCGATCCTTGCCGCTATGGTGATGCTCGTCGATCGTGTTCATCTCCGGGTCGGCAGCCGGATCTATGCGCGGGAAAACAAGACCTTCGGGGTGACCAGCCTGCTCAAGCGCCATGTGCGGATGGAAGACGGCTACAGCGTGAGCCTGCGGTTTACAGCGAAGGGCGGCGCGGTTCAGGACTACGAACTCGAAAGCGAAGCCCTGCACGACATTCTCGAGGAGATCGCCGATCTGCCCGGTCGGGAACTGTTTTCATGGCGTGACGAGGAGGCCGGAATGCGACGCATTTCCTCGCAACGGCTCAATGCCTATCTCGGCGAAATCGGCGGCGTGGGCGTGACCGCCAAGACCTTCCGCACCTGGGCCGGCAGCGTGACCGGCTTCGGCGAAGCGCTTGATGCGCTGAAGCGGTCGGAGCCCGTCCGCGTCAAGGCGATCTGCGAGGCCGCCGCCGCCAAACTCCACAATACACCTGCCATCTGCCGGACGAGCTATGTCCATCCGGACGTGCTCGCGCTGACGACGGAAGAGGGCCATGTGAAACATGCCTTGAAAGCCGCCGAGACAGCGCGTCGCATCAGCGGGCTCAATCGGGCCGAGGAGCGGTTCTTGCAGTATCTGGAGCTAAGGGCGGGGTGAGGGTCAGGCCTGCCTGTCTCACGGATTTTAAGAGACAGTATACGCTGCTCCTGACATTTTCTGGCATGAGCCGGGACTATAGCGGGCGGATTCAAACCTGAAGGAAACGCCCATGACCGCTGTGCTCTATCACGCCCCCAATTCACGTTCCGATGTCGTCGCCGTGCTCGTTCGCCTGTTGAAGGCGGATATCGAAATCCGGGAGGTGAAAATTCCGCGTATCGACGGAACGGGCGATCCGGATCCCGACAATCCGCACCCGGAAAAGAAGGTGCCCTATCTTGTTGACGGCGAAGAAGAACTGCGCGAGCGCGGTGCGATCATCACCTATCTGACCGACGCATATCCCGAAGCCGGGCTCGGTCCCTTGCCGGGCGAAGCGGGGCGCGGGGCCTATCTCTCCTGGCTCTTCTATTATCAGGGCGTGATGGAGCCGGTGATCATCCTGCACATGGCGGACATCAGCCATCCGATGGTCATGTCCGGCTTGCGCGATTTCGACACGATGATGAACCATCTCTCGGAAACCCTGTCGACCTCGCCGTTCCTGCTGGGCGAAAAATTCAGTGCAGCGGACATGTTGTGCAGCTCGCCCTTTTTCTGGCTATCGTCGCTCGTTCCGGATGAGGGGCCAGTGCGTGACTGGGTTACCCGTTGCGCCGAGCGGATGGGGTCCTGACGCGCCAATTCATGTAAAAAAGGCCGGGCACTGAGGCCCGGCCGCGAGGTGAGCCGGTCCGGAGAGAGTGCCGGACCGGACGGGGAGTATCAGGCGGCTGCCCGGGCGGTTCCGGCCTTGCGGCGGGCCTTGATGAGGTCGGCGGCCTTCTCCGCGACCGCGACCGTGGGGGCGAAGGTATTGCCGGAGATCACCGCCGGCATGACGGACGCGTCGACGATGGCAAGGTTTTCCAGCCCGTGGACCAGCAGCGAGTCGGGTGCGACGACGGCCATGTCGTCGGTGCCCATCTTGCAGGTGCTGGTCGGGTGGTACATCGTCATCGAATGGCCGCGGATATAGGCGGCGATGTCGTCGTCGGTCTGAACGGAGGGGCCGGGCGCGACTTCCTCGCCGCGATGGGGATCGAAAGCCGGCTGCCGCGTGATCTCGCGCATGATCTTCACGCCACGGATCAGGATTTCCATATCATAGGGATCGCCGAGGAAGTTCGGCGCGATCAGCGGGGCCTCGTAGGGGCTATCGCTCTTCAACCCGACGTGGCCGACGCTCTTCGGGCGCAGCAGGCAGGCGTGCATCGCCCAGCCGTGGCCCCAGAAACTGTCGGAGGCCTGTGCGGATGCCATGGTCGAGCAGAAGAAGAGCTGCAGGTCGGGCCTGTCGACATCCGGTCCCGACTTGATGAAACCGCCCGCCTCGCCGGTGTTGGAGGTGAACATGCCGCGCCGGGCCGCAAACCATTTGAGGATGTGCATGGCATTGGAGTGCATCGTTCCCCACGAGATGCCGTAGGTGAGGTTGGTCTTGGTGCGCTGCTTGGTCCAGGTATCGAAATGGTCCTGCAGGTTCTGGCCGACGCCGGGCAGGGCGTGTTTCACCTCGATGCCGTGGCGCTTGAGCTCCTTCGGATCGCCGATGCCGGACAATTGGAGAAGCTGCGGCGAGATGAAGGCGCCGGTGGCGAGGATGACTTCCTTGCGGGCCTTGATCTCTCTTATCTCGCCGGCGCGCTCGTATTTCACGCCGGTAGCGCGCCTGCCCTCCATCAGGATTTCCAGCGCGCGGGCTTCTGTGATGATGGTCAGGTTCGGGCGTTCGCGCGCCGGGTTGGCGTAGCTGCTTTCGGCCCCCCAGCGCTCGCCGCCCTTCTGGGTCAGCCAGTGATAGCCGATGCCTTCCTGGTCCTCGCCGTTGAAATCGGCGTTGAGCTTGTAGCCGGCCTGTTCGCAGGCCTCGAAATAGGTGGGGCAGAGGGAATTGGGCGAGCGGGGCGGAGCGACGGAGACGGGACCGCCGACGCCGTGGTAGCGCATGTCGATCTGGTCGCGGACCGG
This sequence comes from Hyphomicrobiales bacterium, assembly GCA_002709005.1. GTDB lineage: Bacteria > Pseudomonadota > Alphaproteobacteria > Rhizobiales > Rhizobiaceae > Pseudohoeflea. The sequence goes on along the minus strand of PAPH01000012.1, from coordinate 45,261 downwards.
CCTGCCGCCGAGGGTGAAGTTCTTCGTGGGATCCGGCTCGGCGGCGAGAACGAAGTTCTCGGATTTCTTGAAGTAGGGCAGGAGATCGTCATAGCCCCAGCCGGGGTTCCCCATGTCGCGCCAGTCGTCATAGTCCTGCTTCTGGCCACGGATGTAGATCATGCCGTTGACCATCGAGGAGCCGCCGAGCGCCTTGCCGCGCGGCAGCATCATCTTCTGGTTGCCGAGACCGCGGGAGGGTTCGGCCTCGTAGAGATACATCATCTTCGTGCCGCCGAGGAACGCGAGGTTCGGCATCATGAAGGTGACCATGCCGAGCGGCGCGCGGACGATCTGCTTCCTGTGGTTCTTGTCGGTGCCGAACTCCAGCATGGCGACCTTAACCGACGGGTCCTCGGTCAGCCGGTTGGCGACGACGCAGCCCGCCACACCGCCGCCGACGATGACATAATCAAATTCCGACATTGTAGCTCCTCCCCGGATGCAGCGCTCCTCAGAGCCGCACGGTCACCGACTTGATATCGTCAAAACCTCATTTTCAGTCCGCACCGGTCTTCGGACTATACGTGATCGGTGCGGTTTAACGGCCGTTTCTCCCGAACGTTCTCGTGTCAGAGGCGGATCGTCGCGGCTTCGACAGTCGCGAGATCGAGGTCTATGCCGAGGCCAGGGCTCGCAGGCACGGCCACCGTGCCGTTGGTGACCACCAGCGGTTCGGCCAGAATGTCGCCGCGCAGCGGCACCGGCGCTTCATCGCGCAGCATGATCGAGAAGTTCGGCTGGCTCGCCGCCAGGTGAAGGGCCGCGACGAAGCCGACATCCGAGCCGTAATGGTGCGGCGACATGGCTATCCCGTGGCTGGCGGCGGTCTCCGCCATGCGGACCGCCGAGGTGAGGCCGCCGGACCGGCAGGGGTCGGGCATCACGGCGTCGACCAGATCGTTGTCGAGCATGGTGTGATAGTCGCCAAGGCTGAAGGCGTTTTCGCCCCAGGCAAGCGGGATGTCCGGAAACTCGGCGCGCAGGGCGGCGTAGCCATCGAAATCATCATTGAGCAGCGGCTCCTCCAGCCAGTAGAGGCCGAGGTCGCGCAGTTCCCTCATGATCCGGCGCGCGCGCGGGAGATCGAAAGCCTGGTTGGCGTCGATCAAGATGGCGAAATCGTCGCCGACCGCTTCGCGCATGCCGCGCGCCTTGGCGATGTCGGCGGCATCGTCGAAGCCGATGCGCATCTTGCCGTGAGTGTAGCCTCGCTCGCGCATTTCGAGCGCTCCCCTGCCCGGATCGGCGGCGTTGAAGCCGACTGCGTAGCAGAGGATCTCGTCGCGGTACTTGCCGCCGAGCAGTTGCCAGACCGGGACGCCGTATTCTTTGCCGGCGATGTCCCAAAGGGCGATGTCGATGCCGGACATCGCCTGGGCGATCGCGCCCTCGGCCCACATGCGCGTGAAGGAGCGGGTGGCGTCGACCATGCGTTTGTTGAGACGGGCGACATCGAGGGGATTCTCGCCGATCAGGAGGCTCTGCAAGCCGTCCTCGATGGTGGCGCGACGTTCATGGACGCACCAGGGCGGGAAGTTGACCGAGGTCTCGCCGATGCCTGTGATGCCGGCGTCCGTCTCGACCAGCACCAGACCGAAATTCCGGTGGGTCAGTGCTCCGCAGGAGAGCGGAATCGGGGTCGGAAGCTCGTAGCCGCACAGGACAAAACGCACACGGGTGATCTTCAAGGATCATCCTCCCAATCAGTCTTGCCGGTCTGCCGGCAGCGCGCCGGTGGCCGGACTGGATTTCGCGCTGGTTGCCTTGGTAGGGCCGCCGCGCTCCTGGTGCCGCGTCCGTCCTCCCGGTCGCGGTAAGTCGGCCTCCTTGTGCTTGACACTCGGGCAGATGTCAAGCTATCTGCTGGTAATACCAGCTGGCCAATATTGCACATGACCTGCTGAGGAGGAAATTGATGGGAGCGATCGGAAAGAAACGCGCGGTACGGCGCGCGCCGGAGGCCAGGGGCTCGTTCCCCGCCCTGGCCGCGGCGTGTGCAGCCCGTTCGTCCCGAGAGCCCCCGGAAGGGGCATTTGCCCCGAAATCGTTGAAAAGAAGCAGTCAGAAAGAGGAAGCCGCATGACCACGTCCGAACAGCCCAAGATCGTCAGCATCACCCCGGAGCAGATCCTCGACGGTGCCCCGATGCAGCAGGAAGGCGGCGGCGTCCGCGACCTCAAGCTCGTCTATCCGGAAACCGGCCTCGGCGCGCAGACGCTGTGCATGGGCCTCGTCGAGATCGATCCCGGTCACGCCTCGCCGATGCACCGGCACAATTGCGAGGAAACCTATTACGTGCTCGACGGACAGGGCGAACTCGAACTCGAGGGCAAGCGCTATCCGCTGGTGGCGGGAGGCTGCTCGCTGCAGCGGCCGAACGAGACCCACCGGGTGCACAACACAGGCGACAAGACGCTGCGGCTTCTGGTGATCGCCGGTATCATGCTCGTGCCGCTCTGGCCGAAATGGCCGACCGAAACGCCCTACGAGGTGTTCGAGGGCACGACGAAGAACGCCGCGGCGTAAGCCGGCGGCGAGGGGGAGGAATTTCCTTGCGGTCGACATGTTTGGAGGCGTCCATGCCTTCCGGCGGGACAGTTCTCCCCCTACATTTCTTCCCGCGCCGGGGCCGGGGAACTGATTCCTCCCTCTCGCGTGAAGAGGCGGCGCGGATCCGGATCCGCTTGCCGGGAGAGAGCTGAATGGCCGATGTATCGGCGACCCATTGGGGCTTCGTCCACGTTGCCACCCGGGATGGCCGGGTGGACTCGACCGACCCGTTCGTTCGCGACCGCAATCCCTCGCCGCTGATCGCCGGGCTGCCCGAGGCGATACATGCGCCGACGCGGGTGCTCAGGCCGGCGATCCGCAAGGCGTGGCTCGAGGGTGATCGCGAAAACCGGGGGGAGGGCGCATTCATCGAGGTCGACTGGCAGACCGCCTATGACCACATCGAGCGCGAACTGCGCGCCACGATTTCAAACAAGGGCAACGAAGGCATCTTCGCCGGCTCCTACGGCTGGGGCTCGGCCGGGCGGTTCCATCATGCGTCCACCCACCTCAAGCGGTTTCTCAACACGATCGGCGGCTTCGTCGACCAGAGGCAGACCTATTCCTTCGCCGCAGGCCAGACCATCTGCCCGCATGTGGTGGGCGACAACCGCATTCTCTTCGGCGGCGAGACGACCGAATGGCCGGCAATCCTCGACAATGCGCGGGTGATCGTCTTCTTCGGCGGCATCAACCTGTCCAACGCCCAGATCGCCGCCGGCGGTCCCGGCAATCACGCCACCGCCGACTGGCTGACGGAAGCGGGCCGGCGCGGCATCGAAATCATCTGCGTGAGCCCGGTCCACGATTCGGGCGAAAGGCTGCCTGCGCATGAATGGCTGCAGATCTGCCCCGGCACCGATACGGCGCTGATGCTGGCGATTGCCTACGAACTGGTGCGGACCTGCCGGGTCGATAACGCTTTTCTCGACCGCTTCTGTAGCGGATACGCGGCCTTCGAACCCTATCTGACCGGAAAGTCCGACGGGGTCCGCAAGGATGCCGACTGGGCCTCGGGCATCACCGGTATCCCCGCTGCCACGATCCGCAAGCTGGCGGCAAAGCTCTCCGACAATCCGGTCTTCCTCACCGCCTCCTGGTCGCTGCAGCGTCAGGAGAACGGCGAGCAGCCGCTGTGGATGCTGATCACGCTCGCGGCGATGCTGGGTGAGATCGGACTGCCGGGCCGCGGCGTCTCGTTCGGCTACGGCTCCATGGGCAATCGCGGCGATCCGCGACCGGCCATCTCCTCGCCGGGGTTCAAGGCGGGGCAAAATCCGCTCGGACGGTTCATTCCGGTGGCGCGGGCGGCGGACATGCTGCTCGATCCCGGCGGCAAGATCCATTTCGATGGTGAGGACCTCGTCTACCCCGATATCGACATCGTCTGGTGGGCCGGCGGCAATCCGTTCCATCACCACCAGGATCTCAACCGGCTGGTGGAGGCTTTCCGCAAGCCGCGCACCGTCATCGTCAACGAGATCTGGTGGACGGCGACGGCACGGCACGCCGATATCGTGCTGCCGGCGACCACGGCCTTCGAGCGCAACGACATTTCCGGATCGCCGACGGACCGATTCACCGCCGCCATGCACAAGCAGATCGAACCGCTGGGCGATGCGCGTTCCGAATTCGACATCTTCTCGGGCCTCGCGCAACGGTTTGGCACGATCGAGGCCTATGGCGAGAACCGCGACGAGATGGGTTGGCTCGAGCACATCTACGAAGACTACCGTTTCCGGGCGCTGGAGACGCTTGGCGCGGTGCTGCCGGCCTTCGCCGCATTCTGGGAGCGCGGTTATGCCGAGCTTCCGATTCCCGAGCAGGCCTACACGCTGTTCGCCGACTTCCGCGGCAATCCGACAAAGAACCCGCTGAAGACGCCGTCCGGCAAGATCGAGATCTGGTCGAGCTTCATCGCGAACTCGCGACATGAGGACGTGCATCCGCATCCGCGCTGGGTAGAGCCGCGCGAATGGTTAGGAAAAGCGGAAGCCGCGCAGCTTCACATGGTGTCGCCGCAGCCGGCGAGCCGTCTCCACGGCCAGCTTGACGGTGTGGGGGTGTCGAAACGCTCGAAGATCAAGGGTCGTGAGCCGGTGCGGCTGAACCCGGAGGATGCAGAGGGGCGCGGCATCCGGGACGGCGACACCGTGCGGATCTGGAACGAGCGGGGCGAGTGTCTGGCGACGGCCGCGCTGACCGAGCACGTGATGCCCGGGGTGATCGCGCTGGCGACGGGGGCCTGGTACAATCCGGAGGGGCGCAGCAGAAAGGGCTCGCGGGACCTCCACGGCAATCCGAACGTGCTGACGAGCAACGTACCGACCAGCACGCTCAGCCACGCGCCGGCGCAGCATTCCGCCCTGGTCTTCGTTGAAAAGGCGGCGAAATCGGCCTATCCCGATATCCATCAGAAATTGCCCGACGGAATCGGGCGAGAGAGGCCGGAAACATGACCGACCTATTCGCGACCATCGAGCGCCGGTCGATCTGGCAGGACGTTGCCAACCAGATCCGCACGATGATCGAGAAACAGGGCCTGCCGCCGGGCGAGAAGCTGCCGAGCGAACGGACCATGTGCCAGCAGTTCGGCATCAGCCGGATCAGCCTGCGCGAGGCGCTCAGGGCGCTCGAACGCGAGGGATATATCGAGGTTCATGCCGGCCGCGGCGCCTTCGTGCGTTCGCGCGCCGACCGCGAGCGGCACATGCTGGAAACCTGGGTTGGCGGCAACGGCGACAATGTCGCCAAGGTCTTCGAGCTCCGGATGCTGTTCGAACCCAACCTCGCGGCGCTGGCGGCGAAGGCCATCGATCCCGACCATGTCGAAAAGCTGCGCGAGAGCGTTGCGGCGCTGGCCGCCAATATCGACGACCCGGAAAAGGCGATCAAGGCGGACGCGGATTTCCACCGGATCCTCGGCGAGAGTACCGGCAATTCGCTGATCGACAGTCTCGTCCATTTCGTCATGACCGCCACGGGCTCCGAGCGTCAGGTGACGCTCGCGACCAAGGACGGGCTCAGGCAGGCGCTCGAAGGCCATACGCGCATTCTCGACTGCGTGGCGAAGGGCGACGAAGCAGGCGCCGCAGCGGCAATGAAGGCGCATCTGGAAGACGCGATGGACTACGCCGCGCGCAAATAGTTCAGACCGCTTCCACGCAGATCGCGACACCCATGCCGCCGCCGATGCAGAGGGTGGCGAGACCTTTGCCTTTCCCGCGACGCTTGAGTTCGTGGACCAGGGTGACGACGATACGGTTGCCTGAGGCGGCGAGCGGATGGCCGAGCGCGATGGCGCCGCCATGCGGATTGCATTTATCCAGATCCCAGCCCATCTCCTTCTGAACCGCGAGCGACTGCGCGGCGAAGGCTTCGTTGACCTCGATGACGTCGAGATCGGCCACCGACCAGCCGGCCTTGTGCAGTGCCTGTCTGGATGCGCCTACGGGGCCGAGCCCCATGTTCATCGGTTCCATTGCGAAGCTCGCATAGGACGCGATGCGTGCGATCGGTGTGAGCCCGAGCTCCTTTACCCGGCGGCCGCTGGCGACGAGCACGGCGGAAGCGCCGTCATTGATGCCCGAGGCGTTGCCGGCGGTGATAGTGCCGTCTTCTTCGAAGGCCGGGCGCATGGCGGAGAGTTTTTCGAGCGATGTCTGGCGCGGGTGTTCATCGCGGTCGAACAGGGTGTCGCCCTTCCTGCCCGGGACGGTGACGGGCACGATCTCGTCAGCGAAGACATTGGCTTCCTGAGCCGCTCGCGCCTTCTGCTGCGAGGCGAGCGCGAAGCGGTCCTGGTCCTCGCGGGTGATCTGGTAGCGGCGCGCGAGCGTCTCGACCGTGCTGCCCATGTGGATGTCGTGGAAGGCGTCCCAGAGCCCGTCGAGGATCATCATGTCGCGGACTGCAGCATCGCCCATCTTCTGTCCCGAGCGCGCCTTCGGGAGGATATGGGGCGCCTGACTCATTGAATCCTGTCCGCCCGCGAGCACTACCCCGGCGTCCCCCGCCTTGATCGCCTGGGCGGCGAGGTGGATCGATTTCTGGCCGGCGCCGCAGACCTTGTTGATCGTCATGGCCGGCACGTTGACCGGAATGCCCGCCTTGACCGCGGCCTGCCGGGCCGGGTTCTGACCCGCGCCGCCCTGCAGCACCTGGCCGACGATCACCTCGTCGATAGCACCCGGGTCGATCCCAGTATCGGTGAGTACGCCGGCGATTACCTGGGTGCCGATTTCGGCGGCGGAAAGGGGCGAGAGCGTGCCTTCCAGGCTGCCGATGGCAGAGCGGAGCGCGCCCACGATGAAGATGTCATCCACTGCAAAATCCTCCCGGCTGATTTCTTGTAACAACCAATATTGACTTTTGGTTATACCCAAAATAACGTCCGGTTAAAAGGGCCTGCGGAGAGGCAAGGCCCGATTTTTTTGGGAGGACGAACGTGACGGAAGTCATGTGGACGCCAGGCGCGGCCATGGCGGAGCAATCGGCACTGGCAAAATTTGCGCGGGAGGCGGGTTTCGAGCCCTCCGACTATGAGAGCCTGCACCGCTGGTCGATCGCGGAACCCGGCGCCTTCTGGTCGCAGCTCTGGGATTTCGCCGGCGTGATCGGCGAGAAGGGGGAGGCGGCCTTCGTGCCCGACCCGGCGCACTGGATGACCGGCGCGCGTTTCTTCCCCGATGCGAAAATCAATCTGGCCGAAAACCTACTCAAGCGAACCGGCGATGCCGTCGTCGTGGTCGAGGGCGACGAGGCGGGCGGCCGGCGCGAGCTGACCGCCGACCAGTTGCGCGCCGAGAGCGCGCGGGTGGCGAACGGACTGCGTGCCGCTGGGGTCAGGCCCGGCGACCGGGTTGCCGCCGTGATGCCCAACCGGATCGAATGCCTCGTCACGCTCTTGGCGACCGCCGCTGTCGGCGCGGTCTGGACCTCCTGCTCGCCGGATTTCGGCGGGGCCGCGATTTCCGACCGGATTGGACAGGTGCGCCCCAAAGTTCTCTTCGTCGAGCCGCGCATCCGTTATGGCGGCAAGGAGATCGACATATCCGACCGGCTGTCCGAAGTGGCGGCACGGATGGAGGGGCTGAGCCAGGTCGTCGTGATCGGCGAGGGGGCGATCGAGGCGCCTGCCCCCGTGGTCTCCTACGCCGATTTCGGCAGCGGCGGCCCGCTCGAATTCACCCGTGTCGGTTTCAACGATCCGGTCTATATCCTCTACACGTCAGGGACGACCGGCAAACCCAAGGCCATCGTCCACCGGACCGGCGGGGTGCTGCTGCAGCATCTCAAGGAGCACATGCTGCATGGCGACGTGCGTCCCGGCGACAAGCTGATGTGGTACTCGAACGCCGCCTGGATGATGTATCACTGGATGGTCTCGGCGCTCGCCTGCGATGCCGTGATCGGGCTCTATGACGGGGCACCGATCGTGAAGACGGAGCACGGGGTCGACTGCGGGCCGTTGTGGCGGATGGTCGAGGCCGAGAAGCTCACCCATCTCGGGATCTCGCCCAAATATCTCGCCACGCTCGCCGAGAAGGGGTTTGCGCCGGGGCGGGAGGCCGACGTCTCCTCTCTGCGCTGGCTGATGTCCGCGGGCAGTCCGGTGGCGCCGCACCAATACGACTGGATGTACGAGGCCATCAAATCCGATCTCGGTTTCGCCTCGATCTCCGGCGGGACCGAAATCCTCGGCTGCTTCCTGATCGGCTCGCCGTTGCATCCGGTACGCCGGGGCATGCTGACCACGCGGGCGCTGGGGCTGGCGGTCAACGTGCTCGACGAGCGTGGCGCGCCGGTGGTCGGACGCGCCGGCGAACTCGTCTGTACCGAACCGTTTCCCTCCATGCCTCTCACCTTCTGGGGTGAGGGAGGCGAGGAGCGCTATCACCAGACCTATTTCGGCGACCGGGCCGAGATCTGGACCCATGGCGACCGGGCGACGCTGAACGCCGACGGCAGCGCGGTGATCCACGGGCGCTCGGACTTCACGCTCAATCCCGGCGGCATCCGCATCGGCACCGCCGACATCTACAATGTCTGCGACCGCTTCTCCGAGGTGGAGGACTGCATCACCTTCGGCCGGCCGGTCGACAATGACGAGGAAATCGTGCTCTGCCTGAAGATGGGCGAGGGCCAATGCGCGACGCCGGAACTGGCGTCCTCGATCCGGTCGATGCTGCGCAAGGAATGCTCGCCGCGCCATGTGCCGGCGGCGATCTACGCGGTTGCCGACATTCCCTACACGATCAACGGCAAGCGGGTGGAGGGCGCCTGCAAGGCGATGATCTCGGGGCTCGAGGTCAAGAACAAGGCCTCGCTCGCCAACCCGAACTGTCTCAATGAATACGCCCGGTTGGGCGAGGGGGTGGCACTGTGACCCGGTCCAGGGCGGCGCTGATCGGTGTCGCGTCACTGAAACCGGTCCGCCAGACGGAAGGCGAGACGACGCTTGGCATGTTGGCGCGGGTCAGCGCCAGGGCACTTGCTGATGCGCGGATCGAAAAGGATGCGATCGACGGTCTCCTCGTCGGGCCTCAGGTGGGCGAGACACCGCAGCACGTGCCGGCGACGGTGGCCGAGTATCTCGGCCTGCAGCCGGTGATGGCCAATGTCGTCGATTTGGGCGGCGCATCCGGGCCGGGCATGATCTGGCGGGCGGCGGCGGCGATCTCGGCGGGCATGTGCGAAACCGTGCTCTGCGTGCTCGGCAACCATCGCAATCCGGAAGCCCCGCGCAGCGCCAACCGCAATCCTATCCGCGAGTTCGACGTTCCCTTCGGGGCGTCGGGCGCCAACATCTCCTACGCGCTCCTGATGCAGGCGCATATGGCGAAATACGGCACGAGCGCCGAGGATTTCGCGCTGATCGCGCACTGGGCGCGGGCCAATGCGCAGCGCAATCCGAACGCTATCTTTTACGGCAAGCCGGCGAGCGTGGAGGATGTTCTCAATTCGCCGCTCATCGCCTCGCCGCTGCATCTCTACGAGATCGTCATGCCGGTGGCCGGTGCGGAAGCGGTGATCGTGACTTCGGCCAGACGGGCGAAGGAGCTTGGATCGCGCGCCGTGCATCTGCTGGGTGCCGGCGAGAAGGTGACCCACCGCGCCGTCAGCCAGGCGCCGAACCTGACATCGGGACCTTTGAAGCCCTCGATGGAGCGGGCATTTGCGCAGGCCGGCGTTACGGCGGACCAGATGAGCCTGCTCTCGCTCTATGACTGCTACACGATCATGGTCGCCGCGACGCTCGAGGATTCGGGGCTTTGCGAACCTGGCGGTTTCGGCCGCTTCATGCGCGAGCATGATTTCGGGCCGGACGGCGACAAGCCGATGAACACCCATGGCGGACAGATCGGCTACGGCCAGCCGGATCTTGCTGGCGGCATGACCCATGTGGTCGAGGCCGTCCACCAGCTGCGCGGCACCGCCGCCGGGCGGCAGATCAACAATCCGCGCTTCGCACTCGCCACCGGCAACGGGGCGACAATGAGCGAAGCGGTAGCGCTGGTGCTGGGAGCGGACGAATGAGCGATCTTTCCGAACTCAAGGTGCCCGGTCCGACCGAGATCGAACTGACCAAGCCGTTCTGGAAGGCGGCCGCCGAGGGGCGGCTGTTGATCCAGCGCTGCGAGGACTGCTCGAAAGCGGTCTTCTATCCCCGCGAGATCTGTCCCCATTGCTGGAGCGACAAGCTCCACTTCGAAGAGGCAAGCGGCAGGGGCCGGCTCAAGTCGTTCTCGGTCGTCCACAAACCGGGCCATCCCGGATGGGCTCCGGTGGCCCCCTACGTCGTCGGGCTCGTCGAACTCGACGAGGGGCCGACCATGCTGTCGCACATTCTCACTGGCGCGGGCGAACCCGCCGTCGGCGACAGGCTCAATATGAAACCCACCAATATCGGCGGCCGCGTGCTGCCGGCATTCGAAACCGCAGATGAAGGAGCATACAATGGCTGAAGGCAAGGACGGCTGGGCCGGAACGATCAAGGGACGGCCGGAACAGGGGGCGAGCGCGGAGCGCAGCCGCACCACGAAGTTGGACGATATCCACGCCTTCACCGCGATGACGGGGGATCGCAATCCGGTCCATTACGATGAGGCACTTGCGAAAAAGACGGCTTTCGGCAAGCTGATCGTGCAGGGCGGCGTGACCACCGGCATTCTCAATGCCGTCGTCGCGGAAGATCTTCCAGGGCCGGGGACCGTGTTCTTGAATACCAATCTTAATTTCAAGAAGGCCGTCGGCGTTGGCGAAACGATCACCGGGAAGGTCGAGGTCGAAACCGTGCGCCCGGACAAGCCTATCTGCCAGCTCAAGGTCTCGGTCACCGATAGCGCCGGCGATATCTGCGTGGAAGGGACGGCGACCACCTACACCATGCCGCTCGAAGGTCTGTGAGGTGATGGGGACGGTGGCCGCCGAGGGGCGCTGGAAGGCGCTGACGCTGATCTGCGTCGGGGTCGTCGGGGTGCTGACAACCTGGTTCTCGGCGACCGCCATCATCCCTGAACTGGTGCGCGAATGGGCGCTGACCACGTCGCAGGCGGCCTGGCTGACCAATGCGGTTCAGCTCGGTTTCGTTGTCGGCGCGGTTGGCGCCTCGCTCGTCAACCTGCCGGATCTGGTTCGCATGAGCCGGCTGATGGCTGTATCGAGCGCCATCGCTGCTCTCGCCAATGCCGCGCTGCTGCTCGGGCCCGGTCCGGAAATGGCGGTGTTGGCGCGGTTCGTTACCGGCATCGCGCTCGCCGGCGTCTATCCGCCGGCTCTCAAGCTGATGGCGACATGGTTCGTCCGGGGCAGGGGGCTGGCGCTCGGATTTCTGATCGGCGCCCTGACGCTCGGCTCCTCGATGCCGCATCTTTTCCGCGCGGTAACCGACGGACTCGACTGGCGCGGCGTGGTCATGCTGACGACGGCCTCGAGTGTTGTCGGCGCACTGATTTTCGCCTTCGCCGTCCATGAGGGGCCGCATGGCTTCGGCCGCGCGACCTTCGATCCGCGGCAGTCGTTGAAGGTGTTCACCTCCAGGCCGCTGCTTCTGGCCAATCTCGGCTATTTCGGCCACATGTGGGAACTCTACGCGATGTGGGCGTGGATGCTGGCATTTGCGCGGGCAGCCGAGCAGGGGCTCGTCTCCTTTCCCTTCGGCTCTTCGTCGATGCTGAGTTTCGTCGTCGTCGCCTCCGGTGTCGCGGGCTGCCTTCTCGGCGGTTGGCTGTCGGACAGGATTGGCCGCTGCCTGACTACTGTCGGCATGATGGCGGTTTCGGCTCTGTGCGCCGTCTTGATCGGCTTCGCCTTCGACGGGCCGGGATGGTTCTTGGCGCTGATCGCCATTGTCTGGGGGGTCTCCATTATCGGCGATAGTGCGCAGTTCTCGGCGGCGGTGACGGAACTGGCCGACCGGCATTTCGTCGGCACGGCGCTTGCCCTTCAGCTCGGAATCGGCTTTGCGCTCACCGTGTTCACCATCTGGGTGGTGCCTGTCTTCGCCAATTGGCTGGGCTCGTGGAACTGGGCGTTTCTGGTGTTGGTGCCGGGACCGGTCGTCGGCGCTCTGGCGATGATGCGGCTTCGATCCTTGCCGGAATCGGCACAACTTGCGGGTGGTGCGCGATGAGCGGGGGATTGGGCGAAAGGGGTACGATCCGCGTACTGGCGTGACGCGAGAAAACCTATCAATAATAACCGGAAGCTGAAAAAGCGGGAATCGAAAGTCTGGGAGTCTGAGAGTGGCAATTGCAAACGCAGAGCGGCGCGGACGTGGCCGGCCTCGCAATGTCGAGGACGACAGTTCGAACGTGATCATCCTCCGGGAGATTGCCGATGAGGGGATTCTGGACCGCGACAGCACAACGCCGCTCTGGGTGCAGTTGAAGAACGCGCTCTCGGAAAAGATCGGCAAGGACGCGCTCAAGCCCGATGCGCGGCTGCCCTCCGAGCAGGCGATGTGCGAGATCTTCAACGTCTCCCGGCCAGTGGTGCGCGCCGCTCTCGGCAGTCTCGCCGACGAGGGGCTGCTGATGAAGGTTCCCCGGCGCGGCATCTTCGTCGCCAAGCCTGTGATGGAAACCAACTTCCTGACGTCGAACGTCTCGGTTCACTCCGATCTCGAGGCGCGGGGGCACAAGGTCACTGCCGTCGCCTTCGAATTCCGCCGCGACGAGCCTGACGAGGACGAGGCAAGGGTGTTCAGCCTGCCGCCCGGCGGCACGGTGGTGCGGGTGGGACGCATCTACAAGTCGGACGGTCAGCCGATCACCCACACCCTGATCTCGCTGCCGGGCCACAAGGTGCCCGACATGGAAAAGCTCGACATCACCGGACAGTCGATCTTCCAGATTCTCAAGGAGCGATACGGGCTGACGTCGCGCCGGGCGGAGCGTTGGTTCACCGCCGCGATGCCGGACGAAACGGTGGCCAAGCGGCTGGAAGTCAGCCCCGATCATCCGCTGATCTCGATCGAATCCATCGCCTATGACGGTGCGGACGCGCCGCTGGAATATTACCGTGCCTTCTACAACTCGGCCGTGGCGCGGATCCACGTCTCCACGGGTACATTCAAGAACTGATTTCCTTGCTTCCTTATCCTGAAATGCCCCTGTTTGCCTTTGGGGACAGCATGTTTTCGCCTGTCTAATTTCTGGTTATTCCCAAAAAATTTACATTTGTGGTTATAACCAGATTGACAGAGGCAAATTCTCCCGTCATCGTGCATGTCAGGGAGGGAGGAAAACTCCCGAAATGATCAATCCCCGAAAAGGGGCCTAAGCGCCGTGCGGTCTGATTGACTGGGTACGGCGAGGGGGTTTGTTTGGACTACAGGAACGCGAACGATCTGAGCGGCAAGCTCGCTGTCATCACCGGTGGCGCCAGTGGCATCGGCCTCGAAGCGGCACGGGCCCTCGGCCAGTGCGGCGCGAAGCTCGAACTGCTCGATTTCAATCAGGATACGCTGGATGCCGCGGCCGCCGAACTTTCCGAGGCCGGCTGCGAGGTGAAGACCGCGCTTCTCGACGTGACAGATCCCAAGGCGGTCAACCGGGTGGCCGACGAGGTCAAGGCGCGCAGCGGTGTCGCCGACATCCTGCTCAACTCGGCCGGCATCGCCCGTCTGCACAGTGCTGCCGAAATCTCCGACGAAGACTGGCTCAAGGTGATGGACGTCAACGTCAACGGTACCTTCTGGGTGTGCCGCGCGTTCGGCGGACAGATGGTCGAGGCCGGGCGTGGTTCGGTCATCAACATGGGCTCGATGTCGGGCAGCATCATCAACCGTCCGCAGTTCGCTTCCAGCTACATGACCTCCAAGGGCGCCGTCCATCAGCTCACCAAGGCACTCGCCGTCGAATGGGCGAAGACCGGCGTGAGGGTCAATGCGCTTGCGCCAGGCTACATCGCCACCGAGATGACGCTTGGCATGCGGGCGCGGCCCGAACTCTTCGACGTCTGGCTCGACATGACCCCGATGGGCCGTTGCGGCGAGCCCGAGGAAGTCGCGGCGCTCATCGTATTCCTGGCCTCTCCGGCCTCCACCTACATGACCGGGTCGATCGTGGCGATCGACGGCGGATATACCGCACTTTGAGGACAGAAGATTACATGACCGCGGCAACGACCACTTCCAGCGAAAAGCGCCAGTCCATCATTTCCGCGTGTCTGGAGATGAACCGGTCCGGGATCAATCAGGGGACGTCGGGAAACATCTCGGTCCGCGACAGCGAGGGCATGCTGATTACCCCGACGTCGCTGCCCTATAGCGAGATGACGGAGGACGACATTGTCTGGATGGGCTTCGACGGCTCGCGTGACGGTGGTCGCCGCCCCTCTTCGGAGTGGCAGTTCCATCTCGACATCATGAAGGCCAAGCCGGAAGTCAACGCGATCGTGCACGCCCACCCGACGGCCGGGACGACACTGTCGATCATGGAGAAATCCATCCCGCCGCTTCACTACATGATCGCGATCTGCGGCGGATCGGATATTCGTTGCGCGCCTTATGCGACTTTTGGAACAAAAGAGCTGTCTGACAATGCGCTCGCGGCCCTAGAAGGACGCACTGCCTGCCTGCTCGCCCATCACGGCATGATTGCCACGGGCAACAGCCTGAGCAAGGCGATGTGGCTGGCCGTCGAGGTCGAGACCCTCGCCAAACAGTATCTTGGCTGCCTGCCGTTCGGCGAGCCTCCGCTTCTGAGCGAGGAGGAGATTCAGAACGTCATCAGCAGAATGGCCGGTTATGGACACGCATGGTGACGTGACCCGCCGCTCTTGTGCCTCGGGAGCACGCGAAAACAAGGAATAAGCCCGAAATTTGGATGCATTAGAGGAGGAAACCATGCACCAGAAAACGAAGATTTCCCGCCGCTCGACGGTCAAGGCCATTGCGCTCGCCACCACCATGCTGGCGGTGTCGTTCCCGGCCATGGCCCAGGACAAGCCGCTCGAGGGCAAGACCGTCGGCGTGACCGTCATCGGCACCGACCACCACTGGGACCTGATGGCCTATCGTGGCCAGGTCGACCGTCTCAAGGAACTCGGCGCCGAAGTGATCGCGCTCGATGCCGGGCGTAACGACCAGACCCAGATCAGCCAGATCCAGACCCTGATCGCCCAGAAGCCCGACGCCATTCTCGAGCAGCTCGGCAACCTGGACGTTCTCAACCCCTGGCTCCAGCGTATCCGCCAGGCCGACATTCCGCTGTTCACCGTCGATACCTCGACCCCGCACGCGATCAACAACACCACGTCGAACAACTACTCGATCGGTGCCGAACTGGCGCTGCAGATGGTCAACGACATGGGCGGCAAGGGCAAGGTCGCCGTCTTCAACGGCTTCTACTCGGTGCCGGTCTGCAAGATCCGCTATGACCAGCTCAAATACGTCCTGCAGTCGTTCCCGGAAATCGAGATCATCGAGCCGGAACTGCGCGACGTGATCCCCAACACCGTGCAGCAGGCCTATTCGGACGTAACCGACATCCTGACCCAGTACGGTGAGGACAGCGACCTGAAATCGGTCTGGGCCTGCTGGGACGTGCCGATGATCGGTGCCACCCAGGCGATCGAGGCCGCCGGACGCAAGGACGTCATGACCTACGGCGTCGACGGCAGCCCGGAATATGTCGAGATGGTCGCCACCGAAGGTTCGCCGGCCGGCGCTGTTGCCGCCCAGCAGCCCTACGAGATCGGCAAGCGCGCCGCAGACAATGTTGCAGCCTATCTCGCCGGTGAAGAGGTTCCGCCTTTCACCTTCGTGCCGGCCGTGCTGATCACCAAGGAAAATGCCGCGGAGACGGCTGAGGACTTCCTCCCGAAGAAGGACTGAGTGCCAAACACTCGGTTACGGAGCCCCTCCTCCTCGGGGGGCTCCACCTCTATTGATGCTCTTAGGCCGTTTCGCCTTCAGGCGTGAACGGGCAGCTTCGACAGGCGACTGAATTAATTTACGCATTTCGATTTGCCGATTCCGCCAAAAATCGAAATTGCTCTGGAGGAGAATTCGATGACCGCTGCCGCCATCGAAATGCGCTCGATCAACAAGATTTTCGGGCCGGTCAAGGCGCTCGACGACGCCGATCTCGTTGTCGAGGCAGGGACCATTCACGGGCTTGTCGGCCAGAACGGTGCCGGCAAATCGACCATCATCAAGATCCTGGCTGGCATCTACCGCCGTACCAGCGGCAATGTGTCTGTCTTCGGCAAGCCGCTCGACCAGATCACCCCCGCCTCGATCGAGGCCGAAGGCGTCCACTTCATTCACCAGGACCGCCTGCTTGTGCCGACCGCAACGGTCGCCGAGGCGATTTTCCTGCGCAACGAGCCGCGCGTCGGGCCCTTCATCAACTACCGCGAGATGAACCGCCGGGCGAGCGAACTGCTCAAGCTCTATTTCGAACTCGATCTCGATCCGCGCACGCTGATCAGCGAATTGTCGACCGCCCAGCAGAAGATCGTGCAGATCACCCGCGCGCTGGCCCATGATGCCAAGGTCATGGTGCTCGACGAACCGACGGCGGCACTGGTCAGCCGTGAGGTCGAGAGTCTGTTCTCAGTGCTCCGCCGGCTGAAGACCGACGGTCTCGCGATCGTCTTCATTTCCCACTACATGTCCGAAATTCTCGAGATTTGCGACGTGGTGACCGTTTTGCGCAACGGCACGGATGTCGGCGTGGTCGACCCTTCCGAGGTCGGTATCCAGAAGATCGTCGAGATGATGACCAACCGCGATACGTCCGAGATGTATCCCCGCCGCGAGGTCGAGATCGGCGCGCCGGTGATGTCGGTAAGGAACCTGACGGTGGACGGCGCCTTCGAGGACGTGTCCTTCGATATCCGCTCGGGTGAAATCCTCGGCCTGACGGGTCTTCTCGGCTCCGGCGACAAGGAAGTGCTCAACACGCTGTTTGGCCAGATCAAGCCGGATGCGGGCGAGATCATTCTCCATGACAAGCAGCAGAAGTTCGGCTCGCCGGTCGATGCGGTCAACGCGGGCGTCGCCAAGATTCCGGAAGACCGCCGGGCCCATGGCGTGGCGACCGGACTGTCGGTGGGCGAGAACATGTCGCTCGCCTCGCTCGGCCAGCTGTCGACCAGAGGTTTTGTCGATCGCAAGAAGGAAGCCGAAGTGGTCGACGGTCTGATCCGTGATCTCGGCATCAAGACGCCCGACCGGCACACGCTGGTCAAGAACCTGTCGGGCGGCAACCAGCAGAAGGTCGTCGTCGGCAAGTGGCTCGGCTGCAATTCCGAGATCTCCCTGCTCGACGAGCCGACCGTGGCCGTCGACGTCGGCGCGAAGGTGGAAATCTACAACCTGATGAACCGCCTCGCATCCGAGGGCAAGGGACTGGTCTTCGTCTCATCGGACCTCGAAGAGGTCACCGAGATGTGTGACCGGGTGCTCGTGATCTATCGCGGCAAGATCATCGGCGAATACAAGCGCGGCGAGATCGACGCGGACCGGCTTCTGGCCGCCGCCTCGGGCGCGGTCGCGGAAACTGAAAGGAAACGGGCATGACGGCTGTCGAGCACGCTCCCGCGACCAGCCGCGGGTGGTTCAACTCCAAGGTCTTCGCCAAGCTCGCGATCCGGCTGGGAGCCTTCGCGGCATTCGCCGGGATCATGATCTATTTCGCGCTCACGGCGCGTGGCTTCACCACGACCTACAACATGATCAACGTGGTCGAGCAATCGACCATTCTGGGCTTCCTCGCATTCGCGATGACGGTGGTCTTCATCGGCACCGGCACCGACGTCCAGAAGGGCGGTATCGATCTTTCGATCGCCGCCAATGCCGGGCTTTGCGCCGCGGTCTATGCGGTGATGATGCGCGAGGGATACGGCAACTATGTCGCCATCCCCGCCGCGATCGGCACCGGCATGGTGATCGGTTTCTTTAACGGTCTCGCGGTCGTCACCCTCAAGATCATGCCGCTTCTGGGCACGCTTGCGGTGATGAACATCGCCGCCGGCGTCGAACTGACGCTCACCGAGAACACGGTCGTTCCCGTCCAGTCGGATCTCATGACCGTACTCGCATTCGGCCGCTTTCTCGGAATATCGACGCTTGCCTGGTGCCTGATCATCGGCTCCGTGCTGCTCGTCTGGGCGATCCACTACAGCAAGATCGGACTTCGGCTCTATGCGGTGGGCGGTCATATCGAAGCCGCCCGCGCAGCCGGCATCAATACCGGACGCTACGTCTACGGCGCCTATATCTTCTCGGGCTTCATGGCCGGTGTCGCATCGATCCTGATCGTCTCGCGGCTGTCGTCCTCGACGCCGGGAACCGGACTGATGCTGTTGCCAATCCTCGCCGCAGCCCTTCTCGGAACCGTGTTCTCGCGGCGCTTCATCCCGACCATCGGCGGCACGCTTCTGGCGGCGCTGTTCATCGGCTTTCTCGCCAACGGGTTTCAGCTGCTCGGGATTTCTTCCTACTGGGTCAGCGGCGTTCAGGGTGCGCTCATCCTGCTGGTCGTGACCGTGACCTCGTTCGCCAAGAAGCACTGACGGAGGTAGACATGACAAACCAGACAGATACTGCCGTCCGCGAAAGCCGGTTCAGCCTCGAAGCCGCCTCCAACTATGCGGTGATCGTCGCCTTCATTGCGGTGGTGATCTTCTTCACCTTCGCGGCTCCTGGCTTCATGTCCGGCGAGAACATCTTCAACCTGATTTCCAACAAGGTGGTACTGCTCGCCATCGTCGCGCTGGGCATGACGATCGTTATCGGCGCCGGCGGCATCGACCTGTCGGTGGGCGTGTCGATCGACCTGTCCTCCATGATCTTCATCATGATGATCGCGGCCGGTTACATGGGTGCCTTCGCGGTGATGGGCGGACTGGGCGCGGCGTTCTGCGTGGGCCTGCTCAACGCCTTCCTGATCAACAAGCTGAAGATCAATCCGTTTCTGGCGACGCTCGGCGTGTTGTTCATCGGCAAGTCGATCCAGCAGCTTTCGACGCAGGGCGGCGTGCCGATCTATCTGACCCGCGCCGAATACGCCGCGCCGTTCGACGCCATTGCGCGCACGTCGCTGCTGGGCATCCCGACGCCGATCATCATCCTCGTGGTCTGCATCATAGGTGTCTATCTGGCGCTGCATCGCTCGGTCTTCGGCCGCTATGTGGCAGCGCTCGGCGCGCAGGCGGATGTGGCGCGCTACTCGGGCATCCGGGTACCGTTCCACATGTCGATCGTGTTCATCTCCTGCGCGGTGCTTTCCGGCATCACCGGCATCCTGCTTTCCTCGACGGTGCGGTCCTACGTGCCGCTGGCGGGCGATGCCTTCCTGCTCGACGCCATCGGCGCCACCTTCATCGGGACCGCGATCAGCGCGGAACGCCGGCCGTCCGTTCTCGGCACGCTGATCGGCGTGGCGCTGCTCGCGGTGATGCGCAACGGGCTTCTGCTGATCGGGTGGAACTTCTTCTGGCAGCAGGTGGGCATCGGCGTGCTGGTGTTCCTGGTGCTCGGACTTTCGTTCGGACTGCGCAAACGCGCTGAATAAGGACAACAACTGACATGACGACATTCGACGTAAGCTCCGTCGGCTTTGCCGTGCTCGACATTCTCGGCCGGCCGGTAACGAAGATCCCCGAAGGCGGGCGTGCGGACTTTATCGAGGAAATCCGCATGACCGTGGCCGGAACGGCGGCGGCCACCGGCATGGACTGCGCCATTCTCGGACTGAAGACCCGGATGGTCTCCACCGTCGGGGAAGACGACATGGGCGACTTCCTGGTCAGCAAGATGCAACGCTACGGCATGAACACCGACATGGTGTTTCGCGACGGTTCGGTGCAGACCTCGGCGACCATTCTCCCGGTCCGTCCGAACGGCGAACGTCCCGCGCTGCATGTGCCGGGCACGGCACGGACCTTCACGCTGACCGAGGCAGACTATGCCGGCGCGCTCGACGCCAAGATCGTCCATCTCGGCGGCACGGGTCTTCTCGCCGCTTTTGACGGCGAGCCGTCGGTCAAGTTCCTCAAGGCCGCCAAGGAAGCCGGGCGCACGACGACGTTCGATTTGATCCAGGCGAACCCGGAGACCGTGGAGCTGGTCAAGCCGCTTCTGCCCTATATCGACTACTTCATCCCCTCGATCGAGGAAGCTTCCGAGATGGCGGGGGTGAGCGATCCGGCCGAGGTCGCGCGCTACTTCAAGAGCCACGGCGTCAAGAACGCGATCCTGACGATGGGTGGCGACGGCGTCTATGTCGATCCGGAAGGGGGCGACGCGTTCACGCTGCCCGCGCACGACATCAAGGTGGTCGACACCACCGGCTGCGGCGACAGCTTCTCGGCCGGCATCATCGTCGGCCTGTCGAAGGGCTGGGACATTCGCGAGAGCGCACGCTTTGCCTCTGCCGTCGCCGCGAAGGTGGCGATGGGGCTTGGCTCGGACGGCACGCTCACATCATTCGACGACACTGTAGAGGCCATGAACTCATGGCCGGTCAAGGGATAGGACCATGACTGAACTCAACGGAAAAACCGCATTCGTAACCGGCGCGAGCCGCGGCATCGGCGCAGCGCTGGCCGTGGGGCTCGCCGAGCATGGCGCCAACGTGATCATCTGCGATCTGGCGCGCGAAGCGGATTCGCTCGCTAAGGTGAAGTCGGATGTCGAGGCGACCGGTCGGAAATGCTGGAGCTACGATCTCGACGTCACCGACAAGGGGGCAATCGAAAAGGTGGTGGCGGACGCCACCGAGAAATCTGGCGGCATCGATGTGCTCGTCAACAATGCCGGCATCCTCAAGCCGACCACGCTTGAAAACCTATCGGAAGCCGACTGGGACGCCCATTTCGACGTCAACGCCAAGGGCGTGCTTCTGGTGACCAATGCGGTGTTGCCGCAGATGCGGGCGCGCAAGGCGGGTCGCATCATCAACATTGCCTCGATCGCCGGCCGCCAGGGCGTGCCGACGCAGGGCCATTACGCGGCCACCAAGGCGACGGCCATCACGCTGACGCGGGTCTATTCGCAGGAAGTCGGCATGGACGGCATCACGGTGAACGCGATCTGCCCCGGCATCATCCTGACCGAGATGGGCAAGAACAATCTCGGCTCGCAGGAAGCGATGGATCACTGGACGAACGTCACCGCGCTCAAGCGGCTGGGTGACCCGAAGGACATCGTCGGTCCGGCCGTCTTCTTCGCCTCCGACCTGTCGAGCTTCGTCACCGGACAGGCGCTCAACGTCTGCGGAGGCATCTACTTCCACTAAGCAGGAACGCGAGATCCGGGGAGGATAAACTCGTGGACAAGAAGGTCGCCATTATCGGCGCCGGGCCGGGCGGGCTCGTCGCCGCACGCTATCTCATTGGCCAGGGCTTCGAGCCGACACTTTTCGAAGCGCACGACAAGCCGGGCGGGCAGTGGGAATACACCAATCCCTCGTCCGGCGTCTGGCCGCTGATGCGGACGAACACGGCGCGCATGGTCACGCGCTTCTCCGATCTCGACTATCCGGAAGGCACCAAGATCTTTCCGCGCAACCAGCAGGTGGGGGACTATCTGCGTGCCTTTGCGACGAAGTTCGGGCTCGACGACAAAATCGAACTGAACACGGGGGTCACGGGGCTCAAGCGTGATGGCGACGGCTACACGCTCACCATCGAGCATGACGGGCGGAACCGGACGGAGCGCTTTGCGCGTGTGGTGGTGGCGAGCGGGGCCTACAACAATCCGGCCATACCGCAGGTTCCGGGCCTCGATAGCTTCTCGGGCGAACTCGGCGCGATCCATGCCTTCGACTACAAGGATCCCGAACTCTATCGTGGCAAGCGGGTGCTTGTCGCCGGCGGCAACATCTCCTCGCTTGAGATCGCGCAGGATCTCGCCATGCTCGGCGCGAAGTCGGTCGCGACCACCATGCGGCGCCAGCGATACGTGATGCCGAAGCTGATCGCCGGAACGCCGGTGGAGAGCTACGGTTTCACCCGCGCCGGCGCGCTCTGGCAGGAGACGGCGAGTTCCGAAGACTGGGCGAAGGCCACCAAGGACTTCGTGCTGCAATATGGCGGCAACCCGGCCTGGTTCGGCGCGCCGGAACCGGACGCGGACGTGCGGATCGCCGGAACCACCGGCAGCCAGAATTTCCTCAATCTCGTCGCCGAGGACAGGATCAGCTGCTATCCTTGGCCGGAGCGTATCGAAGGACGGACGGTCCATTTCACCGACGGCAGCACCGCCGATTTCGACGGCATCATCTTCGGCACCGGCTATCACCTCAACCTGCCGTTCCTGTCGAAGGAGCTGGCGGAATCGCTTGAACTGACAGCGAAATCCATCACGCTTGCCGATCACACCTTCAACCCGAGAACTCCGGGTCTCGCCTTCATCGGGCTCTGGGGGCAGATCGGGCCCTATCTTCCGTGTCTGGAACTGCAGGCGCGCTATCTCGCCTACACCTGGGGCGGGGCCATTCCGGCGCGCAGCGAGGCCGAACTCGAGGACGCGCTCGAAGCCTGCCGCCGGTCGGTTGGCAAGGACATATACCAGCATATCCAGACCATCCACTTCGCGCGGCTCGCCGGCTGCGATCCGGAGGGCCGGGTGGATAGCGAACTCGCCCACATCCTGGCGGAAAACGCCGTGACGACGGTCAGCTTCCGGCTGGTCGGACCGGAGCCGCTGCCGGGTGCGGAGGCGCAGGTCCGCGCCGATGCCAAACGCTTCGGACGCAAGGATCTCCACACGAACTGAAAGTGGTCCGCGAGCCGGGCCAAGACGGCGAACAACAGGGAGCCAGATCATGAAACATATCGACAAGTTCTACATCAACGGAAAATGGGTCGCGCCGCAGGGCAGGGACGTTCACGAGCTGATCAACCCCGCGGACGAGAGCGTGATCGCCTCGATCCCGATGGCGAACGAGGCAGACGTCAACGCGGCGGTCGCCGCGGCCAAGGCGGCGTTCGACGACTGGCAGATGACGAGCAAGGACGAACGTCTCAAGCTGCTCCGCCGGCTCCTGGAACTCTATAATGAGCGCTACGACGACATTGCCGAACTGATGACCCGCGAGATGGGAACGACGCTCGATTTCTCCAAGGCGGCTCAGGCCTGGGTCGGGCAGGCGCATCTGGAAGCGGCAATCGATGCGCTGGAACGGCTCGAATTCGAGGATGTGCGCGGCAACACGCTGATCTCGCTCGAACCGGTCGGCGTCTGCGCGCTGATCACGCCCTGGAACTGGCCGATGAACCAGCTCGTGGTCAAGGCGGCGCCGGCGCTGGCTGCCGGCTGCACGATGGTCGCCAAGCCGTCGGAATTCTCGCCGCTGTCGTCGCTTCTGTTCGCCGAACTGATCGACGAGGCCGGTTTCCCGACGGGTGTCTACAATCACATCACGGGGCATGGTCCGAGCGCGGGCGAATTCCTCTCGCGCCATCCGGATGTCGACATGGTGTCGATCACCGGCTCGACGCGCGCCGGTATCGCGGTTGCACGTTCGGCGGCCGAGACGGTCAAGCGCGTGGCGCAGGAACTCGGCGGCAAGTCGGCCAACATCATCCTGCGCGACGCCGATCTCGAAAAGGCGGTCAAGGACGGGGTCGACGCCTGCTACGTCAATTGCGGCCAGGCCTGCCGTGCGCCAGCGCGCATGCTGGTGCCTGCGGAGAGGATGGAAGAGGCCAAGCGCTATGCCAGGGAGGCGGCCGACGCCCATTCGGTCGGTGATCCGATGAGCGACGTCAAGCTCGGGCCGGTGGTCAACAAGCTGCAGTTCGACCGCATCCAGGCACTGATTCAGTCCGGTATCGACGAGGGTGCCACACTGGTCACCGGTGGTACCGGTCTGCCGGACGGTCTCGACAAGGGCTTTTACGTCAAGCCGACCGTCTTTGCCGACGTCACGCCGGGCATGACCATCGAGCGCGAGGAAATCTTCGGGCCGGTAATAGCGCTCATCCCCTACGAGAGCGAAGAGGATGCGGTGCGGATCGCCAACGACACGATCTACGGGTTGTCGGGCTACATCCAGACCAACGACAAGGACAAGGCGCGCAAGATCGCCCGCCAGTTGCGCGTCGGTTCGATCTGGATCAACGACGCGGCCTGGGACCCGCGCGCACCCTTCGGCGGCTACAAGCAATCCGGCAACGGCCGTGAGCATGGCGAATGGGGCCTGCACGACTATCTGGAAGTCAAATCCACCGCCGGCTGGGCCTGATATCCGCCCTATTGGCGGGGGCTGAAACAGAAGGACACCGGGACGCGACACATCCGCGTCCCGGCGTTTTTGTTCAAGCTGCTTGCGGTGCGGATAAACCATGTGATCGAGTACGAAGCGCGGGGCGCTGTACATTCCGGGCTTTCGGGACTAGAAGCGGCGCAAGATATGACGCCGCCGCGCGGGAAACGCGCTGAGACGGCCAATTCCGAAAGACAATCGATGACACTTCCCAAAGGCGTGGCAACGCCGCTCGCCAGCGCGCTCGACAAGCGCGGCTATGAAACACTGACTCCCGTCCAAGAAGCGGTTCTCGCCGAGGAGTTCGCCGGCCGCGACGCGCTGGTCTCCGCCCGCACCGGTTCCGGCAAGACGGTGGCCTTCGGTCTTGCCGTCGCGCCCGACATTCTGGGGGGCGAGGACCGCTTCGGTCGTCCCGAGGCGCCGCTGGCCTTGGCGATCGCGCCGACCCGCGAGCTCGCCATGCAGGTGGCGCGCGAACTTGAATGGCTCTATGGCGAGGCGGGCGCGGTGATCGCCACCTGCGTCGGCGGCATGGACGTGCGCAACGAGCGCCGGGCGCTTGAGCGGGGCAGCCATATCGTGGTCGGCACGCCGGGCCGCCTGCGCGACCATATCAGCCGCGACAATCTCGATCTGAGCAATCTGCGCGCCGTCGTGCTCGACGAGGCCGACGAGATGCTCGATCTCGGTTTCCGCGAGGATCTTGAATTCATCCTCGAAGCCTCGCCCGACGAACGGCGGACACTGATGTTCTCGGCGACCGTGCCGAAGGGCATCGCCGGACTTGCGAAGAACTACCAGCGCGACGCGCTCAGGATAACGACGGCGTCGGACGAAAAGCAGCACAGCGATATCGAGTATCGCGCGCTTCTCTGCGCCAATCCGGACCGCGAGAACGCGATCCTCAACACGCTGCGCTACTACGACGCCGAAACCGCGATCGTGTTCTGCTCGACGCGTGCGGCGGTGGCGCATCTGACGGCGCGGTTTTCCAATCGCGGCTTTCCGGCGGTCTCGCTGTCGGGCGAACTGACCCAGAACGAGCGCAGCCATGCGCTGCAAGCCATGCGCGACGGACGGGCGCGGGTCTGCATCGCCACCGACGTGGCGGCGCGCGGTATCGACCTGCCAAGCCTCGAACTCGTGGTGCATGCCGATCTGCCGACGAATGCCGAAACGCTCAAGCACCGCAGCGGCCGCACCGGTCGCGCCGGGCGCAAGGGGGTCTCCGCGCTGATCGTGCCGATGGGCGCGCGGCGCAAGGCCGAACGGCTGTTGAGCAATGCCGGCATCAAGGCCGAATGGGCCAATCCGCCTTCGGCTGAATCGATCCTCAAGCGCGACGACGAACGGCTTCTCGATGACGCGCAGCTTGGTGTGCCTGTCGACGAGAGTGAGAGCGAAATGGTTGCCTCCCTCATTGAAAAGCATGGTGCGGAACAGATCGCGGCGGCCTACATCCGCCAGTTCCGCGCCACGCGTTTCGCTCCGGAGGACATTCAGGACGTGCCGGTGACTCCGCAAAAGGGGCCGCGCGAGCGTCGCGAGAGCACGTTCGAGAGCAAGCCGCCGCGGGCGCGTGAGGATTTCGAGGAGAGCATCTGGTTCTCGCTGTCGGTCGGGCGCAAGCAGAATGCCGAACCGCGCTGGCTGATCCCGATGCTGTGCCGCCATGGCAACATCTCGAAGCGGGATATCGGCGCGATCCGGATGCAGCAGGTCGAAACCTTCGTGGAGATCCACGCGAGTTCCGTCGACGGCTTCATGGCAGCGCTCGGCCCGCAGATGACGATCGAGGGCAGCCTCAGGGTGACGAAGCTCGACGGTACGCCCGATCTTTCTGCTCCGCCGAAGCGGGACAACCCCGACAATGCGGGCAAGAAGCCGGACTGGAAGAAGAAGCCGTTCAACAAGGATGGTGAGCGCAGAGGCTTCAACGCCAAGCCGGAAGGCAAGCCAAGCAAGAAATTCGCGGACAAGCCCGGCGGCAAACCGGCGGGCAAGGGCGGCAAGCCCGACTGGAAGAAGAAGCCGAAGAAATTCGACTGAGCACACAGGGGCGCCGCGATGCGCCCCTTTCTCGTCGTGAGATTTACTTCGTCAGCGATTCAAGCGGTGTGTCTTCGGGTGCATACCAGGCGAAGGCGGTCTCGCCCTCATTGTTGGTGAATTCGCCGAGCAACCGGTTCTCGTCGATCCATTCGAACTTCCAGCTTCTCAGTTCGTCCTTGTAGGCGAACTTCGATTGCAGCGAGCCGGTATAGGCCATGTCGAAACAATTGACGTTCCGGCAGCTTTGGACGTTGCAATAGGTGAGTTTCCTCCCGGCATCGTCGAAGACGAGCTTGGTGTATATCGGCACGCCAGTGAACCCGTCCCACGTGCCGACGAAGCGGCGGTCGGTCTTGCGGTCACCGGCGGCTGCCATTCCGGCGCAGCCTATGGCGAAAGCTGCGGTGAGCAGCGCGAGCGCCGCCCGCGTTTTCAGATGTGTCATCGCGAGTTCCTCCTCCCCGGTCCGATTGCATCAGATTACTGGGTATAACCAGATAGTCAAACGCAATCGGAGCCGGGGAGGAGGCCCCGGGAGGAGCCGGTTATTCCGCAGGCGTGGCCTCCGCCAGCGGCGCATGAGTGGCGCGCCGGACCAGCAGGGCTGCGGCGACGAGGACGGCCGGATAGAGAAGCCCGTCTCCCGCATAGAGCGCCAGCGCGGCCACGATCAGAAGCGACACGAGGCCGAACGCCCTCTCGAACACGGTGCGGCCGAGCTTGACGAGCGCCAGCGCGGACATGCCGTAGATCAGGAAGAAGTTCTGCCCGGCGCTCGCTATCAGTGAGCCGATATCGACGAAGCCCAGCTTGTCTGCGAACAGCACCGCGAGAAAGATCCCGCAATTGGCGATGATCGCCGGTGCCGGCACGCCGTTGCGCGTCTGCGCCAGTGCGATCGGCAAGGCGCCCTCACGGGCCACCGACATCACCATGCGCGAGACCGCCCAGAAGGCGGCGAAGAGGTTCGCCGCGATCAGCACGAGAACGCCGAGCGAGATAACCATGCCCGCCGCCTCGCCGAGGACCGGCGTGAGGATTTCGACGAAGGGCGCGGCAGTAAACGCCGCCGGTCCCGCCATGATCACTGTCACGGCGCAGAGCACGTAGAAGGCCACCGCCACGACGAAGGATATCGCCACTGCCAAGGGTACGTCGCGCGCCGGGTTGGAGAATTCCCCGGTGGTGGAAAGCGCCACCTCCCAGCCGGTGAACGCGAAGAAGACCAGCATGAAGGGGGCGAAGACCAGGGCGGGTTTGAACTCCGCCGCCTGCCAGGCCGTGCCGAGCGCCACGGGGACCGTCTCCCCGCTCGACACGGTGACGAAGGAGACCGCGACGAGCACGAAGAGAAAGATCATCCCCGCGCCGGCGGCGAGCGATCCGATCTTGGAGGCGAGCCGCGGGACGGCAAGGTTGGCAACACTCGCGACCACCACGAGCACGGCGGCCGTCAGCCCCGCCGGCACGCCGGTGGCGGCTTCGAAATAGTTGCCGCCGGTCAGCGCGATGGAAGGCAGTCCCAGAAACACCGCGCCCAGAAACAGGAACGAGGTGACCAGCGAAGCTGTGCGCCCGAAGGCGCGGCCGGCGATGTGGGCGACCCCTCCCGCCTCGGGAAAGCGGCTTGCGAGGATTGCGAAGACCGCCAGAAGCGGGATGTTGGCCGCAGCACAGGCGAGCCAGGTCCATATCGCGGAAGGGCCGGCGGCGGCGGCCGCGAGCCCGGGGAGGGTGAGGATGCCGACACCGAGAACGGTGTTGAGCATCATCGCCGTGCCCGAGACCGGGCCGAGTGATTTCTCAAGCATCGACATTCTTGGCGTCCTCGAATGAGTGGGGTTCCATGGCGATCAGATAGACGCAGCCATCGTCCAGCGCGATCGACCCGTGGCGCTTGAACGCCGGCAGATGGATGACGTCGCCCGAGCGGCAGATACGCTCGCCGCCCTCGAAATAGAAGCGGACGGATCCTTCCAGGATCACCAGCGTCTCGTCCGTCGGATGAGTGTGCCAGGCGTGCTCCTTGCCTGGTTGATCATGCTGGACCTCGACGCAGCCCTGTTTGGGAAGCATTTTGGAGATCAGGCCCGCCGCATCGCTGAGAGGGGTCGCCGGCAATGCCGAGAACTGGATGGTTTCGGTGGTCTTGTGGGACATGTGTGCGGTCATGGGATCAATCCTTGAGCTTGTGGAAGGGGCAGGAGAGCGGTGCGTTGGCGTCGCCGAGGAAGTACTGCTCGGCCTCGCGGATGCCGTCGGCGCCGTATTTGCCGAGGACCGGGGAGGGGGCGACGAAGTCGTAGGCCGACAGCCGTCCGCGCACGACCGAGAAGCTTTTCGACGCCGCCCGCTCGGAGCCGAGAATGCGGTCGAAAACCCAGCGCGGCTGGAAGGTGAGCATGAAGGTGGAGGATCGGCGGCTCTGCCTGAGCACATGGGCCGGGGTTGTGCAGACGACGAAGACCGGCTCGCCGGCGTAGCAGAACTCCCACAGCGGCGCGTCTGTCTCCTGCGGGATTTCCGACGGCCAGGGCTTGCGGTCGATGTCTGCCACACCCTTGAGGAGCGACCAGAAGCGCTCGAAATAGTCTTGCATGGCGGAGATGTCGGAGGGGGCCTCGAACAGCGCCAGCGAGGTGTTGGGGCCGAACTCACGGGCATGCGGAAGATAAGTGTCGAGAGCGGCGGCGATGGCCTCCGCCGTCAGCGTTTCGGCGAAGCCGTAGCGGATCTGGCCTGCCTTGTGCCCGGCGACCCCGTAGATGCAGGGGAAGGGTCTGGCCTCCGACAGGAGCGCAGAATCCAGTTCCGAGAACACCTTGCGCTGCCAAGTATCCTTTCCGAAACGACTGTGGATTTCGTCAATGGTGAAAATGTCACCTCGACCAAGCGAAGTCATAAGCATAGAGAAACTCCCGGTTAAAGCCGGGCCAAATCTAAAGGGTGGGTTATGACGGGAACAGGTTTCGGAATGACCAGAATATGGCATATTGCAACCTAGGGGCTGCAATTGGTTAAGCGGTGACCGGAAATGGGACTTGGTATGAACGACAGGAAACTAAGCGAAAAGGACGTCAAGCTCCTCAATCTTCTCAGGGAAGACGGACGGATGACGTGGACGCAACTTGCGGTAGAGATGGGCGTCTCCCGCGTTGCCGTTCAGAATCGTGTCGAAGCGTTGAAGAAGAAGGGCATCATCGACGGCTTCACGGTGGTGACGCGCGGTGCCGTCGAGGACGATCCGCATCTGACCATCTTCCTGCGCATCCGTTTCGCCAAGGGCATGGACTGCGCCCGGCTCATGGCGAATATCGGTTCGCAGAAAAACGTCGTCTCGGCCTGGTCGGTGACCGGGGCGTGGGACTGCATCCTCGAGACCCGGGCGGCAAATCTGGAGGAAACCGCCGATTTTCGCGATTTGATCATCACTTTCGGCGGGATCGAGGAGATCGAGACCGAAGGCGTGCTCAAGGTGCTCAAGCACAACGGCATGTGAGCGCGTTTTTGTCGCAAGCGCTGCCCCGATGGAAACTGTTTGCGGGAGGACAATCCGCTTGACGCCCGCGGGAGGCGCGGGGGAGAGTGGCCCCGGTTATGAGTTCATGACCTGAGGGCGAACCGCGCCCGATTTATCCCATCCGTTTTTATTCAGTCGGAGAATTCGATGATCATCGATCCGCCCTACCTCATTTTCCTCGGTGACGTTCCGGACACGCTGGCGGCCAAGACCGGTCTCGGTATCGTGGACTGGCGGCCCGAATGGTGCATCGGCCAGTTGCGTCTGGAGGGCTGCCAGGCTGATGCCGGGATCGCCGATCTGACGATCGCCGAGGCCAGGGAAAAGGGTGTGAAAACGATGGTCGTCGGCGCCGTCAACGCGGGCGGCGTGCTGCCCGATCACTGGATCAAGCCGATTGTCGAGGCGTTGGAAAGCGGGCTGGACGTGGCGACCGGCCTGCACGTGCGGCTGTCCTCGGTTCCGGAAATCGCCGCTGCGGCCGAAAAGAGCGGCAGCAAACTGCACGACGTCCGCTTTTCCGACGAACGATTCTCCACCGGCAAGGGTGACAAGCGGCCCGGCAAGCGCATGCTCGCCGTGGGCACCGACTGTTCGGTGGGCAAGAAGTACACCGCTCTCGCGCTCGAGCGCGAGATGCGCGAAAGGGGCATGGATGCCGATTTCCGCGCGACCGGTCAGACCGGTGTCTTCATCTCCGGCCGGGGCGTCGCGATTGACGCGGTGGTGGCCGACTTCATCTCCGGCGCTGTCGAATGGATCGCGCCCGCTGCCGATCCTGATCACTGGGATCTCATCGAGGGGCAGGGTTCGCTGTTTCATCCAAGTTTCGCCGGGGTCTCGCTCGGCCTGCTGCACGGCGCGCAGGCCGACGCCTTCGTCGTCTGCCATGAGCCGACGCGGACCAATATGCGTGGGGTGAAGCACCCGCTGCCGTCGATCCAGGAAGTCATCGACATGACGATCGCTCTGGGGTCGCGCACCAATCCCGCCATCAAATGCACCGGCATTGCGGTCAACACCGCCAAGCTAGGCGAGGACGATGCGAAAAAGCTGCTCGCCGATCTCGCCAAGGAATACGGCGTGCCGGCAACCGACCCGATCCGCTTCGGCGTCAAGGAACTGGTGGACGCACTGGCGGAGATCTGATCCCGGCGACCAATAGCGCAGACATGAAAAAGCCCGGTGCGGAGAACGCACCGGGCTTTTTTCGTTCCGTCGCCGGGGATCAGAACCGGTAGGTGATACCGGTGCCGATCAGCCACGGGTCGAGCTTGGCCTTGCCGGAGACTGCGTCGCCATTGCTCCGAAGGGTCCCGTTCCAATCCGGCTCGAGGAAGAGTTTCTTGACGTCGACGTTCCAACCCCAATGGTCGTCGATCATGTAATCGAAGCCGACCTGAAGGGCCGCGCCGAATGTGTCCTCGACGTCGAGATCGGAGAGGACGGTGGTGCCTTTCTGCTCGTAGAACATGGTGTAGTTGATGCCGGCACCGACATAGGGCTTGAAAGCGCCGAAGTTGGTGAAGTGATACTGCAGCGTCAGGGTCGGCGGCAGCAGCCAGGTCTTGCCGGCCTCTCCAATTCCGTCGACGTCGATCGTCGAACGCGTGGTGCCAAGGATCAATTCGGCGGCGAGGTTGTCGGTGAAGAAGTAGGAGATATCGAGTTCCGGAACAACACTGTCCGAGGAGCTGAGGTTGGAGCCGGGAATCTGGTCGACATTGCCGTCGTCGCGGGTGACCACACCGAGCGCGCGGACACGGACCTGCCAGGGGCTTTGTTCCGCATACATGCGGTCTGCGATATCGGCGGCGGATGCGGTCGACTGGAATGCGATGACGCCGAACGCGACTGCGGAAACGCCGGTCAGTAGCGCTTTAACGTTGGTTTTCATGGTAAGCCCCCTAAGGAAAACAGGTCTGTGAAGGGCCGCAAGCTACGCCCGCGCACACGCTAAACTTTGATCCAGATCAAATGCTTGGTGCGAATTTCACCCAATGAGACCAACCGTCGCAGACCGTTGTTATTTAGACACAGCTTAAGCGATTTTAATGCTCGAAATCGTCGCCTGGCCACTTGCAAACATCGGCAGGCGGGCTAGAATTAAACAATTGTTCAATTAACTCGATCGACTTTCCAGTTAGGGAGCTCATGGCGCGGACAGCCGGATCGACGGGTGCGGACACGGTGGAGAGGCTGCGCGAGGCTGCGCTGGAGCTGTTCGCGCGCGAGGGCTATGCGGCGGTCTCGATGCGGGCGATCGCGGCGCGGACCGGCGTGCAAGCCGGGGCGATCTACAATTACTTTCCCACCAAGCAGGATATCCTCTTCGATCTTCTCGTCGGGCACATGGAGGCGCTGGCCACGGCCTGGCGCGAGATGGAACGGTTGAGCACGGCGGAGATCCGGCTTGCGGATTTCGTCCGCTTTCATGTGCGCTATCATCTGGTGCGGCCGCGGGAGATGTTCATCTCCTATATGGAGCTGCGCAGCCTGGAGGAGGACAATTTCCGCCGTATCCGCGAATTCAGGCGTGGATATGAGGCCATTCCGCGCCAGATGATCGAACAGGGAATGGCGAAAGGCGCGTTCGATGTTCTCGATGCTGAGGTGACCACGCGTGCGATTATCGCGCTGCTCAACGGTCTGACGACCTGGTACCGGGAGGACGGGCGGTTGTCTCTCGGCGAGATCGAGACAGTTTATATCGGACTGGTAAGCCGGATGGTTGGCGCCAGGGAGGAGGAAGGCAATGTTTGAAAGCGGCATGAATTTCGGGCTCGGCGAGGATGTCGACGCGCTCAGGGACATGGTGGCGAAGTTCGCGCGCGATAGGATCGCGCCGGTTGCCGCGCAAACCGATCGCGACAACGCCTTCCCGATGCATCTGTGGAAGGAGATGGGCGAGCTCGGGCTTCTCGGGATGACCGCCGACCCCGCCTATGGCGGAACCGGATTGGGTTATGTGGCTCATTGCGTGGCGATGGAGGAAATCTCCCGCGCTTCGGCCTCGATCGGCCTGTCCTATGGCGCCCACTCCAATCTCTGCGTCAACCAGATCAACCGCTGGGGCAGTGACGCGCAGAAGGAAAAATACCTGCCCGGACTGTGTTCGGGCGAGCATGTCGGGGCGCTGGCGATGAGCGAGCCGAACGCCGGCTCCGACGTCGTCTCGATGAAGCTCAGGGCGGAGAAGAAGAACGACCGTTATGTGCTCAACGGAGCGAAGATGTGGATCACCAACGGCCCGGACGCCGACACGCTGGTGGTCTATGCCAAGACCGATCCGGAGGCTAAATCGCGCGGGATCACCGCCTTCCTGATCGAGAAGGGTATGGCCGGGTTCTCGACCGGGCAGAAGCTCGACAAGCTCGGCATGCGCGGCTCGAATACCGCCGAACTGGTGTTTGAGGACTGCGAGGTTCCCTATGACAACGTGCTCGGCGAGGAAGGCCAGGGCGCCAAGATCCTGATGTCCGGTCTCGACTATGAGCGGGTGGTCTTGTCGGGCGGGCCGCTCGGCATCATGGCGGCCGCGCTCGATGTCGTCGTACCCTATGTCCACGAGCGCGAGCAGTTCGGCCAGCCGATCGGTTCCTTCCAACTGATGCAGGGCAAACTTGCGGATATGTACACGACGATGAACGCCTGCCGAGCCTATGTCTATGCGGTGGCGGCGGCCTGCGATCGTGGCGAGACCACGCGCAAGGACGCGGCGGGCTGCATTCTCTATTCGGCCGAGAAGGCGACGCAGGTGGCGCTCGAGGCGATCCAGGCGCTCGGCGGCAACGGATACACGACCGATTTCCCGACAGGCCGCTTGCTGCGCGATGCCAAGCTCTACGAGATCGGTGCGGGGACGAGCGAAATCCGCCGCATGCTGATCGGCCGCGAGATGATGGCGGAGACCGCGTAAACGATGATCAGATTTACGATAATGCGCGGTAGAGAAGCGGTGCGGTGATGCAGAGCCAGACGGTGCCCGCTGCCAGCAAAGAGAGAAAGACGGCGGCGCTTCCCATATCCTTTGCCTTGCGTACGCTCGGATCTTCTTCAAGCGTGATGCGGTCCAGCGTGACTTCGAGCGCGGTATTGAGAATCTCGACGACGAGCACGAAGAAGATGCTTGCCAGAAGCACGGCGCGTTCCGCTGCCGTGACCCGGAGCAGGAGTGCCGCGATGGCGAAAACGCAGCCGACAGCGAGTTCCTGGCGGAACGCGGCTTCGAAGCGAAGGGCATCGCTGATCCCCGCAATGGACACTGCAAATGCCTTGGACATACGGCCGATGCCCTTGCCGTGGCGCTTGAGGACGGGTCTTTCGCTGTCGTGCTGCATGGATAGCGTCATCGGATATTACCTTCCGCAAAACAAGCATTTATTCGGGCATCTCGAAGGGATCCGACGCCAGCCGGAGCCCCGTGGGAGACGCACGCACGACATCAAGAAATTCTCCGGAACCGGCGAAAGCCGGTCCGAACCGTAGAATGAGGGGAGGCGCACCATGCCGCTCAACGAGACGCAGCAGAAACTGGTGGGCGACAACGCAGGACGGTTCTCAGGCTTGAGGGCGCTGTTCGTCAACACGACGTTGACACCCACGAAGCGTGGGCGGTCCCACACCGAGAACCTGATGGACGATTCTATCGCCATCATGAGAGGCTGCGGTGTCGAGGTCGACTATCTGCGGGCAGCCGATCACCGCATCGCTTTCGGGGTTCAGCCGGACATGCGGGAAGAGGGGGCCGAGGTCGACGACTGGCCGGAGATCTACTGGCCGAAGGTAAAGGCCGCCGACATTCTGGTGATCGGCACCCCGATCTGGCTCGGCGAGGAAAGTTCGATCTGCCGGGTGATCATCGAGCGGCTCTACGCCCATTCCGCCCAGCGTAACGACAAGGGGCAATACGTCTTTTACGGCAAGGCCGGCGGAGCGATCATCACCGGCAACGAGGACGGCATCAAACATGTCTCGATGTCGGTTCTCTTCGCGCTCCAGCATGTCGGCTACACCATCCCGCCGCAGGCCGATTGCGGCTGGATCGGCGAGGTCGGGCCCGGCCCTTCCTATGGCGACGATATGGAGAATGGCGCGCGCGCCGGCCATGACAGCATGTTCACCCGGCGCAATCTCACCTTCATGAGCTTCAACCTCATGCACATGGCGAAGATGCTGAAAGACAATGAGGGATTGCCGGCCGTCGGCAACACTGTGACGGAATGGAGTTGAGGGCCTCGATGAGCGCGCGAGTTAAAGGGAGGATACGGCGATGAGCATCATCCACTCGAAAATCTCCACCTCCTCACAGGAGTTCCGCGACAACGCCGCGCGGATGGAGGAACTGACGCTGCAGCTCGGCGATATCGCCGGAACGACCGCACTCGGTGGTCCCGAACATGCGCGCGAGCGGCATGTGGGCCGCGGCAAGCTGTTGCCGCGTGACCGGGTGCGCGGCCTGCTCGACGCGGATTCGCCGTTTCTCGAGGTCGGCCAGTTCGCGGCCCACGGGCTTTATGGCGGCGAGATCGCGGCGGCCGGCGTTATCGCCGGTGTCGGCCGGGTCGAGGGCGGGGACGTCATGGTGGTGTGCAACGACGCCACGGTGAAGGGCGGCACCTACTATCCGATGACGATCAAGAAGCACCTGCGCGCCCAGGAAATCGCCGCGGAGAACAACCTGCCTTGCGTCTATCTCGTCGATTCGGGCGGGGCGAACCTGCCGAACCAGGACGAGGTTTTCCCCGACCGGGACCATTTCGGCCGCATCTTCTTCAACCAGGCCAACATGTCGGCGCGCGGCATTCCGCAGATCGCGGTGGTGATGGGCTCGTGCACGGCGGGAGGGGCCTATGTGCCGGCGATGAGCGACGAGACAATCATCGTCAGGGATCAGGGCACGATCTTTCTGGCGGGGCCGCCGCTGGTGAAGGCCGCGACGGGGGAGGTGGTGAGCGCGGAGGACCTCGGTGGCGGCGACGTGCATACACGGCTTTCGGGTGTCGCCGATCACCTGGCCGAGGACGACGCCCACGCGCTGGAACTTGCGCGCCAAGCCGTGGCGAACCTCAACAATCCTGGCCGCTCCGGTCTGGCGCAGCTCGATCTGCGGACGCCGGAAGCCCCGCTTTACGACCCCGTCGAGATTGCCGGGATCGTACCGCAGGACGCGCGTCAGCCCTATGACATCCGCGAGGTGATCGCGCGGGTCGTCGACGCTTCGCGTTTCCATGAGTTCAAGGCGCGTTACGGCACGACGATCGTCTGCGGTTTCGCCCATGTGATGGGGATGCCGGTCGGCATCATCGCCAACAATGGGGTGCTGTTCTCCGAAAGTGCGGTGAAGGCGGCTCATTTCGTCGAACTCTGCTCGCAGCGCAAGATCCCGCTCGTGTTCATGCAGAACATCACCGGCTTCATGGTGGGGCAGAAATACGAGGCCGGCGGCATCGCCAAGGACGGCGCCAAGCTGGTGACCGCGGTCGCCACCACCAGGGTGCCGAAGATCACCATGATCGTCGGCGGCTCCTTCGGCGCCGGCAATTATGGCATGTGCGGGCGGGCCTATTCGCCGCGCTTTCTCTGGACCTGGCCCAACAGCCGCATCGCGGTGATGGGGGGCGAGCAGGCCGCGGGCGTTCTCGCTACAGTCAGGCGCGATGCGATCGAGCGCAAGGGCGGGCAATGGTCGGCCGAGGAAGAAGCCGAATTCAAGCGTCCGACGATCGAGATGTTCGAAAGGCAGAGCCATCCGCTCTACGCTTCGGCCCGCCTCTGGGACGACGGCATCATCAACCCGATGAAGAGCCGCGAGGTGCTGGCGCTGAGCCTGTCCGCTGCGCTCAATGCGCCGATCGAGGATACCGATTTCGGCGTGTTCAGGATGTGATGGCGATACGACAGCAATAGTGATATCATTTCGATATCAACGGGAGTGATGAATATGGCGCAGATTGTCGTCAGGCAGTTGGACGATACGGTACTTGAGGCGGTCAAGGCGCGGGCGGTGGCGAACCAGCGCTCGACCGAGGCCGAAGTGCGGGCGATCCTTGCTAGTGCGGTCGGCCTTTCGGCGGCCGCCGGCTCGCCCGGTCCGGATGCGCCCCGGTCGTTCAGCGATTTCGTCGGCATCGCCTCCGGGCGGCGAAGCCAGGAGGAGATCGATTCCTATGTCCGCTCGTTACGCGACGAGTGGGAGCGCTGAGAGTGGGCAATCCGCGACGCGCCTATCTCGACACCAATGCGCTGATCGCCATACTCGAAAAGGAAGGTGATCTCGATCAGGCGCAGCGCGCCTTCGTCGGCGAGATTGAGGAGGGTGGCATCGAGGCGGTGACCAGCGAACTCACGCTGGCCGAGTGTCTGGTCAAGCCGATCGCGGACCGAGACGAAGCGTTGATCCGCGCCTATCTCACTTTGTTGGCCGCCGACAGCGCCATGATCCGCGTCACCGGTGTCTCCAGGGCCGTGCTTCTGGAAGCCGCGCGCATCCGGGCGGGCGTCGGGGTCAAGCTGCCCGACGCCATTCACGTGGCGTCGGCGCATCTCGGCGAATGCAAGACCTTCATCAGCAACGACAAACGGCTCGCATCGGCCTGCCCGATGAAATTCGAACTCTGGAGCGAGATGGGGCAAGCATGATCACCAAAATCCTCATAGCCAATCGCGGCGAGATCGCCTGCCGGGTGATCCGGACGGCGCGGCGCATGGGTCTCGCGACCGTGGCCGTCTTCTCTGATGCCGACCGCGATGCGCTGCATGTGAAAATGGCCGACGAGGCTGTCAGGATCGGACCGGCGCCCGCGGCCGAAAGCTATCTTGAGATCGCGGCGATCATCGAGGCGGCTCGGGTCACCGGGGCGGACGCGGTCCATCCGGGCTACGGGTTCCTGTCGGAAAATCCGGACTTCGTGGAGGCGGTCGAGCGCGCCGGCATGATCTTCATCGGACCGTCGGCAGATGCCATTCGCGCGATGGGTTTGAAAGATGCCGCCAAGCGGTTGATGGAGAAGGCCAAGGTGCCGGTGGTTCCTGGCTATCACGGGGATGCGCAGGAACTGGTGGTGCTTTCCGGCAAGGCCAACGAGATCGGCTTCCCCGTTCTGATCAAGGCGCGCGCCGGTGGCGGTGGCAAGGGCATGCGGCGGGTCGATGACCAGGCGGATTTCCCGGCGGCACTTTCCTCGGCCAAGCGCGAGGCCAAGGCCTCTTTCGGCGACGAGCGGGTTCTGGTGGAGAAATTTGTCGCCAGCCCCCGCCATATCGAGATCCAGGTCTTCGGCGACAGCCACGGGAATGTCGTCCATCTCTTCGAGCGCGACTGTTCGGCCCAGCGTCGTCACCAGAAGGTAATCGAGGAGGCGCCCGCGCCGGGCATGACCGGCGAGATGCGCGCTGCGATGGGCGAGGCGGCGGTGAAGGCCGCGCAGGCCATAAACTATTGCGGCGCGGGTACGGTGGAATTCATCGTCGATGCCTCCGAGGGCCTGCGCCCTGACCGGTTCTGGTTCATGGAGATGAACACGCGGCTGCAGGTGGAGCATCCGGTGACCGAGGCGATTACCGGGCTCGATCTGGTCGAATGGCAGATAAGGGTGGCGCGCGGTGAAAAGCTGCCGAAGCGTCAGGAGGACCTGTCGATCTCCGGCCATGCGGTGGAGGCGCGGATCTATGCCGAGGACGCGGCGAAGGGTTTCCTTCCGGCGGTCGGCACGATCGGACATCTGCAATTCGCCGAGGGCATGCGGGTCGATACCGGTGTGGCCGCGGGCGACACGATCACCCCGTTCTACGATCCGATGATCGCCAAGGCGATCGTCCACGCGCCGACCCGCGCCGAGGCGATCGCGGGACTGGCTGGTGGTCTTTCGGGCACCGAGATCGCCGGCACGGTGACCAATATCGGTTTCCTCGTGCGGCTGCTCGGTCAGGCGGATTTTGCGCGCGCCAATCTCGATACCGGAATGATCGACCGCCATGTCGATGAGCTTGTCACCGTCACCGAGACACCCGACGACGTGATCGCCTTCATGGCGGTGGCGGTATCGGGCATGGCCGAGCGCGACCGGTCGTCGCAAGATCCGGCGGTGTTGATCGGGCCCTGGGAAAGCTGGGGCCTCCCGCGGCGCGAGGTTCGACTTTCGCGCGAGGGAGATATTGAAACTTACACCGTGACCCGCACGGGCGGCAGCGACTGGCGGGTTTCCGGCGCTACGTTTGACGATCCGGTGGACCTGTCCGCGCTGACGCGGCAGGGCGATGGTCTCTCCTGGACGGCCTTCGTGCAGGGGCGGCGCAAGGCGGTCCGTATTGCCCGTCTCGCCGACAGCGTCACCGTGTTCGAGGAAGGAGCCGCGCATGTCCGCGGGCTTCCCAGGCTCGAGCGCGCAAGAGATGCGGCAGCCGGTGGCGATAAGGTGAGCGCGCCAATGCCCGGTATCGTCAAGGAGGTCATGGCAAGCGTGGGCCAGGCGGTGAAGGCCGGCGAGACGCTGATCGTCATGGAAGCGATGAAAATGGAGATGACGCTATCTGCCCCGCGTGACGGGACGGTCGGCGAGGTGATGGTGGAGGCGGGCCAGCAGGTGAGCGACGGCGCGGTGCTGATCGCGCTTGAGGCAGAGGAAAAAGCCGCTTAGCGGCCGCGGATTGCGGAGACGAGATCGGGCAGTTCGGCCAGTGTGGCAATCTCGCGGAACCGGTCGGAACCCTGCGGCGCATCGGCGTGTTCGAGCGCCCAGGTGAGTTCGTGCGGAACATGGACGCCCCAGCCGCCGGCCTCGATCGCCGGGATGACGTCTGATTTCAGCGAATTTCCCACCATCATGGCATGCTCCGCGCCGTCGCCGTGGCGAGCGAACAATGACGCGTAGGTGGCGGGTTTCTTGTCCGAGACGATCTCGATGGCATCAAAAAAGTCGCCCAGGCCCGATTGTGCGAGCTTTTTTTCCTGATGAAACAGATCGCCCTTGGTGATCAGCACGACGGTGTATCGCTCGGAGAGCGCTTCCAGCGTTTCCACAGCGCCCGGCAGTGTTTCCATCGGGTGATCCATCAGGTCGCGACCGATTTCGAGAATGCGGCTGATGACGGTGGCCGGCGCGCGGCCTTCGGTGACCTCGATCGCCGTTTCGATCATCGACAGGGTGAAACCCTTCACGCCGAAACCGTAATGGCCGAGATTGCGGCGCTCGGCGTCGAGAAGCCGGGCCGATATCGTGCCGTGGTCGCCG
The DNA here is from genome assembly GCA_002709005.1 of Hyphomicrobiales bacterium. Taxonomy (GTDB): domain Bacteria; phylum Pseudomonadota; class Alphaproteobacteria; order Rhizobiales; family Rhizobiaceae; genus Pseudohoeflea. The sequence continues at coordinate 5,134 of PAPH01000012.1, read as the reverse complement.
TGATCGGCGAGAAGTTTGGCAAATTCCTGCTCGGTGAAACGGAAGAACTGCTCGTTCTGCCAGAGCGTATCGTCGGCATCGAAGCCGATGGTGGAAAGTGTTGCGGCCATGGCGACGGCCCTCTCACTGCCGGGTGCTAGTGAATCGACCCGATATGTGCCACAGATTGCGCCCATCAAAAAGACGGCCGGCCATCTTCACGACCGGTTGACCAAGGGAGAGACAATGTCCGAAACGCCTGCAAGCGTCATCGATTTCTGGTTCAATCAGCTCACCAAGGAAGAGTGGTTCGTCAAGAAGGACGACATCGACGCAAAGATCCGCGACCGGTTTCTCGATCTGCATCTCGCGCTGTCATCGGAGATCGCGCCGGAATGGCATGAGTCGGCCGAAGCCCGACTGGCGCTGATCATCGTTTTCGACCAGTTTCCCCGCAATATGTTCCGCGGCAGCCCGCATTCGTTTGCCACCGACGGACTGGCGCTGGCGGAGGCGCGCTATGCGGTGGCGACCGGGCTCGACAAGCAGGTCGACACCTCGCGGCGGCCGTTCTTCTACATGCCGTTCGAGCATTCGGAGCGGATGGAGGACCAGAAGCGTTCGGTGGAGTTGTTCACCGATCTCGGCAACGAGCTTTATCTCGACTATGCCGTGAAGCACCGCGAGGTGATCGAGACCTTCGGCCGCTTCCCGCACCGCAATTCCATCCTCGGCCGGGAAAACAGCGCGGAAGAGGAAGCGTATCTCGCCAAGCCGGGCGCTGGCTTCTGAACGCATCGGCCGATCCCGTGGTTCTCACCTCGGAGTGATTGGGTTAAACAGGATTTCAATCGACGGCTGCCGGCAGGTGGAAATGAGTGTTTCGCAATTTTCGCGCATGATCCGGTTTGGATTTCTGGCCCTGCTGCTGGTTTTCGCAAGCGGTGCGGCGGCGCAGGATCCGCGGGTCGACATGGAAATGTCGCCGGCGGTTCAGTCCGCGCAGGATCTGCTGGACGGCGCCGACCGCAAGGTCGCTCAAATCCAGAAACAGGTCGCTGACAACGCTGACGACGACCTCCGTCTCATCGACCTGAAGCTCGAAGTCGAGGAACTCTCGCGCAAGATGATCGAGGTGGGCGTGAGCCTCCGGCCGAGGTTGACGGAGGTCAAGTCCCGCATCGAACTTCTTGGCGATCCTCCCGCTCAAGGGCAACCCGAGGAGCCGGCCGAAACGCAGGCGGAACGGGCGCGGCTATCGCAGGAGCGGAGCCTGATCAATGCGTTGACGGGGCGCGCCGAGACAATCTCCATCCAGGCGAACAACCTGGGCGACGAGATTACCGAAACGCGCCGTGAACTCTTCACGGGAACGCTTCTCAAGCGCAGCGAAATCAACGGTCAACTGTTCCAGGAAGCCTCCGACGCTCTCAGGGTGGAAAGAGGGAACCTCGAGCGCATCTTCGAGAGTTGGCTGCACTTCGTCTGGTCCTTCAAGTTCCAGCAATTGATGGTCGCGTCATTCCTTTCGTCCGTCATAGCGCTTCTCGTCGTGCTGTTCAGCTTCCGGTTTTTTGGGCGGTTCATCGAGCGTGACAACACGGTGGCCGAGCCCGACTATCTGGAGCGGCTGGCGGTGGCCTTCTGGTCTGTCGCCATTCCGACCGTCGCGCTGACGTTGATTTTCGGCGCAACGCTCCTGCTTTTCACCAATTTCGCCGTGTTGCGAACCGACGTGTCCCGGATGATTGCGGGGTTATGCGCCGCTCTGATCCTCGTCACTTTCGTCAGCCGGGTGGCAAAGGCAATTCTTGCGCCCCACAAGCCGCAATGGCGGCTGATCGGATTTTCCAACAAGGGCGCGAAGCGGGTCTATTACCTGATCGTGCTGATGGTGGTGGTCAACGCCTTCGATTTCACCCTCGGCAACATCAGTGAAACGCTCGGGTCGCCGGTCGTGCTCACCGTGGCCAGGAGCTTCTTTGCCACCATCGTCGTCGGGCTGATCCTGACCGTCACCGCACGTGTGAGGCCGATGGTATCCCAGTCCGGCAATCCGGCGGATCCCTCACGCTCATGGCCGAGGGCGCTCAAGTTCCTTCTCGTCATTTCCGGGATCGGCATGGTGGGGCTTTCTCTGACCGGTTATGTGGGTCTTTCGAAGTTCGTTTCCGAGCAGATTCTGCTCACCGGAGCGATCGTGGCGATGATGTATATCGGCTTCCTTTCGGCCCAGGCGACGATGGAGCAGGGCGTTTTTGCCGAAACCACTGTCGGGCGTTGGTTGAATGGGCGCTTCGACTCCTCGATGGCTTCGATGGATCGGTTCGGGCTGTTCTTCGGCCTTCTGATTCATTGCCTGGTCATTGCCTTCGGCGTTCCGCTCATTCTGCTGCAGTGGGGGTTCCAGGTTCAGGACATCGAACTCTGGGTCTACCGCGCCTTTACGGATATTCGCATCGGAGGGATCTCGATCTCGCTGACGGGAATTCTGGTTGGCATCCTGCTGTTCCTCATCGGATTGTTCGGGACCCGCAAGTTCGAGCGCTGGCTCGACAGTCACGTTCTGGCGCGCAGTCGCATGGATCCGGGCGTGCGCAATTCGATCACCACCGGAGTGGGCTATCTGGGTGTGGCCTTTGCCGGCCTGATCGGCATTCTGGCCGCCGGGATAAACCTGTCGAGCCTCGCCATCGTTGCCGGTGCGCTTTCGCTCGGCATCGGCTTCGGCCTTCAGAACATCGTCTCGAACTTCGTCTCCGGTCTCATCCTTCTCGCCGAGCGTCCCTTCAAGGTGGGCGACTGGGTGGAGACGGGAACCACGCAGGGCTTCGTCAAGCGGATTTCGGTTCGAGCAACGGAAATCGAGACGTTCCAGCGCCAGTCGATCATCGTTCCCAACTCGGAGCTGATCAATGGCGTCGTCGGCAACTGGAATCATCGCAACAGCGTCGGACGGGCCGACATCGAAGTGGGCGTGAGCTATTCTGCGGACCCTGAGAAAGTGCTCCGCATTCTCGAAGAGATCGCGCTCGCCCACGAAATGGTGCTGCGCAATCCGGCGCCGGCGGTGCACTTCGTCAATTTCGGCGCCTCTTCGCTGGATTTCGTGCTCAAGGTATTCCTCGCCGACGTGCTGAATGGCATGGGAGTGAAGAACGATCTCCGCGTGTCCATATACAAGCGGTTCAAGGAAGAGGGTATCGAAATCCCGTTCCCGCAGACCGACGTCAACTTCTTCGTCAAGGACGCGCCTTCGGAACTCCTGCGAAAATTCGCAGCGGATGCCGAAACCGTGGAAATGGAAGAAAAGCCAGCTCGCACCAAAAGAAAGCGGGCCCGGAAGGACGCGCCGGACGGCGACCCTTCCGAAATCTGAAGTGCGCGCATTCAGCTTACGTTCAGTTTCGCGACGTTAGAAATGACGCCATATCTAGAGCCGGCTCGAGCTGGCAGATGAGGATGAAACGGATGAAGACATTTTTGCTTACTCTTTCGGTGCTTGCCGTAACTGCCACCGGTGCGCTCGCCGCCAGCGTGACCAACAAGGATGCCGACGTCCAGGTCCTGGTCGTGACCGAGGATGGCGCAAAGCGTGAAGTTGCCGTTGAAGCCGGTTCAACTGTCGAAATCTGCCCGGCGGGCTGTTTCGTCACAATGCCTTCCGGTGATCGCGAAACTCTGTCGGGATCAGAGGCCGTCGAGATCGTCGGAGGTTCTGCGGTTATCCGCTAGGCTGGCCGGTCAAAGCAAAAATCCTTGCTCAATCGAGCCCCGGCGCTGTCGCAGAACAGCGTCGGGGTTTATTGTGAAGGCCATGGAGAAATCGCGAATCTTCGTCAGCGCCTGTCTTCTCGGTCATGCCGTGCGCTATGACGGGCGCTCCAAATCCTTCAGCCATCCGCTGATTAAACGTTGGATGGAGGAAGGGCGCATCGTCACCCTCTGCCCGGAAATGGCAGCCGGCTTGCCCGTGCCACGTCCGCCGGCGGAGATCGAACCCGGCGCGGACGCGGCCGGCGTACTCGGTGGCGAGGGGCGGGTGTTCGAAAACTCCGGGGGCGACGTGACGGCGGCTTTCGTTGCCGGCGCCGACATGGCGGGGGTGCTCGCGGACCGGGAAGGCTGCCGCTACGCGCTTCTGACCGACGGCAGCCCCTCCTGCGGATCGCGACATGTCCACGCCGGGCGTTTCGACGGTCAAAGGATTGCCGGCGAAGGGGTGGTGGCCGCCCGGCTCAAGGCAGCGGGAATTTCCGTTTTTCCCGAGAGCGAAATCGAGGAACTGGCCGTGCTCATCGCTCTGGAGGAGACGCGCGCGCTTTCCGACCCCGACTGATTTTCGATTGCGTCGTCCCTGCTTTCGCCCATGTCGCAAACAGGCGGCAGGGTGACTTTTCCGCGCTGCATAGTCCGCCTAGAGTGGAACATTCCAGGCCGGAAAACGGGACGACTATCAATGGCGGACATCAAGACTGAGGCGCGTGCGGTGGTGATCGGCGGAGGCGTCGTCGGCGTCTCGACGTTGTATCACCTGGCAAAGAAGGGGTGGGACGATTCCGTCCTCATCGAGCGCAAGGAGCTGACATCAGGCTCGACCTGGCATGCGGCAGGACTGTTGCCGCTGTTCAACATGAGCTATTCGGTCGGCCAGATTCATCGCTACTCGGTCAAGTTCTATCAGGAACTGCAGGAAGAGACCGGCATGAATGTCGGCTTCTCGCAGGTGACGAATATCCGTCTCGCCCGCACCAAGGACCGCTGGGACGAGTATATGTATTACGCCGGCGTCGCCGAGACGCTCGGTATTCCGGTCAATATCCTCACGCCCGAGCAGGTCAAGGAAATCTGGCCGCTGTGCGAGACCGAGGGCCTTCTGGGCGCGATCCAGCATCCCGACGACGGTTATATCCAGCCTGCCGATCTCACCCAGGCGCTGGCGCGTGGCGCGCGCTCGCGCGGTGCCACGATCTATCGCAACACCACGGTGACGGCGATCTCGCAGCGCGAGGACGGCAAGTGGGTGGTTTCCACCGACAAGGGCGACATTGTCGCCGAGCACGTGATTTCGGCGACCGGCAACTTTGCGCGCAAGACCGGCGAGATGGTGGGACTCAACGTTCCCGTCATTCCGGTCGAGCACCAGTACATCGTC
>PAPH01000011.1 GCA_002709005.1 Hyphomicrobiales bacterium | reverse complement strand
CCGAAGCAGGCATCCATTTGCTCGCCCGTCATCAGCCTGAAAACGGGTATTTCCGGCTCGTCCAGCGTCAGCGCGCGGGCCTTGACCGCCTGTCCGAGCTTGCGGACCCCATCGGCGGCCGCGTCGCTTGCGTGAAACAGCGCGATCGCCTCGCCCGATCGTATTGCGGCTTCCGCTTTTCCGGAACCGCCGATGAACTGGCCGGACTTCCGCGCCATGTTCATCATCCCGGTCAGATCCGCCAGAAGCAGCGCGTCGACCGTGGAACCGAGATCCTCCGGCGGCGCCAGCTTCGTCTTGAAGGCACGCGCGAACGCGCCCTTACTCGCAGCCTCGTCGACCACCTTGCGATCGGCCGTCACCCAGGCACCCCGCCCGGGAAGGGCGAGCTTGAGATCCGGCGTTACCACACCGTCAGGGGACAGAACGAAGCGGATCAGATCCGCCTTGTCGCCCCTGGCACGGGTGAGGATGCACATGCGGTCATTCACCGGCTCGATTCCGATCTTCACGCCGTGCGCGCCCCTTCCGACCCTCGGCCCCTCAGGCCTCGGCCGGAGCTGCCTGCTCTTCGCTTTCGGCTGCGGCCTCGATCTCTTCGCCCTCGACCTGCATGTCCTCGAGTTCGTCCTCCGTGATCCAGCCGACGGCCAGACGCGCCGAGAGGATCATGGTTTCGGCCTCGGCGCGCGAGACCTCGAGCTTGGAGAACAGGCCTTCGAAACGCTGGGTCTCGCCGTCCTTGCGCTCGGACCAGCCGCACAGGTCGTCGACCGCGCAGCCGGCGAAATCCTCGATGGTCTTGATGCCGTCCTCACCGAGCGCCACCATCATCGGGGTGGTCATGCCGCCGATCTGGCGCAGTTCGTCCTCGACGCCCAACTCCTTGCGCTTGGCATCGAGTTCGGCCTCGATACGCTCAAGATATTCGCGAGCGCGGGCCTGGAGTTCCTCGGCGGTTTCCTCGTCGAAGCCCTCGATCGAAGTGATTTCGTCGAGATCGACATAGGCCACTTCCTCGACCTGGCTGAAGCCTTCGGAAGCAAGCACCTGGCCGACCATCTCGTCGACGTCGAGCGCTTCCATGAACAGAGCGGTGCGCTCGTTGAATTCCTTCTGGCGGCGCTGGCTTTCCTCGTCCTCGGTCAGGATGTCGATATCCCAGCCGGTAAGCTGCGAGGCCAGACGCACGTTCTGGCCGCGACGGCCGATGGCGAGCGACAGCTGTTCGTCGGGTACAACCACCTCGATGCGCTCGGCATCCTCGTCGAGCACCACCTTGGCGACTTCGGCCGGCTGCAGCGCGTTGACGATGAAGGTGGCCGGCGAAGGCGACCACGGAATGATGTCGATCTTCTCGCCCTGCAGTTCGCCGACGACCGCCTGGACGCGGGAACCACGCATACCGACGCAGGCGCCGACCGGGTCGATCGAGGAATCGTTGGAGATCACGGCGATCTTGGCGCGCGAGCCCGGGTCGCGGGCGACCGAGCGGATCTCGATGATGCCGTCGTAGATTTCCGGCACTTCCATGGTGAAGAGCTTGACCATGAACTGCGGATGGGTGCGCGACAGGAAGATCTGCGGACCGCGCTGTTCGCGGCGCACGTCGTAGACATAGGCGCGCACGCGATCGCCGTAGCGGAAGTTCTCGCGCGGGATCGTCTCGTCGCGGCGGATGATGCCCTCGCCACGGCCCATGTCGACGATGACGTTGCCGTATTCGACGCGCTTGACGGTGCCGTTGACGATCTCGCCGATGCGGTCCTTGTATTCCTCGTACTGGTGGTCACGCTCGGCTTCACGCACCTTCTGCACGATAACCTGCTTGGCCGACTGGGCGGCGATGCGGCCGAAATCCATCGGCGGCAGCGGGTCGGCGATGAAGTCGCCGAGCTGGGCCTCGGGGTTGCGGTCGGTGGCGAGCGCCAGCGGGATCTGGGTCGAATAGTCCTCGGCGTGCTCGACGACTTCCAGCAGACGCTGGAGCCGGATCTCGCCGGTCTTGGAATTGATGTCGGCGCGGATGTTGGATTCCGAACCGTAGCGCGAGCGCGCGGCCTTCTGGATCGCGTCGGCCATGGCGGCGATGACGATCTCGCGGTCGATGTTCTTCTCGCGGGCCACTGCGTCGGCGATCTGCAGAAGCTCGAGCCTGTTGGCGCTGACTGCCATTGTCTTCTCCGTTGCCGGCCCCGTCGGGGTCCGTTTGGTTCGGCCCGGTCCGTGAAGGGTTACAGGGGCCTGTTGGTCAAATCGAAGGCCGCGTCCCGGGATCATACCACGATCGGCGACCGGACAGGTCATTTTCGAAGGGAACCGACTAGCTGTCGTCGTCCCCGGTGTCGTTTGCACTCTCGATTTCGACGTCGTCGCCGAACTCGTCATCGATCTCCTCGCCGGCGGCCTTGCGCGCCTGCTTGGCGGCCTTGTCGGCCTTCAGAGCGTCGCGGATGAGGTCGTCGGTGAGGATCAGCTTGGCTTCGGCCAGTGCCGAGAACGGGATGACCGTCACGTTCTCTTCGCCCTCGACCGGCTGATCGCGCTCGATCGAGAAACCGGCGTCGGTCACATCGCGAATGAAGCCGCGGTGACGCTTGCGGTTGTCGACGAGCTGCGAGGTGTCGCAGCGGGCAAGATGGCCTTGCCAGCGCTTGAAATCGGAGACGCGGACCATCGGCCGGTCGATCCCGGGCGAGGAAACCTCCAGATGATACTGCTTGCCGATCGGATCCTCGACGTCGAGCACGGGCGAAAGCCCGCGGGAGATCGCCTCGCAATCCGTAACCGTCATGGTGCCGTCCGGCCGCTCGGCCATGATCTGCAACGTCAGCCCGTTCTGGCCCGACATGCGCACGCGCACCAGCCGGTAATCCATCGAGACGATGACCGGTTCGACGATCTGCGCGATGCGCGCGTCGAGCCCCGTTTCGGTAATGATGCGTTCGTCGGTCTGGTTGTCCGCCAACTGGCTGTCCGTATCCACTCGAGGCGTCTCGCAGCATTGAGGCGAGCGCCGTTGCTCCGGGCGATCGGTAACAAAAAAGAGCGGGTCCGGGTGGGCCCACTCTTGTTCCTAGCGATCAAGATGTTGAGGGGGATATAGGTGAATTCGGCGGCAATGGCAAGGGTGGCGAGGCAGCATTGCGCGGCTTGGGCCCAAAACGTTTCCCGCGCATGCGGTTTCGTTTCATGTGAATGGAGAGCATTTCCTGCAACTCTCAGGAAAACTGCCGTCACTGACGGAGAAGCCTGCGCAACGCAGACCCGCGATCGGGCAATCGAAGACCGGCTACGCAAAAGTGTGCACAATCCAAGACGCCCGTGGCGGATCCCGGCCGGACGATACCGGCCAGGGATGTCTTCGATGAAATCCGCGTGCACCACGCCTACGGACGGAAGGCGCGTAGCCCCTACCCCTCGACCTTGCGCGGCACCAGCGCCTTCATGATCTCGGTCATTTTGAGCGTGCCGACCGGCTTGCCGTCCTTCATGACGCGGTAACGCTTGTCCATCGCGCCCTCGGCGCGGGCGATGACGCTTTCGAGATTGTCGTTCTGATCGACGTCGCCGGCATAGTCGCCGGATCCCTCGCCCTTCGGCACGCCCTTGTCCATCACCGAGCGGGTGCGCAGCACGCGGGCCCGGTTGATGTCGGCGACGAAGTCCTCGATGTAGGGATCGTTCGGTTTGAGCAGAATATGCTGCGGTTCGCCCTGCTGCACCACGCTGCCGTCCTTGAGGATGACCAGGTGATCGGCGAGCTTCAATGCCTCGTCCAGATCGTGCGTGATGAAGACGACGGTCTTGTGCAACTCGCCCTGAAGTTCGAGCAGCAGATCCTGCATGTCGGTGCGGATCAGCGGGTCGAGCGCCGAAAATGCCTCGTCCATCAGCATGATATCGGAGTTCGACGCCAGCGCCCTGGCAATGCCGACGCGCTGCTGCATGCCGCCCGAGAGCTGGTGCGGATACTGATCGCCGTAGCCGCCGAGGCCGACGCGATCGAGCCACTTGGTCGCCTCGTCCTCATATTCGGACCGCGAGATCCCGCGCGTGGCAAGCGCCATGGCGGCATTCTCGGTCACCGTGCGGTGCGGCAGCAAGGCGAATTTCTGGAACACCATCGACATGTTCTTGCGGCGCAATTCGCGGAGCTGGCCTTGCCCCCAGCCGAGAATGTCGTCGCCCTTGAAGAGGATCTCGCCGGCCGTCGGCTCGATCAGCCGGTTGAGATGGCGGATCAGCGTCGATTTGCCGGATCCGGACAGCCCCATGATCACGGTGATCTCGCCGTCGCGGATGTCGACATTGATGTCGCTGAGGCCGAGGACATGGTTCTCGCTCTCGAGCAGTTCCGGCTTGCCCATGCCGGCCTTCACCTTTTCGAGCGCACGCTCAGGGTCCTCGCCGAAGATTTTATAGAGATTGCGGATGGAGACCTTCACCGGGCGCCTGGCATCGTCTTCCGGCAGGCTTTCATCGCGGGCTTCAGTCATGGTTGCGGTGTCGTTGTTGCTCATCCCGATCTCCTCAGCGGCTTGCCTGGCTGGCGTCGATGCGCGCCAGCGAGGCCTTTGTCACGCGGTCAAGCGCGATGGCGAGAACCACGATGCCGAAGCCGGCGACGAGACCGACGCCCAGTTCGAGATTGCGGATACCCCGCAGGACGAGAACGCCAAGGCCGGGTGCCGAGACCAGCGATGCGATGACGACCATGGCGAGGCTCATCATGATGGTCTGGTTGACGCCGGCCATGATGTTGGGCAGCGCCAGCGGGATCTGCACCCCGAAGAGTTTCTGCCGGTTGGTCATGCCGAAGGCGTCGGCCGCCTCGATGACGTCCTTGTCGACCAGGCGGATGCCGAGGTCGGTCAGCCGCACCACGGGCACGATGGCGTAGAGAATGATGGCGATGCCGTAGAGTTTCGGCTCGGTCACCGAGAACAGGAAGATCAGCGGGATCAGGTAGACGAAGGGCGGCAGCGTCTGCAGCATGTCGAGTATGGGAATGACGAAACGCTGGAGTTTGTCATTGCGCGACATGGCGATGCCGATCGGCACGCCGAGCAACACGCAGACGAATGCGCAGACGAAGATGATGGCGAGCGTCTGCATGGCCTCGTGATAGTGATCGACGAATGCAAGCAGCCCGAGCATGAGCGCCACGAAACCGACGATCTTCCAAGAGCGGGAGACGAGCCAGGTGATGGCGAACAGCACCGGCATGACGATCCACCAGGGCGACTGCGTCATCAGCCAGAGCATGTCCTCAAGCATCCAGCTCAGCGGCTGGGTGATCGGATCGATGACCCAGCGGAGCGCGTCGCGAATGCCGAGAAAACCGCTTTCGAGCCCCTGCGTCAGGTCCCGCGACTGCGGGATGGCCATGCAGGCGTCGTGCAGCGCGTCGAGAGAGGGAAACGGCGTGTCCCACGCCGATACGGTCGCGGCGCCATCGCCTTTGGTCTTGGCCAGAAGGTCCGCCATCGACATCGGTCCGCTGTCGGCCCCCTTGTCGCACCACGCCCGCAGTCCGAGCGCGTCGAAAAGCCCGTCATATGTTGCCATCAAGTTGTCGGACCGACTGGTCCGCCCCGTGTTTTGTTTTGTGGAATGGTTTCGGCAAGAAAGGGGGACGGGGCCGGCAGGCCCCGTTCCGGATATCGGTCATCGCGCCGCAAGGCACGCCCCCGCATGCCCAGGCAGCGGCGCGAAGACGGATCATCCTTCGATCAGGTTCTTCAGGTTTTCCTTGGCCTGATCATTGACCCAGCCGGTCCAGACGTCCGGATTCTCGGTCAGGAAGTGAACGGCGACCTCCTCGGCGGAGGCGTTGTTCTCGTCCTGCCATGCCAGAAGCGAGCTCATGGTCGCGGTCTTGAACGTCATGTTGCGGAAGAAGTCGGTGACTTCCGGGTGCGACTTGACGAACTCGGTGGTGGCCGAGGTCAGGATGGGTGCGGCCGGGAAGTCGGAGACCTGCGGGTCGTCCGCATCCGGGTTCTGCAGGTTGGCGAATGCCTCTTCCTGATACTCGCCCAGCTTGACGCGGGTCATGTCGTACTTGCCCATCGGCACGGTCGGACCCCAGTAGTAGCCGAACCACGGCTTGCCGTCGGTCACGGCCGACCCCATGGAGGAAGCGAGCGTTTCACCCGAACCGTGGTTGAAGACCTCGATATCGGCGGATTCGAGATCAAGCGCGCGCACCAGGTTGTCGGAGACCACGCGGCAACCCCAGCCGTCCGGGCAGTTGTTGAACTGACCGCCGACGAGTTCCGGGTTCTTCATCACGCCTTCGATGGTGGTGAGTTCCGGATGTTCCTCGGCGAGCTTGGTGGGAATCCACCAGCCTTCCACGCCGCCCGGCTCGAGCACGTTGGTCAGGCGCTCCATGGTGCCGCCTTCCTCGAGCTTCTTGTAGGCGTCGCCGGCCGAGTTGAGCCAGAGGTTGGTGACCACGTCCGGCTCGCCGTTCTCGGCAACCGAGGTGATGGCCGGAATGGTGTCGGAATTCACCAGGCTGACCGAGCAGCCGTAGCCTTCCTCGAGCAGGAACTTGGCGATGTTGGTGGTGACTTCGGCAGCAGCCCAGTTCATCTGGGCGATGGAGACCTCACCGCACTCCGCGGCGTCGGCGTCCTGCGCGTTGGCCTGCATCGGCAGCAGCGCGAGGGCTGCGAGAGTGGTGGAAGCAAAAAGCAGCTTGTTCATAAAAACCCTCCTTCTCGGGATTTCGTTCTTGAAAATCGGATATGCCGGGAGCCTGGCCCGGCCGGAAAGGCAGGCGCAGCAACGCACGAAACGCGGCGAAGCAGCGGAACACTATAAGTGTCCGCCTGTCCGGTTGTTTTATCAGGCATGGGGCATTGCTAGCACGCCGGGGAGACGAGAAGCAAATGATGCGACACGTGCCCTCGGTCTTATATTACAGACGGAAACACTTGCTTGATCAAAATAACCGCGACAGGCGCGAGTAGATTTCAAATCTGTGCGTTATAGATTCTATATTACTTGTAATTTCGCGGGAAAATCTGGAAGAAAAAAATTTTTCCTTTTGCACTCGGCCCCTCCTTATTCAGCGGCCTTCTGGATGGCCAGCAGGAAAAGGCTGAAGGTGGCGCGGGCGGCGGCGGCGGCATCCTCGGCATAGGTCTCGTCCGCCTCCCGGCTTTCGAGCCACCGGGTGAATGACGGCCAGAACCGCCGGTCCGCCCCCTGGGTGAGAAAAGCCACGGGCGCATCCCCAAGGCCCGCCTGTTCAAGCTTGCGGGCAATCAGCTTGCCACCCAGCCGCGACCCTTCGAGCACATAGGCGATCCCGGCGGCGACCCCGGGCCGGTCATGAAACCTGAATGCGATCGGGGTCGGGTCGGGGCGTCCGAGGGCCTTCAGGTCGCTCATGAGAGCCTGGGCTCGCAGCCGTTCGGACCAGTCGCTCAGGGTCCGGAACTCGGCGCTTGCAGCCAGATGATCCTCGGCTGCGGGAAAGATGCGCGCCTGAGCCTCGAGGAACCGGCCGTAATCCTCCATCCGGACGAATTGCCCGCCCTCATGGCGCCGGTCGAGATCCTCATGCGCCTCGGCGGTTTCCGCCCTGAGCCTCTCAAGCATTCGCATGTGCATTCCTGTAAAACTCCAATAACGGTTTGTTCACCATAAAAACTTAATGAATAAAGCCGTGAAACCCTTTGGCCCCCGGTGCATTCTCATTTCATGACAAACGCAGCTAAAACCATTCTGATCGTCGAGGACGATCCTTTCATCGCCCTCGACGCCGCCGACACGATCGAAGGGCTCGGGATGGACTGCGTGATCGCGCATGACTGCAGGTCCGCCCTCCGCTATCTCGACAGCATGTCGCTCGACGCGGCGCTTCTCGACTTCAATCTTGGCCGGGAAAGCAGTGTTTCCATCGCAAAGCGCCTTGAAACGGCGGGGCTTCCCTACTGTTTCATCAGCGGGCACGACCCGCACCAGATCAGGGCGGAAAGCGGGCTGGAACCGACGATCTTCACAAAACCGGCCAACTACGCCGAGATCGCTCACCAGATACTAGGCGCCTGACCCGATGGCGGTGTAAACCGCCTTCTCCAGCCCGTCCTTGTCATAGGGTTTGGCGAGCACATAGGCGTTCTCAGGCATCCCTTCGAGCGGTTTCGCATCGCCGTACCCCGATGCGAAAACATAGGGCACACCGAGCGTTTCCAGCTTTCGCGCGATCTTGATGCTGGTGTGCGAACCAAGATTGATGTCGAGGATTGCGAAGTCCGGCACCGCCCTTTCGATCTCCGCGAGGGCTTCGTTCTCATGGGCGCAGGTGGCGACCGTTTCCGCGCCGAGGTCGACAAGAACCTTCTCGGTATCCATGGCGATGATGAGGTTGTCTTCCACAAGCAGGATCGACTTCGGAAAATCATCCGCCTCGAAGATCTCCTCTTCCGCCTCGCTCTTCATAGCCTCGCCTCCGGACACGGGAGCTGCCTGCTGGCTCTCCGCCGTCATGCCCTCGCCCCGGATATGCTCGTCCGGCAGCCAGAAGCGCGCGGCCAGTCCGGAGCGCTCGTAATCGACCTCGGCGCGTCCGTTGAGTTCGAAGGGGATGGAGCGCTCGATGATCGTCGAGCCGAAGCCGCGCCGTTCCGGCGCCTTGACCGGCGGCCCGCCGCGCTCTTTCCACAACAGATCCACCGAACCGTCATCGAGCCTGTTGACGTCGACGTTCACGATACCGCTGGAATCCGACAAGGCGCCGTATTTGGCGGAATTCGTCATCATTTCGTGCAGCACGAGCGCGACGGTCGAATAGGCGGCCGGCACGAGATAGATGTCGTCGCCCTTCACCTCTATGCGGTCAGCCTTGTCGAGAAGATAGGCTTCCGCTTCCGTAGACAGCAGGCCGCGCAGTGAGGCCGCGGTCCAGTTGTGGCGGGTGATCTGGTCATGAGCCCGGGCAAGTGACTGCACCCGGCTCTCCAGCTCGGCGGCGAATTCGGCGGCGGTCACGGATTTTTTCGAAGTCTGCGCGATCAGACTCCGAACCAGACCGAGAATGTTACGGACCCGGTGGTTGAGCTCGGCGATCAGAAGTTCCTGCTTCTCCGACGCCTTCCTGCGCTCCGTAGCGGTTTCCTCCGCCATGCGCAGAACCACTTCGAGCACCGTGACACGGAACTGCTCGGCGGCGGCGATTTCCGCCTGGGTCCACTCTTCCGAATGGCCCTCGACGATCGACTGCCAGGCCTCGAAGCTCTTGCGCGGGGTCAGGCGAATACCATTGGGCCCGAGCGTGGCCGGCTTTTCGGGATTGCCCGCCCATTTGACCTTCTTGAGAACCTCGCCGCGAAAGAACAGGATGTAATCGCGCGGAGCCTTGGAAATCGGGATTGAGAGCATGCCGGCGGCCTGGTCGGCGAATTCCGAGAAGGCCGGAGACAGCGAGGCGAGCTCGCTGGTGGCAAAGACCTCGCCGGGAGGCAGCGCATTGAGACGCTTGACGATCGCATGGATCTGCTCGTCGCTCGGCGTGCGGCCGTGGACGGCGAGTTGACCATGGCTGGCGACGGCCATGCCTTCGGCGGACATCAGCCGCATGGCGAGATCCGATCGGTCGATCAAAGTCTGCGCCACTTCCCCCGTGGTAGCGGCGGAGCGCGAGAAGGAATTGATCAGTTCGTTTGCCCGGGTGTGGTATTCCCGGTCTTCCGCCGAGAGCTTGCCGGCAATCAGCAGCGAAAGCATCTGGCCGAACAGCACCAGCGAATTTCGGAAGACCTGCGGCAGGTGCTTGGGTTCGTTGTGGTGGCAGGCGAGAAGCCCCCACAGCTTGCCCTCGACGATCAGCGAGATCGACAAGGAGGCCTTCACACCCATGTTCTGGAGATATTCGAGGTGGATCGGCGAGACGCTGCGCAGCACCGCATTCGACAGATCCAGATAATCCTCGGGGCGGTTCGGCCGCGGCAGGATGTCGGCCCCGAGACTGGAGGTATTCCCGATCGAGCGAACCGGATTACGGACGTAAAGCGCCCGCGCCTGGACGGGGATGTCGCTCGCCGGATAACGGAGGCCGAGGAAGGGCACCAAACCCGGCGAACGGGTTTCCGCCTGCACGTCACCCGAGCCATCGGCCCGGAAGACATAGCCCATCACACGGTCGAAATCGGTGAGCGCCGACACGAACCGCGTCGCGAATTTCAGAATCTGCTCGATACTGTCCATGCGGGAAATGCGCTGGATGGCCTGCTGCACTTCCGCAATCGTCCGACCCGCTTCCTTGATATCCAGATGCGGCTCGAACTCGAGGACGATCTTCGATCCGGAGATGTGGACGCTGATATCGAACTTCTCGCCCGTTCGGCCAGCCGCGATCGGCATGTCGCTCACGACATCCGGCAGGGTGCCCGCATGCAGGTTTTGAAGTCGGTTCCTGAGCGTATGGATGACCTCGGAAGCAAGTATGGCGGAAATGTGTTCGCCAAGGAGGCTTTCCGGTTCCCGATCGATGAAATCGCCCGCATTGGCGGAGATGTCGCTGATCATCCAGTCGGAGGTCGCGGCAACGAGAAACCCGAACTCTTGGACCCGTCCCAGGAGATGAATAGGCTCGCGGTCGCAATTGCTCAGGTCAACAGCGCCACCGGGCGCCGATGTGTGATTCATTTCCGGAGAAACCTCCACCAGGCTAACGATGCCGCCACACCGGCTTGCCACTTAATCGGAAAGGCTGCGGCGCACAAGCAACAAAAAAACGTAGGGTTAAGCCGGGATTCTCAACAGGGAAATGTGGTTGTCGTTTAAAAAAGACATAACGATCGAGTGGAAGTTTTTGTCACGCCAGACAACACACAGCCCAGAAATGAAGGAAATTTGAGCCTGCAACCCGGCGGCGAGGTTTGTCGCGCCGGGCGCCATGGCAGGACGGAGCAGATCCGGCGATTTGCCGGATGACGGATCGAACGCTCGAGGCGGATTACCAGGGGGTCGATCCGTCCGGCTCGACAAATCCGCCGGACAACTCTCCACCGATGGCATAAGCGACCGGAAGCCTTGCACCCTCAGCGGGCGTCATGGTGCCGTAGCCTGTCAGGTCCGTCTTGACGAAGCCGGGACTGACGGAGTTGATCCGGACGCGCGTATCCTTCAGTTCCTCGCTGAGCTGAACCGTAAGCATGTTCAGCGCCGCCTTCGAGGCGTTGTAGCCGATGAACCGCTGGGCATAGAACGGCGAGGTGGGGTCGCCGTTCAGCGTCAGCGAGCCGAGCGAACTCGAGAGGTTGACGATACGGGCCTCCGGAGCCCGGCGCAGCAGGGGCAGCATGGCCTGGGTGACGGCCAGTGTGCCGATGAAGTTGACCTCCATGACCCGCCTTACCGCCTCGATGGCAGCCTTGCCGGGCGTGGCGTCGGCGAAATCGAAGATGCCGGCATTGTTGACCAGACAGTCGAGCCGGCCATACTCGCGATCGATCCAGGCCACGGCGCTGCCGATACTGTCCCGATCGGCCAGATCGAGAAGAACCGACCGGACCGTCAGCCCGTCTGCTGCCAGCCCGGCGACCGCCGCGGCTGCTCGCTCGGCGTTTCTGGCGCCGAGGATGACGTCGAGGCCGGCTTGCGCCAATTGCCTGACGATCTCGAGGCCGATTCCCTTGTTTCCTCCCGTCACGAGGGCGATGCGTCTGCTTTCCATCAAGAGTGATCCTTTCCTTTAATGGCGTACTGCCGTATTTTATGAAGGATCATTCAGTTTTTGGATTCGCATATGAGCGCCACGGCACCCGCAGCCCTCCAACCCCGGAAAAGGCCGCGTCGGGCACGTGCGGTGGCAACGGTCGATGCGATTTTCGAGGCAACCATTCAGCTTTTGCTCAGTGGCGGCCTCAGCCGGCTGACGACGACACGCGTCGCGGAGCGCGCGGGTGTTTCAGTGGGTACCATGTACCAGTATTTTCCGCACAAGCAGGCACTGATCTACGGTCTCAACGCACGCTATCTCGAAGCGCTGGCCGAGCGGATCGAAGCCGCATGCCGCGCCTGCCACGGCGCTCGGGTGGACGAGATGGTGCGGTTGTTGATCGAGACCTACTGGCGCGCCAAGACGGAAAGGGCGGACGTCACCCGCGCGCTCTATCTCTCGGTGGCGGGCATGGACAATTCGGCGCTGATCGACGAGTTCGCGCGGCGCGCCGACGATGCGACCATGGCCATGCTGCAAACGGCTGCTGACGCCCGCTTTGCGAACATCGAACTCGTCAACCGCACCCTTGTCACGGTTGTCTTCGGAACGGTCCGCAACGCCTTTGAGCGCAACCTGGAAGGCGCGCGGGCAGACGCGGTGCGCGCCGAGCTGATCCGGATGTGCCGCGCCTATCTCCGCGAGGCGGCAAGCAGCCCTTAGGCTACAGCCGACGGAAGGTCAGATAGGCCGGCGTCCGGCCCTCGCGGAAAGCCTTGGCCTCGTAGCGCGTACCGGGCCAGCCCGCCCAGGGACTGCGCCAATCGTCGGCCTTTTCCGCCTCCCATGAAAATGCCGCGTGACGGGCGATGTGGGTGAGCGTCCAGTTGACATAGGTATCGATGTCGGAGGCGAAGCGGAAAGTGGCGCCGGGCTTCAGAACCCGCGCGAACCGGTCTAGATTGACGTCTGAAACGAAGCGCCGCTTCCAGTGCTTCTTCTTGGGCCAGGGATCCGGGTAGAACAGGTCGATCCCGTCGAGCGACGCCTCCGGCAGCCAGTCGAGAAGCCGCGTCGCGTCGTCGTCGTAAAGCCGGATGTTCTCGATGCCCTCATCCTCGATGACGGCGGCCAGCTTGGCCATCGAGTTGACGAAGGGTTCGACGCCGATAAAGCCCGTCTCCGGCCGCGAGCGGGCATGGTGGGCGAGATGCTCGCCGCCGCCGAAACCGATCTCGAGATGGATTCTCTGCGGCGCATGCGAAAAGAGACCTGCCAGATCCGCAGGCGCGGGCTCGGAAAGGTCGAGCATGCGCGAGCGGCTGACAGTTTCCAGCGCTTCCGCCTGCGCGGGCTTGAGCGATTTGCCGCGGCGGCGGCCCCAGAAGGCTTCCGTCGCCCGGCTTCGGCGTTCTTCGGTCATGGAGACGAAACCGTCACCGGTCAGGCGACGTCCTTGACGGCCTGCTTGAGCGCCTTGACGAGATCGGTCTTCTCCCAGGAGAAGGCGCCGTCGCGTCCGGTCTTTCGGCCGAAATGGCCGTAAGCCGCGGTGCGCGCATAGATCGGCTTGTTGAGATCGAGATGGCGGCGGATGCCGGTCGGCGAAAGGTCCATCACCTGGCGGATCGCCTTCTCGACGGTCGCTTCGTCAACCTTGCCGGTGTCGTGGAGATCGACATAGACCGAGAGCGGCTGTGCCACGCCGATGGCGTAGGAAAGCTGGATGGTGCAGTTCTCGGCGAGGCCCGAGGCCACGACGTTCTTGGCAAGATAGCGCGCGGCATAGGCGGCCGAGCGGTCCACCTTGGTGGTATCCTTGCCGGAAAACGCGCCGCCGCCATGGGGGGCGGCACCGCCATAGGTATCGACGATGATCTTGCGGCCGGTCAGCCCGGCGTCACCGTCGGGGCCGCCGATGACGAACTTGCCGGTCGGGTTGATGTACCAGTTGCAGTCCTTGGCGATCGGCAGTTCGCCCAGCGACAGCGCCTCGCGGATATAGGGCTCAACGACCTGGCGTACCTTGGCCGAATCCCAGCTTTCGTCGAGATGCTGGGTGGAGAGCACGATCGAGACGACCTCGGCAGGCTTGCCGTTCTCGTAGCGGACCGTGATCTGGCTCTTGGCGTCGGGGCCGAGAAGCCGCGCCTCGCCTTCACCCTTCTTGCGGGCATCGGCGAGCAGTTCGAGGATCTTGTGGGAATAGTAGATCGGCGCCGGCATCAGGTCCGGGGTTTCCCTGCAGGCGTAGCCGAACATGATGCCCTGGTCGCCCGCACCCTCCTCGCCCTGGCGGTCGGAGGCATTGTCGACGCCCTGGGCGATGTCGGCCGACTGGGAATGGAGAAGCACGTCGATCTTGCAGGTCTTCCAGTGGAAGCCGTCCTGCTCGTAGCCGATATCGCGGACGGCCCTGCGGGCGGCAGACTTGAAGCGCGAGGGATTGATGACCTTGTTGCCGTGCTTGTCGGTCTTCATCAACGTTTCGGGCACACGCACCTCGCCGGCTATGACGAGCCGGTTGGTTGTCGCCAGCGTCTCGCAGGCCACGCGCACGGTCCAGGGGTCGAGGCCGGTTTTCTTGGCTTCCCGGTAGACGAGATCAACGATCTCGTCGGAAATCCGGTCGCAGACCTTGTCCGGGTGTCCCTCGGAAACCGATTCGGACGTGAAGAGGTAGTTCTGGCGCGCCATGGCGAGGCTCCATCCTGCCGATTTGATCCGAGCCTGTTTAGAGAAACCCGGAAAGGCTGACAAGGGTCAGAACGATATAAAGATATCTTGATATGGATTGTTTCAGCAGCAGAGGCGCGAGCCGCGGCCGGCAAGAGGCTTTGAAGCACGGACATCGACGGTCGTCCGGACTTCGAGGCCTTTTCACCGGCGGCGGCATGTTGCCTTGAGTGCTGGGATCGGGATCCTTGGGAGATCCGGATCAGTCGGCTTCCTCGTCGGCGGCGAGCGCCTTGACGAGATCGACGATCTTCCGCCTTACCTTGGCGTCTGAGATCTTGACGAAAGAGCGGTTGAGCTGAAGCCCTTCGGAGGACGAGAGAAAGTCCACCACGTAGTTGGGGGAGCTGGCCTCGGCCATCCCAGGCTGGCCGCCGGATACATCGCTGGGGGCATCTTCGAAAAAGAACGACACCGGCACGTTGAGGATGGTTGAGATGTTCTGCAACCGGCTGGCGCCGACGCGGTTGGTGCCCTTTTCGTATTTCTGAATCTGCTGGAAGGTGATTCCGAGAGCCTCCCCAAGCTTCTCCTGGCTCATTCCAAGCATGGTACGCCTCAACCGAACCCGGCTTCCGACATGAACGTCGATCGGGTTGGGTTTCTTCTTGTTCTCGATCATTACAGTATCCTGCAAAGAGCCTTGACGGCTCAGTGTTGAGATTGCCCCATACGCCGGCCAAACTAAGTCCGAAGACCCCCAAGATTTTGTATGATCGGTGCACGGGACGCGGGTTGACGACGTGACTATGCAATTTCAGGGGTTTTGCGTCAATCGCGCCCCATACCCTTACTTCCGCGCGAAGTTAATGCGAATAACACCATTATGGTGAAAAACCCCCAAAAGCCCAACTGTCGGTTTTCGTAGGCATTAAGGGGCGGTAAGGCAGCCGGAAGGGGAGCATCGACCACACCCTTCGCACCGAGCGGAAACATGCGCAGGGCCCGGCCAAACGGATCAATTACTGCCGATATGCCGCTATTTGCCGCACGTATCATCGGCAACCCCGTTTCCACCGCGCGAATGCGTGCCTGCTGGAAATGCTGATAGGGCCCCGGCGTGTGCCCGAACCATCCGTCATTGGTCACATTGAGCAGCAGGTCATCCCGGCTTCTCCCTATCTCGGCCAGCGCGGGGAAGATCGCCTCGTAACATATGAGCGGAATTGCATTGATTTCCCCAGGAAGTTTCAGCGGATCGCGCGTTTCCGCGGCGCTGAAGCCGCCGAAACTTCGCGCCACCGTTTCCAGGCCGAACCGCTTCAAAAGGCTTTCGAAGGGGAGATATTCACCGAAAGGCACCAGATGCGCTTTATCGGCTGCGCCGATGATCTCGCCGGAATCGCTGATCACGTAGATGGAATTGTAGTAGCGGTCGGGGGTGCCGGACTGTCCGTTTTCGACACGCACTGCCCCGGCAAGAAGCGCCTGCCCCGGCTCGAGTGTCGCGGCGATCCGCGCCAGAGCGCCGGGATTGTCGGTCAGGAGGAACGGCACCGCGGTCTCCGGCCAGACAATGAAATCGGGCCGGCCGGCCGGCGATTCAGGCGGCAGGGCCGTGAGCTTCAGCAAGTCGTCGAAGATCGCCTCCCGGTCGCCGGGCTGCCACTTGGCGGCCTGGTCGATATCCGGCTGGACGATCCGGAACACCGGCGCCTCGTCGGCCTGAACGATCTCCTGCCGCATCGCCTGCCAGCCGTAGCCGAGGCTGGCGACCAGAAGAGCGGCGGCCAACCCCAGCCCCGGGAGAGCGCCCCGACGCGTTGCAATCAGAGCGGGAGAAGCAAAAATGTAGACAGCCAGAACAGTCATGCCGTCGAGGCCGACAAGGCGGGCGGGCTGCATCATCAGCGGCGCCGGCATCACCGTCATCCCGAGCGCGTTCCACGGGAAGCCCGAGAGGAGGAATTCGCGTCCAAACTCCGCCAAGCCGAAAGCCGCCGCGAGGGCCGCGATGCGGCCGAAGCCATCGCCCCAGAGAAGCCGGGCAAGTGCCGTCGCCACGCCGTAAAACAGCGCCAGGACGGCGGGCAGGCCGAGCACGGCGAGCGGGAGGGCCCATGCGAAAACATCCGCCTCGACCAGAAGTGCCGCGCCGAGCCACCAGAGACCGCCGACGAAATAGCCGAAGCCGAACCACCAGCCGGTCGCGAAAGCCGGCCTCAGGCGACCGAGAAAACCGGCATCGGCGGACCCGCTCGCGCCATCGAGCAGCCAGACGAGAACCGGCAGCGAGACGAACATTGCAGGGAAGAAATTGACCGGCGGCAAGGCGAGCACGCTGACGAGCCCCGCCGAGAAGGCGAGCGCCATGCGTCGCCAGCCCCAGGTGAGCATGATCTTTTCTGCCAGACGTTCCAAAGGCCGTTGTTCCCGTCGCCGCCCCGCGGGGATCGAATCAGTCGTTGCAGTCTTTCAGAAAACGCCCGGTTTGTAAGTCGCCTATAAGCCGGCCGGCGGGATCATTTGCCGTTCGTGGCGGCTTTCTCCGCAGGCGTGTCGGCCCGGGTGACCCGGCGCCGGGCGGCCGGGCGGCCGCGGACGATCCGCACGCGCTTGATGCGGCGGGGATCAGCATCGAGAACCTGAAACTCGAAGCCGGGCACGGCCTGCACCACCTCTCCGCGCGCAGGAATGCGCCCGAGTTCGGAGAAGATCAGCCCGCCGAGCGTATCGACGTCCTCGCTCTGTTCGGCAACGTCGAAGTCGCTGCCGATCTCCTTGACGAGATCGTCGAGCTCGGCCTTGGCGTCGGCGAGCCAGATGTCGTCGCCGGAGCGCTTGATCATCGTCTCCTCGTCGAGGTCGTGCTCGTCGGCGATGTCGCCGACCACCATCTCGACGATGTCCTCGAGCGAGACGAGACCGTCGGTGCCGCCATATTCGTCTATGACCAGCGCCATCTGGATACGGGCCGCCTGCATGTGCTGCATCAGGTCCGAGGCCAGCATCGAGGCCGGAACGAAGAGAACCTTGCGGATCAGGCCCGCTTCCTGAAGCGTCTTGGACAGGTCGACCTTGGAGAGATCCAGCGTCTCGGTCGAGGCCGGCTTGCGGGCCGACGAGCCGCCGTTTCCATTGCCGTTGGATTTCGTGGAGCGCCGCTTCGGGCGCGACTGCTTGGCGATCCAGGCCAGCACGTCGCGGATGTGCACCATTCCGCGGGGATCGTCGAGCGTTTCGGAATAGACCGGCATGCGCGAATGGCCGGATTCCTCGAAAAACTGCAGCATCGCGCCGATGGTGGTGGAATCCTCGATCGCCTCGATATCGGCGCGCGGCACCATGACGTCCTCGATGCGAACCTCCCGCAGGCGCAGGATGTTGTTGAGCATCGCCCGTTCACCGGGGCTGAAGGCCTCGTGCAGGTCGCCGCCCGATTGCAGGGCGTCGGTCAGGTTTTCGCGCAGGGACTCGCCGTCGGAAGGGCGGAAGATAAACCGCCGCAGGCGTTGCCACAAGCCGGGCGCGCGCTCGCCCCCGGCGGTCAGAGATCGCCCGGGTTGGCTACTACTGTCGCCGTCGTCCTGTGAAAGCCCGGACTTTTCCGAGCCGTGGCCGGCGTTTTCGGCCGGAGTGTCAACGTTGGTCATAGCTCAATCGTATCAAAGCGGATCCGTACCGCCATAAGGGTCAGATAAGCCAAGTTCGGCCAAAATGCGAGTCTCAAGCGTTTCCATCTCGCGCGCGTCTTCGGCATCAATATGGTCATAGCCGAAAAGATGAAGAAATCCGTGCACCAGCAGATGGGAGATGTGATGGTCGACCGGCTTGCCGAGATCGGCCGCCTCCCGCTCGATCGTCGCCCGCGCAAGCACGATGTCCCCAAGCACCGGGCCGGGGGTGTCGCCGGGCACGATCGGGAAAGCGGGAAAGGACAGGACGTTGGTCGGCTTGCCCTTGCCCCGCCATTGGCCGTTGATCTCCGCCATCGGCCCGTCATCGGTGAACAGGAGCGAAATCTCCACCGGATCGGCGGGAAACGGCTGGTTCTCGTGGGTGCGGATGTAGCGCGCGGCGACATCGAGCACGGCCTGGGCGCCGGCCACGACATCGTCTTCGCCGCCCCAGTGGCCGGCTTCCACAGTGCCGGCACATTCGATCACGGGCTTGCTCATTGGGCCGAGGGGTCTGAGCCCTTCTCGTCATAGGCCTCGACGATGCGCTGGACGAGGGGATGACGGACGACGTCGGAGCCCTTGAAGCGGCAAGTGACGATTCCCTCGACGCCGTCGAGCACGGACAGTGCCTCCACCAGCCCGGATTTCACCCCGCGCGGCAGGTCGATCTGGCTCGGATCGCCGGTGATGATCATGCGTCCGTTCTCGCCCAGACGGGTGAGGAACATCTTCATCTGCATCTGGGTGGTGTTCTGCGCCTCGTCGAGAATGATGGCGGAATTCGAAAGTGTACGGCCGCGCATGAAAGCAAGCGGAGCGATCTCGATGACACCCGCGGCGAGCGCGCGCTCCACCCGGTCGGACGGCATCATTTCGTAAAGCGCGTCGTAGAGCGGGCGGAGATAGGGGTCGACCTTCTCCTTCATGTCTCCCGGCAGGAAGCCGAGCCGTTCCCCGGCCTCGACCGCGGGACGGGTGAGCACGATGCGCTCGACCGAACCGCGTTCGAGAAGCTGGGCGGCGTGGGCGACGGCGAGGAAGGTCTTGCCGGTGCCGGCGGGGCCGACGCCGAAGACCAGTTCAGCGCGATCCATGGCGCGGATATAGGCGTCCTGGGTCGGAGTGCGGGCGATCACCGTCTTCTTGCGCGTCGAGATCTGCGCCATGGCGAGCTTGCCCTTGCGCTCCAGCGTCGGCAGCACGAGCTGGTCATCGGCCGCGAGCGCCATGCGGATCGCACCCTCCACATCGGAGGCTTCGACGGAGGAGCCCTTGAGCAGGCGATCATAGAGATAGTCGAGCGTGCGTCGGGCCTGATTGGTGGCGAGCGCCTCACCGGTCAGGGTCACCGTGTTCCCCCGGGCGCGGGCATCGACCTTGAGCTTCTGCTCGATCAGCGCGAGGTTCTGGTCGAACTGGCCAAAAAGCTCGCTGGCAAGTCTGTTGTTTTCGAAAGTGAGCGCGATGTGTGTCGCATCCGATGCACCGGCGGAAACGCCCTCAGTGGGCGCGGACAGGTTATGCGCTGTCAAACGATCTGGCTCCTTTTTGGACCCGTTCAACCCTTAAACCCGGTCTGCGAACAGGCTGTTCGGACCGGCCTGCGTGATTCGCACCTTCACAATGTCACCTATTTCCTCGGGCTTTGCATCAACAATTACCGGCTGTAGCCAAGGAGAACGTCCGATAAGCTGTCCGGGTTCCCTGCCCGTCTTTTCGAGAAGCAGGTCGATCTCGCGGCCCACGCAGCGCTTGGCGAAATCGCGTTGCTGGCGGAACAGGAGATCCTGCAGACGCTGCAGCCGCTCGGATTTCACCGTCTCGTCGACATGGTCGTCGAGATCCGCGCCGGGGGTTCCGGGGCGCGGGGAATATTTGAACGAAAACGCCTGGGCATAGCCGACCGTCTCGATCAACCGCATCGTGTCCTCGAAATCGGCGTCCGTCTCACCGGGAAAACCGACGATGAAATCGCCCGACAGTGCCAGATCCGGATTGGCTGCGCGGATGCGCTCGACAAGGCGGATGTAATCGGCCGCCGTATGGCGCCTGTTCATCGCCTTCAAGATCCGGTCCGATCCCGCCTGAACCGGCAGATGAAGATAGGGCATCAATTTCGGCAAATCGTGATGCGCGGCGATCAACCCGTCATCCATGTCGCGCGGATGGCTGGTGGTGTAGCGCAGTCGCTCCAGCCCATCGATCGCGGAAAGCCGGCGCAGGAGTTCGCCCAGACCCCATTCGCGGCCGTCACTCCCCTCGCCGTGCCAGGCGTTGACGTTCTGGCCGAGAAGCGTGACCTCACGGACACCGGCCGCAGCCAGCCGCTCGGCCTCGGCGACGATCGCGTCGACCGGGCGCGAGGTCTCGGCTCCGCGGGTATAGGGCACGACACAGAAGGTGCAGAACTTGTCGCAGCCTTCCTGGACGGTCAGGAACGCGGTGACGCCGCGCTTGCGGATGATCTTTTCCGGCGCCTTCGGCAATGCCGTGAACTTGTCCTCGACCGGGAAATCCGTCTCCACCACCTTCGCGCCGGAGCGGGCCTTGGCAAGCGCCTCGGGGAGCCGATGATAGGTCTGCGGTCCGATCACCACGTCGACCACCGGCGCGCGCCGGGTGATCTCGTGTCCCTCGGCCTGGGCCACGCAGCCGGCGACGGCGACCATCAGGTCCGATCCCTCGCGCTGGCGCTTCTTCTTCAGCTTGTTGAGGCGTCCGAGCTGCGAATAGACCTTCTCGGCGGCCTTTTCGCGGATATGGCAGGTGTTGATCAGCACCAGATCGGCATCGTCCGGCGTGTCGGTGGCGGTATAGCCGTCACGGGCCAGTGCGTCGCTCATCCGCTCGGAATCGTAGACGTTCATCTGGCAACCATAGGTCTTGACGAAGACCTTGCGCGCCGGCGCGACAGACGTCGTCCGGTCGGGCGTATCAGCGCCGGCGGCAACGGGTGTTTCAGCGATCTCGGTGTCGAGCCTGTCCATCATGGGCGCCTTTTACCTTCCATGATCTTTCCTTGCAATCGGGCCATGCAATCGCGGGGCCGGCCGGTCTCAACCGATCCGTTTGCGTCCCGCGAGACCTTCGGCCAGCAGAGCGGCGATGCGCGTCTCGATCAGTTTCGCGGCGGCCTTGCGGTTGGTCGTCTCATCGAACATCACCGGCTCGCCGAAACGCACCTCGACCTCGAGCGCGCCTTCCCGGAGCACCCGGAAAAGATGCGGCCCGAGCGCCACGTCGCCCGGCCAGGCCGCTATCGGCCGGTGGTAGCGACCCATCGGCATGCCGTGAACTCCGACATAGCAGATGGCCACCGGCTGGACCGTGACGCGCTTCTCCGGCACTTCCGGGATCGCGGCGGTCGCCGCGCCGAAGAGCGAGGTCTTGAAGGGCAGCGTGCGGTTGCCGTCCGACGTCGTCCCCTCGGGAAACAACACGACGATCTCGCCGGCCTTCAGGCGCTTCGCCATCTCGCCGATCTGGTCGCCGGTGGTGCGCCTGCGCTCGCGCTCGACGAAGACGGAGCGCTGCAGCCGGGCGAGCCAGCCGAAGACCGGCCAGTCACGCACCTCGGATTTCGCCACATAGACGACGTCGGCCACCGCGCCGAGCACGACAATATCCTTCCAGGAGACGTGATTGGACGCCAGCATCAGCGGCCGGTCGGCCGCGGGCTTTCCGATCACTTCCACCTTCAGCCCCAGGGCCGGCGCCATGATCCTGTGCCAGCGACGCGGCAGACGGCGGCGGATATCGTGCCCCGCACGGATCGCGAGCAGTTGCACCGGCAGCAGGGCCAGCGTCAACGAGACGAAAATGATCGCGACCGCCGCCAGCCGCAGGACGGTGATCATGGCGTGCGCCGGTTCCGGGCTTTAAAGAGTGGCAACATGGCGAGGTCCGCATTTCCCTGTCGCCAGCGGCAATAGCGATTTCCCGCCGCGAAATCCACCATCGCCCCTCAGGTCGTGAGCTAGACCAGCGGCCGGCGCATCACCCAGGCCGAGGTCCGCGGTTCGCCGGGATGCTCGTAATAGGCTCGGCGCTCGCCGACCTTGACGAATTTCAGCTTGCCGTAGAGCGCGATCGCCCCCGCATTCCCCTCGTCGACCTCGAGGAACATCTCCTCGGCGCCCCGGTGGGAGGCCTCGCGCATTGCTGCCTGCATCAACCGCCAGCCGAGACCGGCGCGGCGCACGCCCGGATCGACGCCGATCGAGAGGATTTCGGCTTCGCCGGCGGCCTCGCGGACCAGAACGAACCCCGCCGCCATGTCGCGCGCACGGGCCGGGTCAACGGCGAGGAAACCGAAAACCGCCGGCTGACCCAGAAGCGAGGCGAATTCGCCGTCGGTCCAGCCGCGCGCGAAGGCCAGCTTGTGGAGCCGGGCGGCGATTGCCGCGTCCGCCGTCGTCATCGGCGTGATCTCGAAGGCATCGGGCCGGGAGAAGAAACGGGAGAACATCGCGCTCACGCCTTCATCCTCTCAACGGCGAAACCGGCCTGCGGCTTGGCATCGGGCGCGCGCAGATAGGCGGGTTCGGGCTTGTTCTCTTCGGGATCGAGCCCGGCGCCGATGCGCGCCACCTCGGCGATGTCCGCGAAAGGAGCGGCGTCGACCGCCTTCAGACTTGCATCCTCCGCCAGAATGAGCGGGACGGCATCGCCGGCCACAGCCGCACCCAGTTGCCTTGCGAGCACGGCAGCGGCTTGCGCCGTCGTTTCGGCGGGGTCGGCCAATGTCGCTCCGTCGGCCGCAACGACCGCCGCCCAGATACGTTCGCGTTTGGCATCGATCGTCGCCATCACGGGAGCGGCGGCGGACCGGGCGAGCGGAGCCGCCATCGCGTAAAGGCCCGAAACGCCGACAGCCGGAATTTTCAGCGAAAACGCCAGCCCCCGCGCAAACGCCACGCCGACCCGGATGCCCGCGAACGAGCCCGGACCGACGGTCACGGCGATACGGTCGACATCCGCAAAGGAAAGCCCGGCCCCGGCGAACACCTCCTCGACGAGTCCGGGCAGAAGTTCGGCATGGCCGCGGCCGATTTCCGGGTCGCGGCGCGCAAGCACCGTCCCGCTTTCGGCGTCATAGAGGGCAACGGCGCACAGGCGCTGCGCGCAATCGAGGGCAAGCAGTATCACTTCGGTTCCGAATCCGGTTGATCTCGCCCTATCCAATCACGAAAGCCGCCCGGAGAAAATGATCCCGGGCGGGTAATCGGCGTCAAGGACGTCTCAGACGGCTTCGACTTCACGCACTTCCGGCACGAAATGACGGAGCAGATTCTGGATGCCGTGCTTGAGGGTGGCCGTCGAGGACGGGCAGCCGGCGCACGCGCCCTTCATGTAGAGATAGACCTTGCCGTCCTTGAAGCCGCGGAAGGTGATGTCGCCGCCGTCTTGGGCCACCGCCGGACGCACCCGCGTTTCCAGCAATTCCTTGATCGTGGCCACCACGGTGCCGTCGGCCTCGTCGAAGAATTCCTCGTCGGCGGTGCCGGCTTCACTCTCGCCGGCATTCATCACCGGCGCGCCGGACATGAAATGCTCCATGATGGCGCCGAGAATGGCAGGCTTGAGATGCTGCCAGTCCGGACCGTCCTTGGTCACGGTGATGAAGTCGTAGCCGTAGAACACGCCGGTCACGCCCGGGATGGAGAACAGCTTGGCCGCCAGTGGCGAGGCGCTCGAGGCTTCCTCCTCGGAGCGGAACTCCGCGGTGCCGTCCTGCATGACGACCTTGCCGGGCAGGAACTTCAGGGTCGCCGGGTTCGGCGTCGCTTCGGTCTGGATGAACATCGAACTTTCTCCTGGGTTTTCACCGGGGTTCAAGGCCCCGGGTTCCCGCGCCGGCGAGGGCCGGCGATTTCTGTAGTTTAGAATGTTTCCAAAATAGGCCCGGACGGGGTCCGGATCAAGCGAAGAATCGTACACCACCTAGCTCAGTGCGTCGATTTCCTCGTCGGACAGGTTGTCGGGGACGACGGTCACCGGGATCGGGAAGGCAGCACCCCGCCCCGCGATCGAGGAAACCAGCGGTCCCGGCCCCTCCTTGGCGGAGCCGGCGGCCAGCACGAGAATGGCGATATCGCGGTCCTCCTCGATGACGGCGTGGATCTCGTCCACCGACTTGCCTTCGCGAATACGGGTTTCCGAATCGATGCCGATCGCCTGGCGCAGCTTTTCCGCCGCCTTGGCGAGCGTCGATTCTGCCTCCTCCATCGCTTCGGCCTTCATGATCTCCTCGACCCCCAGCCAGTGCTGGAAGTCGCTCGGCGAGATAACGTAGCACAAAACCAGCCCGCCGCCGGAGTTCTTGGCACGCAACGCCGCGTAGCGCATGGCGCGCTCGCTTTCGGGCGTTTCGTCCACCACGGCCAGAAACTTGCGCCGGTGTCCGGCCTCTCGGGAAAGTCGTCTTGAAACCATGGGCCGGAATATGCCCCCGCCGCCCCCGGCCCGCAAGATGGGGCGCGCGGAAAGTGGCGGGGAGAAAGAAAATCCCCTGCCCGCAAGGCGGCGGGGATCTGTTGGTCCCGGTTACAAAAGCCCGATGATGTCCTTGACGTCCGCCATCGTCCTGGCCGCGATCTCGCCGGCACGCTCGGCGCCGTTCTTCAGGACGGCGTCGATATGGCCGGGATCTGCCTCAAGCTTGCGCATCTCGGCGTTGACCGGCGCCAGAACGGTGACCGCGAGGTCGGTGAGAGCCGGCTTGAAGGCCGAGAACTGCTGACCGCCATACTCAGTAAGCACGTCTTCCTTGGTCCGGTCGGAAAGGGCTGCGAAGATGCCCACCAGATTGCTCGCCTCGGGCCGGCCTTCCAGCCCCGCCAGTTCCGACGGCAGCGGCTCGGGGTCGGTCTTGGCCTTCTTGATCTTGCGGCTGATGTCGTCGGCGTCGTCCGTCAGGTTGATGCGCGAGAGGTCCGAGGGATCGGATTTCGACATCTTCTTGGTGCCGTCGCGCAGGCTCATCACACGGGTGGTGGCGCCGCTGATCATCGGCTCGGTCATCGGGAAATAGGCATGCACCGGCTGGTCGCCGACGGTGATGTCGACGCCCGTTCCGGCGGCGCGGATATTGTCCTCGAAGTCGAGGTTGAACTTCATGGCGATGTCGCGGGTGAGTTCCAAGTGCTGCTTCTGGTCGTCGCCGACCGGCACGTGGGTGGCGCGGTAGAGAAGAATGTCGGCAGCCATCAGGCTCGGATAGGCGAGCAGCCCCAGCGAGGCATTCTCGCGGTCCTTGCCGGCCTTGTCCTTGAACTGGGTCATCCGGTTCATCCAGCCGATCCGCGCGACGCAGTTGAAGATCCACGCCAGTTCGGCATGGCCGGAGACGGCGGACTGGTTGAAGACGATGTGCTTTTCGGCATCGATGCCGGCGGCGAGATAGGCGGCGGCGATGGAGCGGGTCTGCTCCTTGAGATCCTTGTGCACCAGTTGCGCTGTCAGCGAATGCAGGTCGACGACGCAATAAATGCAGTCCATCTCGTCCTGCAGGGCGACGAAGCGGCGGATCGCGCCGAGATAGTTGCCGAGGTGAAGGTTGCCGGTGGGCTGGACGCCGGAAAAGACGAGCGGCTTGAAGGTCATGTGATACTCCTGGCGGACTTGTGGAGGGCCCGCGCCCTCATGAAAAAACGCATGGGTGTATGGGGCCGCCCGCCGGACCCGTCAAGTCCCGGTGGCGGGAACGCCCCGTTCAGACCGGCGTCTTCGGCTTGCGGCGGATTCCGCGCCTGAGCGCACCCATGTCGGCGCCGCCGATCGCGAAGGCGACCGCCACGTAAAAGACGAAACCGGCGGCCAGGAAGCCGAACAGCGCAACCAGTTGCTGCCAGAGCGCGGAGGACGGTCGCACCCAGGGTTCGATGAACCGGACGCCATAGAGGAAGAAACCGGCCATCAGCGCCGCGGCAATCACCAGCCGGATCACGCGGCCGAGCGTTGCCCGATCGATCTCCCAGTGGCCGCGGCGTACCAGCGTGACGAAGAGCAGCGTTGCGTTGGTCCAGCCCGAGCAGATCTCGGCAGTGGCGATGCCGCGCTCGGCAATGATCGGGAACAGGGTGAGGGCGAGCACGATGTTGAGCGCCACCGAGATGCCGGCGAAGATCATCGGCGTGCGGGTATCCTCGCGGGCGAAGAAGCCCGGCGTGAACGCCTTGATCAGCACGAAGGCCGGAAGCCCGATGCCGAAGATGGAGAGCACGCCGCCGACGGTCGCCGTGGTCTCCGGGGAGAAGGCGCCGCGTTCATAGAGCAGCCGGACGATCGGGTCGCCGATGGTCAGAAGTGCCGCGGTCGCCGGAAGGGTGAGGAACAGGGCGAACTCGACGGAGCGGTTCTGCAGCGTCGCCGCCTCCACCATGTGCCCGGCTTTCAGCGCGCGGGCGAGCTCGGGAAGAAGCACCACGCCGACGGCAATGCCGACGACGCCGAGCGGGAGCTGGTAGACGCGGTCGGCATATTGCAGGACCGAGATCGCCCCGTCCTTGCCGGACGCGATGATCTGGCCGATCACCAGATTGATCTGGGTGATGCCGCCGGTGACGGCCGCCGGGGCCGCGAGCCACAGGAGCCGCTTGACGTTCGGTGTCAAGGCGGGGCGGCGGAAGCCGATGGTCATGCCGGCCTTGCGCACGGCGACGACGACGATCAGCAACTGCAGAAGGCCCGCGGCGATCACACCCCAGGCCATGTTGGTCACCACCGTTTCGGGATCGAGGCCGTTGTAGAGCGCGTAACCCAGAACGCCGATCAGGATGATGTTGAAGAAGACCGGCGCGAAGGCTGCGGCGAAGTACTTGTGCAGCGAATTGAGGATGCCGCTCATCATCGCCGCCAACGACATGCACATCAGATAGGGAAACATGATGATGGCGAGGCGGACGGTAAGATCGAACTTGTCGGCATCGTCGGTAAAGCCAGGCGCGATCACGGTCTTCACCAGGAACGGCATGGAGAGTTCCATGACGATCGTCAGGATCAGGAGAACCGAGAACAGGACGCCGAAGACTTCCTCCGAGAAGCGCTTGGCGCCGTCCGCGCCGCCACCCTCGATCTCCTTTGCGAACAGCGGCACGAAGGCGGCATTGAACGCGCCCTCGGCGAACAGCCGGCGAAAGAGGTTGGGGAAGCGGAAGGCGGCATAGAAGGCGTCGGCCACCGGGCCGGCGCCGAGCGCGGCCGCCATAAGCGCCTCGCGACCAAAGCCGAGGATGCGGCTCGCCATGGTGGCGGAGCCGACGGAAAGGAACTTCGAAACGAGGCTCAAGCGGATCGTCTCCGCGCACGCCGGGGCGTCGAGCCGACCGGTGCGATGACCCCGGAGGGCATGCGGTCGCGCGCCTCGTCCTGCTCTTCGGCGAGAACCGCCGTCAGCCGGGCGACGATATTGGCCTGTCGCGTCTCGTTCGTGATTTTCATGCCGACCAGATCCTTCACATAGAAGGAGTCCACCACCTTCTCGCCGAAAGTGGTGATGTGGGCCGAGGAAATGTCAAGCGAGAGGTCCGAGAGCACCGAGGTGATATCGGAGAGAAGCCCCGGCCGATCGAGGCATTCGACCTCGATGACGGTGAGCTTGTTCGACAGCGTGTTGGAAATCGTCACCTGCGGCTTGACGGAGAACGCGCGGGCCTTGCGGCGATTGGTGCGCTTGCGGGCGATCTCCTCGGGCATCGAGGCCTTGCCGGCAAGGATCTGCTCGATCATCCGGCCAACCGATCTGGCCCGGCGCAACTCGTCCTCGTCGGCATCGAAGGCGCGGTTGATCAGGATGGTGTCGAGCGCACGGCCGTCGCGGGGGGTGTAGATCTGCGCGTCGGCGATGTTGGCGCCGGCCGCCGCACAGGCGCCGGTGACGATCGACAGAAGCCGCGGATGGTCGGGCGCGAGAAGCGTGATTTCGGTGATGGCGTGAAAGGCGTGGGTGCGAACCATGGTCGCCAGCGTCTGCCCGTCGCGGTCGGCCTCGCGGACGAACTCGGCGTGGCGAACCTGGTCCTCGTGCGAGACCGAGAGAAGATAGTTCTCGTAAGGCAGGCGGATATAGGCCTTGCGCTCCTTCTCGGCCCAGCCCCGGTCGGCGAGCGCATCGATGAGGGCGGCGCGGATCGCCTTGGCGCGCTCCTTGCGGGAGGCTTCCGAAAAGCCGCCCGAAAGCAGGAGTTCGGTCTCGTAGTAAAGTGTGCGGAGCAATTGCCCCTTCCAGCCGTTCCAGACGCCCGGGCCGACGGCGCGGATGTCGCAGACGGTCAGGATCAGCAACAGCTTGAGCCGGTCGAGCGACTGCACCCTCTCGGCGAAATCGACGATCGTCTTGCGATCGTTGAGGTCGCGTGTCTGGGCGACCATCGACATCGTCAGATGTTCCTCGATCAGCCAGGCGACGAGTTCGGTCTGCTTGGGGCTCATGCCGAGCCGCGGGCAGAGCTTGCGGGCGACCTTGGCGCCGGCTGTCGAATGGTCCTCCGGCCGTCCCTTGGCGATATCGTGGATGAAGACGGCAACGTAGAGAACGTCGCGCTCCTCGATCCCCGGCATCAGCTTGGTGGCGAGCGGCACCTGGTCGGACTGCCTGCCCTTCTCGATCCCACTCAGCGAGGCCACCGAGCGGATGAGATGCTCATCGACGGTGAAGTGATGATACATGTTGAACTGCATCATCGCGACGATCTTGCCGAATTCGGGAATGAACTTGCCGAGCACGCCCGCCTCGTTCATCCGCCGCAGAATGTCGGCGGGATCGCGCGGCGAGGTGAGGATCGACATGAAGAGGCGGTTGGCTTCCTCGTTTTCCCTCAGCGCAGAATTGATCAGCCGCAGCGAGCGGGTTACCTGCTTGAGCGTCTCGGGGTGGATGTCGAGGGCGCGCAGATCGGCGAGGTGGAACAGCCGGATCAGATTGACCGGGTCCTTGCGGAAGGCGTCCTTGTCGGCGAGCCGGATGCGGCCGCGATCATCGAGAAACTCCACCGTACCGGGGATCTTTTTCGGCTTGCCCGCAAACCGGCCCATCACGCCGTTCAGAAGTCCCGGCGCGGTCTTGGCCTGCTCGTCCTCGAGTTCGGCGCAGAAGATGCGGGTGAGATCCCCGACGTCCTTGGCGACGAGGAAATAGTGCTTCATGAAGCGCTCGACCGCCGACAGGCCCGGATGATCCTGATAGCCGAGGGATTCGGCGATATCGCGCTGCACGTCGAAGGAGAGCCGTTCCTCGCTCTTGCCGGTGAGGAAATGGAGGTGGCAGCGCACCGCCCAGAGAAAATCCTCAGCCTTGGCGAAGAGATCGTATTCTCGCCGCGAGAGAACGCCGAGGCTCACCAGATCCTCGGTCGAGCCGATGCGGTAGTAATAGCGCGCGATCCAGAACAGCGTGTTGATGTCGCGCAGCCCGCCCTTGCCTTCCTTGATGTTGGGCTCGACGAGATAGCGCGTATCCCCGATCTTGCGGTGGCGCTCATCGCGTTCGGCCAGCTTGGCGGCGATGAATTCCGGCCCCGTCCCCTCGACGACTTCGGCGCGGAAGCGGGTCTCGAGCTCTCCGTAAAGCTTGCCGTCGCCGCAGAGATAGCGCGCCTCGAGGATCGCCGTGCGGATGGTCATGTCGGAGCGTGACAGGCGCACGCATTCATCGACGTTGCGGGTGGCGTGGCCGACCTTCTGGCCGAGATCCCACAGCAGATAAAGCATCCATTCGGCCACCTGTTCGGTCCATGGCGTCGACCGGTAAGGCAGGACGAAAAGGAGATCGATGTCCGAGCCCGGCGCCAGCGTACCGCGGCCGTAACCGCCGACGGCGGAGACCGCGAGACGTTCCGAAGTGGAGGGATTGTCGAGCGGATAGACATGGCGGGAGGCATAATCGAAGATGGCGCCGATCAGCACGTCCTCGAGGTAACAGATCCGCCGGGCGCAGAGCGTGCCGCCACCATCGTCGTCGAGCATGGCGCGGGCGCGCTCGCGACCCTCGGCATTCGTATCCTTGACCTTTGCCAGAACCCTGTTGCGGGCCTCGATGCTCGCACCGCCATGTTCGGCAGCAATCACGTCGAGCGCCTTCGTCAGCTCCGCCTTATTGACGATGTCGCCAAATCTCAGCTCATCGTCGTTCTTGTCTGCCATGAAATGGTCCGCTGTCTTCTCCGCCGGGCTGGCAAATGCGGGCGCCGATTCGGCGGCGCTCCCCACCGCCGTTCGCGCCTGCCTATAGCCTGTTTGCCGCTCCGGCAAAAGGGCCGCAAGCAGTCGGCGGCGCCGTGCATGGAGTTACGAGGCGATCGGTTCGACGAACCTGTTGGCCAGCCGGGTGCGGCCTGGTCGTTCTCGGCCGCATCCTCGACGCCATAGAGCCCGTCACCGACCGAAATCGCCGTTCATTGGGCCCAGGCGACCGAATTGATCAAATACGACCGAAAAAGTTCATCCGGGTTTTCGTACTCTGGTCGTAACAGACAGGCTCTGGGGAGGCACGAGGTGAGACTGGAATGCCTGACTTTTATACAATCCTCCTGCTTGTGCAGCTTTTCGGACTCTCCAACTGCGTCATTTGGGCAGCCATTGTCTATCGCTATCGGTCGATTTACGCCGCGCGCTATTGGCTCGCTGCAAGTGTGAGCGGCATGCTCGGCGGACTGGTCCTGGCAAGCCAGGGGAATGCCGGGCTTATGGTCCAGACGATTGGAGGAAACACGCTCGTTATCCTCGGCTTCTGGTTGAACTACCTTGGAGTCCGTTATTTTCACGACGACACTCCAAATCCTTTGTGGGCGGGATTGGTCCTGGTCATCAGCGCGGGCGCGATGCTTGCGACGTTCCATCTCTGGCATGGTCGCAATCCGCTGTACACTCTTGCGCAGTCATTGCCGCTTTTCGTCACCGTCCTCTATTTGCTGCGGAGGCCGGTGCGGGAGTTGGGAGCGGTCATTACCACGGCCGCAATGGCTATCGCTTGCCTTTCGAACTGGGTCATTGCCGGCGGAAATGCCTTGCTGGTAGGCAACATCATTCCGACCCTCGACCTCGGAAATGCTGCGGCCATTGCTCTGCTCGTCTTTCTCTTCGCGAGCGTGACCTGGAATTTCGGCTTCCTCATTTCCGTGATCGATCATTTGCATCGCGACATTGAACGGCTTGCCAATGAGGATGACCTGACAGGTTGGGCAAACCGTCGATTGTTCATGAAACATCTGGAAATCGAATGCGCCTGTTCGCAGCCCGGCAGAGTTTTCAGCGTGATGCTCTTGGACCTCGATCACTTCAAGTCCATCAACGATACCCATGGGCATGCGGCCGGGGACGCTGTCCTGAAGCACGTCGCAGACGTATCCCGAGCCACCTTCCGGCCGGACGATGTCGTTGCGCGCCTGGGAGGGGATGAATTCTGCGTCTTGCTGCCTGATGCTGAAATGGATGAGGCGGCGGCGCTCGCGGAGCGCGTCGGAGCGGCATTGAAAGCATCGCCGTTCCATTGGCGAAATCATGTCCTGGATATCACGACAAGTATCGGGATAGCCTCATCGAGAGCGCAAACAGTGCAGCCGGATTCGATCATGGAGGAAGCCGATCGCGCGCTTTACGAAACAAAGCGGCGAGGCAGAAACGGCTTCACAATTTTTACTCCCACCCCCGAATCGAAGCCGTCAGGCAAAGTGATCGAGCTTGATGTCGCCGCCATGCAGACGAGGCAGGCCGCGCGGTGAAGACCGCAAATCTCAGGTGACAATCCGCTCGACGAACCAGTTGGTGAGCCGAGTCCAGACCTCATCCTTCTCCGCGGCATCCTCCACCCCGTGATCGAGGTTCGGATTGTCGTTGACCTCGATGACGAAGACGCCGTCATCGGTCTCCTTGAGATCGACGCCATAGAGCCCGTCGCCGATGCAGCGGGCGGCGCGAAGCCCCGCATCGATCACCGCCGGCGGGGTCTCACCGAGCGAGAACGACTTGAAACCGCCCTCCACCGGCCGGCCGCCCGGATCGTGCTTGACGATCTGCCAGTGCTTCTTGGCCATCATGTACTGCACAGCGAACAGCGGCTTGCCGCCCAGAACCCCGATGCGCCAGTCGAACTTGGTCGGCATGAATTTCTGCGCGATCAGCACGTCGGAATCCTCAAGCCAGGCGGCAACCAGCGTCTTGAGTTCCTCCATCGAGCCGACCTTGGTCACGCCGCGCGAAAACGAGGAGTCCGGCACCTTCACCACCATCGGGAAGCCCAGAAGATCGGCGGCACGCGGCACATCCTCGGCGCCGATGATCATCACCGTGTCGGGAACGGCCACGCCATTGGCCCGCATCATCTCATCGAGATAGACCTTGTTGGTGCAGCGGATCATCGAGACCGGATCGTCGATCACCGGCATGCCTTCCTGCTGGGCGCGGCGGGCGAAGCGGTAGGTGTGGTTGGAGATCGAGGTCGTCTCGCGGATGAAGAGCGCATCGAAATTGGCAAGCCGCGGCAGATCCTTCCGCCCGATCGGCTCCACCGCCACGCCCATCCGCCCGGCAACCCGCGCCCAGTGCTTGAGGCTCGCAATCGAGGAGGGTGGCAGTTCCTCCCTGGCGTCGACCAGCGTGGCGAAGGTGTAGCGCGCCGGCGTGCGCGACCGGGCGTCCTTCCACTGCCGCGCCGTATAGCGCTCCATCGCGGCGAAGAAGTGCGTCCGCTCCTCCTTCTCGAGCTTGGCCACAGGCAACAGGGCGATCTTGGTGATCTGGCACCATGCCCCGGGTTTCAGCGTGACTTCGAGGATGGGCGCGCGGAACCAGTCGAAGATCAGCCGCGCGAATTTCTCGAGCCGTGCGTCCTCGCAGGAGCCGAAATGGATTCTGAGCCGCGACGGCGCGTTCGCGGCCGTCTCGCCGAGCCCCTTGTTGAGCGAGTCTTCCAGCTCCGGAATGGCGTTGTCGTAGAGTTCGCGGCGCGAGAGATCGATGATCGTCTCGACCGACGGAATCACCCGCTGGCCGCGCGCTGCCGCCAGCAGCGAGGCGTAATAGCCGCGGCTCTGATAGGTGTAGGAGCGCGACAGGTTGATGATGTTGGGTCGCGCGCCTCGAAACATTTCCGGTTTGGCCAGATAGTCGCGCGTGCCAAGCACCTTGTGGCGGGTGGCCGCATGATCGAACCCGGTGAGCGCCGAGGCGAGAATGACCCAGTCAGACATGGGCAGGCTTTCCTTCGAGAAGAACCGCGGCGCGAAGGCCAGAGCGCCCGTAGCGGGCGATGCGGTCGAAAATGGCATAGGGCACGGGAATGTTGGCGGCGTCACCTGCGGTTTCGCCGCGTTCCTCCTCCACCCAGGGATCATGAACGATGATGTGGCGGCCGTCGTCGGCGTGCGCCAGCACCCAGTGCGGCACTTTCGTACCCATCATCAGATAGCCGCTGACGAGAACGATCGCCACGCGGCCGACGGCCAGGTTTTCGCGCAATTCATCGAGCGTGAAGGCGCGGTGGCGGACAGGGACTTCTGCGGCGAGCGCCCTGGCACGGAAATCGGTCTGCGCCAGTTCCATCACCCGGCGCTTCTCGGCGTCCCGCACGGTATCGAGAAACAGGTAACTCTCCGACGAACACCATATCTCCGCCGAGAGACCGTGATCGGTCGCAACCGTCGCCAGACCATAGGGCTCGCAGCCGCCGGGACCGGCCAGCATGAAGACCGTCGTCGCCTCGCGCCAGAAGCGCACCTCCCAGACCGGATCGAGATAGTCTGCCGAGACGTAGCGGGCAAAGGCCATGGCGAGACAGGCCGCCCCGCAGGTGAAATCGGTGGTCTGCTCGTAATAGGGCGTCTGCGCGGTCACCGGGCGGGCTGCGTCGCGCAACACCTTCTCGAACCTGAGCGCCGCCATGCCGTCCTGATAGTAATCCGGCACCCGACCGATCGCGCGATAACCCATCTTCTTGTAAAGCGCGATCGCCGCGGCATTGTCCTCGCGCACCTCGAGCCGGAGAAACAGTCTGTCGTGATCGAAGGCGGCATCCTCGGCGGCTTCCAGCAGTTTGCGGCCGATCCCCTGCCCCGTCATGTCGGGATGGACGGCGAGCGAATAGAGCCGCGCCATCCCGGTACCGGCGCGAAACAGGATCATGCCGTAACCGGCGATCCGCCCGTCGTTCTCGGCCACCAGCGTCTCGGCGGTGTCGCGCGCGATCAGTGTGCGAAACGAGCGCCGCGAAATCCGGTCAGTCTCAAAAACCGCCTGTTCGAGTGCGTCCAGTTCGTCGATGTCGGAGAAGGTGGCGGGTCGGATCCGCTGCGCGGACATGTACGTTCCGGAAATATCGCGGACCCGGCGTCCGCTTGGGCTACGCAAATGGAAAGGAAATCGCGGCGAAATTGTGTTGCTCGCGGCCTCTCGCGAATATTTATGTTCCATTGATCTCGATTTATGGATACATTCTGATGAAACCCATCAGCGAGCGGAGGTTCCGATGAACGATAAATCCTACAATGTCCTGTTCCTGTGCACCGGCAATTCGGCGCGCTCGATCCTTGCCGAGTCCATTCTCAACCGCGTCGGCCAAGGGCGGTTCATGGCCTATTCGGCCGGCTCCCAGCCCAAGGGCGAGGTGCATCCCTACACCCTCGATCTTCTCCGAAGGCTCAACTACGACACCAGCTTAGCGCGTTCGAAGGACTGGTCCGAGTTCGCGGCGGCGGACGCGCCGAAACTCGATTTCGTGTTCACCGTCTGCGACAACACCGCAAACGAAGCCTGCCCGGTTTGGCCGGGACAACCGATGACCGCCCATTGGGGCGTGCCTGATCCGGCAGCCGCTGCAGGAACCGAAGCGGAAAAACGGCTTGCATTCTCCGAGGCCTACCGCATGCTCGAAGCGCGCATCTCGGTCTTCACCAGCCTTCCGATGTCGAGCATCGACCGGCTGACGCTGCAGAAGCGGCTCGACCAGATCGGCGCAGCGCCCGTCTCGGAAGCAGGCTGAAGCTTCCGGCGAACGCGAGACCCGCTACAAACACTCCCGAGGTCATCGGGAAAGCCACGGTTCGATGACCTCGCAAACTTGGACCCGCACATACTGGCCAGCAAAGATATGCAATGCCCCTGAACACCGTTCCCGACGACCTTCCCAATATCGACCCCGACCATCTGCACCCCGTCGACCCGGCGCTCCTCAAGGGACCCGACGATCCCGGTCATCCACCCCGCATCCTGCTTCTCTACGGCTCTTTGCGAAAGCGCTCCTTCTCCCGGCTCGTTGCGCGCGAAGCCGAACGGTTGCTGCGGTGGCACGGCTGCGAGACTCGGATCTTCGACCCCTCCGGCCTGCCGCTGCCGGATGCGGAGGATTCAAGCCACCCGAAGGTGCAGGAACTGCGTGAACTCGCCATGTGGTCGGAGGGCATGGTCTGGGTCTCGCCGGAGCGCCACGGCGCGATGACCGGCATCATGAA
This sequence comes from Hyphomicrobiales bacterium, assembly GCA_002709005.1. Lineage (GTDB taxonomy): Bacteria > Pseudomonadota > Alphaproteobacteria > Rhizobiales > Rhizobiaceae > Pseudohoeflea. The sequence goes on along the minus strand of PAPH01000011.1, from coordinate 19,627 downwards.
GGCGCAGATCGACTGGATTCCGCTGTCGGTCGGGGCAGTGCGGCCGACCCAGGGCAAGACGCTCGCCGTCATGCAGGTGAGCGGCGGTTCGCAAAGCTTCAACGCCGTCAATCAGCTGCGCGTGCTCGGCCGCTGGATGCGCATGGTCACGATCCCCAACCAGTCCTCCGTCGCCAAGGCTTTCATGGAATTCGACGAAAACGACCGGATGAAGCCCTCGGCCTATTACAACCGCATTGTCGATGTCATCGAGGAACTGGTGAAATTCACCTGGATGGTGCGCGGCCGTTCGGCCTATCTCGTCGATCGCTATTCCGAGCGCGTGGAAAGTGCCGAGGAACTGTCGAAGCGGGTCAACCAGCGCTCGCTCTGAGCGTTCCGCATCCGTGCGACCGTTGAACTGGGCCCGTGCTGTGCCCACATCACCCAGGTCAAACAGGGACGAAAACCCGCACATGATCTTCGAAGCTGCCCGCCGGGGCGCCGCCAACCTTTTCTCGCAGCCCGCACGTGCCGCGCTTTTCAAGTCGCTCGGCATCACCATCCTGATCCTCATCGGGCTGTGGTTCGGCCTGAGCGGCACGTTCGAGCACTACGCCATGCCCTGGCTCGAGCAGCTGGTGCCCGGACTTCCGGCGTGGGCCGGCTGGCTCGGCATGGTGGCCGGCATCGTCGCCGGGCTGGGCCTTGCGCTGGCGCTGGGCATTCTCATCGCCCCGATCACGGCCATCGTCGCGGGCCTCTTCCTCGATGACATCGCCGAGGTGATCGAACGGGAGAACTATCCCGAGGATCCGCCCGGCCGCGCCATGCCGCTGGGCGAGGCGCTCACGCAGTCGGCGCAGTTCATGCTGGTGGTGATCGCCGGCAACATCGTGGCGCTCCTCCTGCTCCTCGTTCCCGGCATCAACATCGCCGCCTTCTTCATCGTCAACGGCTACCTGCTGGGACGGGAGTATTTCGAGTTCGCCGCCATGCGGTTTCACCCGCCGAAGGAGGCCCGCCTCCTGCGCAAGCGCAACAGCGGAATCGTCTTCCTCGCCGGGCTGATCATCGCCGCCTTCCTCTCGGTGCCGATCCTCAACCTGCTCACCCCGATGTTCGCCGCCTCGATGATGGTGCACCTGTTCAAGATGACGGAGCGCAGACGGCTGAGTGCTGTCGGACGTCATTCTCGGGTTTGACCCGATAGTCCATTCCGTGATGCCGACGGGACGCTATGGATGCCCGGATCAAGTCCGGGCATGACGAAGCTAGGACTGGCTCCCCCACTCACATCAATGGGAAATGGAGACCCGCCCTACCCGATCACCTGGGCCGGCAGCTCGACAAGCGGCGCGGGAATATCCGTGGTCTTTTCCTTCGACTTGCAGAGATCGGCGATCACGCAGCGCTCGCATTCGGGCTTGCGCGCCTTGCAGCAGTAGCGGCCGTGGAGGATCAGCCAGTGATGGGCGTGATAGAGCCAGTGATCGGGGATGATGCGCATGAAGGCGGCCTCGACCTCATCGGGCGTCTTGCCCGGCGCGATCCGCAGCCGGTTGCCGATGCGGAAAATATGGGTGTCGACGGCGAGCGTCGGGATGCCGAAAGCCATCGACATGACCACGTTGGCGGTCTTGCGGCCCACCCCTGGCAGGGTCACCAGTTCCTCGAGGGAGCGAGGCACCTCGCCGCCGAAATCCTCGACGAGCTTCCGGCTGAGCGCGATCACGTTCTTCGCCTTGTTGCGGTAAAGCCCGATGGTGCGGATATACTCGCGCACCCTCTCCTCGCCGAGCGCCAGCATCTTCTGAGGCGTGTCGGCGACCCTGAACAAATCCTTCGTCGCCTTGTTCACGCCGGCATCGGTCGCCTGCGCCGACAGCGCCACCGCGACCACCAGCGTGAACGGGTTGACGTGGGCCAGTTCCCCCTTCGGCTCGGGCCGCTGGATCGAGAAGCGGCGGAAAATCTCCTCGATCTCGGCCCTGGTATAGGGAATGCGCGGGGTCCGCTTGGCCGGGGCCTTTCGGGGCGCGGCTTTCTTCGGGGGCTTGTCTTTTGGCGTCGGCTTATCCATCATTTCCCTATAGCGTTGGCCCTGCGGCAGAGGCAACGCAGCATAACTGCCGAATGTTATCACCAAACCGGACCCGCCCCGGAATGACGATGATGAACGACGAACCCGTTTTCGAAGCCATGTTAAGCCCGCACCGGTCGCTCGGCCGCACCGGGCTGGTCATTCTCGTGGTGCTGACCGCAGCCGCCACGATCTTTCATCTGGGCTTTTTCGCGCTCGCCGGGGCCTGGCCCATCGTCGGCTTCTTCGGTCTCGACTTGGCGCTTCTCTATGGCGCGTTCTGGCTGAGCTACCGCTCGGGCCGCGCCCGCGAATTCGTCACCGTCTCGCGCACCGCGCTCGACGTGCGCAAGGTCGCGCCGTCGGGCAAGCAGTCGGAATTTCGCTGCAATCCGTTCTGGGCGCGGTTCACGGTCGACCGGCACGAGGAAATCGGCATCACCGGCATGCGGATTTCGAGCCGGGGCAAGGCCACGGATATCGGCTCCTTCCTCAATCCCGACGACAAGGAAAGCTTCGCCACCGCTTTCTCCGGCGCTCTCGCCACGGTCCGCCGCTGATTTTTCCTCCGGCGCGCATTGTCCGGAATCGGGTGGTTGGCGCGGTCCCATCGTGGTTGAACGTGGGTAAGGAGATTTCGCCATGAACATGCCAGCCACGCTTGAACGCGACATCACGCCCACCGGCGGGGATTACGAACTCGTCCGCCAGGTCATCGAGCGCATCTCGCTCGACTACCGGTCGCAGCCCTCGCTCGACGACATCGCCGCCGATCTGGGCCTCGCGCCCTCGAAGCTGCAGAAGACGTTCACCCGCTGGGCCGGACTCACGCCGAAAGCCTTTCTCCAGGCGGTCACGCTCGATCACGCCCGCAGGCTTCTGGGTGCCGAAGGCCTGCCTATTCTCGACGCGAGCTACGAACTCGGTCTCTCCGGTCCGGGTCGGCTGCACGATCTCTTCGTCACCCACGAGGCGATGAGCCCTGGCGATTTCAAGTCCGGCGGCTCGGGCCTCGTCATCCGTTACGGTTACCATCCCTCCCCCTTCGGCACGGCGCTGGTGATGGCGACCGACCGGGGCCTGTGCGGGCTCGGTTTCGCCGATCCGGGAGAGGAGGATGCCGCACTCGCCGACATGGCCAAGCGCTGGCCCGGTGCCCGGCTGGAGGCGGACCAGACGGGAACCGCGGCGCTCGCGCGCCACGTGTTTTCGCCGGACAGCTGGTCGGCGGACCGGCCGCTCAGGATCGTGCTGATCGGCACCGATTTCCAGGTCCGTGTCTGGGAGGCGCTGCTCAGGATTCCACTGGGGACGGCAAAGACCTATTCCGACGTCGCCTGCGAGATCGGAAAGCCGTCGGCTTCCCGCGCGGTGGGAGCAGCCGTCGGGCGCAATCCCATCTCCTTCGTGGTGCCCTGCCACCGCGCGCTCGGAAAATCCGGTGCCCTGACCGGCTATCACTGGGGGATCACCCGCAAGCGCGCCATGCTCGGCTGGGAGGCCGGTCACATCGGATAGAGTTTACCGCCTCGGCGTCGCCAGCACGGCGCCCACGGTGATCATCGACAGGCCGAGCAGTTCCGTCGCGCCGGGGGCGGTTCCGAAAAGCGTCAGGCTCCAGATCGCGGCGAAGACCAGATAGCCGTTGTCGAAGACGCCGACCACCGTTGCCGGCGCGGTGGAATAGGCATGGGCGACCAGCGCCGTGATGATGGCCAGAAACACACCGAGAAGAAGCGCCAGAAGCCAGTCGGTCATGGCGAGCCCGGGCCAGAGGCCGGTAACGAAATCGCCGGGGACGTGAAACCCGGACAAGGCGAGCCCGCCCAGGCCGAGACCGCTTGCGGCGACCAGCACCAGATTGAGATTGAACGCCATCGCGAAAGCATTCGTGTGAGCGCACTTGCGAGCCGTCACGACGGCGGCCAAGGCGTAAAACAAGCCGGCGGTGAGCGGCAGCAGTACGGCGGGACCGAAATCGGCAGCGCCGAGATCGAGGGCTGTCAGCACGCCAGCCAGCGCGATCGCAATGCCGGTCCAGCGCAGGATGCCGATCCCTTCACCGCCGGTGGCGCGGGCGAGAAGCGCGATCCAGACCGGCGCGGTGTAGTAGCAGGCAGCGGCGAGCGCGAATGACATAAGCGGCAGCGCCGCGTAGTAGCACAGCAACATCGCGGCCAGGCAGAGGCTTCTGAGCCAGACCCAGCGTGAGACCGAGACCAGCGAAAAGGGTCGCGCGCCAAGCGCCACCGTCGCCGCGGCGATGATCGCAGCCGCGACAACCGAGCGCAGCAGTACGAGCTGGGCCAGCGAGAACCGGCTTCCGGACAATTTGACGATGGCATCGGAAAGCGACAGCAAGAGCACCGCCGCGAGGATCGCCACGATGCCGTCACGCAGCGCCTGAGCGCGCCCTGCCGCTTTTACATTCCATTCCATTTCTCAATGCATAGATGGCATAGTGTGTTTGGAATAATGAGTTTATGTCTCAGATAGATGAGTTTAAGGCATGGAAAATCCGCTCGGCGCGCTACCTCCATTATCGCGACTGCGGGCCTTCGAGGCCGCAGCCCGGCTGGAAAGCTTCACCGCGGCGGCGGCTGAACTTGGGCTGACGCAGACGGCGGTCAGCAAGCAGATCGGGCTGCTGGAAGCCGATCTCGGTGCCGCGCTGTTCGAGCGGCGCAACCGTGCGGTCTTCCTGACCGGCGAGGGTCGAAGGTTCGGCGAAACGGTCTCGGCGGCGCTGTCGGACATCGCGGCTGAAGCAGCGCTTCTGCGGGGCGGGCAAACGGCGGACGGGGTCGTGCTTCGCTGCCAGCTGTGCGAGGCGATCTACTGGCTGATGCCGCGCCTTTCCCGCTTTCACCAGCGGCATCCGGAAATCGAATTGCGGGTGGCCACCGCACTTGAACCGCTGACACAGGCCGACGATCCGTTCGATGTCGCCATCCAGACGACGGGGCGGCCAGCCGGCGCAGCGCGGCTTCTGTTCACCGCGTCCGATACGGTGTTTCCGGTCTGCGCGCCGGACTATCTGCCGGACGGCGCAGCTCCGCTCGCCCCCGAAGACCTCGCCGTCCACGACCTTCTGACCCACGACGTCGTTCCACAATCATGGATGGACTGGCCCGACTGGTTTGCCTCGCTCAGCGTTTCGCCCCGCCGCTATCGCCGAATCGGTTTCGACAGTTTCCCTTTGGTGCTTCAGGCCGCTGTCGCAGGCCGCGGCATCGCGCTGGGTTGGCGGCGGACGGTGGAAGGGCTGATCGCCGACGGCAAGCTCGTCCGGGCGTCGAAAGCGGCGGTCGAACGCCCCACGGAAATCTCGATCTATCGCGGCGCCCGGCGTGGCAACCACACCGAGGTCGCGGCGCTGACCGGCTGGCTGCGCGAGGAACTGGCCTGAGGCTGCGCTCAGTGCGCCTTGGACATGTCGCCCAGGATTTCCTTTGACGCGACGGTGGAATCGGCCTTGAGCTTGTAGACCATGGGAACGCCGGTCGCGAGATTGAGCTTGAGGATCTCGTCCTTCGACATCCGGTCGAGCACCATGACGAGCGCGCGCAGGGAATTCCCATGGGCGGCGACGAGCACCTTCTGGCCGGACAGAACGCGCGGCAGGATCTCCATCATGTAATAGGGCCAGACGCGGGCGCCGGTATCCTTGAGGCTCTCGCCACCCGGAGGCGGGGTGTCATACGAACGGCGCCAGATGTGGACCTGCTCCTCACCCCATTTCTCGCGAGCGTCGTCCTTGTTCAAACCGGAGAGATCGCCGTAGTCGCGTTCGTTGAGCGCCTGGTCCTTGATGGTCTCGAGCCCGGTCTGGCCGGTCTCCTCGAGGATGAGCTTGAGGGTATGCTGGGCGCGGGAGAGATCGGAGGTAAAGGCGATATCGAAATCGGTGAGCCCGTAATCCTTGAGCGCGACGCCGCCGGCCTTGGCTTCCTCGACGCCCTTTTCGGTCAGCGCAGGGTCGCGCCATCCGGTGAACAGGTTCTTCAGGTTCCATTCGCTTTGGCCGTGGCGGACGAGGACGAGGGTTCCGGACATGATGATTTCCTTCGCTGACTTCTGGATTGGCGGATCAGACGGAGGCCGAAAGGCCGAGCACGTCGCGCATGGTATAGAGGCCGGGCTTGCGGCTTCGCGCCCAGAGAGCGGCCTTGACCGCGCCCCGGGCAAAGATCGAACGGTCGAGTGCCTCGTGGCGCAACTCCACCATCTCGCCCTCGGTTGCAAACAGCACGGAATGTTCGCCGACGACAGAGCCGCCGCGCAGCGTGGCAAAGCCGATCGTGCCATCCTCGCGGGCGCCGGTCATGCCGTCGCGGACCCGAACGGACGCTCCCTCCAGATCGATCTCGCGGCCTTTCGCAGCCGCCTGGCCGAGCAGCAGTGCGGTACCGGACGGAGCGTCGACCTTGTGCTTGTGGTGCATTTCCAGCACCTCGATATCCCAGTCGGCAGCGTTGAGCGCACGCGCCGCCTGCTCGACAAGGACCGAGAGAAGATTCACACCAAGGCTCATATTGCCCGACTTGACGATGCGGGCGTGGCGGGAAGCGGCGAAAATGCGCGCGTCGCATTCCGGGCCCATGCCGGTGGTTCCGAGCACATGGACGATGCGGGCCTGGGCGGCGAGATCGGCGAATTCAAGCGAGGCTTCGGGCGCGGTGAAATCCACGACCCCCTCGGCATGGGCGAAGGCGGCCAGCGCATCGTCGGTGACATGAACGCCGCACGAGGGCAGGCCGGCGAGCTCGCCGGCATCGCGGCCGACAGCGTCCGATCCCGGGCGCTCGATCGCAGCGGCGAGACGGACACCGGCAATTTCATCAATGGCGCGGATCAGCGAGCGGCCCATGCGGCCGCCGGCGCCTACCACGACAAGACCCATATCGGAATTTGTCTGCGTCATCGTTCGCCTTCCTTTTTCCATTCCACGAGCGCGTCCGCTTCCGCCTCGCCGCTGCCGGGCTCGCGGTCGCCGGAGAGCTTCTGGAGCCGGGTGTAGACGCCGCCGGGTTCATCCAGCAGTTCCTCGTGGGTGCCGCTCTCCACCACGCGGCCGTTCTGCATGACGATGATCTTGTCGGCCTTGTAGATGGTGGAAAGCCGGTGTGCGATGACCAGAACCGTGCGGCCCGCCATGGCGGTTTCGAGCGCCTTCTGAACGGCAGCCTCGGATTCGTTGTCGAGTGCCGAGGTCGCCTCGTCGAGCAGCAGGATCGGCGCATTGCGGATGAGGGCGCGGGCGATCGAGACGCGCTGGCGCTGACCGCCAGACAGGTTTGCGCCGTTTTCGCCCAGCGGCGTATCATAGCCCTTCGGCTGGGCGAGGATGAAATCGTGAGCCTGGGCGCGGCGGGCTGCTTCCTCGACCTCGGCATCGGTTGCCTCCGGACGACCGTAGCGAATGTTGTCGCGAATGGTGCCGTCGAAGAGATAGGGCTGTTGCGAGACATAGGAGATGCTGGAGCGCAGCGAGGCCTTCGTGACCGTCTTGATGTCGACACCGTCGATCAGGATACGCCCCTCGCCGGCATCGTAGAAGCGCGGCAGCAGGTTGATGAGGGTCGACTTCCCGGCCCCCGACGGACCGACAAAAGCGGTCATCCTTCCCGGCTCTGCGACGAAGCTGACACGGTCGAGAACCTTTTCCCCACCCTCATAGGCGAAGCTGACATCCTCGAACTCGATCCGGCCGGCGCTGACCGTCAATTCCCCCGCATCCGGGTCGTCCGCCTGTTTCGGCTCGGTATCGAGGATCTCGTAAATCATGCGCGCGTTGACCACGGCGCGCTCGAGCGAGACCTGCAGGCGCGCCAGGCGGCGGGCCGGGTCGTAGGCGAGAAGCAGGGCGGTGATGAAGGCGATGAAGGAGCCGGGCAATTCCCCGGAATAGATGAGCCGGTAGGAGGCATAGGCCACCACGCCGGAAATCGCGAAGCCGGCGATCGTCTCGGTGAGCGGCGAGGTTCGCTCGCTCAGCCGCGCGATGCGGTTGGAGCGCTCCTCGGCCGCGCGAATCAGCTCGGCGGAACGCTTGCTGATCTGCTCTTCCATGGTGAAGGCCTTGACGACCGTGACCCCCTGGATCGCCTCCTGCATGGCGCCGAGCACCCGGCTGTTGAGGACCACGGATTCGCGGGTCGCCGAGCGAATGCGGCGCGAGATGTAGCGCAGCGAGAGAACGAGCGGCGGCGCGATGACGACGGCGACCAGCGACAGCAGCGGATCCTTGCTGACCATCACGATGACCAGGCCAACGAGCGTGATGAGATCCCGGGCGAACGAGGTGATCGTCATGTTCATGACGTCGCGGATCCCCGAAACGTTCTGGGCGATCTGTCCCGCCACATGGGTCGACCGGTTGTTCGAGAACCACGAGACGTTCAACGCCATGAGATGGTCGATCACGCGCTGCTGATAGCGGGCGACGATGTTGTTGCCGATCTTGGCGAGCGTCACCGCCTGCCCGTAGGAGGCGAAACCGCGAATGATGAAGGCCGTCAGGATGGCGCCGCAGATCAGCCACAGCGAACTCGGATCCTTGCTGGCGAAGGCCTGGTTTATGATGTCTTCCATGATCCAGGCGGTGAACGCCGTGGTGGCGGCGACGAGCAGCAGACAGAAGATCGCAAACGCGTAGCCGCCGATATAGTCCCGTCCCGCCTCACGCATGATCCGCGAGATGAGGGCGGTCATGGTGTCGAGTTCGACGTGTTTGGTCTTGGGTCTGGGAAACTTGATCACTGAACGGTCCCGTTCCGTATTCCGGTTGGTCGGCATCCGGTTTCGGCCAGCGCCGGCGGGGGCTCTATAGCCCTTTCGTCCGGGTTTGCCTATGCCCTCCAGCGGCGGCCTTCCGTCGCCAGTCCAAACAGAACCGGCGTGCGGGCATAGGCGGCCATGCCGCTCAGCGCCGCAAGCGGGTGAGTGACGACGAAACTCGGGATCTGGCGCATGATCTCGCCATGCGGCGCCTTGTCTTCGAAGGCTTCCCGGAAACCCGGATGGCGGAGAACTGGAAGAACGATCTGTGCGATGCCGCCGGAGAGATAAACCCCGCCGCGCGCCATGAAAACGAGCGCCAGGTCGCCGGCCAGCCGTCCGAGATAGGTGCAGAAGAGCTCGAGCGTTTCGACGGCGGCCGGGTCCATGCCGTCCAGGCCCGCGGAGGTGACTTCCGCCGGGCTTGCGGCCTTGACGTCGCGGCCGTCGGCCTTGCAGACCGCACGGTAGATGTTCATCAGCCCGCGTCCGCAGATGAGCTGCTCGCCCGAGACGCGTCCGCCGATCCGCTCGTAGTGCGGGAACAGCTCGAAATCGCGGTCGCTGCGCGGGCCAATATCCATGTGCCCGCCCTCGCCCGGCACCGGGAACCAGGTGTGACGCGCATGGACCAGGCCGGCGACCCCGAGGCCGGTGCCCGGACCAAGCACCACGCGGGAGGTGGCCTGCCGCACCTCGCCGCCGCCGATCTTTTCGAGATATTTCTGCTCAACCGAGGTCGTGGCCATCGCCTGGGCCTCGAAATCGTTGATCAGAATGACGTCCTTGAACCCCATTTCGGCGATCATCTGCTTGGGCTTGACGATCCACGGGGCGTTGGTGAGATCGACCTCGTCCTCCTTGATCGGCCCGGCGATGGCGAGAACCGCAGAGCGCGGCTGCAACGAGGTCTTGTCGAGGACCCCGCGCTGGATCGCCTCGTCGATGGTCTTGTAGGAGGCGGTCGGGATGACCGGAAATTCCTTCGGCGCCGCATAGGCGTCCACCAGGATGGCGAAGCGCGCATTGGTGCCGCCGATGTCCCCGATCAGGACCGGAAAGGCGATGGAGGTGTTGGTGTCGTGGCCAGTCTGCATTTCGGTGTCCTGTCAGCGCCGCCCCGGCCCGCTCAACCGCCGCTCGCGGCGGCGTTGTCGCGGATCGATGACAGCAGGGTCTTGGCGGTGGCGGCGTTGAGCGCCATGGGAATATCGTAGACGATGGCGAGCCGCGTGAGCGCCTTGACATCGACATCATGCGGCATCGCCGTCAGCGGGTCGACGAAAAAGATCAACAGCCCCACCTCGCCAGTGGCGATCAGCGCGCCGATCTGCTGGTCGCCGCCCAGCGGTCCGCTCTTCATCGGCTTGAGGTCGAGGTCCGGGCAGACATCGAGGATGCGACCGCCGGTGGTTCCGGTCGCGACGATGCCGTAGCGGGAGAGTTCCGCCGCATGCGCTTGCGCGAATGCGGCCATCTCGTCCTTCATCTGGTCGTGCGCGATCAGCGCGATCCTTTGGCCCGGTTTCATCTTTGCGGCGGTCGTCCCTTTGATTTAAAACGATTTGATTACTGGATTTGAGCTATTTCCCGCTGTCTGTAAAGGTGGGGCTCATGGGAAGTCTCCTCCGATTAGGCTTTGCGCATGTCAATCAGTTGACAGGTCGGGGGACCGGCAGCGGCACGCCGGAGGCCGGCAGTGCCGGAAACGCGCCGGCCCGCATGACCGCCATGCCCGGTTCGAACGTCGCCGCAGCTTCCGAGGAAGGTCCCGGCGCATCGATCACCCGCGCGCAGGCCGCGGGCAGTTCGGACAGGCGCATTTCGCGCTTCTTCTTCGGCTTCTCGCCCGGCTTGGCGGGCTTGGCCGGTTTCCAGGGCTCGTCGGTGAACCACCAGGCGAGCGACTTGTCGCAGCCGGTGCCCGCGGGGATCGCCGCCTGCTTCCGGCAATCCGTCGCGCCCTTCGGGCAGCTCATGCGGATGTGGAAATGGTAGTGGTGTCCCCAGTAGGGCCGTATCTTGCCGAAGGCGGAGCGGTCGCCCGTCCAGGTGTCGCAAAGCTTCTTCTTGATGCCTGGATGGACGAAGATGCGCTCGACCTCGGGATAGCTCGCGGCCCTGACGATGAGCCGTGCATGGGCGTCCGTCCAACGGTTGGGGTCAACGTAGAGCGTATCGCCCTTGAGCATCGAGACGGCGGACGTGTCCTCGCGCTCGCGATAGCTCAGCTTGTGGTTCGGCATGGGGTTGAGCCAGATATCGGCGTCGAGACCCATCTGGTGGGAAGCGTGCCCGGAAAGCATCGGCCCGCCGCGCGGCTGGGAAATGTCGCCGAGCAGCAGCCCCGGCCAGCCGTCATATTGCGCGGCTTCACGCGACAGCCGCTCGATCAGGGCGATCATGTCCGGATGCCCCCAGCGGCGGTTGCGCGACAGCCGCATGGCCTGCCAGGTGGGCCCGTCGGTCGGGATTGCCACGGCGCCCGCGATGCATCCCTTGGAGTAGAAGCCGTGGGGCTCGGAGGCGATCGCGGCGGGAAGCTTCGCATGGCCGAACACTTGCTTGGCAACGGCATTTCCGTCGGCCGCACCCGCTGCCGGGGTCAGCGCGGCGAGCCCCCCCAGCAAGAGGGCGGCGCTTGCCAGCCGGCGTAACAGAGAGACGTGATTCACTATTTCCTCCAGCGCGGTATCCCACGCAAATCACCCTGTGGCGAGGATACAGCCGCGCCAGCGTCTTGCAAACCGCCCGATCTGAAGCAACGGCATCCCGTGCCCCTCAGGGGCGGTAGCGATAGATCACAAGCGGTTGCCCTAGCGTCTCCGGGACCGGTTCCAGCCATGCCGGGACATTGCCTTTCGCCAGTTCGGCGTAGAGGCCGTCCGGCGCCTCGCGCTCTATACTGCCGATCTGCGGGTCGTCGGCGCAGAAGGCGAGCAGGGTGACGCCGGCGTCATCCATGTAGCGTTTGGCCAGATCGGGCGGCGACATGCCGATATGGAGTTCGGCCAGCATGCCGCCCTGATTGCGGTGATAGGGGGCGGACAGCGTGCGGTGCCCGGTATAGCGCAGGATGGTGGCGCCGAGGTTGGAGGCGTTGGCGACCACACCCATGGGCTCGCGGGCGAGTGGTGCCATCGCCTGACGCTCCAGACAGGCTCTGCGGCTGCCGTTGGCATCGGCGGCCTTATCGGGTTTGCCGGTGAACGTATCGTATCCGGTCGACGCCAAGGCACCTCCGAGCGCCCAGACGAAGGGAACCGAGGCAAGTGCCATGCCCGCGAAGGCGAGCCCTTTGCGGGTGTTTTTCGGATCGGCGTTCGAGCGGGCGCGCAGCGCGGCGACGACCGGCGCAAGCACGAAGATCGACAAGAGGTTGGAGAAGACCGCGCCACGCACCTGGAACAGCGTGATCGCGAAAGCCGTGACGATCATGGCGAGCAGGATCGTGTGCTCGCGCGACATGCGCCCTTGCCGGATGGCGAGAATGGCGCACAGGATGGCGATCGGGGGAACGACATAGTAGCGACCGGCGGTCCAGGGTTCCAACCTGATCTGCTTCCAGACCGGCTGCGCCTCGGTGACCGAACTGAGCCACATCTTCACCAGGAGCGGATCGAGAGCGGAGAGCGGATTGGACAGACATTCGGGCGCCACCCACAAGGCCGCGAGGCCGGTGACAGCGGCGACCCCGGCCAGCCCCGCGAAGCGGACGCCGATGGAACGGCCGGACAGGACGGCGGCCACGAGCGAGAGACCGCCCGCGCCGATGACGCCGAGCGAATAGAACCCGATCGAAAGCGCATCGCAGACGACGACGCCGTAACGGGCGGGCGGAATGGTGAGATAGAAGAAGACCGTCAACGCCAGCGCCAGCGACAGGCCGAAGGCGATCGTAGCTCGGCGTGCCCTTTCACCGAACCAGAGCCACAACGCTGCGACGATGGCGCAGGCGATGGCGATCTGCGGCGTCGTCTCCACCCCGATGGCGATGGCGAGCGCCGCTGCGAGACCGGCCAGCGCATGCGCTCCCGACCGCGCGAAAGGCTGGACCATGCATGCGGCAACGACGGCGATGATCGCCATCTGCACGTTGTGATGATCGATGGCCCCGGGCCTGAAACGGCCAACCGAGAGGACGAAAAGGAAGGTTGCGACCAGCGCAATGACCGCGGCGCTCTCGCCATGGACGCCACCACTCACGCGGCGCGCGCCGGCGGCGGCGGCATAGAAGATCGGGATCGTGGTCAGAAGCGGCCAGACGAAGAGCGCGGCGGCTTCGGCCCGGGTTTCCGAAAGAAAGGTCGAAAAGAACAGGATGAGCCCGGCGATCGGCGCGTCGACCAGCCGCGACCAGTGCATCGGGGTACCGCCCTCCAGGCCGAGCCGGTACTGCATGAGATCGAACCAGCCTTGTCCGCCGAGAAGATCGCGGACGACGACGAGCCGCATGACATCGTCATTATCCTTGCCGACGTAATCGGAGTACCAGCCGAAATGCATGATGGCGACGAGAACGGTCAGCGCCGAAAAGGCAATCCACACCGGGCGGTGCAGCCCCGCGAGCGCTCCGGGAACAGCGGTGCGCAATTCCGCCGAAATGCACCGGCGATCAAGCTCTTCGCGCACTGACACGGCCAACTCCCGTCGATTTTCCACCGTGCCGCAACCTAGCCTTAACCTTCTCAAGAAATAGTAAAGGCGGTGTCTCACGCGCCATCCGCCCCCTTTGGAGGATCCGATGACCGACGGTCTGCTGGATGATCTGGAAATCGCCGTACTGCTTCCCTGCTACAACGAAGCCAAGACCATCGGTGCGGTGGTGGACGGTTTTCGCCGGGCCATGCCCGGAGCACGCATCTATGTCTACGACAACAATTCTTCCGACCAGACGGCGCTGAGGGCCGCGCTCGCCGGCGCGACAGTTGTGCGCGAGCCGCGCCAAGGCAAGGGTCATGTGGTGCGCCGGATGTTTTCCGACATCGAAGCGGACATCTACCTGATGGCCGACGGCGACGGCACCTATGCGCCGGAGGACGGGGCGGAACTGATCCGCACCCTGCTGACGGAAGGCTGCGACATGGTGGTCGGCACGCGGCGCGGAGTAACGGCGGATGCCGGCCGGCGGGGCCACGCCTTCGGCAATTCCCTGTTCAACGGCGTCTACCGCATGCTCTTCGGCCGTGACTTCACGGATATCTTCTCCGGCTACCGCGCCTTCAGCCGCCGCTTCGTCAAGAGCTTCCCGGCGATCTCCGGCGGATTCGAGATCGAGACCGAGATGAGCGTCCACGCCTCTGTGCTGAGGCTGCCGGTCACGGAACTGGAACTCGATTACGGCCGGCGGCCGGAAGGATCCGAATCCAAATTGTCGACCTTCCGTGACGGCGGGCGCATTCTCTGGATGCTTGCCATGCTGATGAAGGAAACCAGGCCGTTCTACTTCTTCGGCTATCTGAGCGTCTTCACCATGTCGGTCTCGATGCTCTTCATGGTCCCGGTGCTCAACGAGTATTTCCAAACCGGCCTGGTCAACAGGATGCCGAGCTGGATGCTCGCCGTCGGCCTGATGATGATGGCGCTGATCGTCTTCGCGGCCGGCATGATCCTCGATTCTGTCGCCCGCGGCCGCGTCGAGCTCAAACGCATCCACTACCTCTCCATGTCGCCGGTCCGCCGGCCGACAAGCGAATTTTCCGCAGGGCTGAAGAAGCCGCGTGGAAAATCGGCAAAAGATGTGGCGAAAGCCGCCTGACCCTTCAATCGACGAGACCGGGACATGAGACGCGAAACGACCAACCAGATCCGCTTCATCCTCGAGGACATGCTGCCGCCGGTGGTGCGCGATTCCCGCGCCTTCCTCTGGGGCGCCTCGCGGATCTGGGGTGACCATATCGGCAAGCTCACCAGCTTCAGGGCCCGTGCGCCATTCCTGAACGCCGAGGAATACGAGGAGCTTTACCGCGAGCATCCGCGCGTTCACGAGGGCACCGACAATTCGGAAGCCTGCATCAGGAAGATCGTCAAGGACGCGGTGGGCGAGAGCCTGTGCGACGTCGGATGCGGCACCGGCGCGCTGTTGAGCCGGATCCGCGCAGGCCGTCCGGAGATCGCCAAACTCACCGGCGTCGACTTCGTCGTCGAGGACGCAGCCGCACTGCCAGGTATCGAATACGTCGCCGCCAAGATCGAGGACCTGCCGTTCGAGGACAATTCGTTCGACACGGTGGTGTGCACCCACGTCATCGAGCACGTGCTCGAATACCGTCAGGCGATCGCCGAACTGCGGCGCGTCGCGCGCAAGCGGGTCATCATCGTCGTGCCGCGGGAGCGGGAATACCGCTACACATTCAATCCGCACTTCAACTTCTTTCCCTACCCGCACTCCTTCCTGCGGGCCGTGCATCCGGTTCCACCGCGCTACGAATGCATCGATATCGGCCGTGATATCTACTACCGCGAAGATATCGATGGCTGACGCGCGCCATCAGCGGCGCGGGACCACCCAACCATGATCGCCTCGCTGCCGCTTCCCGTCATTCTCGGGCTGGTCGTCACGCCGGTCTTCATCGCCGTGGGACAGGTGCTGTTCAAGCTCGCCAGCCGGACGACGGGCAACCTCGATCTTGGCGGATTGACCGCGCTGATCCTCAATCCTTGGCTGCTGATCGCCCTCGTCATCTACGGCAGCGGAACGATCGTCTGGGTCTATGTGCTCAAATCGGTGCCGCTGAACTACGCCTATCCGTTCATGGCGCTGACCTTCTGCCTGGTGCCGCTGTTCGCCTGGCTGTTCCTGGGCGAAGCGGTCACATGGCAACTCGCCATCGGCACCGCGCTGGTGCTCGCCGGGCTTGCGGTCATTACGCGCTAGGCGTATCCCGTCGTGAGTTCGCTTTGCCGAAACTTGCCAAACCACCTGCCGGGCGAATAAACCCCACCAATCATTTGCATAACGTAAGGTCGGATGACCAGGCTCATCAAATTTCTGCTTGCCGGCGGCGCCGGCTTTATCGTCGACATGAGCGTCCTCTATCTGGTCCTCGCCTACACGGCCTTCGGTCCCTATGTCGGCCGGGCACTGGCGATTGCCGGAGCCCTCACCTGCACCTGGATGATCAACCGCCGTTTCACCTTCGACGCTTCGGGGCGGACCCTGAGATCGGAAGGCGCACGCTATGGCAGCGTCGGCCTCATCTCCACGCTGATCAATTTCGGCGTATTCTCGACGATCATCACGCTCATACCGGGCATCTCGCCCTATCTGGCGCTGGTCGCCGCGTCCGGCACGGCGACCGTTTTTGCCTATCTCGGCTATTCCAGCTTCGTCTTCGGCAAGCCGCCGGTGGAAACCGAGGACCCGCAGTCCGGGATCACACCGTTTCCCAACCGTCCTTCTCCGATGCGCGGTAGATCGCGTCGATAAACGACTGGTTCTTCACCGAATCCTCGAGCGTGAAGATCGGATTGCCCTCGCCGTTGACGTGACGGACGAAATTCTCGGCCTCGACCCGGTACTGGCGAACGCCGGCAAAGCGGAAGATCTCTGTCTTGTCGTGACCCGCGGAATGGAGCGTGACTTCCGGCATGCCCCATTCGATGGCGTTGAAGGGGGCGGTGACCTCGATAAAACCCTTGTCGCCGTGGAAGACCATGAGCTGGCGCGCGGCCATCTGGGTCGAGACGTAGAAACTCATGGTGAAATCGCCGAAATCGGCGGCGACGTCGGCGAAGACGTCGGTGCCAAAATTCGGATCGCGGCGAACGGTCGAACGAACCTTCCGCGGCTCCTTGCCGGTCGAGAAACGGGTGGCGACCGTCGGATAGACGCCGATATCCGGCAGGCCGCCGCCACCGAGTTCTGGACGGTTGCGCATGTTGTCGGGATCGACGTTGAAATAGCAAAACGCGCCCTGGACATGGACCAGCTTCCCGATGGCGCCACCAGCGATGAGCTCGCGGACCTTCAGCCATTGCGGGTGATAGGTGACCATGAAGGCTTCGGAAACGACAACACCTGCCTTGTCGCGCGCGGCGATCACGGGCTCGATGTCCGCGGCCTTGAGCGCGATCGGCTTTTCGCACAGCACGTGCTTGCCGGCCTCGGCGGCCTTGATCGACCATTCGACATGCTGGGAGGTCGGCAGCGGAATGTAGACACCGTCGATCTCCGGATCGTGAAGCAGTTCCTCGTAGGATCCGTAGGCCTTGGCGATCTGGAAGCGCTTGGCGAAAGCATCGGCGCGGGAGATGTCACGGCTGGCGACGGCTGCGACGATGCCGTTCTCGCTGTCCTGGATCTGCGGCACGACGAACTCGCGGCCGATCTTGGCCGTCGACAGAACACCCCAACGAAACATGATTTCTCTCCCATACGCGGCCGAGACGCGGCCCTGCTCCTGATCGGCGCGCAGAAAACCCGCTTCGCGCCGGAATTGCAAGCGCGCGACGGAGACCACCGGGGATGCTTTCCTCCCATCTGAATTCGAACTAGGGTTTCGGCCATGCAGACACCGCCCGATTCCGTACCCGGCCAGCCGCTTGCCGCTCCGGCCGCCCCTTCCCCGCCTGTCGGACAGGATAGTACCGTTTCCACCTTCTGTCCGCGGGACCGGCGGCACCTGGTGCTGATCGCCGCGATCCTTGCCTCGGCGCTCGGCTTTATCGACGGCTCGGTGGTCTCGGTCGCCATGCCGGCGATCCGCGCCGATCTCGGCGCCTCGCTCGCCGATGCGCAATGGATCTCCAACGCCTATGCGCTGGCACTTTCGGCGCTGATCCTGGTTGGCGGAGGGGCGGGCGACCGGTTCGGTCTCAGGCGCACCTTCATTGCCGGCATCATCGTTTTCGTTCTCGCCTCGATGATCTGCGCTTTCGTGCCGACTGCCTCCACCCTCATTCTCGCGCGCGGCTTCCAGGGTATCGGGGCGGCCCTGATGATCCCGGGAAGTCTTGCGATCATCGCCAAGGCCTACCCGAAGGGAGAGCGCGGCCGGGCGATCGGCATCTGGGCGGCGGCCTCGGCGCTGACGACGGCCATCGGTCCGGTGATCGGCGGGGCGGTTCTCTCGGTCTTCGGCGACAGCGCCTGGCGGATGATTTTCGCGATCACCCTGCCGCTCGGCGCGATCGCGGTCTTCCTCCTGACACGGGTGCCCGACGATCCGCCCGGCGCGCGCAAGCGGCTGGATTTCGGCGGCGCGGCGCTGGCGATTATCGCCTTCGGAGCACTGGCCTGGGGCCTGACAGCGGTGGTGGCGGAAAGCGGCTCCGCAACGCCCGGCCGGGCGATTGGGGCGATAGTGGCCGGTCTCGCCGCGCTGGTGGTGTTCGTGGTCTACGAATTGCGAGTTAAGGCGCCGATGGTGAACCTGACGCTGTTCTCCATCCTTCCCTTCGCCGGGGCGAACGCGGCCACCTTCGTGCTCTATTTCGCGCTTTCGGCCAACATGTTCTACCTGCCGATGCTGCTGATCGCGGGCTGGGACATTGCGCCGGCGACGGCAGGCTTCCTGTTCATTCCGCTGTCAGCCTCGCTGGCGCTCCTCTCGGGCCCGGTGGGCCGGCTTTCGGACCGGCTGGGTCCGCGATTGCCAATTACGCTGGGAAGCGCGGTGGTGGGCTGCGCCTTCGCCGGGCTGGCGGTCATTGTCGGCGCCGGCCTGCACCTGTTTTGGGAAGCGGTCTTCCCGATGATGATTGTGATGGGGCTCGGCATGGCGCTCGTCGTCTCGCCCCTGTCGACCGCCGTCATGACGTCGGTCGAGGACGCCGACACGGGCGCGGCATCCGGGATCAACAACGCGATCTCGCGCATCGCCGGACTGGTGGCGGTGGCGGCGATGGGCAGTCTGGCTGCCTTCGTCTATGCCGCGATGCTCGGCGGGGATGCGGGCGCGATTCCCGGCTTCGGCGAACCCGCATCGGGCCTACCGGCGGACGGCGAAGCGATGCGGGTGGCGGCAGGCGACGCGGCGTTCGCGGCGATCGCCTGGACGATCGCGGCCTGCTGTTTTCTCTCCGCACTCCTCGCATGGACCACGCAGACCGCGCTGCGGCCCGCCGAGGCGCGATAGTTACCGCGAATTGGCGCGCTCGCGGATTTCGGCGAGCGTCCAGTCGACCAGCAATTCGCCGTCCTGCCAGACCGGCTTCATGAGGTTCTCGCGGTCGCCGAGATCCTTGAGCGGCACCGCCACGGGCGCGCCGTTTTCCATGATGACGGCTTGGCGGTAGCGCTTGGACGCCTTGCCCGGATCGGTCTTCGGGTTCTTGTTGATGCCGTGCCAGTTGCCGTCGGCGTCCTGCCGGGCGTTGGCCTTCATGGCGAAGCGCAGCGTGTCGCGATTGACCTTCTGCAACAGCCCGGCCCCCATACCGAATGCCAGATTCTCCGCCGACCAGCCCTGATCCTCCAGACGCCCGAGAAGAATACGGATCGTCTCCGGCGTGATGCCGTCGCCCTGGATGACGCGGACCGCCGGGTTGAGCACCTTGAAGCCCTTCTTGTTGAGCGTGAAGCCGAAGATCTCGCCCAGCATCTCGACTGTGTCGATCGGCACGCGGGAGGCGTCGCCTGAATCCGGACGGACGACGAGCGTGCCGCCGGTTGCCTCCACCTCGGCCTTCAGTTCCTCGCCCCAGATGTTCTTCACCGCGCGGTAAAGATCGTAGGAATCCGAGACCACGGCGACCAGCTTTCCCGGACCGCCGAACTGGGTGAGCATGTTGCGGTAGGCTTCCGTCTCGCGGTCCTCGCCCCAGCTCGTCATCGTCGAGTGT